>NZ_CP113941.1:50000-696250 GCF_029392675.1 Lactobacillus sp. ESL0684 | reverse complement strand
CTGTTAATTGCGTGTTATTAATGATATCTTTAGCATTTTGTGCTGCCTGCTTAACCTCTTCAATCGCATTAAGCTTATTCAAAGCAGTCTTGCCGCGGCTGTATGCATCACTAGCACTGCCAATATCAGTAGCTTTATTCAGATCAGTAATTGCAGTATTAATAGCAGCAACAAGTTCGGGATTATCTGCTTTTTGCTTATCAGTTAGCTTATCGAAATCTTCTGCCAAATCTTTTGTATTTTCGATTTCGTTATTAAACCATTGATAATTCTTATTACCCGACTCCTTATTAATAACCTCATCAATTAAATGTTCACCAGTTGTTTCAGCCGCAATAATTGCTGCCTTGATTGCCGTAGAATCTAGTTGATTACCTTCTTTATCAACAGTAGACAGGTCAGTAATACTTGTCTTACCGATTTCATAAGCTTTATCAATTTCAGCAAGAGCTGCTTGCTTTTGTTCAGCTGTTAATTGCGAATGATTAATGATATCTTTTGCAGAATTTTGCTTAGCCTTTAACTTATCAAGAGCAGCACTCTTTTGACCTTCTGCTTCAGTTAACCCAGCAATCTTATCAAGTTCAGTTTTACCATTTGTTAATGCAGTGTCTGCAGCCGCACTAATTGCAGCAGTATCAGCACCGGTTGCGTCGATAATATTTTGCTTAGCAGCATTAAAAGCAGTTTTTGCGTCTTCAAGCTTGTCTTTTTGTTGATTAGGAGTTAAGCCAGAATCCTTAATCCGCTCTTGCGTCTTTTCATATGCGTCTTCAAGCTCTTTAATTTTGTCCTGCTTGTGATTATAAGCAGCGGAATTATTTGCAGCAGTAACAATCTTGTCAATTCCAGCTTCACCAAAGTCAATGGTTTCACCAGTTACAGTACCCTTTTCGATATTAGTCAGTTGCGTCTTAGCGTCAGCTAAATCTGCTGGAGTAGCTTGACCTGGCAAACTTACATCATTAATCTTATCAACCGTCTTCTTACGAGCGGTTTCAAGATCTGCAGTCAAGTCAGCTATTTGTTCAGGAGTTAAATCGGTTAAGTCAGCAAGAGAATCAGTCTTTTCAGCTGCATACTTATTAATTGCTGCAATCTGCTTGTTCTTCTCTGCTTGCAATTGTGCTGGTAAAGTTGAGTTGCTAATTAGGTCCTTGGCATCATTAAAGACCGAACCATTTTCGCCAATATCAGCTGGATCAGCTGCCAAGATATTAGAAATAGCAGTATCAAGTGCAGTATCAACCGCAGTATTAGCAGTAGCTAATTCAGTATCATTTAAGAATGGATGATTAGGATCTTCTGGATTTGTAGCCGCAGCTTGCAAAGTATCCTTAGCAGTTTGTGCTTCATCCTTTAACTTCTCAATGGCAGTATTTTTATCAACAAAACCATTAGTAACATTGTTAATCGCAGTAATACCATCATTCTTAGCACGATTCATACCACTAGCAGAATTTGCTTTACGCTGATCACGCACATTTTTGGCTGCCTTAGCACGTTCGGATTCAACTTGATCCTTCATATCCTGTTTCTGTTCAGGAGTAAACCCAGTTAACTCATCAATCTTATCATTGGCGTTATTAGCGGCAGTTTGCAACGCTGCTAAATCTTTATTCATGGTTTTATCAAGATTGGCATCACTTGAAACGCCATCAATAGCATCTTCACCGTTTTGTTCTTCTTGATTAATATCAGTAACTGTATTAGCGGCATTGATGGCATCTTCTGCGTTAGCAACAGCATCATTAAGATCATTAGTTAAATCTTGATATTGACTTGAAGTTAAGCTACCATCGTTTAACGCATTATCAAGACTAGTCTGTACTGTATTAGCCTTATCATGCAGATTGGTAAGTGCATTTTCACGTGCGCTGCTTAACTCAGCATTATCAGCAGAACTAGCGACATTATCAATCTTCTGCTTGCCGTCATTTTCCGCTGTATTAATTGCAGAACCAGTAGTTGCAGCATCAATATCTTTGTTAATATCATCAACAACCTGATCAATTTGACCCTTCAACTTATCCTTAGTCTTTTGGTCAAGATCCTTACCATCAATCGCCGTCTTAGCAGTTTCAGCATAAGTATTAAGGTCTGCCTTAGCCTGATTCTTCTTATCTTGCAATTTAGCGTCAGTTAAGGCTTGATCGATCTTACTAATGCCTGTTTCCTTATTCTTATTAACTTCAGTAGCATTAGCTGCACTGTTAACTTTATTAACTGCATCATCATGAGCTTTTTGAGCTTGATTTTGATATTGAGTTACTTCTTCAGGAGTCAAGTTACCAGCTGGCTTAGCTAAAGCAGCAATACCAGCTAAAACGCCACTATTTGCATCACCCAGTTCTGCATCAAGTTCAGCAATCGCAGCATCTTTAGCATTATTTAATTCCTGATTATTTTGGTTTTTCTTAATATTGTCAATAGCTTTAATAGCATCTTCACGCAGCTTATCGGCTGCAGCAACTGAAGTAGCATTATCAATATTTTGCTTAGCTTGTTCAACTACTTGCTGAGCGTCTTCTAACGCATCACCAGTTAAGCCCGCTTGATCAAGGTGGTTTTGAACGTCCTGTTTATCTTCTTCTTTAGCACTTAGTAAGTTAGCATCAGCTAAAACAGAGTCAATATTCACTTCGCCAGCACCTTCTTGATTGTTGACGCCAGTTTCTGAAGTTGCAGCATCAATTGCCTGATTTGCGTCAGTGACTGCATTATCAATCGCAGTTTCAACTTGCTTAGCCTGGTCTTCAGTCAAATTAGCTGGAATCTTAGCCTTAGCTGTTTCAGCATATTGTGCTAATTTTTCTTTAGCTTTTGCCTTAGCATCCTTGAGAGTTGAGTCTTGTTCAGCAGCAAGAATTGCTTGTTCGCCATCTTGCTCTGCCTGATTGATGTCAGTTACATTATCCTTAGAAGCAACATCTGCTTTAGCGGAGTTAAGGGCTTCATCAATCGCATTCTTAGCAGCTTCTTTATCAGCTAAATCTGACTTGTCGATTCGATCTTTAGCATCTTTAGCAACTTGTTCTAACTTTTCTTGTGCTTCACTAATCGCACCATCTAAATTACCAGCATTAGTCAATACACCATCCATATTGGTAATACCAGTCTGCTTTTCAGCTTGTACCTTATTGATGGTATTAGTCTGAGGGTCTTTGACCTTGCCAACTGCAGTATCATAATCACCCTTCAGCTCAGTAAGCATTTGATTCTTCTTATCAGAATCAATGTTAGTCATCGCATTAATTTGACCCTTATCCTTATTATAAGTATTAAGCAAAGCCTTCAGAGCATCATTCTTAGTCCCTTGAAGTTTGGCAGCAGCATCTACAGCATTAAGAGCAGATTCGCCACGTCCTTCAGCCTTATTAACAGCATCTACCGTAGTTGCTTTACCAATATTCTGTTTAGCAGTCGACAGGGCAGTGTCAACTTGACCGATAAAGTCGTCTTTTTCATCATTACCAAGATTAGGATTATTTTTAATATTTTGCTTAATTTGGTTAGCTAACGTATCTAACTTATCAGTTGCTTCAGTCTTAGCGGCACTGATGGCACCGTCGGCATCGTTAGTAGCCGTAGTAACGACACCATTCATAGCGTCAATACCGTTATTCTTCTCATCTGTGACTGTTTCAGAATCCTTGGCGTTGTTAACTGCCGCTACAGCATGATCATAATAACCCTTAATATCGTTCTTAGCTTTATCCGCTGTTGCTTGATTAATCTTACCGTCAGTTAATAGATTATTGATTGCAGCGGTATCGTTATCCTTGGTAGTCTCGAGATCTTGGAGTGCCTTAGCCTTGTCAGCTGCTAATTGAGCTGCATCACGATCAGCATTAATCTTCTGCTTACCAGTGGTCTTGGCTTCGTCAACATCATCAGTATTACCGGCACTATTAACATTAGCAATCGCATCAGCTAGGTCATCATCAACTTTTTGCTTAAATTCTTGCTTTTGGCTATCACTTAGTTGATCAGCTGGCAAATTATCAATGTCAGTCTTAGCCTGATTAGCTGCAGCTTGCAAATCAGAAATTGCACTTGTTTGGGCAGTCGTTAATACAGTATTGTCGTCGTTAATATTATTAACGACATTTTGAATATTTTCTAACGCTTTATTCTTATCAGTCGTTACTGCTGCAGGTGTCTGATCTTTATTAATCTTACTTACTGCGTTATCAGCAATGGTCTTAATCTGCTTCTTAGCAGCAGCCTTGGCTTCATCGCTCAGATTAGTTCCATCAATTGTAGCATTAGCTTCTGTTTGTGCATTTTGAATGGCAGTAATCGCAGCATTCTGACTAGCAATCAATTTTTGTTGATTGAGCAAGTCATCTAGAGCATTCAAACCATCAGTTAGATTGCCTGAAACATCATCTTGGCTAGTCGCAGCAGTAATCGCATCACTATAACCAGTATTAGCTTCATTAGCAACTAAATCCTTGGCCGCTTGAACTTGCTCATCAATTTCAGTCGCACTAAGACCGTGACCACTGAGGGCGTTCAATTGCTGTTCAACAGCTTGGGCTTTCTGCGCTAATTGTTTTTGCGCACCAACCTTATCAATGTCAACTACACCTTGGTTAGTTACATTAGCTAAGTCATCATCAGATGCAGCAGTAACGTTGTTAATAGCAGCATTTAAGGCATTATCAATACCCTGATTAATATCATTAATAATTGGTTTGTTTGCCGCAGCCTCGTTACCAGATACACCAGTAGTTGGATAAGTTTCACCATATTGTTGCTTTTGAGCTTTAGCTTCAGCTTGTAGTTCAATAATCGAATTCAACTTGTCCAGTGCTTTTTGAGCCGTATCATGCTTTTGATTAGCCTCAGCGTCGTCATTAGCATTAGCAATATCGTCAATCGCATCCTGCGCTGCTTGAATAGCATGATTGACAGCTTCATTATCGGCTGCTAAATCGCTTAACTTGTCCTTATCAGCATCAAGTTCAGTTTGCAAATCTGAAGCAAATTCCTTGGCAACCAATTGCTTTAAGGCATCCTTACCCTTAGCTAAATCATCGTTCCACTTAGCAGGATCTTGCTTATCAGCGTCAATTTGGTCTTCCCATTGTTTAGAAGTAGTTTCTAACGCCTGATTTAATTCTGTGTTATCCGGATACTTTTGCTTGAGCTGATTCTTATAACGACGCAAATCTGAAACAGCCTCAATTGGATCATAAACTGATTGTAATGTACCTGCAGGTTTAGTCTGATCTGGATTTAAATTATCTACTGCGTCAATAGTTGCTTCGTCCGCATCCTTAGCATCAGCTAATTCTTGACTATACTTGGTTTTTTGGTCTTTAGATAACGCTAAAGAATTATTGACTAAGTTATTCTTATTAGTAAAGTCATTATCAATCTGCTTCTTAGCAGCTTGCTTGTAAGCAGCTAAAATTGCGTTTTGACCATTAGTAATTGCCTGGTCAAGATCGCCGTTTTCATCATTAGCAGCCGCTTCAATCGCTTGGTTAGCATCATCAAGTGCCTTAGCAATATCTGGATCGCCTGCAGCACCTGCTTGATAACCTAATAGTTCATTTCCCTTATCAGCCCAGTCTTTGACTTGTTGCTTAGCAGCGTTAATAGTCGCAGTTTGGTTAGCTTTCCGAGCCTGTTTAACTTGATCTTGAATCTTGTTAATTGCAGTATCTTTACGGCTTGTTACCGCGCTCATATCGTTTGGAACATAGACACTATCAGGATCGTCTGCTCCAGCTTCCTTGTTAGTTGAAGCATTAACAATGCTATCAATCTCGTCAAGATATGGCTTAGCAGCCGCGGTGTCATCACCAAAGACACCATTAATTGTTTCTCTAGCTTTACTTGCAGTAGATTGAATTTCCTTGGCTGCACTATCTTTTTGTTGATCTAAAGCACTTGCAATATCACTAGGGGTTAACAGCTTAGCTTGTTGTGGATTTTGCCGTTCTTCTTCAGGCAGTGATGGATCACCTTCAACGAAGTCCTTGTTAGCACTTAAAGTAGCCATTTGCGGCGTAGTACCATTATCCTTAGGTAATAATTCCGCTGGAATAGTTATCGTAAACTTGTACTTACCCGCATGATTTCCACTAGCTTCAGCAGTCGTACTTGATTGCGCAGCATACTTGATGCCAGCTTCTTGCTCTTTATGATAAGGACTGTCGATTTGATTATTAATTTTAGCATCATCAGCAGGATTAGGCATGGCTACCGAAATTAAGGCATCGGCTTGATTAGCGTAACCAGTAATAATTTCGTTACCATCTTGATCAATTACGATGTCAGCAAGCGAGATTGGATCGATTGGATCAATAGTCACAAAACCATCCATGTTGGCAGCGAGGAATTCCAGACGACGCACACCATCGGGATTGTTAATTCGAGTAATATTGTCCTGTTCTTGCTCAACCGTCATCCCTTCAATATTAGCTTCATCAGCCTTTAGCTTACCGCCGCCAATACCATGAAAACCAAAAATTCTAAATGGATCTGATACACTGCCATCGGGATGGCGCAGTCGAACTGAATTCAGGGTAAAACTACCACTTGGAACTAAGGCAGCACTAACATTAGCACCAGCATCTAATAGGAAGTCCTCTGGGTTACTAACTACTGTATTTTTACCTGCACTAAATAAAGTTAAATTGCCAGTACCTGAACTAGCATTATCCAATTTAATTTCAAAATCAGTACCAGTAATATCAGCAGAACCACCGATGCTGACTAAGGTGCCACTATAGGTTCCCATATTAGAACCATTAACAATAAATTTCGCCTTGTCACCAGTAGATAAGTTACCACCAACAGAGATTAAAACGCCCGCACCACTACTGTTTTGGTTACGATCACTAATGTTACCGTTGGTATTAACTACTACTGAAGCATTATCAGCAAGGGTCATTGATGAACCACTACCATTTAAGATAATTGCTTTAGCACGACGATTATTTAAGTTAGCACCATCATATTCAGAGCCACCAACATCAATCTCTAGGTGACCACCATCTTGAACTAAAACACTACCTTGACCACTAATAACCGCAATACCTGTTGGAACAGCATTGTTTTCTCCGCCATTAGCATTTCTAGGGACATCAGTAGCTCCTGCTGGATTAAGCTTTACCTGTGCACCTTTTTCAATGATAATTTCATTATCAGCAGCAAGTGAAACATTCTCACCATTGATATTAATTGTATCAGTACCTGATGCACCACCTTGCATTTCAATAACATCACCCATATAAGTGGTTCCAGTAAAAGTAGATCCAGCGGCGAAAGTTAATCGTCCCCCTCGATCACTAAATTGGAATAATTGTTGATTATCAGCTTGCATCGTATAAGATGTTGTATCATTCTCATTTAGCGGATTAGTATAAGTTGACACAGTTTCCGCATGATTGGTGCCTGAAAACCTAGCTTCAGTATGCTGACCAACATAGAGCATTTGTGAACCAATAAAGTTGACATTTTTGATGTTAACTTTAGAATACTTATCTTTGCTAGTATTGATAATTCCATAAAAAGTTCGACTATAGATATCTAAGTTTTGGTAAGTAATATCTAGAGCAGTTGCGCTACCATCATAAGTTCCTGGTTCAAACATCTGAAAGTCGATAATATGACGGGCACTACTAGGATCATTTTCATCGGAATCTTTAGCCCGTACAACTAATTTTCTTGCTGGAATCATTAACCTGGTCGCACTATTAATATTAGTTGGTGCTTGAATATCAGCTGCCACATTAATAGTATTAATTTTGCTATTATAAAAGGCATCAACTAGATCTTGCCAATCATAGACATCAACTTCTTTATCTTCAGTCTTAGATATCACACTATTACGGTCAACTTTACAATTACCACTACCATTAGAAGGAGTAAATAGATCTGGTACATGACCATCGCTAGCCTGCGGTGTAATTTGAGCATCGTCAGTAACGATAACCGCTGGTTTTTGATCAGTTGCAGCTTGACTATCATCAGTGATTGAAGAATTAGTATTTTCAGGATCAGTAGTTACTGGTTTAGAAGCTTCATCTGGCTTTTGTTGAGCAGTCTGACTGGGTCCTTCAGGGTCCTCGTCGTCTGGTTGCTCCTCATCGTCTGGTTTAGTAGCATCATGATGATCCTGATTTTGGTCAGCATCTCCATCAGAAAGCGGCTTTTCTGGATTCTTAGCTGCTGCAGGATTGGTATCTTTATCCTTGGCAGCACCAGTTTGATCATCTGACTTTAAAAATGCAGATAAACCTTCATAAGTGGACAAATCTGTTTTGGCAGCCTGCTTGGCTGGTTTTGCTTCAGCAGATTGCTCGTCTTGAGCCTTGATTGTGTTAGTGGTATCAGCACTAACTGTATCAGCCTCTACCTTATTGGCATTTAGTCCAAGAAAACTAAAACCAAGTAGAACAGAAGCAGCCCCAATAGAAAGTTTTCGAATTGAGAAGCGGTCTTGTTTAGCCTGCATCTCCATCTTTCTCAAACGTTCGTTATAATTATTTTTTCCGAGCATTAAAATTTCCTTTCTATATTATTACTAGCCTATTCAACACACAAATAAATAGACCAATACATAAAAACTTATACTGGTACAGCATAACATATGAATAGAATACTTATGAAGTAAAGATATTTAGACAAATTAATCAGTCCTTTACCAATACTAAAGAGAAACTTTTACGAATTTTAATCAAACTAGACTTTGTTGAGCTAGCACATAAATTAGCCGATTTTAAAAAATATTTAGCAAACTGAACTAACAATAAATTTGCAAAACGTGATTTTACGAGCAAGTCAAAAAACAAATTAGAAATTTACGGTTGCATTTAACAGAACTTTTCTCTATAATAGTTAATGTTCTGTGAAGAACAAACAAACATACGATGGTCTGGTAGCTCAGCTGGATAGAGCAACGGTCTTCTAAACCGTGGGTCGTGGGTTCGAATCTCACCCGGATCATTTAAGTATCTAATTTAGCTTCGGTATTAAAAGGTTTCTTTAAATTACTGGACTGAATTTGGACTAATAACTTATTTTATAACAAAAATACCACTCGTTAATTCGAGTGGTATTTTTGTTATAAAATGAGTTTTAAAGGTTCATAAGCTCTTTGTTGCTGGTAAACCAGTATTTGTAGTAGGTGTACTTTCCAATCAAAAAAGCAACCTAGCTTTTTGCAAAATTGCTTTACTTAAATAAGTCTGCATGTGAGCCTGTATCAATAAAATCCACATATTCACCATCATATTAACCAATCAGGTTTGATATGTAAGTCTATTTCTGGTTTACGATTAACCACCAGATGATCATTCTGAAATGTATTTGACTTTACATAACATCACCTCAGTAATATGGTACCAAAGCAAGCGGCATATAGTTAACCTGAATGTCAACTTTTTGTGGGTAATAACCTTTTAGCCTTTACTTTGAAATTAATTTATCTAAATTTTGGAGTTCATATTAGATTCAGTGTGGTTTTTATTTAATTTTATCTTTGTCAGAATTTGAAAATAGTCTAAATTTATGCAGCAAAAGAGCGATAACATTTTGCCACTTGCCACATAAAACCAGAAACATAATCATTTGTTATTTAAGCAAATGGAGGTATTAATTAATACTTATATTTGCTAAAATAAATATATAGTCGACTATTAATTATGTTTTAAGGAGAAATAATAATGGCTAAAGAAATAAAAGATAAAGATGGGATTACCTATGTTCAAAAGAAGCCTTGGTATAAGCGCTTTTGGGTTTGGGTTTTAATAGTAGTTGTTGTATTTTGTATTATTGGCGGTATGTCTTCAGGTTCAGATGATGAATCATCAAACTCAAATGATAATTCATCAAGTAAAACTACTCAACAATCAAAGAAAACAACTTTTTCTAAGCCTAAAAAAGCAGTTGTTGAGAAAAATACTGCAAAACTTGTTACTCTAGGTGCTGGAACTTATACAGTTGGTAGAGATATTGAACCAGGTAGATATACCATTACGGCAGCTTCAGGGAGTGGTAATTTATCATCTGATAACGAATCAAATGACGAAGAAATTAATGTAATTTTAGGAACTACAGTCGATAATGATATGGAACAAATTACTTCGTATACTGTTGATCTAACTAAAGATGAAAAAATCAAAATTGAAAGTATCCAATCTACAAAATTTGTTCCAACACCTAACAAGCGGAAATTCCAAACAACTTTAGGAGCAGGACACTGGGAAGTTGGCAAGGACATTAAGCCAGGTAGATATGAAATAACTGCATTACAAGGTAGTGGTAACTTAATATCTAATAACGGAGAAGATGACATTAACGAAATACTTGGTACTACTGCAGATGAAGACTCTGGTCAAATAACTAAAGTTACTGCGGATTTAGTAAAAGGCGAAATTTTAAATACAGATTTGCAGGAAATTAAATTAACTGCTGAATAGTCACAAACACAAAAAATTGATTAATTCATTTGAAATAGCAACTTATAAGTGAGGCGCTATGGCCTCTTTTTTTGCAAAAAAATATCCTGTTAATAAGATACCACAAGGTACTCATCAACAGGATAAAGTGTACAGCCCAAATAAGTCCAAGCAATTAAATACATTGCTTGGACTTATTTTATTCTTTCACAAAAGCAGTCGGATGCTTCAGCGCCGGTTCAGTCATCAGTTCCAAACCATGATTGGTAAAGTTGATTGCCAAAAGTTCATCATCAACTGCCAATTCGACAAATTTCTCGCCCCGCTCATTTTGGATAATTGGGAATTTCCATTTGCCAATCGTCGCCATTAGCTGATCATTTTCGCTGCTAATGGTCACGATACCATAGCCATCATTCTGATAATCACCTAACAAATCGGCATCTGCTGGAACAGATTGAGGATTGGCGCCTCTATGCTTGTCAAACTTAGCTCGCTTAGTTAGAGAACGCTGCTTCATATAGTCTGAAGCTTCTTTAATCCAATCTTTATCCTGCTGGCCAATTACTGCGTCAATAGTTTGGTAAGCCAAAGCAAAAATCGCATCAGTTGAATCCATGTTCATAGTAAAGACAAAAGCTAGATCAAGTTCAGGTACAAAACCTAGAAAAGAACAATAGCCAATATAAGAACCACTGTGGAAAAAGTATTTGTAACCACGATAATCTTCCATCATCATCCCTAAGCCGTAATTAGCAAAGTTAGCACCGCCATAGCTGCGATCCGGTTGCATAATCGATTGCGGTTCATAACGCTGCATGGTAATGCCTTTACCTGTTTGCGCGGTTTTTAATTGGAACTGTCCCCATTTCAGTAAATCACTAATGCTAGCAAGCATACTGCTGGCCCCACCAACTTTACCTGGAGCAATAAATGGTACCTGCATCAACTTGCCATGATCAAGCAGATAAGGCTTGGCAATTCTAGTAGCATCACATTCATGATGATTTATGTAAGTGTCATGTAAGTTTAATGGTTCTAATAAATTCTTACAAATATAGGAACCATAGCTATCGTTAATTACTTGCTCCATTACATAAGTAGCAACTGCGAAAATCAAATTACTATACTGCATTTCAACGCGCAACTCATGGTTAGGCTCCAAGTGTCCTATTGCTGCCACTTTTTGAGCTAAAGTTAAATCTTGCTGATTACAATTTGTAAACCGCATTAAGTCATGTGCTGGCAAACCACTCTGATGGCTTAATGCGTCGCGCCAAGTAATGTGATCAGTAGTGTATGGATCAGCTAATTTTAGTGCTGGCCAATATTTTTTTAAAGGTTGATCTAAGTCAATCTTACCTGATTCCGCTAATTTGCAAATCGCAGTAGCAAAAAAGGTCTTGGAAATTGAAGCAAGCGGATATAATGTGTCTTCTTGCCCGTCACCATAGACGTGGCTAAAGGTCTCCCCATGATGATAAATTCCAACTCCTAGACTCGGCAACTTAAATTCTGCCATTACCTGCTCGGCATAATTATTAATTTCTGCGGTTTTCATTAAATAAGTCCTCCCTTTATGCATCTTATGATTATACCACATCTATTAAAAATTAAATATTTGTATTATTACAATTTTTTTAATCTTTATTTGCTTTTTTCATAATGTCTGTTAAAATTTTAATCATCACTTTAATCAACATTATAAAAGGAGCATTCTGATGAGAAAAAATAAAGCTTTATTAGCAATTAGTACTATTAGCTTGTCGGCATTAACCCTCGCCGCATGTAGTAATAACAAAAATACCAACAATGATAATCAATCAAAGTCCGTCAGCAAATTTGCACATGAAACACCAGTCAAAAAGACAAAACAAGGTGGTACACTTAAAGTTGCACTAGAAACTGATACGCCATTTTCAGGAATCTTTTCTAATGAATTGTCAACTAGTGATATCGACTCGCAAGCCGCCAGTCCTGGTCAGGAAACCTTGTTTGACACTGATGACCATTACCGCATTACTAACAAAGGGCCAGCTACCTTAAAGCTAGATCAAAAAGCCAGTACTATCACTATTACTGTTAAGAAAGGTGTCAAGTGGTCAGACGGCAAACAAGTAATTGCTAAGGACTTGGAGTATCCTTATGAAATCATTGCCAATAAAAAGACGCAATCAGAACGCTACAATACTAATATCGAAAACATTATTGGTGTAAAAGAATATCACGAAGGCAAGGCCGAAACGATTTCTGGGATTGAAATGCCAGATGGAGAAAACGGCAGAACCATTGTTATTCATTGCAAAGAGTTGAAGCCTGGCATGTACAACAGTGGTAATCGTTATTTCTGGGAAGCCGCAGAGCCATATCACTATTTAAAAGACGTTCCATTTAACAAGTTAAAGTCATCCGATAAAATTAGACAAAAGCCTATGTTCTTTGGTCCTTATCAAGCAAGTAAAGTGGTTCGCGGACAATCAATTACTTGGACACCAAACAAATATTACTGGCGTGGTAAGCCGAAGTTAGATAAAATCGTGACCCAAGTAGTTGCCTCAAATTCTGCTTCTCAAGCAATTAAAAGTCACAAATTCGATGTTGCCACAGTTATTCCAACCCAATGGAAACAAGTTAAAAATACCAAAAATGTTAATTTTATTTCACAAGTTCCACTTACCTACTATTATTTAGGATTTAAAGTTGGTAAATGGGATGCCAAACAAGGCAAAAATGTCATGGATAAGAATTCCAAGATGAATAATAAAGCCTTGCGCCAAGCAATTGGGTACGCAATGAACACAGATGCCGTTGATAAGCGATACACTTATGGTATCAAGTTCGCCATTCCGACTTTAATTCCAGCACCATTTGGCGACTATTTCAACAAAAATGAGAAAGGCTATTCTTACAATCTGAAGAAAGCCAATGCTATTTTAGATAAAGCTGGTTATAAGAAAAAAGGAAAATGGCGGACTCAGCCTAATGGTAAGCCTTTGACTATTAACTTTGCGGCAATGACTGGTGACTCAACACGTGAACCAATTATTCAAAATTATATTCAACAATGGCATAAAATTGGTCTAAACGTTAAATTAACTAATGGACGCCTAATTGAATTTAATTCCTTCTATGATAAATTACAAAATGACGATCCCAAAGTTGATATGTTTACCGCAGGCTGGGGCTTGCCAAGTGATCCTTCACCGCAATCCTATTATAGTGAGAGTTCTATCCTAAATTACTCGCGCTTCGTAACTCCTGAGAACAATAAATTATTAAAAGAAATTGATTCACAGAAGGCTTTCGACCATCAATATCGTGTCAAAAAATTGCATGAATGGCAAACTTATATGAATAAAGAGGCATACAATATTCCGATTGATAGTTTCTATCAAATTACCGCTATTAACGATCAAGTTACAGGATATTCATTAAAACCATCTTCCAGCAACAACAATCACACCCTATGGTATAAGGTTGGTTATAGTAAATAAATTTAGGCTTGCATTTTTAACTAGATTCTAGTATTATTTTATTAAGCAATTATGAGAGGTATTATAATTATGACGACACGTATAAACGTTAATTACACTTCAGTTAAATATTATTTTGGTTACTTTAGACAGTTGAGCTGAGTGCCAAATTTGCTATTGAGTTAGACACACAGGTCAGTATTCAAGACAATCTGCGTGTTCAACTTTTTTGATTAGTTCCTCTTTTCTAAAAAACACGCAGTTGTCGTCAGCTGCGTGTTTTTTATTTTAAGGAGAATTTTGATGAAAACTTTTAAAAAGATTGGTTTAGATACCTTAAATGGCCTATCCATCGGAATCGTTGTCGCACTAATTCCAGGAGCATTAGTTAATCAACTAGTCCAAGCATTATTACCAACTTGGCCGCAATTGCAATTTATCCTCGCATTAACCGCATTTGCATCAGGATTATTACCAGCAATTAGCGCGGTTTGTGTGGGCATGACGGCTAAACTATCACCGATTCAGACTTCAGCACTTGCTTTGGCGGCAATCGCTGGCGCTGGTAATTTTACTATGAAGAACGGCAATATTACGGTTAACGGTAGCGGTGACGTCATTAATATAGCAATTACTATTATGATTGGCTATGGTGTGATTTTATTACTAGGCAAAAGTTTAAAAGCCTACACAATTTTATTATTGCCCTTAATCGTCCTAGTAGTAGCTGGCGGAATTGGCCACTTAACCCTGATCCCAGTAGGAAAAATAACAACTTTAATTGGAATCGGTATTGAACACCTAATTGGTCTACAACCAATTTTAATGGGAATCATCATGGGTATTATATTCGGTTTATTAATTGTATCGCCAATTTCATCTGTCGGAATTGCCACAGCAATTAGCCTTTCAGGCATAGCCGCTGGATCAGCTAACCTGGGTATTGTCGGCGTATCCTTTGCTTTAGCGATTTTTGGCTGGCAGGTGAATTCCTTTGGCACCTCAATTGCCCACTTCTTGGGTTCACCAAAAATGCAAATGGCCAATCTGATGACCAATCCTAAACTATTATTACCAATTTCCATTAATGCTGGAATTTTAGGTGGCTTAGGTGCCATTTTTAAAATTGGAGGCACGCCAATGAGTGCGGGATTCGGCTTCTCTGGCTTAATTGGACCACTAGCAGCATTGGCTAATCGACCTAGTGATTTTGCTAATATCAGTTTGGTAATAATTCTGTTCTTTATCTTGCCAATTGCCTTAGGCTTGGTGGCTAATTACCTATTTAATTACAAGCTACATTTCTTTACTGCTGAAGATTTTGCTTTAAATTTTGAATAATTGCTAAAACAATGGATTCATTATTTAGTCAGTGCCTCAAGGTGCTGACTTTTTTATTTGGTAAACCGAAATATTTATACCTGTAACTAATAACGTTAATAAAAAATGCTTTCTCTAATGAAAAAGCATTTTCAAAATTACTAACAAGTTAACTATTTAACTAACTGACCACGTTGATATACCTGCTTATCTACTTGATTTACTGCGGTAACATCGGCCAATGGATTATTCTGCAAAACTAAAAAGTTAGCTTCCTTACCTGCAGTCAAGCTTCCACAATGATCAGCAATCTGTAACAATTCAGCCGCGTAGCGAGTCGCGCCCAGCAGCGCTTGCAGCGTTGTTGCACCTGCTTTAACTAGCAAATCCATCTCACGAGTCGTACTACGATCAAACATGCTTAAAGGAGTACCTGCATCAGTACCAACAACAACTTTAACACCCTTTTTAATCGCCATACCCACATTCTTATAAAATGTTTTGATAATTTGCGAGTTTTTCTTTTGCATATAATCTGGTACTAAATCTCCAGCATCAGCGATACATTGACTAGCATTCAACGTTGGCACTAAACAAACGTTATGCTCAACCATAAAATCAGCTTGTGCTTCATCAAGAAAAATCCCATGTTCAATCGAATCGACTCCAGCCTGTAGACTCAATTCAATCCCGCGATTACCTTGAGCATGAGAAGCTACGGTCATGTGCTTGGAATGTGCCTCACTAACAGCAGTTTGCAATTCTTCCAAGCTTAGCTCCGTATCATCTACTCGGTCAGTTGGTGACATCACTCCGCCAGTAGCCATAACCTTGATATTCTTTGCACCATGCTTGAACTCTTCACGCACAGCCTGCCGCATTTCTGCCTTGGAATTAACTAAGTGACCCCAATTTTGATCATGATCTTGACCAACGGTGAAATCACCATGACCGCCCACAATCGACATTGGTCTACCCGACGGTACGATTTCTGGACCATCAACGAGTCCTTGTTGCATTAACTTCATTAACTGAATATCAACATCAAATACGGCACCACAGTCGCGAATAGCCGTGACACCCGATTTAAGTAACGTACGTAAATTATGCAATGCTTGTACCGTAGCCGCTGTTTCAGTCGAATCTGCTTGTACCTTAAGCGTTGGGTCAAGCATGATATGTGTATGAGCGTTAATCAACCCCGGCATGACATATTGTCCTTGCAAATCAACCACTTTTTCAGCTTGTGGTGTCTTACCTGTACCAGTTTTAGTAATTATACCTTGGTCATCGACCAGCAGCCAAGCATTTCCCTGAATCTTTTCATTAACTGCATCAAACAAGTTGCAATTCTTATATAAAGTTGCCATTGAAATTACCCATCTTTCTACATAAATTAATTTTTTAGTCTTATTATAACCTATTTTTAAGATAAAAATAGTGGAATTTATGAATATTGTAAGATTGCAGTATTCCTATATTTAATTCAAATTAATACTCCCTTTTGCCCTTCTTATAGACTGCCTTATTAGTTTGGGCAACTGCCTTAATATCGGTTAAAGGATTTTTATCTAGGACTAAGAAATCGGCATATTTGCCAGTAGCTAAGGTGCCATATTCATCAGAAATTTTCATTAATTTAGCAGCATTAACACTAGTTTGCAGAGCTTCAAAGTTACTAAAACCAGTATCAACTAAAAGCTGGAGCTCAACTGGTGTCTTGTCAAAGCCATTAAAAGTTGTACCAGCATCAGTACCAAGTGAAATTTTAACACCACGTTCATGAGCATGGGCAATGTTTACTTGCAGATCAGCCAAAGCTGTTTTTGCCTTATTCATCTCCCAGGCAGGAGCAATATCTTGCGCATATTCAGGAAAAGCCCAAGCAGCAATAATTGTCGGCGTTAAATAAGTGCCATTTTTCAGCATCAAATCTATGGCTGCATCATTAACATAGTAGCCATGTTCAATTGAATCAACACCTGCTTCTAGCGCATTCATAATTCCGGCAATTCCCTCTGCATGAGCTGCAACAATTAGTCCCTTGTGATGAGCCTCTTGGACAGCCACACGAATCTCGTCAACACTTAATTGTGGATCATCCATCGAATCTTTTTCAGTCATAATTCCACCAGTAGCCATGACTTTCACAGCCTTGACACCACGTGCTAATCCTTGACGCACAGACTTGCGCATTTCGTCAGGAGAATCAACAATATAACCGAAGTTGGGAATATCTCCATGACCACCGCTCATTGAATATGGCCGTCCCGAAGGCAGTACCTCTGGTACCTTAGTAATTTTTCCTTCAGCAATCATCCTAGCAATCGTTAAATCAATGTCAAAAGTTGAGCCACATTCACGCACGTAGGTAACGCCAGACTTTAGCATTGTATGCAGGTTATCTACCGCATTAACAGTCGTTTCAATCACATTAAAATCGGTCACGCCCCGAGAATCAGTTGGATCCATCACCATGTGAGTGTGACAATTGATTAGACCTGGCATTACATACTTCTCTTGAAGATCTACCCAGTTATCCGCTTGCGGCGCCTTCCCCGTACCAAGCGCAGTAATCTTACCCGTTTCATCATCGACTTCTAACCAAGCATTCTGCTTAAGTTGATTCGTTTCACCATCAAATAAATTACAATTCTGATAAATAGTTTTGGTTTTCATCGCGTGCTCCTTTAATCCACATCTAATAACCACATTTTATGCCGTTTTTTCAATGATAACAATAGCAATCCAAAATACTGAACTAGTAACCGCGAAGCTTACTCAATGACGTTTAATCTTTCATGCTTTAAAAAAGCAATTAAATTGTCCACGACTATCGCCAGTAAACGTTCTCGTGTTTCCTGTGGTGCCCAAGCAATATGCGGTGTTAAATAACAATTTTTGGCTGAAAGCAGCGGACTTTCAGCAGGAATTGGTTCTGTTTGAGCAACATCAACAGCTGCAGCTGCAACTTGACCATTATTTAGGGCTGTCGCCAAATCGGCTTCATTAATTAATCCGCCACGAGCAGTATTAATAATGATTACATCCGCTTTCATTTGTTTAATTGCAGCTGCATCAATCAGATTAGTTGTCTGCGTAGTTTGTGGTACATGCAGACTAATAACATCGGATTGCGCATATAATTGCGCTAGACTTACCTGCTCCACCCATGCTGCTGGCACAGTTTTTGGTCGATGATTATAAAAGATTACTTTCATCCCAAATGCGTGACCTATTTCAGCCACCTTTTGAGCAATTGCCCCAAAACCAATTAGGCCTAGAGTTTTCCCTTGAAGTTCCATCAATGGTTTAGCCCAAAAGGTAAAGTCAGGATTACTGGACCACTTGCCATCATGCACCAATTGATTATGCAAACCTACCTGATTGGTTATTTCTAGTAATAGAGCAAAAGTTGCTTGAGCAACTGCCTCAGTACCATAAGTTGGCACATTGGTTACTGTTACTCCAGCCTTTTTAGCGGCATTAAGATCAATCACGTTATAACCAGTAGCAGTTACGCCAATATAGTTTAGACGCGGAGCTGCCGTAATCACCGCTTCATCAAGTGGCGTTTTATTAGTTAACACAATCTCAGCGTTGCCTATTCTACGCAAGATTTCTTGATCATCGTCTACCGGTGTTCGATCATAAAAAGTGCAATTACCAATTTTTTCTAATTCTGACCAATCTAAATCGCCAGGATTTAGCGCATAGCTATCCAAATTTACAATTTTCATGTTTACTCTTCCTCACATTTCAAGATTAGCTTGTTAATCACTCATTTTACCTTAGTATAGCTTACTTCCAAGCAAATTTACTAGTCAGCCCAACCAACAGCGTTAAAGTTTTAGACTGCTAACAGGTTTTGTTATAATTAAACTATTAATTTAAAAAGAAGGCAGAAAAATGATTAAATTTTACGGTTACAAACGTTGCTCTACTTCCAGGAGCGCACAAAAATGGCTAGAAGATCACGGTGTCCAATTTGAATTTCAAGATTTAGTCGAGCAGCCACCTCAAAAAGAGGAGTTAATTAGTTGGATGAAGCAATATCAGGACCGCGGTTTACGATATTTCTTCAATACCCACGGCATGGATTATCGCAAAATGCAATTAAAAGATAAAATTGCCGAGATGTCGATTGATGAAGCAGCTGATTTAATGTCGAAAAATGGTAAACTTATCAAACGACCATTAGTTGTCGGTAGTAATAAACTTACCTGCGGCTTTAACGAGCAAGTTTACACAGAAACTTGGCTATAAAACACTAAAACGGGCTAAGGCCCGTTTTCTCTTGCTCAAATAACTAGTACAATAGGAAATAAAAAAGGAGCGAATTATGAAGTATAATCAATATGCCTATGTCGAAACTGACTACCAAACCCAATTACAAGAATTACAAGCGATTAATTTTTTACCTAAAAATTACCAAAATTTATCCTTTGGACAATTATTAGCCGAATTAGTAGCTAATACCTTAGCTGAAGTCAACCCAACCGCCGATTCTGCGCGATTAGCAAAACTGCAAGAATTTGCCGTTAGTTCCAAGCAGTCATTAGCCGAATTCATCACCAGTAATCCTGAAAGTATCAGTCTCAAGCAATTTTACAATGTTGCTTTGCAACTATTAGGCTACCATGTTGATTACGACTACGATTTAGCCGATCCAATACGCTTTATGAATAAGCAAGCATTACCCGTTGTTTGCCACATCACTAATCAATCTGAATTAATCAGCGCTTTTTACCGCTTATTAAATACCCGTACCAAAAATGGTCAGTTATTAATTGATGTCATGGCGGGTAAAGGCTACTTCTATCGGCAATTGGGAACATGGCCTAAAAACAAATTTATCTTATTTAATGGTAAAAGCCTGCCAATTTTTGATACTAATAAAGTTATTCGGGAAGTGGTCTACGTTGAAAGTGACCTCGACACCGACCATGACGGGCAACCCGACCTACTACAAACCACCATTTTCCGTCCTGTCGAAAGTAACAGGATGCCTGTGCCTGCGTTATACACGGCCAGCCCATATTTTGGCGGAATCATTAGCAATGAACAGCGTAATCATAACGTTGATGAAAATTTAAGCGACGCCACCACCTGGACTAATCCACAATATGAACCCGCTAATCAAATTGCTGCCAAACCAACGGGAGATGAAAATTATCCAACTACTGAGCAAGCTACTGGTAAATCTTCTTATCCGTTAAACGAATACATGCTGGCACGTGGCTTTGCTAGTGTATTTGCTGGCGGTATCGGTACTAAGGGCAGTGATGGCCTACGCATTACCGGTTCACCTGAAGAAACTGAAAGTGCCAAAGAAATTATCGAATGGCTTCATGGCGACCGAATTGCCTATACTGACCGCACTAAAAAATATGAAACTAAAGCCAGTTGGTGTAATGGTAACATTGGCATGACTGGTCGTTCATACCTAGGAACCTTGCAGATTGCTGTCGCAACTACTGGCGTTGCAGGTCTGAAAACCGTTATTTCTGAAGCTGCAATCTCTTCTTGGTATGATTACTATCGTGAGCATGGCTTAGTTATTGCTCCCGAAGCCTGTCAAGGAGAAGACCTAGACTTGTTAGCCGAAACCTGCCAATCTAACCTTTGGGATGCAGGCGACTATCTTAAAATTAAGCCACGCTATGATGAAATGCAAAAGACGCTTTTGACTAAAGAAGATCGAGTAACCGGACAATATTCAGATTTTTGGGAAGCTCGCAACTACCGTCACCACACCGATCAAATCAAGTGTTCTTGGATTAGTGTCCATGGTTTGAATGATTGGAATGTCAAACCAAAGAATGTTTACAAAGTGTGGCAAAAGGTCAAGCAATTACCAATTGAGCATCATCTTTTCTTACATCAAGGACCGCATTATAATATGAATAACTTGGTTTCAATCGATTTTACTGATTTAATGAATCTCTGGCTCGTTCATGAATTGCTGGAAGTTGATAATCATACAGATGAGCAGTGGTCAACCGTGCTAGTGCAAGACAATCTGCAAGCTGATCAATGGCACGCTGAAAATGATTGGAGCGATGAAATTGGTCAACCTGTAACCTATTACCCCACTAATGACGGAACATTGCAAAAAGATGGTAATGGCAAGCAGCAACTAACTTTCACTGATCTAGGAGGTAGCGAATTTAAAGCTGCCAAAATATCTGAATCAGAATGGCAAAATCAATTTATAGCGGGTGAACCAAAATGGGCTAAAGCTAGCTTACGCTTTGTTAGTGATGAATTTATCCATCCCGTTACGCTTGTCGGCAGGCCTGAAGTTAAGTTACGTGTTTCTGCCAGCAAAACAACCGGTCAGCTTTCGGTTGCTTTGGTAGAACTTGGTGAGCGTCAACGTTTAACTGCTACACCTAAGGCTTTGATGTCTGGCGGTCAAGAACTAGCCTACCGTTTTGGCACCGATACATTGCAAGAATTTGTACCGACTAAAGCAACCCCAGCTAAGTTAATCACTAAGGCACATATCAATTTGCAAAATTATTCTGATCTGCAAAAGCCAACTCCAATTGAAGCCGGAAAATTTTACGACTTAAGCTTTAAACTGCAGCCAACCTATTACACTCTGCCAGTTGGCGCTAAGCTCTGCCTCATCATCTATTCCACGGATCAGGGCATGACCAAACGCCCACTTGCAGCAGAAGACTATACTATCGACTTGGCTAATACAGAGATTAAATTTAGCCAAAAGTAAATTAATTCACCCAAAAAGCAGCTAGTTTGTGCATAGCTGCTTTTTAGTTAGTCATTTTATCAAAAATAGCTTGACGTTAAGGCTGGAAATCGATTACATTTAAATAAAACTAATTTTATAAATTTTTTAAGGAAACGTTATGAATTATCTTGATGTCTATCATGACATGCTTAACATCTATGGTCCGCAAAACTGGTGGCCCTCAGATTCTGTACTGGAAACATTAATTGGAGCTATTCTTGTTCAAAATACCAACTGGCTAAATGCCGAAAAGTCATTGCAAAATCTGCGATCAGCAACCAATTTCGAACCTCAGCTTTTAGCTAAGCTAGATAGCGCAGAAATCAAAGAATTGATTATTCCCAGTGGATTTTACCATGCTAAATCGGAAACAATTCATGCAGCCTTACAATATTTTAATAGGTTCAATGTCAATTCTAAGGTAGTCTCAACTACTATTCCTACTCGTGACTTACGCAATGAGCTGTTAAAAATTAAGGGAATTGGCAACGAAACTGCTGATGTGATTTTACTCTATATCTTCCAAAGACCAGTATTTATAGCAGACGCTTACTCTAAAAAGATGATTAGTTTCTTTGAAAACAGGGACAGTAAAAAATTAAAGTATTTGCAAGTAAAGACAGAAATGGAAGCCCAGCTAACAGAGTTAACAACTAGTGACTTTCAAGAATTTCATGCCTTAATCGATGAACATATAATTGACTATTTAACCATCCAAAAAGAAAAATCGTAAAGCTAAAAAGCTCAGAAGTACCAAATGCATCTGAGCTTTTTTAATTTTATAAGATAGTTTATAAACTAGTAGTTGAAAACGAGCGATTTTCCAGTGCTGTAAGTAGTGCTTGAGCCGTATCCAAACTAGTAATTAGTGGTACATTTTGCTGGATTGCCACTTGACGAATGATGAAGCCATCCGAATTTTTAGCGACATCATGACCCATGGTATTAATTACCAAATCAAACTGCCCATTCTTTAACGATGTCGCAACGTTGTGTTGGTCATTTTCACCCAACTTATTTACCACACTAACCTGCAAGCCGTTATTTTCTAGAAAAGCCGCCGTTCCCTTTGTCGCAAACAACCGATACCCAATTTGCGCGAATTTTTGGGCAATTGGCAAAATCGCTTCCTTATCACGATCCTCAATGGTTAACAGCACATTACCGTTATCTGGAATCACCATGTTAGCACCAGCAAAGGCCTTATACAAAGCCTTTGGAAAACTAATATCACTCCCCATAACTTCGCCTGTTGACTTCATCTCGGGTCCTAGATAGCTATCCACATCGGCTAACTTGCTAAAGGAAAAGACTGGTGCTTTCACACTAATCATTTTTGGTTCAGCAGCCAGCCCATCGGCATAACCCTGCTGTGCCAAACTTTGTCCCATAATTACCCGTGTTGCCACCTGTGCCATTTCAATATCAGTAATTTTACTTAAAAATGGTACGGTGCGACTGGCTCGCGGATTAACCTCGATAATATAGATTTCACCGTCTCGTTCAATTAGCTGCAAATTCATGATGCCGCGGCAATTAAGTTTTAAGGCCAGCTGCTTAGTTATCTGTGCAATTTTTTGCTTAATTTCAGGAGTAAAAGTCTGCGCTGGGTAAACCGCCATCGAATCACCCGAATGCACTCCTGCGTGCTCAATGTGTTCCATGATTCCCGGAATTAAAACGCGCTCTCCGTCACAAATTGCATCCACATCGCATTCACGACCATCAAGATAATCGTCTACCAAAATCGGATGGCTGCTAGCAATATCAGCATGTTGATTCAAATAGTCCTCAAGTTCTGTCTGGTTATAGACAATTTCCATTGCCTTGCCACCTAAAACATAGCTCGGCCGTACCAAAACTGGATAGCCTAATTGCTCTGCTGCCTGCAGTACTTGGGCATGTGTTGTAGCAGTAATACCTTGGGGCTGCTTTAAGTTTAAGTCTTTAACTGCATTGTCAAACAGTTCTCGATCTTCGGCACGGTCAAGATCCTGCAAACTAGTACCTAGAATTTTAACACCATGCTGCTCAAGTCCAGCTGCTAAATTAATTGCAGTTTGCCCACCGAATTGAATAATTACTCCCACCGGTTGTTCAAGATCGCAGACATTCAAGACATCTTCAAGCGTTAACGGTTCAAAATATAATTTATCAGAAATCGAAAAATCCGTTGAAACTGTTTCCGGGTTAGAATTGATAACAATTGCTTCATAGCCTAAGCTTTGCAAGGCTTTGACACAGTGAACCGTAGCATAATCAAATTCAACTCCTTGACCAATTCTGATTGGTCCAGAGCCAACTACAAGCACTGATTTTTTGTCTGATTGGTGACTTTCATTTTCAAAATCATAAGTCGAATAAAAATACGGTGTCTGTGAAGCAAATTCAGCCGCGCAGGTATCCACCAATTTATAAACTGGCAACAATTTATTATCATAGCGCAGTTGCCGCACTTGATCAGGCTTTTCGTGCCATAAATTTGCAATCGTCTGGTCACTAAAACCATACCTTTTGGCAGTCGTTAAAGTAGCTACATCCTGTGGATGACTAGCAATTTCTTGTTCTAATTCAACCAAATGCTGCACAATATCTAGAAAATAAAAATTAATTTTGGTTAATTCATGTAATTCAGCCAGTGAATAGCCACGGCGAAACGCTTCTGCCAAATAAAATAGTCGATCGTCTTCAACCTTAACTAACTTTTTAGTTAATGCTTCATCACTTGCTTGATGAGCAGTAGGCGAGTATAAATCCTTTTCGTCAATTTCAAGCGAACGAACCGCCTTTTGCAAGGCTTCTTCAGCGCTGCGACCAATTGCCATGACTTCTCCGGTCGCCTTCATCTGCGTACTAAGTTGCCGATCAGCCTGAGTAAACTTATCAAACGGCCAGCGCGGAATTTTGCAGACTACGTAATCTAGAGCTGGTTCAAACTCCGCAAAGGTTGTTCCAGTAACCGGATTTTTAATTTCATCTAAAGTAAGACCAACGGCAATTTTAGCTGCCATTTTGGCAATTGGATAACCCGTAGCTTTTGAGGCTAACGCTGACGAACGTGATACCCGCGGATTAACTTCAATCACATCATAATTAAAACTATTAGGATCTAATGCTAGTTGGACATTGCAACCACCTTCGATTTTTAAAGCCCGGATTAGCCGCAATGAGCAATCACGTAACATCTGATATTCCTTATCCGACAAGGTTTGTGATGGCGAAAACACAATTGAGTCACCTGTATGAATCCCCACTGGATCAAAGTTTTCCATACAACAGACAATCATGGCGTTATCGCTACTATCACGCATCACTTCAAATTCAATCTCTTTATAACCTGCAATCGAACGTTCAATTAAACATTCGGTGACTGGTGAAAGTTCTAATCCATTCTTAACTATTTGCGTCAGTTCATCGCGATTATTGCAGATACCGCCGCCGGTACCACCCATGGTAAAGGCTGGCCGTACAATAATCGGATAGCCAATTTCTTCACCAAAATCTAAAGCATCAGTAACCGTCTTGACACTTTTAGATGCAGGGACTGGTTCGCCCAAGGATTGGCAAAGTTGCTTGAATTTTTCCCGGTCTTCAGCTTGCTCAATCGAAGCTAGTTTGGTTCCTAAAAGTTCAATATTTAATTCGTCCAAAATACCAGTTTCAGCTAATGATAATGCCATATTAAGTCCAACTTGTCCCCCTAAAGTTGGTAAAATAGCATCTGGATATTCTTGATGAATAATTCGCGAAACGGCATCAACCGTCAATGGTTCTAGATAGACTTTATCAGCAATCTCACGATCTGTCATAATGGTTGCGGGATTAGAATTAACTAAGACAACTTCATACCCCTCTTCCCGCAATGCTAAGCACGCTTGAGTTCCCGAATAATCAAATTCGGCTGCTTGACCAATAATAATTGGTCCAGAGCCAATCACCATAATTTTGTGAATATCTGTTCTTTTAGGCATTAGTCTGATTCCTTTCTTGGTCAATCATTTGCATAAAATAATCAAACAGTCCAACTTCATCATGCGGTCCCGGAGTACTATCTGGGTGAAACTGCACGGAGAAAGCTGGGTATTGCTTATGTTGCAAGCCTTCAATCGTGCCATCATTAACTTCAACATGTGTCACACGCAGCCGACTAGGATCAATTGAATCTGCTTGTACTGCATAACCATGATTTTGCGAAGTAAAACCAATATTCTTCGTAGCAATTTCTCTTACTGGATGATTAAAACCACGATGCCCAAATTTCATTTTATAAGTCTGTGCACCATTGGCTAAAGCAAAAACCTGATGTCCCATACAAATTCCCATTAGCGGTATCTTTTTTTCAACTTCACGAACCATTTCACAAGCCGACAACATTTCCTGCGGATCGCCCGGGCCATTTGACAGCAAGACCCCATCAGGATGCAATGCTAAGATTTTGGCAGCAGAAGTAGTATAAGGCACAACGATACAGTTACAATCACGTTGTGCAAGCTCACGCAAGATACTATTCTTTAAACCAAAATCGACCACAACGACATTGCGCTTTGAACCAGGAACAGGATAGGCCTTGGTAGTGGAAACCTGCTCAACAATTTTTCGTACTGGATTACTGTTCGTTAACTTTTCAGCAATTGCAGCTGCCTGCGCGCTTGAATCAGCAATTTGTCCCCGCATAGTGCCATGAACCCGGAGTTTTTTGACCAACGCTCTAGTATCGATGCCTTGGATACCAGGAATATCCAAACTAGTTAAAAACTCTGGAAAACTAGTTTGCATTCGCCAATTATCAGGCTGGCGCGCGACCTGATGACAGATAACACCTGCAATTCCCGGCTCAAGTGACTCATAATCGGCTAGCGTAATGCCATAATTACCAATTAATGGATTCGTAAATACCAAAATTTGTCCAGCATAGGATTGGTCAGTAATCGCTTCTTGATAACCAGTCATCCCCGTAGTAAAAACTACCTCGCCATTAGTTTGCCTTTGACTACCAAAACCTTCACCAGCATAGATACTGCCGTCTTCTAAAATTAAATAACGCATCTAGTTTCCCTTCCTCTGATAAACGATTTTGCCATCAACTAGTGTCATAGCGGTTTGTCCAAAGACTTGGTCACCAGTAAATGGCGTATTACGTCCTTTAGACAGATAATCTTCTACCTGTAACTTTGAGCTATGCTTTAAATCAAAAATGGCCAAATCAGCTGGTTCACCTATTTCGATCGTGCCTGCATGTGGTAAATTAAACGCCTGTGCAGGTTTATTCGTGAATAAGTCAATTAACTGGAACAAAGATAAAATCCCTGGTTTAACTAAATGCGTGTACAACTGACTAAAGGCTGCTTCGCTACCAGTAATGCCAAAAGCAGCTCGTTTAAAGCCGCCTGCTTTATCTTGAGCAGTGTGGGGGGCGTGGTCGGTCGCTATCATATCAATGGTGCCGTCTTTTAAGCCATTAATCAAAGCAGCTTGATCTGCTTGTGAGCGCAATGGTGGGTTCATCTTATAATTACTGTCATCCCGCATTATGTCTGTCTCGTTTAGCAATAAATGGTGTGGCGTTACCTCACAAGTTACGTTAATTCCACTTTGCTTAGCTTGCCGAATCAATTCCACACTGGTTTTAGTGGAAACATGACAAACATGATAATGCACGCCAGTTTTTTGCGCTAATAGCAAATCACGGGCAATCTGGGTAGTCTCAGCGAGTTCACTAATTGGTCGCACTGAGAATTCTTGCGCCTTAGCTCCGGCATTGATTACTCCCAGATTGAATAGCGCATCATCTTGCGCATGCTGAGCGATAATTAAGTTCTGCACGCGCGCTTGTTGCATAGCCAAATACATGGTTTGAGCATTTTGGACCCCCTTACCATCGTTACTTAAGGCAAAAGCACCTGCCATCTTTAGACCTGCATAGTCTGGTAATTGGTCACCCGTTTCATTAACGGTAATCGGTCCATATTGTAAAATATGCACTAAGCCATTTTGGTGATTATTGGCTACCATTTGCTGAAGTAGTTCTGGAGTATTAGGAACTGGCACTACATTCGGCATGGCCCCGACGGTCGTAAAACCACCGTGAGCTGCTGCAAGTGAACCAGTTCGCACATTTTCTTTTTCGGTTTGACCAGGATCGCGGTAGTGAACATGCAGATCGATTAATCCAGGAGTTACTAGTTTGTCAGTTGCGTCGATTACTTGTTCAGCCGTAAGGTCTTTACCGATTGCAGCAATTTTGCCATTTTCTAGTAATAAATCACCGTTAACAATGTGTCCAGCTAAGTACAGTTGCCCATTTTTGATGACTGTCGTCATTTTACAGGCCTCCCAATCCGCGTCCACGCATGACTGCCTCAATCATCGCCATCCGCATGAAAACGCCATTTTCCATTTGACGTACGAACATGCTCTTAGGAGCTTCGACTAATTCACTAGCTAATTCCACACCACGATTAATTGGACCTGGATGCATAATAATGGCATTGTCTTTAAGTGCAGCATAGCGCTTAACATTAATCCCATATTGTTCATGATATTTTACCTTATCAAACTCAGCTTCGTTGGGATCGTCAGCGTGACGTTCGTGTTGTACTCGCAACAACATCATAACGTCGACCTTATCAACTAACTCATCAATTGCGCAGTACTGACCGTATTGGTCAAATTCCTGATCATACCAATACTCTGGACCTGAAAAATAAACTTGCGCACCTAGTTTAGTCAATAACACCATATTACTTTTGGCAACTCGCGAATTAGTGATATCACCAACAATCGCTACTTTCAACCCTGCAAAATGACCGAAATGTTCATGAATCGTCATCATATCTAGCAGACATTGTGACGGATGCTGACCACTGCCGTCGCCACCATTAATAATGCCTAAATTAAGATGTTCAGTAGCAGCCGGATTAATCAATTTTTCATAATATTCATTTTCAGGATGCCGAATAACTGCTAAGTTAATTCCTAAAGCCGCCATAGTTAAGGCAGTATCATACAAAGTTTCACCTTTTTTAATTGAACTATGGGCTGGATCAAATGGAATAGCAGTTAAACCAAGTTTAGTTTCAGCCATTTCAAAACTAGTATGTGTTCTACTAGAATTTTCAAAAAACATATTGGTAACATAAACTGGCTCAGTTAATTTAGGAGAAGTGCCACCGGCTTTAAAATATTCTGCGCGATCAATTAATGCCTGCACCTTAGTTGTACTTAAATCTTCTACACTAACAAAATGTGGTAAAGCAACTATATTTTTATTTTTCATAAGTGAATCCTTTTTTGTAAAAAAATAAATCTGAAGCATCTAACCTGCTCCAGACTTAACAAAAGGGTTCTTAACCATGCAATACTCAGCATATTACAAAAGAACTCAAACCCTTCTGACCCTCACTGGAGCCAATTAAATGGTTGAATTTAACTGTATCTTTTTTATTTTGGTAATGTCTTTAGTTCAACACTATCCTGATTATCAATTTCCGTCACCTTAACCGCTACTTGTTCACTCATTGAGGTAGGAATATTTTTACCAACAAAATCTGCTCTAATTGGCAGCTCACGATGTCCCCGATCTACCAAAGCAGCCACAGCAATTGAACTTGGACGTCCTAAATCCATGAGCGCATCCATAGCTGCACGAACCGTACGTCCGGTATAAATAACATCATCAACTAGGACTACATGCTGATCAGCAATATCAACACCAACCGCTTCCGAATTAACGATTGGATCTTGCTTTAAAGAAGCATCATGGCGATCATCACGGTAAAGCGTAATATCAAGTTGGCCTAGCGGTACATCAACACCCTCTAGCTGCTGAATTCTGTTATGAATACGTTGCGCTAAATAAACACCGCGAGTCTTAATCCCGACTAATACCAAATTTTCAGTTCCTTTATTGCGTTCAATAATTTCATAGGTAATTCTAGTTAACGCCCGCTTCATCGCTAACGCATCCCAAATTTCTTTTGCCATCTTAACTTTTCTCCTAAATTATCTTTTACGTCCATGAAAAAACACCCAGCCAACTTGAGACTAAGTGTTTTGTAGGGGAAAAGTATCATACTTGTTCACCTTACTAGCCTCACAGGACTATTTTAAAGGACATTTCATTCAATATACGTGCAAACAGCTAAATTGTCAACTGAAACTGCTAGTCTTAACTAATTAAAACTAACTTGTCCAACTAAATCATTAATATCGCTAACTCCCAAATCCGCCAGAACTTGCGGCAGCTCCTGAATAATATGAACGCAAGCTAGTGGATCATTGAAATGAGCACTGCCAACAGCCACCGCGTTAGCTCCAGCCAGCATAAATTCTGCCACATCTTGAGCAGTAGTAATGCCGCCCATGCCAATAATCGGTAAATCCGTCACTTTGCGAACACGTTGCACTTGATAGAGAGCTAGTGGCTTAATGCCACTGCCTGAGAGACCGCCAACATTATTGCCAAGGACTGGTTTACGCGATTTAAGATTGATCTCTAGCCCCATTACCGTATTAATTAACGATAAACCATCGGCACCGCCAGCTGCAGCTGCTTGTGCAATTATCGTAATATCTGTCACATTAGGAGTTAACTTAACATAAACTGGTAAATCAACACTTTGCTTAATAGCTGCCGTAATTGATTCAACTAATTCTGGCTGCACCCCAATTGTCATTCCGCCACGTGCTACATTGGGACAAGAAAAATTGATTTCTAGAGCGTTAGGCTGACTACTTGCCAGTATTTGCGCGACAGCAACATATTCTGCTTTATCACCGCCACCTACACTAGCAATAATCGGTAAATCAGGATATTGTTCACGCAAAGTTGGGAGCTTTTCTTGAGCCACCACTTTTGCTCCCGGATTAGTTAGCCCAACTGAATTTAATACCCCACCAGTGCCCAAAACAGCAACTTGCGGCTGCGGATTGCCTAGACGCGATTTTAGTGTAGCCGTCTTAAGCACTACTGCTCCTAATTCATTCAAGTCAAATTTTTTAGCGGCAGCAACATCGCCAAAACCAAAAGTGCCACTTGCTGGCATAACTGGATTTTTTAAATTAAGTCCCGGTAAACTTACACTTATTTTAGTCATTTTTCCTCCAAAATTAATGCTCACAGACATTACCATTATTTTGCAGTTAATTTTACACGTTTTTTTAATTTTGCCAAGTTAAAACTTGGAATTACTTAGTTTAGCTTTACATCCCAAACGGCTTGTTGCATATCACCATAGTATTTGCGATACAAGCGCTTAGTTTCAGCTGTTTGATAGCATTTAACTACTTTGGCATAATCCGAATTATCCTTTTGATCAGCACGGGCGCAAATATTATTAATTGCACCTGCTGAATCATGATTTATAGGCTCAGTATAAATCGTTTCTTTTGGTCCTAGGCCTGCAGGGATTGCAAAATCATTATTAACAATCACTGCAGAAACAGAATCGATAATGCGAGCACATTGCTCATCACTAACTTCTTTAATTTTTAAATTTTGTCGATTCTGTATAATATCAGCTATCGTTTTCAATTTATGAGATGGCCTTAACTTGATTAACCCAGCGTTTTTTAAAACATAGAGTGCCCGAGATTCTGTAGCTGCATCGCTCGGAATTGCAATTGTTGCTCCTTGAGGTAATTGATTTAATTTATGATACTTTTTTGAGTAAAGTCTAATTGGTGCAATATAAGTCTGCCCCAGTGAAACAATCTTAGTATGATTTGCTTTAGACCAAGTATGCATAAAAGTTGTGGTCTGAATAGCATTCAAATCGATATCGCCGTTTTTCAAAGCCTTATTAGGTTGATTATAGTCAGTAAAAACCTTAGTTTTTACTTTTATTCCATAATCCCGCTGTGCCTTTTGATCAACTTTGTGCCAAATAGCTGCTTCAGCCTTACTTTGACCAACTACGCCAATTGTGACTTCACGTGAATTGTTGTTAGCAATCCCAGGACCGAAACTAAACCATCCGGAAACTAATAAACATAAGCAAGCAATTATCCCAATTAATAAATGTTTTCTTCTTTTTCTAGCCAAAATTTTTAAACTCCTTCCACAGCTTAACTATCAATCTAATTATAGCAATAAGTTAAAAAGCAAAGTTAATTTACTAAATTATTTTTCGAAAATAGTTGTCTTTGCTAAGCAATGATGGTAGCATAACAATTGTAAACTTTAATCGGTACAGAGAGACCGCAAGTTGATTTTGACTATCTTATAATATATAAAAAGTCTATTTTGACGCGCTCTGTGCCAGAATAGACTTTTTGTATGGAGGTTTTGATGGAAAAAGCAGTTTTTGTAGCCTTAGATTTACCAAGTAAACAAGCAGTTACTGATTTATTAGCTAAGCTAGGCTCACCTAAACAAACTTACCTTAAGATTGGAATGGAATTGTTTTACCATGTTGGCGCTAATTTAGTAACAGAGTTATCTCAGCAAGGCTATCAAATCTTCCTAGATTTAAAATTACATGATATTCCTAATACCGTCTATCATGCTGCCAAACAACTAGCACAACTAGGCATCTACTGCACAACTGTCCATGCATTAGGCGGCAGTGAAATGATTGCGGCAGCCCGCTCCGGTCTAGCAGCTGGCAGTCCTGCCGGAAAACCTCTTCCTAAACTCTTAGCAGTTACTGAATTAACGTCGATTTCGCCAGCAATTTTGAAAAACGAGCAAAACTGCGTGCTGCCCATGCAAGAACAGGTAATTAGTCTAGCTAAAATGGCTAAAAAAGCTGGTGCTGACGGCGTTATCTGTTCACCACTAGAAACAGCAGCTATCAGACAGCAACTTGGTAGCGAATTTTTATGTGTTACACCTGGTATTAGGTTAAAGTCAAATCCGCAGGATGATCAAAAGCGAGTTACTACCCCGCAAAAAGCGTGTAAACTTGGGGCGAGTGCGATTGTCGTGGGGCGCCCTATCACTCAAGCAGCTAATCCGCAAGATGTTTACCAAACTATTAAACAGGAGTTCAATTAAGATGCACCAGACACAAATTATAAAAAGATTAATTCAAGAAAAGATCATTACTATTTCACCTGCCAAGCCATTTACTTATGCTAGTGGTATGCTGTCACCAATTTATACCGATTTACGCTTGACCATCTCATATCCGGACTTGCGTGCTTGGATTGCTAGCGATTTAGCAGATCTAATTAAAACTAACTATCCTGATGTGAGTATCATTGGCGGCGTAGCTACAGCCGGCATACCGCATGCAGCTTTAGTAGCCGCTAAGCTTGGTTTACCGATGATTTATGTTCGCCCAAAACCTAAAGACCACGGCAAAGGTCGACAAATTGAAGGGCGTTTTAGCCCAACTGACCAAATCGTATTAATTGATGATTTAATTACTACTGGTGGTTCCGTTTTAGATGCCGTCAAGGCCACCCAAAAAGAAGGTGGCCAAGTTATTGGTGTGTCATCAATCTTCACCTATTATTTACCTGATGCACGTGAAAACTTCGCAAAAGCTAACGTTAGTTTTAATCCATTACTATCTTATCCAGAATTATTGCAAGAAGAAAAAGATCAAAAGCAAATTACTGCAGCTGAATATGACACTCTAAAAACTTGGCATGAAGACCCTTGGCTGTGGGGGAAACAGTTCAAATAGAGCATTTGCTATTTTACTGAGATCAAGTTATTTTCCGTAATTGCCAATTTTTTCAACAAAGCAAATATTTGCAAATGAAAAGACCAAACACTTCAAATTAAAATGTTTGATCTTTTTTATTATTTATTTAAAATTGCTACATCTAAGATATTGATTATCGCCAATTACATAATAACTTTGCTGCTTAATCTTGATTGGGGAACCATAGGTTTGAATCCTTTGTTGCTTTTTAAGAACCTTTTTACCGATTCGCTGACCATATCTATTATAGATATAGGCATTATGAGTCAAACTTCTTGGTTTACCATCAATATTAGCTGCTAATAATCGTTGATTATTGCCAAAATCATAGTATTTACGACCATTAATTGTCTCTTCAATTGCCGCATACATTTGTGAACCAATCGCCAAAATCACCTGATTAGTTCTCTTGCCCTGTGCATCATAAACATAAGCGTTATGCTTTAGTTCTCCATTAAGCACTAAACCAGTAACTTTTGCTCGTTCTGGCGCAATTGGTGCATTAGCAATATTGCTGCTTTTAACCAAACGATTATCACCAATAATTAAATAATCCTGTCCTTTAATCTTGACTGGATCTCCATACGTCTCAAGTTCAGAACCTTTAAGCTTACATTCTGATGTAACTCTAGCGCCAATTTGATCATAGACATAAGCGTTATGATTTAACTTGCGTACTTGGGCATCAATATTACCAGCTGCCAAATATAAATCTTGTTCTAGTCGGTAAAATTTGCGCTGATTAATAACGGCTACTCCATAAACCGTCACCCAAGAACCTGATTTAAGTACTAAATTAGTAATACGCTTTCCTTGCTTGTTATACAAATAGGCATTGTGATGCAGTTGCTTGCGAGTACTTGCTTCAACTTCTCCAGCACTAGCACTTGGATTTTGATCAAGATTAAGGTTATCTTGAGGCTGATTCTCAATTTCAGTAGTATGATTTTCATCAACTATTGAAATTTGATTATTTTCTGAGCCAGTCGGTATATTTCCTTGATCTGGATTAACCTGATCAATATTTCCTGGTTTACCATTATCAACATTACCTGTCTCAGCTGGAGTACTTGTCTCATGGTCATTACCCGCAACTGGAGTACTTGCTTCACCTACCTGATTAGGAACGTTACCATTATCTACACTGTCGGTAATGTTAGCACCAGACTGATTGGTATCGCTAGGCTGATTACTTGCAGCTTGTTTAATTAGAATTGGCACTAAATCAAAGCTGCCATCTCCATAGACTACCTTAATCACTGCATTTCCTAAGTCAGTTGGATTCATTTGAGCGGATTTAAGTAATTGTCCATTTTCACCAACTAGACCATGATCTTCAACTTCTCCAGCTGCATTCATTGACTTCCCAGGTAGAAAGTTGATGTTGACTACCACGTTTTGATCTGGACTAAAGCTATCTTTAGTATTCATAAGCTCTGTTAAGGAAACATTTTTAGCAGATTTTTTATCTTTAATTTGCCAAATAACCTGACTTAAATTAATATTTTTGGCATCCGCCGCTACTTCTGCAGCAGCCTGCACATCGTAATTACCTGCATCAGTCTGCTCTAGAATCTGTTGATAATCCATTCCTAGTCGCAAGTTATAAATTTTATGATCAGGATTTTGCCATTCACTGAACCCTGGCAAGTGATTACCGTTAGCATCAGTTTCACCCCATGATAATGACCCTGCATTGCCAAATGGCAAATAACCACCATTAAGATCGACCTGACCATCTTTTGTATAAGCTTTACCCTGGGTCGCAATATCACTTGCTGGTAAAAACTGTTTGATTTCTGCTAGCGGATCTTGGTTAAGTACCATTGGATTACCAAAACCGTTAAGATAATCAGCTTGTTGACTAGCACTCAGCTCAGAAAAATCAGTTTGATTAAAAGCCAAGCTAGTTGTTGCATTAATTCGATCATCCATTGCTTCATCAACTAATGTTCCATCAGGGTTAGTGGCTGCACGCGGCTTACTAATCAGCCAATTGTGCTGATGATCACCGGACAATGCAATCTTTTCGCCATGAATATACAAACCATCAGATGAGGCAAAAGTAATTGTTGACTTGCTAGTAATCTTGAAAAGCTTGGGATTCATAGGGTGTAATGACCATAGAGTTGCACTGTCAGGATATTCATCACAATGAATCGAATTAAGTTCCGCTACAAAAGTTGAATCTTGCCGGGCTTCAATTGGTGAAGTCGCTAAGACATTCCCACAATGCTCACCAGCCTGGATATCAACCTTGGCACTGTCTCCGACTACAAACACTCCCTGATCGTATCTAGGTAGTAGTTTGGCAATGTAATCACCGGAAAGTGTCAGTTGCGCATTTTTACCGACAATAAATCCGCCACCAATAAAATCAAATCCTTGCCGATAATCCAAATCTTCAGGCATATTAATGGCATTAAAAGTCGCAGTAAGCCGTGCATCTTCTGCCAAAAGCATACAATAGAACTGTTTAGCAATGCTCACACCTTCTTCACCACCAGAGATTAATGGATTATTCTCTAATGACCAAATATCCTGTTTATTATAATCAAAGAAATAATCGAAATAATTGTCACCCGTAATTATTAGTTGTCTCTGTCCTTTAAGACGATTCAACGAATGATCAATCTTAACACTATTTAATGCAAGCATGCCAACTGAATTAACGTTAAAGTCACCTTGTAAAGTTACCTGATCTAGCTTAAGAGTTGGGTAGATGGCTTTACCGCTTTCACTATTATAACCATCAGCATCAAAGTTAAATATTGCATATTCCCTGGCTGCCAAGTCATTAATCGCGTTAACAACTCTCATTTGCTCAAAAGTTACTGTCACATTTGGTACTAGGTAATCGTTGCTAAAGTAATAACATTGCTGCATTATCAAGCTATGCCCATGACCATTAACTACCTTATCATTTAAAAAGGTAATTCTGACTTCTGTATCTGAAGCTAATTCTGTTGGCGAATAAAGATCACACAATAAATCGATAGTCTTCACTCTAGGAGCTGCAATACCTAATAAAAAATCTGACCAATTATCTACAGCTAGCTGCGAAGGAGCATTATATTCTGCTTTAAGCCATTTAGCATACTCTCGAATATCGCCATCTTGCTCTAATAGCTTTTGAATATCTGTTTCAGTGTATTGATCAGGATCATTAAGCACGCCACGCAGATTGTCTGCAGCAAAGTTATACCAATCCGCAACTTTCTCTTGAGTCTTAAGATCAATCCTATCTGCATAATCTGGAGCAGTTACTACTTCTTCTACATCAGTAAATGCACTTTGAACTTGTGTTAGTAATGCTGGCTTATTTGATACAGTATTAGAAGTAACGACAGTCTTTGAACTTTGAGCATTAGGTGATGAATTGATGTCTTGACTTGATTCCACCGGCTGTAGTTCCTGCATAATCTCTGGATGCTCTTGATGCTCGTTAGCTCTAGTAGTTGACTTAGAATTGTTATCAGTATCTGCTTTGACAAACTCACTTAAACCTTGAAAAGTTGCTAAATTAGGCTGCTTAGACTTAGAATCAGTAACTTGCTGCGTCTCAGACACAGTATCTGCTTTAACTTGCGTTGCGGTAATTTGTGTAGTAATAAAATAACTTCCCAAACACACAGAAGCCGCGCCAATTGCCAACTTCCGAATGGCAAAGCTTTGTTTCTTTTTTGTGACTGAAAGCGGTTGTTTTCGGCTTTTATTTTTTCTAATCATGGCTATATCCCTTCCATAAAAAATTAAACCGTTTAAATAAAAAATAACGTAAAGTAAACAGAATCATAACAAATGGATTACAGTTTTACAAGTGCATATAAAAAGAACGTTTGAAATTTTCAAACGTTCTTTTCGTGTGTGTGTGCTATTTTAATAATATAGAAAGAGTTATAAGTATTAGTTATTTACGAAAGTTTGCCTTTTTAACGTACTTGTTACCACCGATAGTGTAGTACTTCTTACCCTTAATAGTAGAAGGACCACCATATGTAGTAACATACTTGTTCTTCTTCAGAGTCTTCTTATTAGCCCGTTTGCCGTTCTTCTTGTAAACGTAAGCGTTCTTCTTAAGCTTTCTCTTCTTACCATCAATGTTTGAAGCAACAATGTATTTGTTGTCTCCAAGGTCATAATATTTACGTCCATCAATGTTCTTGGTGCCATAAGTATCAAGAGTTGCACCAGCCTTGTACTTCTTAGTAGTACGAGTACCAGTTTCATCATAAACATAAGCATCGTGACCTAAGGTCTTTTCAGTTGCCTTTTGACTATCTTTATCCTTATCAGCATCGCTGTTATTGTCAGTTGCTGGAGTTGAAGGAGCTGGTGCTGGTGCTGGTGCTGGAGCAGGTGCTACTGAACCACCATTGTTGGTGTTGTCTGTAGGCTTGTCGGCAGGTTTAGTTTCATCAGTTGGCTTATCTGGTTTAACTGGATCTGCAACTACCTTAACCAATACTGGAACATAGTCAACAGTACCATCAGTATAAGTTACTTGAATAACTGCGTTACCTAATTCGTCAGCTGTAGCATTACCAGCAGCTTTATTAAGTTTACCAGTGTTACTTGCGATAACACCACCGTCAATCAAAGAACCATCTTTAGTCATGGCTTTATCGATCATCCATGATGCATCGGTAATAGTCTTGGTCTTCTTCAAGTTAGCAACTGAACGAGTGGTCTTAGTTGAACTATCGTAAGCTGAAAGAATGTCTTCTGCTGAACCAAGTGAATCAGCACTAACGGCATCTTGAGGCTTAGCTGAAACGTCGAAACGACCAGCACCAGTCTTAACCAAGACATCATCTAAGTCAGTACCAAATTGCAAACCAGGAACTGCATTAATGCCAAGTAAGTTGTTAATTGGATCACCAATTAAGTCACCAATTCCACCAGGAATCATGGTTGCATCAACAAGTGGACCGTTCAAGAATGAGAAGTACTTCATCAAGTCTTTTTCAGTTCCCATGTTAACAAATGTCTTGCTTGCATTACCATTAGTAGCAATCTTATCAACTGGAGTCTTGTAATCATTATCCAGTGTGGTGTTCATACCATCAATGTTAAGTTGTGGGAACACAGTAGTAACAATACTATCAATTGCATCTGATAAGAATGGGATATAAGTTGCTGAAATTAGGTTAGCATTCTTAGCATCAAAGACCCAGTTCTTCGATTGACCAACATCAGCCATACCAATATTCTTACCATTGATGCAAGTACCTAAGTAGTTGATTGCTGGACGTCTTAAGTTAGGATTGGTAGTTACAATCTTAACTGAAGCAGGATTGTTAGCAGTCAAGTATACCCAGTTAGCAGTTGCATCAAGTAAGCTAGCATCAACAGCGGGTGCATTGTCGACCATCTTAAATCTTGCACCATCGTTAACGTCAATGTTCAAAATTGCTGAATCAGCTAAACGAGTTACAGTTGAATCAATGTTAACATTAACATTAGCCTTGTCACCAATAACAAATCTTGAACCAAGTCTCAAATCACCAATTGTATTAGTGATACCATCAATTAAACCATTATCCTTAAGCTGGCTAAGAACATTGCTTAAGTTTGGAATTAAACTTTCAATTGAATTTAAGGCTTCACCATTAAATACTTGAACAAGATTCTTAGCGTTAATGGTAACTTTAGAGCCATTGGCTACATTAACATTACCATCAAACAAGGTTGCACCTCTGCTACCTTTGTCGTTGCCAAGGTAATCAATAGTAGTGTCACCAGAAATATTGATGTTAGCAGCGATTAATGGAGCATCAAAGCCACCACCAAAAGTAATATTCTTAGTGTGTGCATTGTGCAAGTTAATGTTACTGAAATCACCTAAAGTGGTCCATGGATAATTGTTAACAATTGGAATATTAGTTAAGTAACTACCGGTACCTTCAATAGTAATGTCATTGAAAGTAATGCTTGGTACACTACCACTCTTGATAATGTTACCACTCAATTGGTTGTTGTTTAGCTTCAAGGTGTGGCCATTACCATTAATAACCTTGTCACCACGAACACCAATTTCACCTAACTTGTTAATCCAAGTATCGGTAATACCATTTGGTACATCAATATCAGATTCCAAATTAACTGTCTTAATTTCACCCTTACCTAAAGCAAGAACGAAGTTTTGAGCATCCGCAACTGTAGCGCTACTAAGGTCATCTGCTTGTGCTTCAGGCTTAGAAGTATTATCATTGGTAACAGTAGTATTTGCAGAAGCAGCTGAATCAGTTGATTCGTCTTTTTCTGTCTCATTATTACTATTAGCATCCTTTAAGAATGATTTCAAACCTTTGTATGAAGACAAGTCGGTTTTTGAATTATCCTTAGCTTTGCTTGAAGCAGCTTCAGTGTTGGTGGCACTAGAAGCTGCTTTTTCGTTTGCTTCATTTTCTGCTGGAGTTGTTTCAGTTGAAGCTGAAACTTCTTCAGTTGATTGAGCATCAGGAGCAACAGTATCAGCTTTAGCTGTTTGTGCATTTGCACCAACAAAGCTCAAGCCGATCAATACTGAAGCAGCACCTACGGTTAACTTACGAATAGAGAAACGATCTTTTTTAGATTGATTCTCTATTTGCCGTAACCTTTCATCAAAATTATTTTTTCCTAACATAATTCCTCTCTTTCTTAGCTATATCGCATAACTATATGAATTACATAACTATCGTAATCAAATTATTCAAATATGTCAATAAAATTAGGCAAAAAAATTGGTATAAGTTTCACCTAACACAACATATTTTTTGTTATTTATACCCAATAAAAATAACATTTATAAATTTTAGCAAAATCCGTTAATCCATATTATCAATTATGCTTTAAAAGATATAATAACATCAATATTTGCTAATTTAAATAATTAGACAAAAAACTGCTTTTTTAATCGGCTACATTGTTGCATTTAAAGGAATTTAGATTAATGCTATTCTAGCATAGATATATTAAAATAACAAATTTTATTTGAAAAAAGTAAATTTATTAAGTTTAAGCATCAGAAAGTTATTTTAAAATCACAAATAAAAATAACCATTTTTTTGATTGCGTTTTCATATATATGTCTTTTTTTAATGAATAAATGTCAATCAAAGGCGGCCTTTCAACTATACTTATTAAAATATCAAGACTTTAACTTACCGATTTTTGACAATATTGTTTTTCAACTATGCTAATAAATTGTGAAATAAATTTTCTATATTTTAGTTTTAATAACTAATCAACTAAAAACTTTGCCGTAATTTTATTCATAACATCACAAAATAGGAACATGATAATTAAATAAACACCAGATTTTTTTAAAAAAATCCACTTATTTAAAATTGGTATAAATTTAAATAGTCTAGTTGTTACTTAAGTAGCTAACTTATAAATACCGGAGTAATAATGAATAAAGCGCTTATTGATTTTAAGCTACTTAAATTTAGAAAAAATAAATTTTGAAGTGGTTCATAAAAAAAAGCAGGCACTTGCTAGATATTTTCTCAATATAGCGCTTTCTTAAGCAACTCATAGAAAATAATATATACAAAAAATCCACGAACTCATAAAATTATGAACTCGTGGATAATGTTGTTAAGAAGTTTCATTACTATCTAGTATTCCATATAACGTTGACGTTCCCAATCAGAAACAGTTTGTGTGTACTGTGCCCATTCCAATTCTTTAGAACTAATAAAACTCTTCGAAAGACGACTGCCAAGGGCACTTTGAATTAATTTATCAGCTTTAAATGCAGTAATTGCATTATGTAACGTTGATGGCAATGGCTTAATTCCTTTAGCTTCACGCTCTTCTTCACTCATATTGAAGACATTGGAAGTGATAGGAGCCATTGGCTGTTGTTGCTGTTTTATTCCATCTAAACCAGCAGTTAAGCAAGCAGCAAGCAGTAAATATGGATTAGCTGTTGGGTCAGCAGACCGCATCTCTAAACGTGTATTTACTTCTTCTGCCGAAGGAATCCGGACTAGCGGTGAGCGGTTCTTAGCAGCCCATGAAATGTACACAGGTGCTTCATAGCCAGGAATTAACCGTTTATATGAATTGACTGTTGGATTAGCTACTGCAGTAATTGCCCGTGCATGAGACAAAATACCATTTAAAAAGTAGAGCGCAGTATCAGAAAGGTGATATTCATTATCCTTACTATAAAAAGCATTCTTTCCATTTTTGAATAACGACATATTCGTATGCATCCCATTACCCGGTTGATTTTGCAATGGCTTAGCCATAAAGGTAGCAAACAAGTTGTGCTTTCTAGCAACTTCCCGCACCACCATTTTAAAAGTTTGTACTCGATCCGCTGTAGTCAACGCATCATCAAACCGAAAATCAATCTCTTGCTGACCGTCGCCAACTTCATGGTGGGCTGCTTCAACCTCGAAACCAATACTTTCCAATGTTTCAACAATATCACGTCGACATCTAGCACTCTCATCGTCTGAATTCATATCAAAATACGAATCATGATCTGGCACTTGAGTAGTCCAATCATTATTACTATCAAGTTTAAGTAAATGAAATTCTGCTTCAAAACCGATATCAAAATCAGAAAAGCCCATGTCTTTCATCTCTGCAAGTACCCGTTTCAGATTATTTCTAGGATCCCCTGCAAATGGCTCACCATCAGTTGTATGAACTGAACAGGTTAAACTACCAATTTTGCCTCCTTGAGAATCTGACCAAGGTAAAACTGCCCAAGTTGAGAAGTCAGGATATAATACCATGTCACTTTCTTCTAAACGCACAAAGCCATCAATCGAAGACCCATCGAATCGAATATCATTGGACAATACTTTCTCCAACTGGCTATTTGGTACTTCGACAGCCTTAAGCTTACCGTTTATATCAGTAAAAGCTAACCGCAAAAAACGTACATCATGATCAGCAACACTTTTTCTAATATCATCTGCTGTAATTGTTTTCGTCATGTTTTGCCACCTAATAAAATCAAACTGCATAATAATTGGTCTGGTCACAGAGCCTTTCCTAGCTCTCTGCTAAACCTGATTAACACCTTAACAAACCCCTTGGCAAAAGTCAAAGTGGTCTAGTATATTTAACCAAGTTTTAACTTTAATTATTTTGAAAGAATAACTCATTAACTGCATTAGTAATCGCAATTTTAACATGAGCATAAGTTAGACCACCTTGCATATAAATGGCATAAGGTGGCCTAATTGGACCATCACCAGAAAATTCGATGCTGGCACCCTCAATAAAGGAGCCGTCAGCCATGATAACCTGATCTTCATAGCCAGTATCGTTGCTTGGAATTGGATCAACAAACGAATTAACTGGCGAATTAGCCTGCAAGACTTTAGCAAATCGAATCATCTTGTCCTTATCATGAAAAATTACAGCTTGAATCAGATCTGTGCGGTCTTCATCCCATTTGGGTGTTACTTCTTCGCCCATTCTTGCCAAAATTGCAGCCGTATAAATCGCACCTTTAATTGCATTACCAGTAATGTTAGGTGCAATAAACAATCCCTCAAAATAATCCAGATTATTATTAAGACTAGCGCCTTCTTCGCGACCAATGCCACCAGCGGTCAATCTCGCAGCTGTATTTTCAATTAATTCATGTTTACCAACAACGTAACCACCAACTTTAGCCAAACCACCGCCAGCATTCTTGATTAGTGAACCCGCCATTAGATCAGCGCCATATTCTGTTGGTTCATGTTGCTCAGAAAACTCGCCATAACAATTATCAATAAAAATAATACTCTTGGGACTGACTTCGCGAATCATTTCAATCATTGGTCTAATTTTGCCGACAGTAAAACTCTGCCGTGTATCATAGCCGCGAGAGCGTTGGATAACTATCATCTTAGGCTGGTGCGAGCTAAGCAGCTGACGAGCAGCCTGATAATCAACTTCGCCATTTTTTAAATCAACATGGGAGAACTTAACCCCATAGGACATCAAACTTCCGCGACCATCACCAGCTAGTCCGATCACTTGTTGAACCGTGTCATATGGCATTCCAGTTAAATACGTCAATTCATCACCAGGTAATAAATTTCCTGCCATCGCTGTAGCCAAAGTATGAGTCCCAGACACAAATTGAGAACGTACTAACGCATCCTCAGTCTGAAAAATTTGGGCATAAATTTGATCTAATTTATCACGGCCAGCATCATCGGAACCATAACCGGTCGAACCAATTAAATCAGCCTCTGCTACTGCATGATCTTTAAATGCCTGCAAAACTTTATTTTGATTATATAAAATATTATCGTCAATTTTAGCTAATTGCGGCGCAATTTGCTGATCTACTTCCTTAACTAACTGTTGTAATTCTGTTGGCCAATTATTCATTTAACCATTCCTCAACTTTCTCTAGAATCTTTTTAATACAATCGGGATCATTTAATGGATCAAAAAACGTAAGTGGCAACTGATGGCGAAAATACGTTAATTGCCGTTTGGCATAATGACGCGAAGCCATTTTTAGCTGAGTAACACAATCTGCCAAACTTTTTTCACCCTCAAAATATGGAAAGAATTCCTTATAACCGATTGCTTGCAAGATCTGATATTCGCGTTGACGATTCTGATAAACAAATTCTGCTTCCTTGAGCATTCCTTGATCCATCATTTGGTCCACTCGCAAATCGATTCGACGATAAATTTCTGACCGTTCAGAATTTAAGCCGATAATTAAATAATCATAGCGTGGTTTTATTTCGGTCTGTTGCTTGGAAAACTGTTGTCCTGTCCGTTCAATCACTGTTAACGCACGCAAAACTCGCCGTGAATTTTGCGGTGCAATTTTACTAGCAGCTTCGCTGTCACGCATATTTAATTCTTGCCATAACTTTTGCTCGCCATTAGCTAATAGATAGGCTTGCCATTTATTGTCAATTGCTGAATTATGACCAGATTTTTCTCCTAATTGCAATTGATTTAACAATGCATTCACGTAAAAACCAGTTCCACCAACTAGCATCGGCAATTTCTCCTGTTGACCAATTTGCTGAATTGCGGCTTCAGCCTGATCAACAAAGTCTTTGACAGAATATGGTTCAAATATAGAACGTGTATCAACCAAATAATGTTTAACTTGCTTTTGCTCCTGCGGTGTAGCTTTAGCTGTTCCAATTGCTACTTCTCGATAAACTTGCATCGAGTCACCTGACACAATTTCTCCTGACAATTGCTTAGCCAAGGTAATCGCTAAACTAGTCTTTCCAATCGCTGTTGGACCAACAATTGCCAATACTTTTTGCATATTTTAAAATCCTTTTTAATAATATAAAATAAAAAACACGTTTGAGCAAATCTGCCAAACATGTTCCACCAATTAGTATTTAGATGCCTTAGTCCGACCATCCCACTCATCAAAGCCATTTTTAAGCCATTTAATTGAAGTAAATTTTTTCTTTTGCAAAAATCTGGCAGCACGAAGTGTTACTGTCAATGAGTCAGAATAAAGATAAACTGGCAAATCTGCACGTAGTTCACTATATTGATATTTCAACATAGTTGATGGCAAATTTCTGGCACCATCAATATGCTTTCTTTTGAATGGTGCTTTTTCCCGCAAATCAACAATTTGTGCTTTGCGCATTCCCTGTTTAAATTCCTCGTTGGTCAAATCACCGTCTCCCAGGCGTTTAGTCTGGTACTTATTCCATAACCAAACTGCCACAAAGCCGAGAATAACCAGGACCAGGACAACATCTAAAATAATTAAAAAAGTTGACATGATGCTTTTCTCCTAAAAAACTTTCTAAAATAATTCTTACTATACTAGCTATGATCCTTTGCCTTGCGCTCTTCATATTCGTGTTCACGAGCCAAAATCATTTTAGCTTCTAGATAAAGCTTTTGATCAATTAAATGTGATTGATTAACATTGTCAAGCTCAAGAGCCATTAATTCAATATCCCAAATTCGCTTACCCACATGAACTAAAACGCCATACTTTTCAAGCAATTGCTGCACATCATAGAGATTCTTCACGCAAAGCCACCACCTAAAGCCATACTCAAGCCCCTGTGAACCGTGGCCACAATATAAATTATTAAAATACATACAGCTACTAGGCGAACCTTAAACGGATACTGGCGAAATCTGCGATCACCTACAATAATTGCTAAAAGCAATCCAGTAAGCAGGCCACCAAGGTGTCCCCATAAATCAATGTTGGGATCAAATAAGTCAAAACCTAAGTTTAGCAGCGCTAACCAAAAAGCTTGTTTACCTAAATAGACAATCGCTGCGTTATCATGATTACGCAAGCCAATAGCAGTCATTGCACCCATTAAGCCAAACAAAGCTGTAGAGGCACCTGCACTAACAATAACATTGTTGTCTCCTAAAGCTAAGCCAAGTAGATTAACATCGCCAAAAGCTAAGCTAAGCAAATTGCCACCAACGCCAGCTAGTAGGTAGATTAACAAAAATCGCCAATGTCCCAGAATTTGTTCTAGATAAGTACCCAAGTAATAAATCATTACCACATTAGATATCAGATGCATAATGCCAATATGCAGGAATTGGGCAGTAAATAAGCGCCACCATTGTCCAGCTTCTAAGATTACTTTCTTGTTCATTGCACCCAATTCAATTAATACGGTAGTATTTTTTGAACCACCTAGCCCAGTTTCTAGTAAAAAGACCAGAAATAACACAGCCAAGATAGTCCAAGTCATATAACAATCTTTAAAATTCTGTCGTCTATTCATTACAAGCCTACTAACTTTCCAAAATTTCAGTTGGAGTAATCAGCCATTTAATTGGCATATCAGTCTGTTCGATCTGCCAGTTAGCAGATTCAAAGCTCATCTGTGAATTAACTAATGCAATTGTTTGAGTCTGTGGATGTTTAGCCAAAAAGCGGTCATAATAACCACCACCAAATCCTAAACGCTCATGACTATCAAGAGCAAACGCTAAACCGGGTACAATCATTAAATCTAATTCGTTATTAATTTCAGCATTAGGATCACTAACTTCTTCAACGCCAAAGCTGGATTTGGCTAGTTGTGTCATGTAATTGTAATGCAGAAAGTCTTGAGTATGCTCAGCATCATTATTGGCACGAGCCAAGTACACATCCTTACCTTGATCCCAAAGACTAGCAATTAGATTGGAAGTATCAACCTCATATGGTAAGGACGAGGTTACCCCTATGCTTTGGCTTTGCTTTAATAATGGCAAAGACATCACCTGGTTAAGTAAGGCTTGATCTTCAGCTTGTTTGTCCGGATTATCTTTAAACTGCTGTAATTTTTCTACTTGTTTTTGCCGTAATTCTTTTTTGTTCATAATTCTTCCAAAGATAAAAAATAGCAGGAGCATAGGCTCCTGCTATTTTGGGTTATTACTTAGTTTCACGATGAAGAGTTGTTTGTCTTTCAACAGGACAATACTTCTTCAAACTTAAACGTTCCGGATGCTTACGCTTGTTTTTCTTAGATAAGTAACTTCTATCGCCACATTCGGTGCATTCCAAAATGATATTATCTGCCATTTCTTTCACCACCTACAATTTTTATTCTAACTATGTAAGAATACCATGTTATTTAGGACTTTTCCAGTAATAATGTTAAAAAACTATTTTTTATGCAATTTAAAATAATCCTGAACCATTGCCTTGGTCATTTGCAATGTGTATGAGCCTTCTAAATCAGGATCTAGTCCTGGAAAAACTACCGCAGTAGCTAATTCTGGATTATCTGATGGTGCATATCCAACAAAGGTTGCATTAACTACCTCTGGCGGATTTTTCTGATTAGGATTGTCAGGATCATAATAAAATGTTTGCGCCGTACCAGATTTACCAGAAATTGACGGCTTTACATCCTTTAACTTGTGAGCAGTTCCCCATGAATTAGTTCCATGGACAACCCGCCAAAATCCCTGCCTAACAACATTTAGTTCATCCTGTTGCCATGGGATCCGCAATTGGACATTTGGTTTTTTATTATAATCAATATAGACTTTCTTACCATCTTTAGCGCTGCGTCCAACTGATTGAACAACATATGGCTGCATACGATAGCCACCATTAGCAATTGTAGAAACATACTGAACCATTTGAATTGGCGTATATGCATCATAGTTACCATAGGACAGGTCAAGTACAGAACCAGACAGGATTTGTCCTTGACTATTAAAAGAACGTCCTTTAATCCCCGACACTTCACCGGGTAAATCAACCCCCGTCTTTTGTCCAAGCCCAAACATACTAAAATTATGCCGCAATGTATCAAAAGCAGTGTTGGGCATGCTGATATATTCTTTAGGTACATATTTAGCATGAACCCAGTCCATTGTCATGCGCATCATATAAATATTGCTGGAAACTTCTAGAGCACTCGGTGCATCTAAAGCACCAAAAGTTCCAACTGGATAAACGGACTTTTTAATTGGCGAACCGGGTAAATAAACCGGCGTATCAGGCATTGTACTACTCGTAGGCGTAATTACCTTGTTCATCAATCCTCCCGCAACTGTCGCACCTTTAACCGCTGATCCCATAACATAGGTTTGATTAATTGCTCCTAAAGCATTATCACTTAACTTGTTCTTTTTGGGATCGCGACTGATTCCTGCCATTGCCAAGATAGCACCGGTTTTAGGATTCATTGCAATCGCATAGGCACCATTTGAATAACGAGCAGCACCAGAAGCTAAAGCTGAACTATAGATTGACTTGAGTGACGACTGGATTTGCTTTTGATATTTAGCATCTAGTGTCAACACTAAACTAGCACCAGCTTGACCAGAATAAACCGATTTGGTTTGTTCAATATCACCATCACTTTTAGTCCAAACCTTACTAGTTGCTTTGGTTCCTTTTAGTAAAGGTTCATACTTTTCTTCTAGATAAGAGGTACCGACGCGATCATTACGTGAGTAACCGTTAGTTAAATAGTATTGCAAATTATCACTCGGTAAACCAGCTTTTTCACTTGAGACGGAGCCAATAATACTTTGAATAGATGATCCATTAGGATATGAACGTTTCCAATCAGTTCCAATACCTACACCAGGCAAGCTAGATAAATGCTCTCCTACTTCTGCAATTTCTTTATCAGTTAGATCAGAATTTTTTAAATAAATAGTTGATAAAGTATACGCACCAGATATTTTATTATAAATTGAAGCAGCTGTCTTTTCGCGCTTAGATAGCTTAATATGCTCTTGATTAACTTGTTTAGCAATCTGAGCATTAATCAGGTCATTATCTTCAGTTTTGCGAATCGACTTTGGAACTTTAGCCAACTCCCTTTTACTATTGTCCTTATCTGCCAAATAATAATCAATTAACTGCTGATTGCTAAGTTTATCATTAAGACTTATATAATTACTCAAAGCATTTGAAAGCGTATAAGCCTGATCAGCAGTAGTCGAAACGCTCTTAGTATAAGTAATGGCACTTTGCGCCTTATTACCAACTAGAACGCGTCCCTTATTGTCATACATTACCCCGCGAGGCACTTGACTTGAAACTACTGCAGAATTAGACTTCTGCACTTCTGCTTTAAAGCGTGAACCATAGCCTACTTGCAGGTATAGTAATTGACCTATTAAAGCAGCAAACAAAATAAAAATAATCACTAAAATAATTTTCATTCGGATTGGCGTCGAAGCCTGTTTTTTCGAGCCAGCTGCTCCCCGATTTTTCTTAGAATATTTCACGAAATCCAAACCTCTCTAAACTAGAATTATTCTATCAAAAGCCACTAGTTAATGCTATCATCTCAACCATAACTTTGCTAAAATTTTAAGACTAGCAAATTAATCTCATCAAAAAATGTGCCGCTTTTTTTATTACTAACTGAAACTTGAAAGCTAGAAATCACCTCAAAAGAGCGTGATTTCTAGCTTTTTTGCCTAAAAAATAAAAACGCAAGCCCTCTCTGCGTTATACTTTAAATAACCAAAACTAAAGTTACAGGAGTTCTTACGTTATGAACAGTATACCGCAATTCAATCAAGAAAAGGACACTTCTTCCTTAATTTCATCTTTTACAAAATTAATTGGTCTAGCTGACTTAAGTAAACAGGTTAATTTTAGACGTCATTCTTTAGTTAGCCTGCTGATGGTAGTTAAATGGCTAATCCAATCACGTTTTGCCCGTAAATCACTGTATCGTTTTGACCAACCAGCTGAATTTACCTCTAAGACTGGCAGAAATATCCTTAATGATGGCCGCATCAATTGGCAAAAACTGCTTTGCTTAGCTGCTGCCAAACTAATTAAGGTACTTAAACCGGTAATCGACAAGCGTAGAAGACTAGCTTTGATTGTAGATGATACTTTGCTAGCACGTTCCTATTCTAAGAAAGCGGAATTACTTGCCAAAGTTTACGATCATAATGAGCATAAATATGTTAATGGTTATCGTGGCTTGACCGTTGGTTGGAGTGACGGCAATACTTTTTTGCCAGTTAATTTTGCTTTGATGTCCACCAAGAGAAAACAAAATCTGCTTGGCAGTAAAGCCACTACAACCGATAATCGTTCTATTGCAGGCAGAAGAAGAACCCAAGCCCAAAGGCAAATGAATGATGTCACGGTTGAATTGCTTAAGCAAGCTATCAATGAAGGTGTACCAGCAGACTATGTACTGTTTGACAGCTGGTTTGCCTCGCCCAAAATGTTCTGGCAGTTAAAGCAGTTAGGATTAGACAGTGTCTCGATGCTTAAGTTGAGCAAGAAGGTATACTACTGCTATCGTGGTCGCCTTTATGATGTAAAAAGTTTGTATGAACGCTTAGCTGGCTCAAAGCTGAAAGCCAAAGATGACTATCTTTATAGTTGTGTAGTCGAGGCAGAGTATCAAGGACATAGTTTTCCTATCAGATTAGTATATGTTACTAAACGTGGTAATAAGGGAAAGTACTTGGTCTTGGCTACCACCAGATATCAGCTGCAACCTAAAGAAGTCATTCAGCTTTATGGTCGTAGATGGCAGATAGAAACCTACTTTAAAGCAGCTAAGCAATACCTAGCTTTAGATAAATCACAAATTCAAAGTTACGATGGTCAGTGCGGATATTTTGCAATTACCGCCTTAACTTATGACTTGCTGGCTTGGCAAGAGAGACAAGCAGTTGATGAGCGAACAATTGGGGATTTATTCTATTTGATGAATGATGCGTTGCCGGATTTGGCGTTTGAAGAAGCATTGGTCTACCTGCTAAGTGCCCTAAAAGCAGTTAAAGAAGAAATAACTACAGAAGTCGAGCGGATAATAAATAATTTTATTAAATTACTGCCAGGATTTATTCAAAAGCAGCTGCAGAGAAGCGTTTAAAATATAATTAAGAACCAAAAAAGCCAGACTCAATAAGGAATCTGGCTAGTTTTACTGCTTTCAAGTTTCAGTTACTAATAAAAATCTTCTAAATTGGTAGCGTTTGTAATAAAATAAAGAAGTTACAAGCTTAAGCAGAAAGAAGACTTAATATGACACTAAAATACCAAATTGGCGTAGATGCTGGTGGAACCCACACCATTGCAATTGCCTATGACACAACTGGACAAGAACTTGAACAAATTGAAACTGGACCGGGGCAACTAAATACCGACTATGAGGACGCAATTAACAACATTACTAGCGCAATTAACCAGCTTTTAAATCAAATTGATGGTGACTGTCAACGTGTACTATGCGGAATGGCTGGATTATCAGTAATCGGAAATGCTCCTCAAGTAGCAGCAGAAATTTCTAGTAAGATTGGCAACTTGCCAACTAGAGCAGTCACCGACTCATTATTGGCACTTTACAATGGACTTAAAGGTGAAGACGGCGGATTAGTGATTGCTGGAACTGGATCAGTTTTTAACGGTTTACAAAAAGGCCATATTATTACTACTGGTGGCTATGGCGCAGTTTTGGGTGATGAAGGATCCGGCTATGCGATTACTTTAGCTGCACTCAAGGCCGCACTGCTTAGTTGGGACAAGCGTGAAGAAAATGCCTTAATTCAGCTATTCAATCAATTATTTGATGTCGAAAATTTAGTTGATGCCACTGCCAAATTTTACCAAATGAGTAACCCTGAAGTTGCCTCAATGGCCGTTGACGTTGCCAAGTTAGCTGATCAAGGTAATCCTGCCGCAACTGCTGTGATTAAGCAGCAATCCCAACTCTTAGCACGAGATATTATTATTGGTATGGATCGCTATGAAGACCCTAAGCCAATGACAGTAGCTCTGACCGGATCTGTCTTAGCTAATAATCAAATGTTACGTAATTTTTTAGAAAATGAAGTCTGGAAAAAATATCCCAAGGCAAAATTTACGGTTTCTAACGGTGAAAATGCCCGTGGTGTTATTTATGACAAAAGTAATGATTATCGTCATTTCACAAGTTAGTCAGCTACCTTAATGAAACAAAAAAGAAGTAAGTTATTGTAACTTACTTCTTTTTTGCTATTCTTCAACTTGGTCAATAACTGCATCAAACTTACCACCTGGTGTAGTAATTGTGACTTTATCCCCTTTTTTCTTACCCAAAATCGATTGAGCAATTGGAGAATCATTCGATATCTTGCCATTTAATGGGTCAGATTCATCACTACCAACAATTGTATAAGTTTCTGAATCGTCTTCACCAACTTCGGTATAAGTAACCGTTTTACCAATCGCTACCTCATCAGGATCAGTGGCAGTTGCGTCAACAACATTGGCATATTTAAGCATATGCTCAACCACCTTGATGCGATCTTCTAGGTGACTTTGTTCATCTTTAGCAGCATCATACTCAGAGTTCTCGGATAAATCACCATAAGAACGTGCGACCTTCAGTCGTTCAATTACTTGTGGACGTTTTTCAAGTTTTAGACTTCTTAATTCCGCTTCAAGCTTTGCTTTGCCTTCCGCAGTCATCGGATATGTTTTTTCAGGCATAAAATTTTCTACTCCTTAAAGTTCAAATTTTCTTTTGCAAGGGACAATGATATTAATTTATCTTTGCAAAGTCAAGCCTTTAGCGTATCTTTGCATCAATTTTATTTTCTAAACTAGTCGTAATTGCCTCTATTGCTTGATTAACGACCTTATCAGTCAACGTATCTAACTCATTCATAAAGGTCAATCCATAAGTCAAACTCTTCTTATCGCTATCAATATGTGAACCTTGGTAAACGTCAATTACTCGTAAACTATGTAAATACTTGCCGCCATTTGCATTAATAATCTCTTCAACTGCCTGATCAGTAACTGATTTTTCTACTAAAATTGATAAATCACGTTCAACTTCTGGGAATTTAGGTGCTGGTTTAGAAACAGTTTTTGGATTAATAATCAGTGGAATTATTTCCGTTAAATCAAGTTCATAACCATAAAGTTGCGCACCATTTAATGCCTTATCCTTCATTGTTGCCATTGGGGCAATCATTCCGATCATCCCGATATAGTGGTCACCGAGATATAATCCAGCAGTTCGCGTTGGATGCATCCCAACAATTTCTTCAGGTCGATATTCAATTTGACTAGGATCTAAGCCAATTGCAACAAACAGATTGGTCAGTTGGCCTTTGACATAGTAAAAGTCGATTGGCTCATCATCATGTTGCCAGTTTTGGAAATAAATATTACCTGAGTATAAGGCAGCCAAATGTTCAGTTTCATTATAAGTACCCTGGTCACGATCATAAACTCGTCCTTGCTCATATAAACTAAGTTGGGTTTGCTTACGTGCCATATTATAACTGGCTGCATCAACCAATCCAGTTAATAAGTTTTGCCGCATTGTTGATCGACCAGAATTTAGCGGCCACTGTACCTGTACTAATTCTTTAGCTTCTTTAGTGTACGAAACTGCCTTTTCAGGAGAAGTTAGTGAATAAGAAATAGCCTCATTAAGTCCTTGACCTTGAGCAACTTGCTTAATTCGTCTAATAGCTGTTTCAAACGGAGAATAACCACCGTGAGTTTCAGCTAAAATTGGCTGGGTTGATTCCAAATTATCGTAGCCATACAAACGACCCACTTCTTCAACTAAATCGGCTGCAATTGCCACATCCCAGCGTCTAGCCGGTACATCGACAGTTAACTCATCTCCAGATACTTCAGCCTTAAAATTCAAACGTTCAAAAATATGAAGCATTTCATCAGCAGAAATTTGCGCGCCTAGAACCTTATTAATATAAGAAATAGTGGTCTTAATAACAGTCGGTTCTTTTACTTGGTCACTTGCCTTAATTACACCTTCGGCAACAGTTGCTGAAGCATTGTTGCGCAACAAGAGTGCTGCCATATCAAGTGCTCGCTGCGTTGCATCCCAATTGATACCTTTTTCATAACGGCTAGAAGCCTCAGTCCGATTAGCATGCCGCAAAGCTGATTTTCTGATTAAAGTTGAGTCAAAAATAGCAGCTTCTAAAATAACATCGGTAGTATCGGCCTCAATCTCAGAATTAAGTCCGCCCATTACACCAGCCATCATTACTGGAGTTTTTCCATCAGTAATAATAATATCTTTGGGGTCTAAATCAACGGTTTTATTATTTAACAGTGTCAACTTTTCTCCAGCCTCGGCCTGTCTAACAACTAAGTGATTACTCTTAAAAGCACGAGCATCATAAGTATGCATTGGTTGCCCAGTTAACAGCATAATGTAGTTAGTAACATCAACCACGTTATTAATTGGCCGAATACCAGCATTCCATAAGCGTGTTTGCAGCCACAACGGACTATCCGCGATTTTTACACCTGTAACTTTACGTAAATAAAATTTGGGAGCTAACTGCTTATCGACATCAACTGTAAAATCAGTAGTCCAATCAGGACCATCCGTTTTTAAGCTAACATCTTCAACTTTGACTGGTTCACCAACAATTGCTCCAACCTCATAAGCTGAACCTTCCATTGACAAGGTATCAGCCCGGTTAGGCGTAATATCAAAATCAAAAATATAATCGTCCATCCCTAATGGCTCATAGACATCTTGACCCGGCTTTAAATCAGCATCACTTGGAAAAACATAAATTCCATTAGTGTATTTTTCAGGAACCAAGTTATCGGCGAATCCTATTTCGTCCAATCCACAAATCATACCATTTGACTCATAGCCACGCATTTTGCCTTTTTTTATTTTGACATTATCAGCAATCCGCGCACCAGGCAAAGCCACGATAACATCTTCACCTGCAGCAACGTTAGGTGCCCCACAAACTATCTGCCTCGGCTGCTCTTGGCCAACATCAACTTGCGTGACATTTAGATGGGTTCCAGGAATTGGTTCGCATTCAAGAATATGGCCAACAACAAGATTTTTCAGTCCCGTTTTAGGATGTTTAACTTCTGCAACTTCTACACCAGTGCGCGTAATCTTTTCTCCTAACTGCTTAGGATCTTGGTCTAAATTAATAAAGTCTCGCAACCAATTATAGGAAACTAACATTATCTTTCCTCCTTATGAAATTGTTCTAAGAAACGAACGTCATTAGTATAGAAATCACGAATATCGTCGATCCCATACTTCAAAATTGCCAAACGATCTAAGCCGACGCCAAAGGCAAAGCCGCCATAAACTTGCGGATCAACACCGGCATTCTCTAAAACATTAGGATGAACCATTCCAGCACCTAGGATTTCAATCCAACCAGTTTCCTTGCAAATTGAACAACCACTGCCATCACAGTTAAAGCAAGAAACGTCCATTTCCACTGATGGTTCAGTAAATGGAAAATAACTCGGACGCAGCCGCGTTTTGCGGTCTTGACCAAAGACATGCTTAGCCATTAAATCCAATGTACCTTTTAAATCACCCATAGTAATATTGCGATCAACCACTAAGCCTTCCATCTGCATGAACTGATGTGAATGCGTAGCATCGTCATCATCACGCCGATAAACCTTACCTGGACCAACCATTTTTAACGGGCCCTTAGCAAAATCATGTTTTTCTAAAGTTCTTGCTTGATCACCAGAAGTTTGTGAACGCAATAAATCTTCACTATCAACATAGAAAGTATCTTGCATATCACGAGCAGGGTGATCCTTAGGCAAGTTCATCATTTCAAAACAATAATGATCTGTTTCAATTTCTGGTCCTTGGACAACTTCGTAGCCCATACCAATAAAATACTTTTCTAAATCATCTAACACAACGTTAATTGGGTGTTGAGAACCAAGATGTGGTTGCTTACCAGGCAAAGTAACATCAATAGCTTCTTTTTTAAGACGCTGCTCAACTAGATCTTTTACAAGCTCACTCTTAGCATCATCAAGCCGATCATTAAACAAATCTCGCAACTGATTTACCCGTTGCCCAATTTCGCGACGATTTTCAGGTGCAACATCCTTCATCGAGTGCAAAATCTCAGTCAATTCACCTTTGCGGCCAACCAAGTTCACCCGAACTTCATTTAATTTTACTTCGCTTTTTGCCTTGTCAATTTCGGCAAGACCAGATTCGCGCAATTCTTTTAGGCGATCAAATAAGTCCATTTATATATTTTCCTTTCAAACAAAAAAAGCCTCATCCCAATCAAGGGACGAAGCTTCGCGGTACCACCCTAGTTTGAGAACACAAAATACGTCCCCACACTTAAGTCTTCGATAACGGTGAATACCGGAATTGATTAAATTCAACTAACAAGATGAAATTCACAGTTTACTTTAAACTTTTCTTCCAGCTTAATCAAAAAAGTCTCTCTGCTAAAGCTAATCTGCTACTAGTCTTGCTCAACGTAATTAACTAATAGAATAAGTCTTTTAAATAAAACTTGCAAGTAAAACTTAATACTTTTTTAAACCCATTTATCTGCCCAATCATGAATTTGATCAAACACGGGCTTGAGTTCTGCACCTTTTTCAGTCAAGCCATACGAGATAATTTTGGTTTTTTCATCAACTCGCCGCTTAACAATCTGCTCTTGCTCTAATTCCTTCAAACGCTCTACTAGTACCCGATCAGAACAAGCACTTACTCGACTAGCTAGGTCTTTAAAACGCAAAAATTCCTTGTCACACAAAGAACAAATAATTAATCCATTCCATTTTTTGCCAATAATTGAAAACGCATTAATAAAATGCTGACATGATTCGTAACTAGCCGCACCGCAGCCAGGTACTCTACTCTTAACTCCAGCAGCCATGACCAATTCCTCCTGCATTAAAGCATTAATCTTTAGACTAGTATAAAAAACTTACTTACTAAAAACAAGTGCAAACTCCTAAGCAAAATGATAAATCATGATTCCAGCAGCAACTGCAGCGTTCAATGATTCTGCTTGTCCCTTAATTGGAATATACAATTTTTCATTACAGTAATTGGCAACTGGCTCACTTACCCCATGAGCCTCATTGCCAATTACTAAACCTAATTGCGGTTGCGGGTTAAAGTCTGCCAGTTTCTTAGCAGTTTGATCAAGCATACTAGCATAAACAGGAATCGCATTATTTTCTAAAATTCCAATTGTTTCAAGCAAATCCTGCACAATCAAACTAAGGTGAAATTGGCTACCTTGCATTGCTCTTTGCGTTTTGGGATTATATAGATCAACACAATTGGGTGCCAAAACCACCCCGTCAAACCCCGCTGCGTCTGCTGTCCGAATAATTGTGCCGACATTACCTGGGTCAGCCAGGCCATCAAGCAAAACCCATTTGCCATAGCTAAAAGCATAATTTTTAGGTTGCGAGATTTTTAAAACCATAAAAATCCCCTGTGAATTTTGTGTACTTGTCAAATGCCGCACGATTGCATTATTGATTAAATAAACATTTTTGTTAGATATATCGATATCGGTAGTTTTTGCTACCTGATCGAGAGCTTCGCTAGTACCAAGCAGATAAACATACTTTCGCTTAGACTTAAGTGCTTCTGCAATCAAATGAAAGCCTTCAATTAAATAAAGTCCTGCTTGTTCACGATACTTTTTTTGCTTCAATTTGGCTAAATCTTTAACCAACTGGTTATTAACTGAACTAATTTGTTCCATAATTAAACTTCTTCTTTCAAATTTACGTTTTAATTTAATATCTTATTTCGAACATGCTAAAATTAATTAAGCTAATTCAGAAAGGACTTATTATGCGCTTTTTAAAGCAATTTAACCATTCACAAGTAAAAAATAAGATTGCCACACCCCAAGAAACTTGGCAACTAACTGTTTTTGGCAGAGTTCAAGGGGTTGGTTTTCGCTGGAGCGTCCAAACCTTAGCTGACCAAATGCAACTACGCGGAACTGTCAAAAATAATTCTGATCAAACCGTCACAATCGTAATACAAGCAAGCCTTGCTTTAGTCAATGAATTTTGCGCTGCTCTGCCACACAATATCTCACAATTTGCTAAAATTTCCAAGATAAAAAAAGAAAAACTGGTAAATGTAGGCAAAATGCAAGGATTTCATGTATTATATTAGATGTTGACTAAAATTAATAGTATGGTGAATTTAATGAAAAAATTTCGTAAATATTTCGAATTAATAGTACTTGGATTGGCAGTAATGTTGATCCTTACTGGTTGTGCTCAGAACAGCTCTGCAGTTAATACTCCACCCTCAGGTGGTTTCTATGGCTGGATTTACAACTGGATTGGGCAACCATTGCAAAATATCATGCTACGTTGTTCTGAATTAATTGGTGGAGCAAATGGAGCAGGCTGGGCAATCATTTTAATGACTTTCATTGTCAGAATGGTACTTTTGCCATTAATGCTGAATCAGCAGAAAAAATCGACATTGCAGCAAGAAAAGATGACTCGCGTTCAACCACAAATGCAATTGATCCAAAAAACTATGAAACGTAAAGATCTAAATCAAGATCAACAAATGACTCTAGCAAATTGGCAGCGAGAACTATATTCAAAAAATAATTTATCAATGACCGGTGGAATGGGTTGTCTACCGTTGATTATTCAGTTTCCAATCATGATTGGTATCTATCAAGCCGTAATGTATTCTAAGACCTTGGCTAATTCCAACTTTTTCGGAATTTCTTTAAGTAGTAGGTCTATTCCTGTAACCATTGCCGCAACACTGTTTGCTTTTATTCAAAGTTATTTATCCACTGTTGGCGTACCTAAGCAGCAGAAGAAACAAATGCAATCAATGTTACTAATGAACCCAATTATGACAATGTTCATCTCAATGTCAGTATCCGGATCTGTAGCACTTTATTGGGCTGCTGGTAACCTCTTCTCCGTCATTCAACAAATAATTGTAACTTTTATAATTACTCCTAAAGTTAAAAGAAATGTTGACGAAGAACTTAAAAATAAGCCAATTAAAGAGATTGTAACTCAAGCCGGAATAGATGAACTGCTAAGCCAAAATACCAAGCAAACAGCGGCTAATCCAAAAACTCAAAAAATGCACGAAGATTTGCGTAATCGCAATCAAGGAAAGCAGCATAAGCATTAATAATTGAACCGCTAGTTAAGTTAAACTAGTGGTTTTTTAATCAAACAAATAATATAAAGAAGATAAATCAATGAAACTAGAAAAACTACAATATTTTATCGATTTGGTTAATTCAGGCAGCTTTACCAAGACAGGTCAAATGAATCATATTGCTCAAACAAGTATTAGTCAGCAAGTACACTCACTTGAAGACCATTTTAATACAAAACTAATCGATCGCAATGTCAATCCTGTTAGGCCAACTAAGGCTGGTCGCTTGCTTTATCAGGAAGCTCAAAAAGTTGTCCAGCAATATGCCAAACTAGAGCAAACCATGTCTGACTTTCAAACCGGCCAAAATAGAATCAGAATCGAATACACTTCACTAATTGATTTAGACTTTTTAGTAAGTTTAACTAAAAAATTACAAAATCAGACAAACTTATTATTTGAACTTGAAAAGCAACCACAAAAAGAGATTGCAGCCAATTTGCGTAACGGTCAATTTGACTTGGCAATTAGTTTTGATTCAGAATTTTCAAATGAAAAGTTGTTGCAAACGGTAACCCTTTATGAAGGAACTTATTGTGGTCTAGTTGGCAAAAACCATCCATTATTCAATCAGTCGTTCATTACTAACAAACAGCTTTATGATTATCCACTTGTGATGTTATCACCAAATGCAATTGGCAAATCTTATCAATTAATGCTCACTCATGCTAAACAAGACGGCTATTTACCTAATATCGCTCAAACTGTTAACGATATTGAAACAGAGTTTTTCTTGTTGCGCACTCAAAATTTAATTGGTTTCTTCCCTAATAATTATCCCCTGCCTGAAAATCACCATGATTTACACTTATTGCCAATTAAAGATACTAATCACAAATTTAAAATCGTCTTTGCTTACCGAAAGGATTTTAATCAAACAGCGCTTATTAGGGCAATCTCTGCAATTAAGCTATAACATAGTAGCAAGTTTACTTATGCAGCATTGTATTTTTGTATTAGACTTTGTTAACTTATTAATTTAAAATGTAAGCGATTAATAAAAAGGAGAAACAAAATATAATGAAAAAACTAGTTGTAACTGGTGTTGATGGTAATTTTGGTAGTGTTGTTGCCACTGAAATTCAAAAATTAGTTCCAAAAGAACAGTTAATTTTTACCGCACCACGAATTGAAAAATTAAAACAATACGCTGATGCTGGAATTGAATGTCGAGATGCCGATTTTAATTCTCAAGCCAATCTAGAGGCTGCTTTTAAGGGTGCAGAAAAAGTACTCTTAATTTCCATGCCATTTGTTGGTGAAAAACGCCGCAAAGCTCAAAAAAATGCGGTTGAAGCTTGTGTAGCTGCTGGGGTTAGTCAGGTACTATATACTTCAGTATTATCTGCCGGCAATCCGCTTAATCCAAGTATTGAAAATGTTGATCACGGTTATACAGAAGCCCTAATTCAAAATAGTGGCTTAGATTATGTGATTTTGCGTAATTCCTTATTTGCTGAATCGTTTATTACCGATTACACTCGGGCAGTCGCTTCTGGCGAACAGGCAATTGAAAAGAATATGGGCGAAGGGCGCGTTTGGTTTATTTCTAGAAAAGATGCTGCCCTAGCAGCTACCTGTGCACTTGCCAGCAACTTATTACATCGGGCAGTTCTAAATATTAATGGTTGTGAGCCTCTAACCTATGGCGAATTTTTAGCAGTCGGCAATCAGGTAACTGGTAACGATATTCATTACGTCAAAAAGACTGATGAAGAGCTTTACGAATATTTTGACAGTATTGGTGTTCCTCGAAATACAGATGGTGATTTTTCTAAGAGTCCAATCAAAGCAACTTCTGAAGGTATGGTAACTTTTGGTACCACAGTTCGTGAAGGCTACCTGGATATGGCAACTAGTGATTTCAGTAGCGTATGTGGTAGACTACCAATTAGTGTCAAAGAAATGTTTGCAGATGCTGATAATTATCAGCTAGGTGACAGACACCCAACCGAATAATCTAATATTAGTTAGACACACAAAAAAGCTCCGTTATTCTTGAATTTTATTGCAGGAATAACGGAGTTTTTTGGATAAACATTTTTCAATTATGCTTGCTTGGATTTTTCAGCCTGTGCTCGCTTACGCAAAACAACTGCTTGCTGCTTACTCAAAGCTGGAAAAATCATTTTAAATTGACTACCTTGTCCTTCAACAGAATCAACACTGATTTGGCCATGATAACTGGTAACTAGCTTTTGGGCAATTGATAACCCTAAGCCATTACCACCTTTTTCTCGAGTACGTGCCTTATCCACACGATAAAAGCGATTAAAGATTTTACTTTGTTCAGTCTTGGAAATTCCCTCACCAAAATCCTGCACAACAATTTGAACGTCATCTTGCGAAAGGCCAGCCGAAACATTCATTTGCTTTCGATCCGTTGAATATTTAATGCCATTATCGATCAAAATGACTAAAATTTGTTCTAAATGCCCCTGATAAATTTGAATTTCTGTATCTTGAGGCAAGTCGTCCATATCAAGGCTAATTTTGAAGTCTTGATGAACCATTGCCATATCTCCAACTACCCGTTGCAAAACTTCAGATACCGTCGTAATCTCATTTGGATAGTGCACATTAATCTGTTCTGCCCGAGTTAAGTCTAACATTTCCTGGATCAAGTGCTGCATGCGTTTAGCTTCTTGCAGTGAGGCATTGATCGATTCAGATAGAATTTCAGGATCTTCCTTACCCCAACGCTCCAACATATTTAAATGGCCTTCGATTACGGCAACCGGAGTACGCAGCTCATGCGAAACATCGCCAACAAATTCTTTTTGCTGTTCAATATAGCGTTGCATCCGATCAAGCATTTGATTAAACGAAACTGCCAATTCCTCTAATTCATCATGACGATGAAAATCTTTAATACGCGCAGTACTATTAGGATCATCATTAACTTCTCTTGCCACTTTAGAGATTTCTTTAATTGGTTTTACAATATCATACACAACTAAAAAGGCTACAAAGGTAAAGAAAATAATTGCAATCAGTGAAATCCGCACCATCCACTTGAGCAAATTTTTCATTAGGCCATTATAATAAGACATTTTGTTCGCAACCACAATATAGCCAGTTACTTTACCCGTGCGAATAGATCGTACCTTTTGATAAGTTAATAATTCTTGGCGATGTCCGCGATGAACCTGTTCCATATGGTAATCATTCTTAAACTTTTTAAATGGTGGTAGGCTATTACCATTGCCATTGTCAAATACGTCTTCTTTTTCTAGATTATAAACAACCACATTTAAGTCAGGATTAGTTAAAGAAGCCAATAAATCATCGTTAAAGGCATTGCTCTTATGGTCATCACGATTGATCGCAGGATCACCTTGCATAATCTTTCTAGCTGATGGAGTTAGTGCTGGTACAACATTGGCAATTTGTAATTCTTTCGAAATTGGACTTAAACTATCATTTAGCTTAACCACCATACCATTAGAAGTCACTTTTTGCTGGGCAATTGATTGTCTGCCTACAAAAGAATAAATTACTACGGAAAATACAACAAAAGAGACCATGATCGTCAAAGCCACGATACTAACCCAACGTATTACTAGCGATGAATGTTTGGTCTCTTTTTTATTTTGATTCTTATCTTTAGTTCTTCTCATCGTCTTCATCTCTTACCATATATCCAGTACCGCGCACGGTCTTGATATAGGATGGTTGACCTGGGACATCAATTTTATTACGTAAATAACGCACATAAACTTCAACCACATTAGTTTCAATATTAGAACCTGGGCCCCAAATCTTAGCAAGTAATTGGTCACGACTAACCACATTATTCTTATTTTTGATCAATGTAATTAATAAGTTGTACTCACGTTTAGTTAGATCGACTGTCTTACCGTCACTGCGACGTACAATGCGGTTAGCAGTTTCAATCGTCATATCCTTAAACTTGATGACTTTCTTTTCTACAGTATTGTCTGAAGCCTTTTTCTCAATCTTAACTCGACGTAACACTGCACGCAGTCTTGCTAATAATTCTTCAATCGCAAACGGCTTAACAATATAGTCATCAGCACCATGATCTAGTCCTGAAACCCGATCAATTACAGAATCACGGGCAGTCATCATAATAATTGGCGTGGTCTTAACTTGGCGTACTCGACGGGCAATCTCTAAACCATTTAAATCTGGCAGCATTAAGTCTAATAAGATAGCATCAAAATCCTCATTTAAAGCTGATTCTAATCCCTTACGGCCATTAGTTTCCACAACAGTCTCATATTTTTCATGTTTTAATTCCAGCTCGACAAAACGAGCCAAGTTTTTTTCGTCTTCAATAATTAAAATTTTTGCCATTTTACTCATCCTTTTCATATTTAAAATTTACGTCGATACCAGACAATTTTTAAGGAAATTATAGCTTAAGCATACTTTAAAAATGCCTTTAAAACAAGATTAAAAAAGCTGCTCGTTTATCAGTTTCATTTTTATTTGCTCGGTTTATCTTGATCTAAGCCTTGCTTTTGCTCAAGCAACTCTTTCAAGTTAGCAAATGCTGAATTAGCTGGTTGCTGTTTTTGTTCATTGTATTCCGTTTCTGAAATAACCGACCACCCATTCCCAGCAGGATAAATGTCTTGCTCCTCTTCTTCAGGAGTTAAAATAGTAATTGGAATATGCAACAACAAATTATCTTCAATTGCCGTCTGCAAATCAATCAAATCATCTACTACTTTAACTACAGCTGCCGTTTCTTCTGATTTATCTTGAGCAACTTCAGCTTCTGTATAATCCTCATTAAAGTGAAAATCTTCATGATATGCTACTGCGTCTAAACTACGACTAGATGGCACAATTAGGTCAGCTTGAACGTGAAAATCACCGCTTACATATGGTTCATTATAAAATAAATCTCCACTCACATGAACCTTTTTAGCTTGATAGAGCAGCTTTTTACTCCGTTCCAAAAATTCTGGTCGCACTTCAAGATCATGCTCAATATGTGTTAAAGGTTCTGTACTATTCTTTATCTGAGAAAAATTAATCACAAACATTTTACCCCTCCAAAGGCCGGTGACCGAAGTCCTGGTCAACCTGCATAATTTGTTCAAACAAACGGTCAACACGCAATTGTAAATTCATTGAACCTTGCTTAGTATTTCTTTGATCAACTTTAGAAACAATATCAGCTGTCGTAGCTTTTCTAATTCGTTTCAAATAACGTTGACCAAGCTTGCTGTAGCCTAGTAATAACAAGGCTTCATGATTGAAACTAGCAATCATATCTGTTTGGCTTACATTTAGCAAGGTGTAAAGACATAATCTACGCAAACGTGAATAAGTATAACGCTTAGACTTGATCAAACGCAAGAACTCAGTAAAATTCTGTGCTCGATGAATTTCATGTTTCATCTTGTATTCTAAGCCTTCACTCATTTGATAAATTTGCTGCAATTCTTCAATCGAAGAAGACTCAAGACGATACTTTAAAAATGGAAATAAGATATTCCAATTAGGAAAAGTAGTTTGCTGCATTAAGTTCTTAATTTCAGCTTTAGGCAGCCAATTAGCTAATTCTTCACTGACTCCCTGATGTAAAATCAAATTCCTAATCGCACTGGCGCTTTGCACTACACCATTGGTTGCCAAGATATCGTCATGCCCAGCACCAATTCGATTAACTGGCTGCAAATCGAGCGGCGCTCCTAAATTATGATTGGCTACAGCATATGCTAATCCTAAAATGGCATTAGGCTCATTGACTTCATGACCAATTTCACGAGCAACCATCTGATTATACTGAGTGGAATATGTTTGACTATAATCACTAAATTCCATATGACTAGGTGGAATTTCAGCTATTTTACTACCTAAATACGCAAAGTTAAGCGTAGCATCTTCAACACCAAAAACTAGGTCATTGACACCTAGCTTTTCTAACTGGGCAATACTACCTAAAGCAAACAGATCAGCTGGCTGAACAGAAGTAGAAAATGGCAACTCTAATACTAAATCAGCACCTGCTGCCAATGCAGCTTGCGCTCTTGCCCACTTATCCATAATCGCCATTTCACCGCGTTGGACATAATTGCCTGACATTAATACAATGATTGGATTGTCGTTACCAGCTACCAGTCGAGCTTGATTCATCAAGAATTCATGCCCACTGTGAAATGGATTATATTCTGCAATGATTCCTACTACAGCCATAACAATTTAGTCTTCCTTTAGGGCTAGTCTTTTACCATCGCCCCACAATTTTTCTACATTGTAAAATTCTCGTGCTTCATTAGTAAAAACATTGACGACTACATCTCCTAAGTCAATTAGTAGCCAATTAGACTCACTTGAACCTTCAATTCGATAATCTGAATAATTTGCCTGATGAGCTTCGTCAATAATGGCATTGGCAATCGCATGTAGCTGGCGATTAGAACTTGCACTAGTCACCACGTAATAATCTGCTAAAATACTGTATCCTTGCATATCGTAAGCCTGAGTATCTTCACCATGACGATCCGAAATTGCTTTTAATGCAAAAGCTAAAACTTCTTTGCTTTCCAAGATTTTCTCCTTAATCTTTTTTGACGCTCCACACATTATATGCCTTAAAAGTGCGGGGATAAATTTTATTTCTATTTTCAATTAAAAAAGTAAGAGTATGGGCTAATTGATAGCCAACTCCGTTATCTAGATTTTGATATGTTACTTCTCGAGCCTGTTCCACGCCAGCAAAATGCCTACCTGGTTCAATATAATCTGCCATAAAAACGATCTTATCTAAAGTCGTCATTTGCACGTCACCTGTGGTGTGGCGCTTCACTGCAGTCAAAATCTCAGGATCCGTAATCTTTAAGTCGCGCTCAATAAAATAAGTTCCTACAATTCCATGCCAGATAGCACGATTCCAATTTAATAAATCTGGATCAAAATTTTGTGTTTTAATCACTGTTTGATATTGCAACACGGGAACTTGCTTAGCATAATCGTGAACTAACCCAGCAACGGCAGCTTTATTTTCATCATAATGATTTAATTTAGCCAATTCCCTTGCCGTTTGACTGACACGCACACAATGATTAAAGCGCTCCTCATCCATATTCCGTTTTACTTGCGACACCAATTGCTCACTCGTTAAGGGTGAATATGTTTGCTTAAAGAATAGCTCACTCATTATACAGCCCCTTTTCTTCGATATATTCACGAACAGACTCAGGTACCAAATATCTGATTGAGCCACCCATAGCAAGAGTCTGTCTAATCATCGTTGAACTAATATCAACTAATGGGACATCAACCCAAATCATCGGCAATTCCGCTTTTTGCGGATAATCATATCCTGGTCGCTTAACACCGACCAAAGTAGCTTTTTGGGCCAACTTAGCAGGTTGTTTCCAATGATCGAATTGACTAACTTGATCACTGCCCATAATTAAATAGTAGTGATTTTCGGGAGATTGCTCACTCAAGTAATTCAAAGTATCAATAGTGTAAGAAACGCCACCGCGAAATAACTCAAACAACTTAACCTGAAACTTAGGATTATCTTTAGTTGCTAATTTAAGCATGTGCGCACGATCTTGAGCTGTCACGCTCGGAACTGCCTTTAAAGGGGGCAAATTAGTAGGTATCAGCCAGACTTCATCTAAATGCAATTTAGTTAGCACTTGCTGAGCTACTAGCAAATGCCCAAGGTGAACCGGATTAAAGGTCCCACCAAAAATTCCAATTTGACGTCCTTTTGCTTGATCAATCTTTTCTTCTTCAACCAAAACTGTTGGTTCATGTGCAATACTTTTTGTATAAGTCATTCTTCCGCCTTTATATTAAAGCATGTCTAAGTCCTAAACCAATTTTACCAGGTGTATAAATTTTAACTAGGCAATCAGTAGGTACTGTGACAAAGCCAATCCCACCAAACAGTAAGTCACTCTTATAAGTCGTATGGATTTCTTGACCTACCAAATCCGGCAACTCTTCTTTAGCAGATGGAGGGCTTAACAGCTCACCCACATGCTTTTGATAAAACTCATCTGCATTAGCCGTTTTGGTACGATGAACATAAAGATTACGTGCTGCATAAACTGTCATACTAATCGGCTCACCCTTTAAGTAATCTAACCGTCCTAATCCCCCTAAAAATAGGGTATTGCCAGGCTTAAGTTGGTAAGTTGCTGGCTTCAGCGACTTTTGGGGAGACACAACTGCTAAATCCTTACCATTTAGGTGTGTGGCTAATTGATTTTCAGTCATAATTCCTGGAGTATCTACTAGCAAATGGCCATTTTCCAGTGGAATTTCAATTCGATCAAGAGTTGTCCCGGGAAAACGTGAAGTAGTAATTAAATCCTTGATATCACCCATTTGATCAATAATAGCATTAAGCAAGGTTGATTTACCAACGTTAGTTGTTCCCACAAAGTAAATATCTTCTGCATGAGATTTTTGATCTAAATAAGCAATTAATTGATCCAAATTTTTCTTTTTGGACGCACTAACCAAAAAGATTTTCTTCGGAAACAAACCAACCCGATTTGCTTCTTGACGCATCCAATCTTTAATGCGACTTTGTCTAGAATTTTGTGGAAACAAGTCAAACTTGTTACCCACTAAAATGAAATCATTATCACCAACAAATCGTTTTAACGATGACAAAAGTGAATTGGTGAAGTCAAATAAATCTACGACATTGACAATTAACGCCTTTTTACTTGCTAACGAATTAAGCAAAGCTAAAAAATCATCGTTATCAATTTTAACCGGCATGATTTCATTATAATGTCGCAAGCGAAAACAACGTTGGCAATAAACATCATTATCCTCATCTTCTACTACCTTTGCCAATCGCGAAGCAGGTAAATACCCCGCTTCATCAGGTTGCTGCGATTGCAGACTCGCTCCACAGCCGATACAAATAATTTCATCATCCATTTTTTAAAGTCTCCTTAAAAGTTACTTGGTGTGTTAAGCCTAAAAAGAAAAAAATAATTTTTTCCAAAAAGCGATTAATTCGCGTATTCCACTTGTCAGTCTGAACCAAAGGTTTCACCAAAACTGATTCCACACCTGCTAAGTTGCCTGCTTGAATATCAGTAATTAATTGGTCGCCAATCATCATTACTTGCTTTTGACTTAAACCCATTGATTGCCGTTTTTTAGTAATCGCAAACGGCAGTGGCTTTTTTGATTTTGCTACAAAATCGATCTGATATGGGTCCAGCACTTTAGCAACTCGTTGAGCATTGTTATTGGAAATCACCACTAATGTAATTCCTGCTTTAGCAAGACGACTATTTAAATGAGACATTTCTTTAGCTGTTTCAAACTTATTCCAAGCTAGCAAGGTATTATCCAAATCTGAAAATACAGCTTTAATCCCTAATTTTTTTAATGTGGCAGTATCTAAATGATAAATTGTATCAATTGTATAGCGCGGCCTAAATATCATTTAACATTCCCTTCATTTACTTATGTCTAATATATCAAAAAATAAAGCTAAAGTGCTAAATTTTGACATAAAAAAATGGCGCCATAAGCGCCATTTTAAATTAATTTAAAGCTTTCTTAGCAGTTTCAGCTAATTGAGCGAAGGTTTCTGAATCGCTATAAGCAATATCAGCTAACATCTTACGGTTAATGTCAACACCAGCTAATTTCAAGCCGTGCATTAACTTAGAATATGAAATATCATTTTGTCTGGCTGCAGCATTGATTCTGGCAATCCATAACTTTCTGAATTCGCTCTTGCGCTTTCTACGGTCACGGAAAGCATATCTGTATGAAGCAAATAACTGAGTACTTGCAGCCTTAAATTGCATGTGCTTTGCGCCACGGTAACCCTTGGCAAGCTTCATAACCTTCTTACGACGTTTACGTGTGACTGTTCCACCTTTAACTCTTGGCATCTAAAATTCCTCCTAAATATCGTTAGTCTTGTTTATTTGATAATTAGCGCATTTGAGAAACCATCTGTTTGATGCGTTTCAAGTCGCTGCGTGAAACTAATGCAGCCTTTCTCAAATGACGACGTTGTTTCTTAGTCTTGCCGTGGAAACGGTGACCAGTAAATGCGTGATGACGTTTTAATTCACCAGTAGCAGTCTTTTTAAAACGCTTAGCAGAAGCGCGGTGGGTTTTCATTTTAGGCATTTTCTATTCCTCCAAATTAATTAATTTTTATTTTTATCACTCTTAGGAGCAAGTATTAAAAACATGGAACGTCCTTCCATCTTCGGTCTACTAATCACAGTAGCAATATCCGAAGTGGCTTCAGCCATCTTTTCTAGTACTTCACGTCCTAATTCTTTATGAGTGATTGCACGACCTCTGAACCGAATCGAAACACGAACTTTGGCTCCTTCTTTAGTCAGAAACTTCTGCGCATGTTTTAACTTGGTGTTAAAATCGTTACCTTCAATGGTTGGACTTAAACGGATTTCTTTGACGCTAACTGTCTTAGACTTTTTGCGTGACTCTTTGAGCTTCTTTTGTTGCTCAAAGCGATACTTGCCGTAGTCCATGATTCTGGCAACTGGTGGCTTAGCATTAGGCGAAATTAGCACTAAATCTAGGTTTGCACTACTTGCTTGCCGCAAGGCTTCAGTCTTAGTTACAACACCAACTTGTTGACCATCTGCATTAATTAAACGAACTTCGCGAGAACGAATCTGGTCGTTTAAAATTAAACTCCTTGGTATAATTCTTCACCTCCGTGATAATTTGAGGACAAGAAAAGAGCGGGTACTTGAACCCGCTCTTAATCAACAGAAAATATCGATTAGCCTAGAGGTCAATTTAACTTAGGCGAGAAGCGGGAGCTTCTTCTTGTTCTCAACTAAGTTAACAGTATACACTCTAAACCCATCATCTGTCAATAACTACTCCATTTTAGCTTGTCAATATTTGCAATTACCAAATTGACTTTTTTCTCCAAGACGCTGCTTTTCGGGCGGTTTATACTAAAGCATAAACGCTACTCCAATTGTATACAAGGTGAAAACAACCTCTGCAGCATATTACAGATGGTAAACATGATTGGCATTACTTCATCACTGTAATATACTAGCCAACTAATTATTATAAATCAAAAACATTACTCTTTAAATGATTTATTATCAATCAGATTTAATAATGATGAATTCAAAAAGTATTTTAAACAATCAACTGTTAAAACGATTTTAATTTAGCTATAATTAAAAAAATGAGAAAGGGAGAGCAAGATGGAAATCCCGCAAAATTTAACCCAATTTAAGACTACTTATTATTATAAAACTGACTTGGTAAAACTCTGCCGCAAATTTTGTTTACCAGCCGTTGGAACTAAAGCAGAATTAAATTCTTATCTGATAGCTTATTTTTCTGGCATACCGGCTAGAGACATTAAGCCTAAACGTAAAAATAAAGCAGTCAAAACACTTAAGGCTGAAGAAATTTCACTGAATACAAAAGTGGTTGGTTCAGGTTTTAAATTTAATAATGAAGCCCGAAAATTTTTTGCAGCTTATTTTGGTCTTTCCAAATTTTCTTTTAAAAAAGAAATGGCGATTGTTAAGCGAAAAGCCGAAAAGGAAAATGATACCGAAATGACGGTAGAAGATTTATTGCAACAAGCGCAAATACTTAGCAAAAATCAGATTGATCAGGTAGCAGAAGAGCTAACTTATCAGTGGAATAATTTTGTGCGCGACTTTTTTCAAGATAAGGATACAAGTAACTTTCATGAGCCATTGAAAGTTGCGGCATTATTGTGGCGTCATGTACGATCAGCGACAGATGAGAAAGTTTATTGTCATGAACTGCTTACTAAGTATGCACAAGAAATAAGTTCTTATCGGGCAAATTAATAATTATTCAATTAAAACCAGCCGTACTACTATTTAAAAGTTATCATTATCACAAATATCTTTAACCAAAGCAAAAATAATTCTGTAATTGATTTTACAGAATTATTTTTTATTTTAAATTAAACCAATCAAATTGTTAACATGTAAACTTAGGTCTTGTGGTTCAGGATTTCTTTACCCTCAATCATAGTACAATCGCGTCTTCTGCTCAAGATATTTCCCCTCAGTGACCATTTTATCTATATTAGAAGAGCTTATAACAAAATAATAACCGGATAAATTGATTTTTTTCATATCTGTCCTCCTCTCTTACTATTGTGTATATTTTAATGGAATAAAAAATAAAGTGCTCCTAAATTTAGCATCTAGAAGCACTCCATATTCTCATATTTTATTTCTTAAATTTACTTATATAACTGCCGATAATTAAATCCAGGGACTTGACTAAACCATTTCTTGACTAGCTGATTATACTTGCCACTGTGCTGAAGATGAGCAATCGCCTGATTGATAGCCTTCTCAAGTCCGGCCTGGTGTTTATTAACAGCAATACCATAGGGTTCCTTAGTAAAAGTGCCACCACATACTTTTAGCACAGGATTTTCAGCTGCTAATCCAAACAAAACGCCATTGTCGCTAGTTAAGGCATCCCCCTGATGCGATTTTAAGGCCGATACTGCTTGACCATAGTCCTGCATAGCAATGACTTTCGCCTTAGGAGCATACTTCTTAACTGCCTGAACAGAATTATCACCTAGAATACCAATCACAGTTTTACCATTTAGATCTTTAACACTTTTAATATCAGAATCTTTAGGAACTAGCAACGTTTTTCCCGCATTAAAGTAAACATTAGAAAAATTAATTACTTTTTGCCGCTCAGGAGTAATCGTCATTGTAGCAATCACCGCATCAACATTGCCATTTTTTAGTAGTGGTACTCGCGATTGCGAAGTAGCCAAAACAAATCGACTCTGTCCTTTAGGTCCTAAAATTTCCTTAGTAATTGCTTTAGCTAAGTCGATCTCAAAACCTTTTACCTGATCATCATGCACGTCAATTAGGCTGAATAGCTTTTTATCGCCCTCAACTCCCCAAGTTAACGTATTTGAATTGCGAACATTTTTTATGGTTGTCTGATCAGCAACTTTTTTACTACAGCCAGATAATAAGAAAACCGTGAAAATAATTGGTATAAGCCATATTTTTTTCTTCATGATATTTCTCCTTAATAAGCAATAATCTTGCTTAAAAACTGCTGCGAGCTGCGTTTTAGGTTGCATAAAGAAGCTGCTACTATCGTCAGCTTCGACAAAAGATTAACATTATACAAAACTTGGAATTTTTTATAAAATTTCTGCACATTGTGGAATTCGATCATCGACATAAATTTCTCCTTAATAAATATTAATTCTAAATTTAAGTATCAAATTGAACACTCAGCTAGCTAAAATCCAATACTATATCCCGTCTACACTACTTTTGCAACTCAGGCTTACAATACTAAAAGATTTTTTAAATTTAAAAGTGCCGAAATTATTAATACATTTATTGGTTTTAATTTCTAGTTGTTTTTACGTGAATATGACTTAACATCTTGGTCGATTTCAGTAATAAATTCAGTTAAGCTCTTGGAAATTTCTTCTTCTGTACCATAACGGCGAACATTAACGCCGTTTGCTTGCATTTCCTTATCACCCAGAACTAAAGTGTACGGGACTTTTTGTGTTTGAGCTTCACGAATCTTGTAACCTAACTTTTCATTTCTAAAATTAACTTCTGCTCTAAAGCCGCGACTATTTAGCTCATCGCGAATGCTCTTAGCGTAATCACCATGAGCATCTAGGTTAACCGGAATAATCTCCACTTGTACTGGAGCTAGCCAAGTTGGGAAAGCACCCTTGTACATTTCAATTAGATAAGCAATGAATCTCTCCATTGTCCCTACAATTCCGCGGTGAATCATCACTGGACGATGGTCTTCACCATCTTGACCAACATAAGTTAAGTCGAATTGCTCTGGCAACATAAAATCTAGTTGAATTGTTGACATAGTTTCATCACTACCTAGGGCAGTCTTAGTTTGAATATCAAGTTTAGGACCATAAAAGGCAGCTTCACCCTCTGCTTCAACATAATCAAGACCCATGTCATCCATAGCGCCTTTAAGCATTGATTGACTACGTTCCCACATTTCATCATTAGCAAAGTATTTTTCAGTATTCTTAGGATCACGATAAGACAGTCTGAAATAGTAATCTGTAATATCAAAGTCCTTGTAAACATCCATGATTAATTGCAAGGTTCTGGCAAATTCGTCTTTAACTTGATCTAAGGTTACAAAAGTATGACCATCATTCAAAGTCATTTCTCTTACTCGTTGCAATCCAGATAAAGCACCAGACTTCTCATACCTGTGCATCATTCCTAGTTCTGCAATCCGGATTGGCAATTCACGGTAAGAACGAATATGATGCTTATAAATTTGAATATGAGATGGACAATTCATCGGTCTAATTTCCAACATTTCGCCATCGCCCATATCCATTGGCGGAAACATATCATCACGATAGTGTTGCCAGTGACCTGAAGTTTTATAGGCATCAAGATTCATTAAAACTGGAGTATACACATGTTGATACCCGCGAGCTACCTCTTTATCGGTAATATAACGTTCAATTACGCGGCGAATAGTGGCACCTTTGGGTAACCAGTATGGCAAGCCTGCACCAACCTTAGGATCAACGAAGAATAAATCAAGATCACGACCAATCTTACGGTGATCACGTTCTTTAATCTCCTCACGCCGCTTCAAATCAGCATCGAGATCAGCCTTTTTAAAGAAGGCTGTCCCTGAAATTCTTTGCAGCATTGGATTAGCTGACTGTCCTTGCCAATATGCACCGGCAACAGACAACAACTTGAATTGCTTAATTTTACCAGTATTAGGCAATAATGCAGCAAAACCAAAGTCAACAAAGTCACCTAACTGATAAGCAGTAACTAAATCTGATTCGGCTTTTAGCAATTCAAGCTTATAAGGATCGCCTTCAAACATATCTGCAAGTTCGCTCTTTGGCAACTGTACCCGTTCAATCTTGGCACCACTTTTAATTACCTTTTGAATTTCCTTTTCAAACTTTGGCAATTCACTAATCTTAATTTGTTCTTCCTTGTCAGTATCAACAAAGAAGCCATCTTCATCTGCAGCATGTTCACCGAAATGTAATTCTGGATAAGCCTTTTTGGCAACCGCTTCTAAAACAAAAGCAACGGTTGCTCGTAAAACTGTTAAGCCTTCATCATCCTTATCAGTAATAATTGCAACTTCAGCATCAGCGTTAAGTTCGTAATCAACTGGTTGCAATTGACCGTCAACTTTACCAGCAAGCGCCGCCTTACCAAGTGAAGTTGAAATGCCATGCGCCAAATCACTAATTGTTAGTGCCTCATCAAAGTCACGTTTTGAACCATCTGGTAATGTAATTACAAAACTCATATTTTTCCTCCATAAATAAAAAAGTCCCAGTGCAATTAAGCACTGGGACGTCTAGTAGCGTGGTTCCACCCAAAATTAGATTATCTTAATAATCATCTCATTAAGGATCGATAATGGAATCCAGCCAAAGTTTATTATCTTTTAGGATGGATGAGTGGGGTGTTACTTACTTGAAAGACTTCCAGAAAAACGTCTTTTCTCTCTGAATCAAGCAACATCATGTTCATTCATTGTCATTCATTATACCGAATAATTAACAAATTGCAAGAATTTTTTAATTAACGCCTACGGTTTTTGCCCGAAACTACCACTTCAGTTGCTAGTGTGCGTACCCGTTCCATCAAGCGTGCTGCCTTTACTGGATCGATGGCATTCTTAGTTTCCTTAAAATGCTCTTCTAAATCATCCATTGCCATGTTGGATGAAAAAAAGGTGGGTAAAACATTATCCATTCTTGCTTGTAAGATTACACCTAATACGTCATCGCGTGACCATTGGCTCAGAGTTTCAGCCCCAATATCATCTAAAATTAATAAATCACATTGAGCTACCCGATCGATTTCCGACTGCAAACTATTATCCTCAAAATGACTAGATAAACTAGCAATAAATGCTGGCAAATGCAGGAAAACCACTTGTTGGTCCATTGCTGCTACCTGATTAGCCAGTCCAGCTAGAATATAGGTTTTACCAACACCAAAATCGCCTGACAAATATAATCCTTTTTGATGAATATCTTGTGCATATTTTGCTAAAAATTGCTGAATTAATGCCATAACTTGCGACCGACCCTGAGTCATTTCCGCCTGACTCAAACGTACATCATGCAAAGCCTGCGGCAACTTAATTAATTGCAAATGCTTCTTAGTGTTAGCTACGCGGTCACGTGCTAGCTTACTAGCCTCTGGAACATAACGTAAGTCAATAGCCTGATTATTAATGAACAATTCAGGGCGATAGCCATTAGTAACCGGATCCTTGCGTTGCTTACTAGTATAGTATTCATATAGACTAGGCAAACTCTTATTAATCATTTCAGCAGTAATCTTAGTCTGATTTTCTTGCAAGAATTGTTTAATATCTGGATCTGCTAAAACTTGTTGATAAATTTCTGTCAAATTATACTTTTTAACCAATTCTGGATCTAATTTACTAATCAAATTGCTAATCGCTTGCATCATCTTGCACCTACTTCATACCGTTCTTATCTTCAAGATTTTTAAAGAAATCCTTCAAATCTTTAGAAGAAATATCTTGATTAACTGCCGCTTGCTTTTTACTCCAGTCAGTTCCCTTTTCAACACGCTTATTGGCACCATAACGTGAACGCGGCTGCCTTTGTGCTTTTTTCTTTGCCCGATTAGCCAGATACTCCAGTGCCTGTGCTCCGGTTTTTACACCATGCTGGAGCCAATCATGTAAAATCGTATTAGCAAGCCGATAAGAAACCGTTGAACTTTCTTGTAAGCAGGCATAGGCCAAAATATTAAGTAACTCTGTTTGCACATTTTGCTTGTTGTATAAATTATCAAGCACCTTATATTCACTAGCATCAACATAGTCATGCTTAGCAGTCTTTAACTGATACAGAAATTGTGCAGGTGCCTTTTCTTTTGCCATGGTTAAAATTTGCTGCTCACGTGAATTAAACTTTTGCTTTACTTGGTCAGAAACATCTTGATTTTCAGACTTAAGGCGAGCCTTAGTATCAACACTATGAATATTTTCAGCAATCGTTTGCTTAATTAGTGGCATATTCAACTGATAGCTACCGTGCAAACAAGATAATGTTTCATCAACAAATTCTTGCTCTGACAAGCCATACGTCCGCATCAGTCCAGCAATATCCGCTTGATGTTGATCAATCTCACTAGGCGCAATTTGGTATATTTCAAATTGCTGTTTCATGAATTCCCAATCAATGTGTTCTGCTTGGTTAATCTGGGCTTTAGTTGGCCGCTTGACTTGATTTTCTTGTGCGGCTTGTTGAACATCTTCAGACGGACTGATGGCCTCTTGACTAGGTAAATGAAAAACTTCCATGAATGAAGCAGAAACATCTTGCGCGGTTTGTAAGCCATTAAGTTGATTTTCATCCTGTTGACTTTCCCTAGCAAAACTGTGACTCAGGTCATGAAAAGCAGCTTCACCCACCTTTTCTTTTAACAGGCTAGCCAATAAGGCAGTCGCAAAAAACTCACTGCTGCTGGGTACTACATTTAAACTAAATACCAAAACTTGACCCATGATTTCATTGTCGAGCACCCTTGTTTGCAGTAATCCTACGCCTTCAAGCTTGTGAATTGCGGCAAACAGATCTTGCAAACTACAATCTAATTGTTCTTGCAAGCTATACAAACCTTGGGCATCAGAAATCATTGCAGTTTCGCGATAATCTTCATTTAAAGTTAAATAAAGTGAACTGCCAAGTCCCCCAAGTAGCGGCTGATATAGTTTCAGCAAGATTCTCAAGTCACGTGGAAAAATTGGTACTCGATTATTAATTAGAAACGGCTGCTTTGGATTAGCACTTTCAAACATCAACTAATCTTTCTGCTCACGTTTAGCAATCATATCTTCCATCGTCTTCATAAAGCTAGACATGTCTTTGAATTCACGATAAATGGAAGCAAAACGAATATAAGCTACATCGTCAATCTTGGCCAATTCATCCATGACCTGCTGGCCAATCTTTTTAGAAGAAATCTCACTGCCGCCTTGCTGACGAATTTTGTTTTCTACATGATTAACTAACTCTTCGAATTGACCACTAGTAATTGGGCGTTTTTGACCTGCTGCCATTACTCCATGTAAAATTTTCTTCCGGTTAAATGGTTCACGAGTACCGTCATTTTTAATTACCAACAATGGGGTTGTTTCAACTCGCTCAAACGTGGTAAAACGAAATCCGCAGTTCTCGCATTCGCGACGGCGTCTAATCGCGCGGTTCTCATCACTTGGACGTGAGTCAATCACCCGCGAAGCATTCTGACGACAATGAGGACATTCCATATAATCAACCTTCTTCTAACTTAAACATTAATTGAGCTAACTTCGCATTCAATTCTGCTACAGTACCGGTATTTTCAATTACATAATCAGCTAATTGGACTTTTTGTGCTAGCGGCATCTGGCTGTTAATCCTAGCTAAAGCCGCCGATCTAGTCAATTGATCCCGCTGCATCAATCTTTCAAGCTGCAAACTTTCGGGCAAAGCAATCAATAAGGTTTGATCACAATAACTTTGACCATTAGCCTCAAACAGCAATGGTACATCAACAACTATTAACGGTACATTTGCTTGCTTATGATGCGTAATTTTAGCCGCAATTGTCTGAAAAATCAAGGGATGAGTTAGTTTGTTTAACTTTGCTAACTGCTGTTTATCATTAAAAACTAGCTGACCTAATTTACGTCGATTAATCGTTTGATCAGCATTTAAGTATTCCGGGCCAAACTGTGCACCAACTCTTTGATAGCCTTCTTGACCAATATTCAAAATATCATGACTAATTCGATCACTGTCAATAACTGGCACACCTTTAGCTTGAAAGAAAGCATCAGCAGTACTTTTGCCACTGGCAATACCGCCTGTTAATCCTAAGACGACTGTCATTAGTATGTCACCTGACACTTTGGACAAAAAGTAGTCCCGCGACCATTGACTTTAATCTTTTCTAGTTTAGTCCCACAGCGCTGACAAGGCTCGCCTCGGTGACCATAAACTTTCAGCATCGCTTGAAAAGCACCCGTTTGTCCATTCGCATCAAGATATGTATGAACCGTAGTGCCGTGTTGTTCAATTGCCAATGCAATCAAAGAATTGATATTGTCATGAAGTTGGGCAACTTTTTCTTGTGGAAGATTATTAGCAAGACTTAAGGGATGAATTTTTGTTTGCCAAAGAACTTCATCAACGTAAATATTTCCTAATCCAGCAACAATCGACTGATCAAGCAAGGTACTCTTAATATTCTTGTGTTTATGACTTAGTCGCTCTTGCAAATAAGCCGTGGTAAATTCTGCAGAATTAGGTTCAACACCTAACTTGCTGATACCAGTAACTACTTTTTCAGTGCCTGTTTCGACCAATTGCATGCGGCCAAACTTGCGAACATCGTTATAACGTAAATCTGTACCATCAGTAAAGGCAAATTGCACATGATCATGTTTATCTTTAACAGTATCAATTGCAACTAAACGATATTTACCTTCCATGCGCAAATGTGAGACAATCGTTAAATTTCCGCTTAACCGAATCAGTAAAAATTTGGCATAACGATCAATTGTCATAATCTTTTGGCCAGTTACTCGCTTAACAAAATCTGCCGCGTCTCCTGTAATGATTTTAGGATACCACAAAGTCACTTCCGCAATAGTTTTACCCTTAATTAATGGTAAAAGTGTGCGGCGAACTGTTTCTACTTCAGGCATTTCAGGCATTAGACGTCACTTCCTTACTTAGCATCATACCAATTATGTCCCCACCCAGAATCTGCTACGAGCGGTATATCAAGTTTTACTGCAGACTGCATAACTTCTGGAACCAGCTTTTTAATAGTTTCCAGTTCCTCTTTAGGCACATCAAAAATTAATTCGTCATGGACTTGAACTACCATTTTGGTCTTAAGTCCTAATTCAGTCAATTTTGCTTGCATATTCATCATAGCAATCTTAATAATATCAGCTGCAGAACCCTGAATTGGCGAATTAATCGCTGTTCGTTCAGCAAATGAACGCACATTGAAATTCTTAGCATGAATATCTGGTAAATAGCGACGACGATGCATGATTGTTTCTGCATAGCCTTTTTCACGGGCAACTTTCACTGCTTCATCCATATAATTCTTAATTTGCGGATATTGTTCAAAGTAATTATCGATAAATTCTTTGGCCTGCTTACGACTAATATTTAAGTTTTTCGACAAGCCATAATCAGATATCCCATAAACAATCCCAAAATTGACCGCTTTTGCCCGGCGACGCATGAGCGGGGTGACTTCGTCTGGCGATTCCAAATGAAAAATTTTCATAGCAGTATGTGAGTGAATATCATACCCCGTTTTAAAGGCTTCTTGCATATGTTCATCCCCAGAAACTTGGGCTAAAACTCGCAACTCAATCTGGGAATAATCACAAGAAAAGATATAACCATCTGGTTCACTTGGAACAAAGGCCTTTCTAATCTGCTTACCCTCTTCAGTACGAGTTGGGATATTTTGCAAATTCGGATCGACTGAAGACAGCCGCCCAGTAGCAGTCAAAGTTTGCAAATAACGTGTATGAACTCTGCCATCTTTTTGAATGACATCAAGCAACCCTTTAACATACGTTGACTGAATCTTAGCTAATTGGCGATAAGACAAGATTTCAGGAATAATTGGACTCTGATCTTGTAATTGATTTAGCACATCAACAGAAGTAGAATAGCCCGTTTTAGTCTTTTTGACCGGTGGTAATCCTAGCTTTTCAAATAAGATATGACCTAGCTGTTTAGGAGAATTAATATTAAATTCCTCACCTGCATGCTCATAAATCTTGTGTTCCAAGTCTGTTAATTCTGCTGCAAATTCATCTTGTAATTTGGTCAAAGTAGTAGCTTCTACCTTGATGCCATTCATTTCCATAATTGCCAAAACCCGCGCAACAGGAAGTTCAATGTTAGCAAATAAATCGTCTTGCTCATGGTCTTGCAATTTATCTAGTAGCTGGTTTTTCAAATTAGCGATTGCCTGCGGTTTGCTGGCTAAGTGACTATACAGAACCTGCTCATCTTCAGGAATCCGTGTCTTTTGACCCTTGCCATAAACATCATAATCACTCTTAACTGTATAATCTCCGTATAATCGGCAAACCTCACCGAGATCGTCAGAATTGTTTTCATTATTAATTAAATAAGACGCCAATAGCATATCGTAGTCAATTCCGGCAATTTTGATACCCAAACGGCTTAAGCCAACCATTGTGCGCTTGAGATCAAACACATCTTTTTTAACTGTTTCATCTTCAAGTAGCTGTTTCAATTCAGCCGATTTAAGCAGGTCTAAATTAGCACTAACATAGGTTTGCTGACCAGCTTCAATTGCAAAACCAATTATGTCGGCCAAATGATAATTGGCTCCAAGCATCCCTAAATAAAAGCTAATTCTAGTTCCAGCTTGATCAACTAACTTTGATAATTTTGACTCGGTTAACTCAGTATATTCAATCTTAACATCAGCAGCTTGATATTCCGGTGTGACTTCATCGCTACTATCTAATTGTTCTAAGAACTTCCGAAAATTCATTTTTTCATAGAACTTCCGCAGTTGTTCTTGATCTACTTCTTTACGTTTCACATCGGCTAACCCAATAGTTACTGGACTATTACGATCAATTGTCGCCAACTTTTTAGCTAAAAAGGCCTTGTCCTTGTCGTTAATCAAATTCTCTTTAAGCTTTGATTTTTTCATATCAGCAACATGATCATATAGCTTTTCCACTGAGCCGTATTCCTGAATCAAACGTGAAGCAGTCTTGGGTCCAACCTTGGTTACCCCGGGATAATTATCTGAGTTATCCCCCATCAAGGCTTTCATATCAATAAACTCGGTTGGTGTAACTCCATTGACTTCTTTCATATGTGCAGGGGTATACGCTTCTAAATCCGAAACCCCCGACTTAGTTACCATAACTGTTGTTTTATCTGATGCTAATTGCGTCAGATCTTTATCGCCTGTCACAACTGTAACTGTAAACTTTTGTTCTTCACCTAGTCTGGCAAAAGTACCAATAATATCGTCGGCTTCATAATCAGCTAGTTCATAAGTAGAAATTCCTAAATCATGCAATAATTCCTGCACGTATGGCAGTTGTTCCAATAATTCAGGCGGAGTTTTTTGACGTCCACCTTTATAGTCATCATACATTTTATTTCTAAAAGTGGTTTTACTCTTATCAAAAGCAACCAAGGCATAGTCTGGCTCAATATCTTTAAGCAAAACGTCAAGCATATTCTTAAAAGTATAAATGGCATTGGTATGTAAACCCTCAGAGTTTTTAAAATTTTCTAGTTGCCGATACAATGCGTAAAAGCCGCGAAAGGCAATTGAATTACCATCTATTAAAAGTAATTTTTTATCAGCCATTATTTCTCCTTATTAATTAATCTGGGTAATCAGTCCTGTTACCATTTTAGCAGCTTTTGGTAAAAGCAAGCCATATGAGAGTACCAGGATAAAAAAACTAGTCGCCCAAGCAACTAGTTTTTACTCAAATTTGAATTATTGTAGTAACTTTTCAAAAGCAGTTTCATATTTAGAAATATCGCCTGCACCCATAAAGATAATGACACTATCACGATTTTGCGTTAAATCTGCAATATTGTCTAAATCAATCACCTCTGAATTGGGAATTTGTGCTGTCAAATCTTCACTGCTAATATCACCGGTCTGCTCTCTTGCTGATGCATAAATTGGTGTTAAATATGCTTTATCGACGCCGCGCAAAATATTAACAAAGTCGTCAGCATATTTTTTAGTTCGTGAAAAAGTATGCGGTTGAAAAACTACAACTAGTCGTTTGCCAGGAAATTTCTGCCGTGCGGCCTGAATAGTTGCTCGCATTTCTGTTGGATGATGCGCATAATCATCAATAATATTAAGATTACCGTAATCCACTTCAGCAAATCGGCGCTTGGCTCCTTGATAAGATGATAATCCTTGCTGAATAACAGCTTGTGGCACCTTTTCAGTATAAGCTACGGCAATTACAGCTAAAGTATTCAAGATATTATGATCACCAAACAAGTGCACAGTGTATCTACCAATATTTTGCCCATGTGCTAAAGCAGTAAAAGTCGATCCAGTAGTAGAGCGATTAATTTCAACTGCTTGGAAATCATCATTTTCATCAAATCCATAGGTATATTTAGGAATATCAGTTTGCAATTGCTGCAAATGTTGATTGCCTCCCCAAACAAATAAGGCCTTCTTAGTCTGCTTTGCGGCTGTTTGAAAGGCAGCAGTATAATCAGCTTGATCCTTAAAATAATCGGGATGATCAAAATCAATATTAGTCATAATCTGATAGTCTGGATGGTAGGCCAAAAAATGACGACGATATTCATCAGCCTCATAGACAAAGAATTTAGAATCAGCAACGCCCTGGCCTTCACCATCACCAATCAAATAAGAAGTTGGCACAGCCGCACCTAACACATGGGCCAAAAGTCCAGTTGTTGAGGTCTTACCATGAGTACCAGCTACTCCAATACTAGTATGCATCTTGACAACTTCTTCAACCGTATCAGGATAACTTTGCCAAGCAACGTTGTTAGCTGTACATGCCGCTACCTCAACGTTATCTGCTTTAAAAGCATTACCTTTGACCACTACTTGACCAGTCTGCTTAATATTATCCGAAGCAAAATCAACTACTTTGATCCCAGCTTTTGCTAATGGTTCCTGCGTAAAAGTATACTTGGCAATATCGCTACCAGCTACCTGATAACCTAGATCATGCAACAGCAATGCTAATGCAGCCATACCAGTACCTTTAATTCCGATAAACCAAATTTGTTTGTCTTTATCTAACATCTTACAATTGCTCCAAAATATTATTTTATAATCAAGAAACATTTTACCATTATTACCATTAAAAAGCAGTCTGAGCAAAAAGGTAATAAAACTTTTTTAACAAAAAAAGAACTTCATCAAGAAGTTCTAGGCTATTTTAAAGTTGAATTTTACCATTAGCCAAAAGTTCGTCACACTTTTGTGCTTCAAAAGCAGCACCTACTGTAAAATCATCTGGCACTACCATAATACCGCGCTTTTGTTCTGCATGTGGCAAACCTAATTCACGCGCCGCACAAATCATGCCAAATGAATCAACACCGCGCAAGGCACCTGGCCAAATTTGCTGGCCATTTGGCATTAGCGTCCCTGGCAATGCGACAACAATCTTTTGACCTTGAGCAATGTTAGGAGCTCCACAAACAATTTGGACTTCACGATCATTACCAACTTCAACGGTTGTGACGTGCAAATGATCAGAATCTGGATGAGGATCACAGGTTTTAACATAACCATAAACCAACGTTGGCTCACCATACCCTAATTGAGTGTCAAAGCCCACCTGTGACAATTTTTCATTAAGTTTAGTTAGCTCTTCATCAGTTAGCTCAACTTGACCGTCTGGCAATTTATCATAATCAATTAGCTGGTCAACATTGAAAAAGTTATAGCCAGTAACATTACCCTGTTCATCCGTAACTTGAGTAATGTCATTTTTTTCAATATAGCTACTCTTACCTTGATCCTGAGCCAAAATCACAATTAGAGTATTGGGATAACTACGTTTGTTTATACTAGTAATCATTTAAAAATTAATCTCCTTCACTAATCTAGGGATCGCAAAAACTGCTCTACTTCATCCTTAGTCTTACGGTTCTTATTAACTAGTCTACCAATTTCTTTACCATCTTGGTAGACAACAAATGATGGAATTCCCATAATATTTAAATCCTTAGCCAAGTCAATACAACCATCTCGATCGATTTGATAAAACTTGCTCTTATCAAAATCTGCTTCAATTTCTGGTAAAAAGGGATCTAAAAACCGACAATCAGGACACCAATCTGCCGAAAATTCCAATACTGTTCGCCCATTTTGGGTAATTTCAGCTAATTTTGCTTGAGTTAATTCTTTAATTTGTTCCATCACTGAACTCCTTTGATTTAATAATAATTATTATTTTACCTCAAAATCTGCATGAACAGCATAAATTGGATTGCCCTTTGCAGCAAATTTGTGCTCATATTCAGTTTCAACATTTGTTTTAGCAAATTCTGATTGTTCATGATGCAAATCAACTGACACAAAGTCGAAATTCATGCCATAGTTATTCATACTCTTTAGCGAATAAGCAAATAACCCCGCATTGTCAGTTTTAAATTCAAGCTGGCCACTTGGCTGTAATACTTCTTGATATTTCTTTAAAAAAGTATGGTAAGTTAGTCGCCGCTTTTCATGACGAGCCTTAGGCCAAGGATCACTAAAGTTAAGATAAATCACATTGGTACTGGCAGGTGCAAAAAAGCAATTAATATTAGCCGCATCAGCACAAAGAATTTGCAAATTAGTCAGCCCTTTTGCAAGTTTAGTCCGTAAAATCATCCCTGCTGCAGTCATTTGTAACTCTAAAGCGATAAAGTTCTTTTCAGGATGCTGCTGAGCCAGAGTTGTAATAAATTGCCCTTTCCCTGATCCAACCTCTATTTCAAGTGGCTTAGAAAAATCGCTAAATCGTTTTGTCCAGTCAATTTTGCGTTTTGGATCAGGTCGATCAAGCACACTTTCTGGATGCTCAGCAACTAATTTAGTTGCCCAAGGCTTATTACGTAATCTCATCTATGAAATCTTCCTCTTCTTAATTTTATATGGTAAATAAATCCGCGTGATGCATAAGCTAAATACTAATAATATTCCAATGGCTATCCACAATTGCCCATTAATCGGTAAAATGAGCAACCAAAATAGACTAACAATTAACCATTGCAATAACAAGCCAAAAGTTAAGACCGCAATCAAATCTTGACCACGCTTACCCCGATCTATTGGATATACACGATACATTAAGTTATCGTCAAATTCTTCAGCCATCGGCAATAATTGGTAGACTGTTAAAAAAATTACCAAGCACGCTAAACCAAGTGCCCATGATGTCTCCTGAACCAGCCAAGAAATTAAAACAGCAAACATTGTCATTCTAACTAATAAGTTCAAGTTTTCCGGATTACGTAAAAGAGAGCGTCGATATAAAAATTTATTCGGATTTTCCTTAGATAATGATTTAGGTAACAAAAAATCCAAATATTTACGCCGTTTAATGCTAACCCGCTTTTCTTTGACATCGGTAAACATACTAAAGGCAGTATAGACACGATTTTTCCGCTTGTTTTCCTGATTAACTGCGTATTGCCAATCAAACAATTTAGTCGCAGTTGGTTTTGCATGCAACAGTACCACCGCAGCTAGCAATAAAACAGTCACTACCACCATACTAATTGGTAGCCACGTTCCAATTACAAAAATTAGCAAAAAAGCCAAATTAAGCCAGTTTAAGTTAAGCTTTTTCCCAAAATAAAGATTACACTGACTTAATTGCAACTGGATTACCTTACTAGCCAACACAGCTATCAAGGAAATGCCATACATTAATGGGCTAATCTCGGCCTTAATTGTAGCAAAGGGAAATAAAATTCCGGCAATTACTACAATCATAAAGGTTGGAAATAGCAAACTATAATAAAACATTGGCTTTAGATACTCAAGCATCTGTTCATCTTGAGGCAACAAAAATTGTAAATCTGCTCTATCAATTAGGGTAACCAAATTGCCAATTAGTAGTGGCAGCCACAAAATAGCACCTACTAGCGGACGATAAAACCACAATCCTTGTGGCATAGTCTTCATACTCTGGGCATACCAAAACATTAACGCACCAAACAAGAAAATCAAGGCCAAGACAAAAAAATCATTAAAAACCAAAGTCAAATACTTAAGTGATTTGCGGAAATTTTTTTGCAGTCGTTTATTCGCTAACTCACGCATGCTGTTGCTCCTGATTTAAAATCTGATAAAGCTTATCAAAAGCGTCAGTCGGTTTTAACCCATAATGCGTCCGAATTTCACCAAGACTGCCAATAATTTCAATTGTGCCATTATTTAAAACCGCATAATTGGAAATTGCTTGTTGCGCATCAGCCAACACGTGAGTAGTCATTAAGACCATTTTACCTTGACTAATAGCCTGCTTAATTAAATCAATCAGGTTCGCAACTGCCAAGGGATCAAGCCCAGTGAATGGCTCATCAATCACTAATAGATCAGTCTGCGGCAAAAAAGCCGTCACGATCATCACTTTTTGTTGCATGCCTTTAGAAAAATGAATTGGCAACCAATCCATTTTATTGTCCAAACGAAACATCTTCAATAGCTCGTCAGCCCTGCTCCATGCTGCTTGCTCATCGAGTTGATAACTTAACATTGTTAACTCAAGATGTTCTTTTAACGTTAATTCTGGATACAAAACTGGTGTCTCTGGAATATAAGCCAATTTTTGCTTGAAAGCCGTTGGTTGCGCCGCTAAGCTTATTCCGTTCAAACTGATCGTACCCTTTTGCGGTCTTAACAAGCCTAAAATATGCTTAATTGTCGTTGATTTCCCAGCACCATTAAGGCCAATTAGCCCTAAGGCTTGGCCCGGCTTTATTTCTAAGTTAACCTCTTTAATAACTGGTACTCCAGTATACCCACCAGTTAGGTGCTCAATTTTTAGAACCATATTTCCTGTCTTTCTTTTAATGAATTTACTCAATTTATATGATAGCATGATATTAAAAGAAACTAAATTTTGAAAAGAGGTTTTAATATGAATGAATTAGACAAAGATTGTTTATTTTGTAAAATTATTCGCGGCGAAGTAGCTAGTTATACCGTTTTTGAAAACGAAGACGTCAAGGCATACTTAGATATTTCACAAGTAAATCCGGGACATACACTGCTAATTCCTAAAAAGCACATAACTAACTTTTTTGATTACAGCGCTGAGGATGCTCAACAATATCTGCAATACATTCCAGTAGTTGCCAATGCTATCAAGAATTTTGATCCTAAAATTACAGGGATGAACGTTACTACTAATAATGGCGAAAGTGCTGGGCAAGTGGTAATGCACTCACATATTCACTTTATTCCACGCTTTGCAGGTGATGGACTAAATAATCAAACACGCAACAACGCAGATAACTACGAACCAGCAGATTATCAAAAAATTGCTGACACGATTAAAGCGCAATTTTAAGGGAAAATGATGAAACACTTTAGTCTAGGAGTAATTTTAGGAGCTGTTATTGGCGCGGGACTTTCGCTAGTACCTGATAAACAAGGAACCCGCCTGGGTAAACACTGCAAAAAAAGTATTATACAAACCACGCAGGACTTTTCCAATCTTTCTTCAGCAATTACGGATGTTAAACAAGCAAAAGCTGAACTAACTAATACTTTGCCTCAAGCCAAAAAAACAGTTACTGAACTCCAAAATGATTTAGAATATTATCAATTGAACATAGACAGACAATTAACTGAGATAAAATCGGAAATTAATCAGCTAAAGTAATTGTAAAACTGTTTAAAAATAGTAAAGAATGTGTGATTTTTCTGTGAAAATCGCTAAATACAAAATCTTATTAAGCAATTTGTGTTATATTAATGGACAGTGATTTAAATTTGTTAAGGATGTGGAGAATTTAATCTTATGAATAAATATATTAAAAAAATTGCTGCAGTTGTTGCTGTAGCTGGTATTGCATTGTCAACTGCTGCTTGTTCTAATGGCGGCAAGACCGTTGCCTCATACAAAGGTGGCAAGATCACTCAAGACGATTACTACAAAGAAATGAAGAAGTCTCAGGCTGGTCAAACTGCTTTAGCTAACATGATTATTAATCACGTTTTAGATGAACAATATGGTAATAAAGTTCCTAAGAACAAAGTTAATAAACAATTTAATAATTACAAAAAGCAATACGGTTCTCAATTCAGTGCCGTTTTACAACAAAACGGTATGACTGAAGATGGTTTTAAAGATAACCTCAAGACTACTTTGCTTTCTGAAGCTGCTCTTAAAGACATCAAGAAGATTTCCAAGAGTCAAGAACAAAAAGCTTGGAAGTCATACCAACCTAAAGTTACTGTGCAACACATTTTAGTTTCTAAGAAATCCAAAGCTCAAGACATTATCAACCAATTAGATAATGGTAAGAGTTTTAAGAGCTTGGCTAAGAAATATTCACTAGATCCTGGTACCAAGGATAAGGCTGGTAAATTACCTGCTTTTGATTCTACCGATTCTAGCCTTGATCCAGCTTTTAAGAACGCCGCTTTTAAACTTAAGACCGGTCAAACCACTAGTAGTCCAGTTAAATCACAATCTGGCTACCATGTAATCAGAATGATCAAACATCCAGCTAAGGGATCATTTGCTTCACACAAGAAGGAAATTGATAACGAAATTTATCAATCCATGTCCCAAGATCAAGAAACTATGCATGATGTCATTGCTAAGGTCTTGAAGAAGGCAGATGTTTCCATCAAGGATGACGACTTGAAGAACGTATTATCTTCATACATTCCAAAAGCAAAAGATAAAAAATAATACTAAATTTTAAATAAGTAAAAAAGAAGTTCCATCTGGAGCTTCTTTTTTGATTATTCTAATTTATGTGAATTACTCAATGCTTCATCAATCTTAGGACGATAGAACTTTCGCCCACCCTGACTCATAATATTATTAGTAAAATGCCCTGGCTTAGTATTCTGCAAGGCATTGGTTATGGCGTAAACGGCAGCATCAAGATCATCAATGCGGTGCAGTAATTCAGCTTCTAAAGTTGCCGGCAATTTAGGAGACCCATATTCATACTTACCATGATGCGACAACACTAAATGCCGTAACATCAACAAATCTTCAGATTCGGTATCAATCTTTAATTCACTAGCGGCCAGCATAATCTGTTCATCAATCAAAACCAGATGACCGATTAAATTGCCTTCTGCAGTATATTGGGTTGCCGCCGGTCCAGTTAATTCTAAAACCTTACCCATATCATGCAAAATACACCCAGCATAAAGCAATGACCGATTAACCTGAGGATAATTATCAGCAATTGCCTTGGCATCACGCAACATCGAAAGTGTATGGTAGGCTAAGCCCCCACGAACAGCATGATGGTTACTTTTACCAGCTGGATAATCAAAGAAACGTTTATCCCACTTTTTTAGTAAGTAACATACGATCTGATTCCAAGTTGGATTCAGAACCTCAAGAACATACTGATTAATTTCATCTTTCATGTTCGAAATTTCTTCCGGAGCAGCCTTAATAAATTGATTAAGGTCATATCCCTCCTCAGGCCCGACCACTCTTAAACTATAAATCTTAATCTGTGGTTGATCTTGATACTCTTCACGCTTACCATTTAATTCGACCAACGTGCCATCATTATAAGTAGCCGCATCCCGTTCACTAGCATCCCATAGATTACCACGTATCTCGCCAGAACTATCTCCAAAAGACATAGCCAAATATAGCTTGCCTTTCTTAGTATGACGCAGTTGCGAATTCTTAATTAAAACTACCAACTCCAGCTCTTCACTATCATTGTAATCCAGTAAACGTTTAAACATTTTCTGTCCCTTTCGTAAAAGTTAGTGGCTGAAGTTGCAATTGCTTCGCCACCTTAGTTTGCGCCGTAAAGATTAAAACTTGATTATTCCGAGCAATTTGCTCCAATAATTGCTCAATCTGCTTGGTTCTTTGCTCATCAAAATTAACAAAGGAATCATCAATTAAAATTGGTAAATTAATTTGATCCTTAATCTGTTCAGTAAATGCTAATTTTAAGGCAAAGTAGAGTTGTTCTTGGGTTCCACGCGATAAATATTGGACACCAATATTTTTGCCATCATTCCGTGTAACCGCTATTTTTTTAGAAAACTCAATATTATTATACCGATTTTGCGTTAATAAGCGCAAATATTCCTTAGCAGCAATAATCATTTTCGGAAATCGCTCATTGGAAGCTAAATCCAGTGCTCGATTAATCCACTTAGCAGCCGACAAATTAGCTAGATATTCTCTACTCAAGCGTTGAAATTCTGTTTTAGTATTTGCCAATTGCTGTTTAGCAGAAAAAACAGCTGTCGAATTAGCCAGATTGGTCATCTTAACCTTAGTTTCAGCGATCTTTGCTTGCTGTTGGCCTAATTCTTTTTGTACAACAATAAACTTATGGTTTAAATCTGCTTGCCTAGCAGCTATTACTGTCTGATTTTGCGCCAAATGTTCTAATTGGTCTAAATCAGAGCCTAAATTAGCTGTTAAAGCAGCAATTTCAGTCTTAATAGTAGCTTGATTTTGTACTTGCTGCTGCAATTGATCATATTCAGCTAGATCCTTAACATTCGCCTGTGCAAAATTAGTCTGCAATTTTAATTCTGCTTCATGCAAAGCAGCCTGACTTTCAGCTAAATTGGCTGCTAGACTTGCCTTAGTTGCTTGCTGTTTTTGACTCTTAGCTACTAACTCTTCTACTTGGGCAAAAGCTGTTAAAACTGCCGTAAAACTAGCCGCTACCCGCTGTCCTAATAATGCACTCACTTGCTGAGCAAGTGAAGCTACTTGAGTATCTATTTCTTGCATGTGTTGCAGATTGCTTTGCTCATTTTGCTTTTGTAACTGATACTGGCGCCAATCATTAAGCAAATTTGCTAGATCAACTTTGTTTGCATCTACATGATATTTTTGTAAAAAGTCTGCTTGCAACCGATCAAAATTAGCCTGTTGTTTTTTGTAAATCTGCTGCTCAACACGAAACTTTTTTTGTTGGTTTAATCCTAGCAAAATGCTAGCTCCACCAAATACTATTGCTAAAATTGCCCAAACTTTAGGCATGAACATTAATAATATAATCCCTAACGCGATTAAACCAGCCCCACCAAATAAGAGGTTTTTCCCCGTATCCTTAACAGCAGATTCACCTTTAACTTTCTCAGGGATCTTTTGATAATCTGCTTGCAAATTGTTAATTTGCTCTTGATCAAACTCTGCAACTGCTGCTAAGTCAGGATTTAAGGACAATAACTGCTGCTTAGACGTAGCTATTTCCGTTGCCTTTTGCTGACAGTTCCGATATTCAGATTGCCATTGCAATAATTCTGCTTTTTGTTGAAGTACTTTTGTGGCATCTTCAGCAAGTGGCTGTCCTTTAAGTTCATCCAAACGAGTTTGTACTGACTTAATTGACTGTTGTAAACTCTGTTGCTGCAAATATAATTTTTGCGTTGTTTGGTAGTTAGCTTGATCAAACTTAACTGCTTTGACCTGCTTTTTTAACTCCTGCAATTTTTGATAACTAGGCAATAATTTTTGTAATTGCTCAACTTTGCCTAATTCAGCTTGCAAATCGGCTAGTTGGGTTGAAGTCTTGTCCTGCAACTGTGTTTGCTCCGCAAGCTGTGCTTCAAGTCTTTGATAATCAGTAAATTCCTGCTCTGCTTGAGCAAGCTGGCCGCGATCTTGGCCTAGCTGCTTGAGCAATTGATTAATTGGTGGCTTACTGCCACCTTTTTTGAATAAGTCACTAGCTGCTTGAATAAAAATATTCCGCTGATCGATTAGTTGATCACTATTAGCAGCTCCTAAAAAATAAATTCGTTCTAGCAATTCATCTTGGCTGATATTAGTCACATTGGCTAGCATATCTTGATTAAAAATAAAGCTCTGTGCGTAAAAATCAGCATCGATATTTTTTAGTTGATCAAAAAACACACTTTCTGGAACTATCTGGTTGTCACGCTTAACTGTTAGAGTTCCTAATTTTGAACCTTTTCCACTAGCATACAAGCGTTCTAATTCATAATGGCTACCTTGCTCATCTTCAAAAAAGAGCGAGCCACCCATTGGACTAACTCTTGCCAAAGGCTTGTAATCTTCAAAAAATGGACCAGTTCTCTTAGATAAATGAAAGCCGAACATAATCTGCTTAATGAAGGCAACAATCGTACTCTTGCCTGCTTCATTAGCGCCAAAGAAAACATTAAGACCATGATGTGGCACGGCTAAAGTAAAATTCGAAAATTGACCAAAATTAACTATCTCGATTCTAATCAGTTTCATGCTCAATTCCTTTCAACCGCCGATTCAGCTCCACCTCAGTTAATTGCTGTACTTCCTGCTTAAACTGCGGATCTTCAGCTAGCTGCGCGGCATAATCATCTTTTTTCAGCCAATCTTTAGCTAATTCAGCAAATTCTTGATCTGTAAAAAGCTCTGTTTTTGCCTGCTCAAAATAAGGCCGATCACTTTCAGCAATTTCTAAATGTTCCGTAGTCACAAACCGCACATCGACTAACTGAGAGTTTGCTGTCAACTGCTGAGAAATCTGCTGCCAAAAACCACTATCTTGCATTAGTTCACGCTGTGCATCGGTTAAAAAATCAGCACCAATAATTTTCAAACTGTAATACGTTGCTACTTGTGGATGTAATTTAGCTAAAATTTGCTCTTGTAGGTCATTAAGACTAACTTCGCTACTTAATTCAATTTTAGTCTGCTCCCAAGTAATCGGACTAGTCGGCACAAACGTGATAGAAGTTTGTCTAGTAGCTTCATTGATTTCTCCTAAATAACATCCCTTAGCACCAAGCTCATTAATATGTCGACCCTGAATATTACCTGAATAGACAATCAGCGGATTCTCAGATAAAACTTGTCGCAAATGAATGTGACCCAAAGCAAAATAGTCATAATTCAAATTTTTTAGATCACTTGACCTAAAAGGAGCATAAACATTTTGATTGCTTTGACCGGCTTTTTCCTGTGCATGCATCAATCCAAAAGTGTACTGACTACTTTTAGCTGGAAATTGTTCTAACATATCAGTTGTAATGTGATTATTAAGATATGAAAAGCCGTTAACCGCATAGTTAAAGCCAGTCTTAGTCTGGCAAGTAATAGTTTCCACCTGCTCGCGATTGCCTAATAGCTTAAAATATGGACTATCTGGTATTAACAAATCACTTTCCTGCATATGATCATGATTTCCAAAAATCATCACTACTTGAATTTCAGCTGCAGTCAATCGACTAATTTCTTGAGCAAAAAACAACTGACTACTCGGATCAGGTCTAGCACTATCAAAAGTGTCGCCAGCGATCAGCACTAAATCAACTTGCTCTGCTAATGCCAAGTCAACAATCTTAGTCAACGACTCATTAGGTGCCTGACGAATCTGTGAAAATTGCTCAGATGGCAAAAAAGATAGCCCCAAAAATGGACTATCTAAATGTGCATCTGCTAAATGAATAAATTTCATTGTTATAATTATTTTCTAAGATCATTATATAGATCATTAATTGGCTTAGTCAGTGTCTTTTGAACGTCATCAATTATCTTATACAATCCTTGCTCTGCTTGCAAAAGCTTCATAATTGTAGCATCTTTTTGCACTTTTTCATCCAATTTTTGGTACTTGTCTTGCAGCTCTTGTGATAACTCTTCACCTTGAGCCTGAGCATTCATAATTTGTGATTGGATCTGATCCATTTCCTTAAACAATGCTAGGCTAGTTGCGTTCTGCTTAACGTCATCAAGTGCAGCCGACAAAGCCTTATATTCATCAATCTCTTGTATGTTAGCAGCTAATTCATTAGCTGAATCATAAATATTTACCATAAAGTCCTCCTTAATTAATGTCCTAAAAAACCTTTGAAATCATTATACCATTCATTAAACTTTTCACCCGCAGATTCTATCCCTTTTTCAATTTTTTCGCCTAGGCCACCAGTCCAATCTTTGCCAGAACCATTATGCTTGATAATTTGTCCAGGTGCCTTTTCACTAAACTGATTTTGCGCGGTATATGGCAAAATTCCTTCCATCTCAGCTTTATAGAGTTTAGTAATACCAGTTTCAGAGATGCCATGCATATAATGCTCACGATTAGTCCGATCAAAACCAACCCACGTAGCAACCACAACATCTGGTGTATAGCCAACAATCCACTGATCTTTGGTTCCAAAGCCATACGAATTAGGAACTTCAGTTGAACCAGTCTTACCTGCTACCCGATAACCTGCTGGTTGGGCCGCAGTCCCCGTACCATTATTAAAAACGCCTAGCAACATGGTCGTCATTTCTTTAGCAGTATTATTCGAAACAACTCGGTGAGTTCCCGGATCATGATTTTCAGCTAAGACATTACCACTAGCATCAGTTACCTTGGTAATAAAATAAGAATTGTCAGGTAAATTACCTTTATTGGCAAAGGCAGAATAAGCACGTGCCATCTGCAGCGGTGAAACACCGCTGGATAGTCCACCTAAAGCTAATGCTAAGTTTTGATCTTCTTTTGGTACCTTTAGCCCAAAGTTCTTGGCGGACTCAACCCCTTTAGCAACTCCTATTTTGTCTAATAACCAGACTGCTGGAACATTTTTACTTTGAGCTAAAGCCGAATACATGGGAATCTTGTCAGAATAAGCATTATCAACGTTATGTGGTTCATAATTGTTCTTACCAAACTGCTGTAATTTATTGGACAGCGGCGAATCATAATGATAACCAGCTTGCAGTGCAGGTGCATATGAAACCAGTGGCTTAATTGATGAACCAGGTTGACGTTTCATTTGAGTGGCGCGATTATAACCACGAAAAATATGCTTACCGCGACCACCAATCACCGCACGCACAGCTCCAGACCCCGGATCCATCACCACGCTAGCACCTTGAGTTTGAGTACCATCAGCAGCTGATTGTGGAAATAGCCAATCTTGTTTAAATTTTTCTTGTAATTGGCCTTGATAGTCCTGGTTTAAAGTTGTGTAAATCTTTAGGCCCTTATTCATTACGTCTTCTTCTTTTAGTCCATAACGACTAATCGCTTCATCAACCACAGCATCAAAGAAATAAGGATATCGGTAACCATTCTGATTATGATAAGTATCTTGTAAAGTAAGCCCCTGGCTTTTAGCGCTTTTAGCTTGCGCATTTGATAACTTATGATTGCTAACCATTAAGTCCAAAATCAGATTGCGCCGCGATAAAGCATACGACATATGATCAATCGGATTATATTGGCTAGGGTTACGCAAAATTCCAGCCAAAGTTGCGCCTTCACTGGCAGTTAATTGACTTGCATTCTTACCAAAGTATTTTTTACTAGCATCTTGAACGCCCCAAACCCCGTTACCAAAATAAGAATTATTTAAGTACATAGTTAGCACGTCTTTTTTGGAATAAACATGATTAATCTCGACTGAAAAAAATAACTCTTCTAATTTCCGTGAAAAAGTCTGCTTTTGCGTTAACAGGGCATTCTTAGCTAATTGTTGGGTAATGGTTGAACCACCACCCGAAATCTGACCGTGATGAATCACTAGCCCCAAAGCAGAACGAGCCATCCCTTTAATACTGAAACCAGGATTAGTCCAAAAAGTTCTATCTTCAGTTGAAATTACCGCATTCTTGACATTTGACGAAATTTGATTATATTCAACAAAGGAACCTTTTTGCGAATATAGCGAGCCGGCTTTTTGACCTTTAGCATCGTAAATCGTCGTCGTTGTTGACAAAGAGGCTTTCAAGTTAGCAATGTTGGAAGTCTTAACTTTGACAGTATAATACGAACAAATCAAAAAAGTTATGCTTAGCAAGATCAAAATGATCCAGCGACCAACGTAAAAGCGACGGTCAAATCGCTGCCACGCGGCACGAAACCCGTTTTTCTTTGGTTCATTATTGTCCATTGAATCTGCTCCTTTTAGAAACACCTAAAATTGTACCATATCTAAGAGGACTGGTTTATTTTACCAGAAATACTTAACAAATATTTATGAGCTATTATTTTACCCTTAATTATCCCAAAAATCTCAAACCGTGTTCGGTCAGCGATTTGTTAAAAGCATTATTAATTCCGCGCAAATGGCGCCACTACCTGCGCAGTGATCAAAAAGTGCTGATTAACGGTTGCTATCGGTCAGTTAATCAGTTGGTTTATCCTAATGACAAAATTGAACTGACATTAGATCGGGTTGAAAGTCGTCAAAGCAATTATCCATCAAGTAACAATTTGCCCGATATTATTTATGAAGACGCTAATCTATTAGTAATTAACAAGCCAGCTGGTCAAAAGACTCATCCCAATCAAGGTGAAACTAATACTGCATTAAATGACTGCGCTACTTATTTAGGTCAAAGTCCTTATATTGTCCACCGATTAGACATGTTAACTTCTGGTTTATTGTTAGTTGCCAAAAATCCAGCTGTGGTTCCGATTTTAAATCGTGAATTAACCACTAAAGTTTTTCAACGTGAATATTTAGCTACCATCGCGCATGCAGACAAGCTAGCTAGCACAGGTAGTATCAGACAACCATTAGGACATGACCCCCACGACCAACGTAAACGTATGGTGCGAGCTGATGGCTTAGCTGCAATTACGCATTACCAAGTTATCCGATACATGCCGGATAACACGGCTTTAGTTAAGCTTACTTTAGAAACGGGGCGTACTCATCAAATACGGGTTCATCTAGCTAGCCTTGGGTCTCCCATAGTTGGCGATCCTTTGTATAACTCAGAATATCAACAAGGTGAACTCTTACACCTAACAGCCTACCGAATGTCATTCATTAAGCCTTTTTCTTTTGATAAGGTTCAAATAGAGTTACCAAATGCAAAGCGGCGATTTTGATTAATGGCTATTCTGTGTAATAATCAACTTAATGCCATAATGACAAAACTATCACTAGATCTTACACTGATATATGGAGGACTAACATGGATTATCAAAAACGCTTAGCTACTCTTAGCGAGCTCAAAAAAAGTTAGACACATATCGCCCTTTGTCTCCATTAGAGATTAAACGACTAGAAAAAAATATTAGAATTGAACATGTTTGGTCATCAGCCGCAATTGAAGGTAACACCTTATCTGAGAATGAAACAGCCGCCATTATTGATAGCGGAATAGGAGCAACTATTCATGGTAAGACGATCAAAGAAACACTAGAGATACTTGACCTAAATCAAGCTTATAATTATATGGAGGATTTAGCTACACAAAAACAGGAAATTACTATCGCGGATATGAGAAACCTAAATCAGAAGCTGGTGCTTATCGGACAATTGAAGTATATCCTTATGGCTCAAATAAAAGACCCTATGCACTTCCATTTGAAATTCCAGAAAAGATGCAACAACTACAAAATTGGAGTAATCAAGCTAGAATAAGCTTGCATCCTGTTCAATATGCCACTGATTTACATCAAAAATTTGTTACTATCCACCCATTTAGGGATGGTAATGGTCGTACAGCAAGACTACTAATGAATCTAGTTTTAACCGAAAATGGCTATCCTGTTATCAACGTTAATCCATCAAAAAATGCTAGAGATAAGTACATGCAAGCTTTAGCCAGCGCAGAATCACCGGAAAATAATTCACAGCCATTTAGGGATTTAATTGCTGACTACGTTGAAAAAGAACTAAATAATAGAATTGACATCCTGCAATTAAACGAAAAATATACTAAAGAAGCTGAAGAATCATTTAAGGAAAGTAAAATTAATTGGGATAAACTAGAACAGGATGCCCGAGCAAAACTTAAAGCTCAAAAGTCAACTTCGAATTTAAAAGCAAAAGATTAAAAAAGCAGATACGCAAAATCAGCGTATCTGTTTTTTAATGGTCTTAACTTATTTAAGTGTAATTACTCGTTGACACTTTGCTGCCACATGATCATCATGAGTAACAACTACCACTGTTTTGCCAGAGTTATTAAGTTCCAGCAACAAATCAATGATTTCATCACGATTTTTACTATCTAAGGACCCAGTCGGTTCATCTGCTAAAACCAGTTCGCTGGGCTTAATCAGAGCGCGAGCTACTGCAACTCGCTGCTGTTGACCACCAGATAATCACCTAACAAAAAAGAACAGACCACTTAGTCTGTTCTTGAAACTATTTCATTATCTACTTATTTATAAAATTCGCCAGTTGATGGTGAATAATGCGCCTTGATTTTACGGTTAAAGTAATACGACGGAGTCAATCCCTTTTCTTTAATCACTAATGCCTTAATCTTTTTGTTATTATAAGCCATCGATTTGATTGACAAATACTGGCGATATTTCGGCATTTTTTTCCCTGGATAAATTAAGTACTTGTTCTTGTTATACTTACGCACAGTCACCTTGTGATAATACGGTTTGGTATCCGATGTATAAAAAGCTTCCTTATTTTTAGTATATTTCTGAATAGTATAGGAATCATCAGCATTATAACTATACCATGATCCACGAAACTTCTTAGGAACGGTATGACTAACCGTACTTTTGGCATTAACTGCTTGACTACTATTAGGAACAACCACTCCTAGACCAATTACTAAGCTAAGGCTAGCAATTACAATGGCTAAAATTCGCTTTTTTCTTTTCATAATACTCCTTAAATAACTAAAACAAATATAACTTATCTTTGCACATACTATAACTGTTGTCTACAAATATGATTATATCATTTATATCTAAGTACTAAAAGCAAATTTTGCAAAATAAAAAAGCCCACTTACTCTTTCAAATAACTAGACTTCCTTTATTATGCTTATTAATATTATTCTTCGTTCAATGAACTCTTGTCAAATGCTGCAGACTTAACCTTGTCATCAATTGATGGAGTACCAAGCCAGCCGATCATTTCCTTCATTGAATTAGTGATTGCTTCAGTACCTGGAAGCAACAATTTACGAGGATCATAGCCTTTACCAGCTTTATCTTCATCTTTGTGAGCTTCAAAGTATGCACGAGTAGCTTCTTGGAAAGCCAATTGGAATTCAGTGTTAATGTTAACCTTTGAAATACCAAGAGAAATAGCCTTCTTAACTTGTTCTTCAGGAATTCCTGAACCACCGTGAAGTACCAATGGTACGTCAACAGCATCAGCGATTTCTTTCAAACGATCAAAGTTAAGACCAGTCCAACCTTCTGGGTAAACTCCGTGGATATTACCAATACCACAAGCAAGTTTGTCAACACCAGCAGCAACGAAAGCCTTAGCATCTTCAACTGAAGCTAATTCTCCACCCTCACTACCTTGGTTTTCACCAATCTTACCAATTTCAGCTTCAACTGAAATGCCACGTTCATGAGCTAACTTCACGATTTCCTTAGTCTTAGCTAAGTTCTCTTCAGTTGAAAGTGCATGACCATCAAACATAACTGATGAATAGCCAAGTGCGATACATTCTTTAGCTGATTCAAAATCACCGTGGTCTAAGTTCAAAACAACAGGCACTGAAATGTTCATTGCGTCCATTTCGTCTTCAACTAAGTCCTTAACAACCTTGTAACCACCCATGTACTTAGCAGCTCCAGTTGAAACTTGAATTAATACTGGAGTTCTGGTTTCTTCGGCAGCTTGCAAAATTGCACGTGTCCATTCCAAGTTGTTAGTGTTATAAGCACCTACTGCATAATGGTTTTTACGAGCGTCTTTAAAGATTTGATTACCATTATCTAAATATGCCATTAAAAATACCTCCTATAAAACTTACAATAATATTGTACCGTATTAATTAAAAATTGAACAATCTTTTCTTCTGATGTAACCGCTGTTTTTAAAAATATTTACAATTACATTTCCTTAGGTGCATTTACCCCTAATAATCGCAATGCTTCGGTCAATACAATCGAAGTTGCTTCAACTAAAGCTAGACGTGCATTGATTTGCTCATCTTGGGTTAAAATCTTCACATTAGCGTAATATTTATTGAACTTCTTGGCCAAATCTAAAGCATACTTAGCAATAATTGACGGTTCAAATTTATCATTAGCACGAGCGATAATCCGTGGAAAATCAGCAATTGTCTTAGCAACACTAAAAGCCCAATCATCGCTTAAGGCAAGATCTGTCAAACTTGGTTCTTGTCCAATTTTAGCAGCCTTGCGCAAAACGCTTTGTGCCCGGGCATTGGTATATTGCACATAAGGACCAGTATCACCTTCAAAGCGCACTACTTCATCTAAGTCAAAGTCAAAATTATCAGTCCGGTTGTTCTTTAAATCATGAAAGATTACGGCACCAACACCAACATCATGGGCAACTTGTTCTTTATTAGCTAAGTCTGGGTTCTTCTGCTCAATTTGTTTTTGAGCCAAGTCAACTGCATCGTTTAACACCTGATCAAGAAAAACAACGTTACCCTTCCGAGTTGATAGCTTCTTGCCATTCTGCGTAATCAAACCAAATGGCACATGCGTAATTTCGTCTGACCAATCATAACCCATACGCTTCAAAACTGCCTTAAGTTCCACAAAGTGATTAGATTGTTCATTACCAACAACATAAAGCATCTTAACAAAATGATAATTATTCATTCGGTAAATCGCTGCTGCTAAATCTCGAGTCAAATAAATACTGGTACCATCGGATTTAACAATTAATGCTGGATTCTCTTCACCAATATCAACTACTTGAGCACCATTTGATTCATAAAGCAAACCTTTATCTTTCAATTCATCAATCACAGGCTGCATCTTATCATTAAAGAAGGCCTCGCCTTTATAAGAATCGAACTCCACCCCTAGTTGTTTATAAATCCGTTTAAAATCAGTTAGCGAAACATCTCGGAACCATTGCCATAGTTCAACTGCTTCAGAGTCCCCTTCTTCTAGCTTCTTAAACCAAGCACGCCCCTCATCATCAAGGCTTGGATCTTTTTCAGCTTCTTCATGGAATTTGACGTAATATTTAAACAAATTCATGATCGGGTCTTTTTTGACATCTGCCTCAACACCCCAGTGCTTATAAGCAGCAATTAGTTTACCAAATTGGGTACCATAATCGCCAATATAGTTGATCTTAATTGGGGTATAGCCAACCTTTTGCAAAGTTTTAGCAATTGAATTGCCAATCACTGTTGAGCGCAAATGTCCCATCGACATCGGCTTAGCAATGTTAGGACTAGACATATCAATTGGCACATTGCCTTCGCCTAACTTTTGATCACCATAATGCTCTTTTTGCGTCAAGACATCTTGCAGTGTCAGCGAGATCAGCTTTTCATGGTTAATTGAGAAGTTAACATATGGGCCTGCAGCCTTGATACTAGCAAAATCACTGCTAGTCAATTCCGACGCAATCGTTTGTGCAATTTCTGCTGGATTCTGATGCAAAACCTTAGCTAAGGCAAAAGCCGGAAAAGCATAATCCCCCATCTTTTCATTCTTTGGTCGCTCAATCAGCGAATCAATCTGTTCTTTGGGCAAATCCACTTTGCTAGCAATTAGCTCAACCACTTTATCCTTAAAATTCATCTTTAACCTCCTAAATGCAATAAAAAAGTCTCTTCCTACATTATCGTAAGAAGAGACGAGTTTTTACCCGCGGTACCACTCTTATTGATACAAAGTATCCGCTTATTAATTTACTAAGTTATCAGTTAGGCACGCCTTCAGCCAATTCTCTTACTTGCCTTTCACCAATTGCAAATTCGCTATCCAGAAAAATTGAATTACTACTCCTAACCCCTTTAAATCATGATTATAACAGGAAAATCGTAGTTAGCCAATCTTTTTACTGATTTATTCTGATTTCTTTTATCAAAAAAACAACGAGATAATTGTGGTATAACTAACTTAACAATTTATTGGGAAAGGATTTACATTATGAAAAAATCGAAATTTATCTCTTTACTAATCGCCTTTTGTGCATTATTTAGTATTCAAGTTAACATGCACCCAGTACAAGCCGCAACATATCATGTTGTTAAACAAAAGAACTATGCAAAAAATAAGCCTTATCATGCTAAAGACCCTGACAAAAGTGTCAAAATTTGGAATAAAAAACATACCAAGCCTATAAGTAACTTGCAAAATTATCCACACACAACTTGGTATGCTTCAGCTTCAGTTACTATGAAGCATGATTCGACTAAAGCTATTTATTATAAGGTTAAAAGCGGTAATAAGAGGCACTCTGGCTATGTCTGGCATGGCTATTTAACTAAGGGGAAATATGCAGCTACTAGCACCCCTACCACATCAGTATTATTTAATCCACTAAATCCAGAATATGGTATTCACACTAAAAATATTGATAACAACTTAAACAATTCGGTGATTAGCTTATTTCCTAATACAATTCATGACAAACAGACACAATTAGCTGCTGACCTTTTTGACAATAACATAATTGGAACCGAAAGTTGTGTATCAATAATTGTTAATGCAAAATATAACAATCACGATAACTTTAAAGACTTTATATATAAGCAACTACAAAAGGAATTAGCTAAAAATAATAAAGCTTTTACTGGCTTTAACGGCTTTAAGATCGGTGCTTATGTAAATCCAAAAAGTAAGAAAACTATCGTTATGTTAAAGTCACCTGGATCAATACCAACTAAATTATCGACCGTATTTTATGATCCCAAAAATTATTCTGGAGTTGTTAGTTCTGATTATATCGACACTGAGCGTAACAATGCTTTAATTAACCTCTTTCCTGGAACAGTAAAAAATGATCAAGTTCAATTGGCTGCCAATTTGTACCAATCATATTTTGATGTATCCGCTGACTATCCAGAACACTACGATGACATTTGCAAAGATATTCTTGGTAAAAATTATAAGAAAAAAGTGGTTTTTGTTAGGAGCATGTTAGGTTGGAAAAGTCCAACATACAGAAAAGGAAAAAGTGATGAAGAAATCTACGAAGCTGCTAAAAAAGAAATTGCAAAAGACTTAAAACGTCAGCATAAGAAATTCAACGACTTTAAAGGATATAAAATAGGTGCATACTTCTGTCCTAGCACTGAAGAAAATAACTATGGTGTTACCGAGATCGTCTTAGTTCCACCAACAGTTAAATTGCCAAATATTGGTAAATATACTTTTACAGTTGACGACGTTCCATTAGACTAAAATGTTAACTAAAGTCGATCCTAACATATAGTTAAATTCCCAGTTAGTGACCGATGGTATTCCTGCAAATAAGGTTGGACAACTTTAATTAGTACCAGTCAATTTGATAAATACGCTGCTTAGTTGTTCTTAGACGTTTACCTGTTTCAAAGTCCTTAGCCTTTTTATGATACGATACTGTTAAGTACAGAGTATTTGCATCAATAACTTGGATACTTTCAAATTCAGAAATGTACCCAAGTATATCCATGTTCTCGCTATCAAGATCAGCAAATTCCCATTGGGCTGTATCAGTAATACCCCAAGGAATTTTGACAATTTTTCTTGGCAACTGTTTTAGATTACCCTGTTTAGGAGATTTTTCACTAGAAATATAGATATTAAGGTTATCATCTATATCATAACCTTGAATTGAACCACCTTTTGGATCATGTTGAAGATTACCTAAAATATTGACAAAGTTATCAATTTTAAACGCAGATTGACATGATAAGTCCATAATTGGTACATCAGGAATAGGCTTGGGATTATTTGCTGCCTTGTCAAGAAAATTGTTAACTTCTGCTAAATTATAAATAGAAAAGTATCCAGTACCTGTAGTATCTACGCTTGCAATAAGCATATAGACATAATTAGGTGAAACAGCCGCCTCAACACGTTTCATATTTTTACCCAGATAATTGATGCCAAATTCTTTACCTGCACGATTAAGGTACGACAATCTTGGCATATCTGTATTGTAATAAATATGTGTAGTACCAGATGATGGAAATTTAACACGAGCAATTTGGGTATTCCAGTTTGCATTGTTAGGTTTGGTACCTACAAACCATGATTCTGGCTTATTAGCATATTCCCAAGTTTGTGTATGACCACCAGCATTATATCCCTTAGTTTTATCACCATGTAAAATTAATGCTGGCGTTTTATTAAAAATACCTGTTGCTCTAGAACCACAAATTACATATGTATCAGTTTGGCTATTACGAAGTTGCAAAGCATAAATATTATTCTGCGTTACGTTACCATTTTGAATTACAACTTTGTAAGCACCAGATAGATCTTTTAATAATGATACATTAGGGAATTTTTCCTGCATTTTTATCAGTCCTTTTTAAATCCTGAATTGTCAAATTAAGTGCAACAGTTATTGGTCTATGAAGATATATATTGCTTGAATAGGTTTTCTGCTGTTTGGTAATGGAGGATTCGACGATGTTTACGATTAATTGCTTTAGTTGCTTTTTGAACATAGTCATCTGTCTTATCTTGCATACTTTGACCTTTGGGAAAGAACTGTCTAAGTAGACCATTGCAGTTTTCATTGGTTCCTCTTTCCCAAGGCGAATATGGATGTGCAAAGTAAATCTTGCAGTGCTGTATTTGAACCATATCCGCAAACTCTGAACCATTATCAAACGTGATCGTCTTGTACCAGCTTGGATGTTTATCAATTTCTTCTTGCAGAAGCCTCAAGCAAGTAGCAGCACGGTAATCTGGAATCTTGATAACCACTTCAAAACGAGTTACACGTTCAGTCAAGGTCATTAAAGCTGGCTGATTCTTACGCCTAACACCTTTAACTAGGTCACCTTCCCAGTGCAACAGCGTTTTTCGATCTTCTACTTCTGCTGGACGATCTTCAATCGAATCACCTAGATGCTTCTTGTGCAGCGCATGTCCACCATGATTGTGACGACGTTTGCTTCTACGCCTCTTCAGTTTCATTGGTAGATCAATATTGCTTATATCGAGCAATCCTTGATCGATATAGCGATAGACTGTTGGAGTACTAGGACAAGGATAGCCAGGCATAGTCAGTTTGAATTCACCAACGAATTCATCGATGCTGGTTGCGTCAAACTTAGTCTTAAAGCGTCTTGAGAGCATTTTGAAGAAGACTGAAAAATGCCTAAGTGGATCGCGTTTATAGCAATTTAAACGCTTTTGATCATGATAGATTTAGGCAGTATCGGCATAGTAATGCTTGTAGAGAAAATAATTATGATCACGTTGAAGTACACTGCCACGTTTGATTTCACGGCTAATCGTTGACTTATGACAACCAACCTCTTGGGCAATAACTGTACGAGAAGTGATGCCAGCATCAAGCAACGCTTGAATTTGACCACGCTGCACACTGGTTAATTGATGATAACGGCTAGACATGCTAGAATTTGAATTGGTCATGAAGATTTTCCTTTCTTGCTTTTTGATACAATTCAAGTTTAGGTCTTCATGACCTTTTTGTTTAACAATTAACGTTGCACTTCAATTTTAAATTCGGGGTCCTTTTTAAATAAATATTCTTTATAAGCAAATTCCTTAAAATTATGATTGATGTATTACTATGAATAAGCAAGGATTGCAAAAAAGAGCGTTAGGATTAAAAACTAACGTTCTTTTTGAATATCAACAATTCGTGCGGAATACACTTCAAGAATTCTATATAATTCCCAGACACTTACTTGTATATATTAATTATAATTCCTTATGTAAATCTATTATAATGGACTTACATTAGTTATTTGAGGTCCATAACCATACTTAACATCTGAAGCTTTAATATAATCGTAGCCTTCTGCATCTCCTTGAGGAGCTAACTCGTAACAAAGCTCATATTATTTTCATCTGGAAACCAAATATTAACCAACTTTGTCACTTCAACTGAGCTTCCTTTATCAAAACGATAAGCATTTAAGTTTTGAGTGTTCGTAGGTTTTTGGGCTTTTCCACTTTTATTATAAACGTATGAATTATTTATAAAGAATACATGCGGATAAACACTATAAAGCAAAAGATGCTGTCTAGGTCTATTATCCAGGTCAACATCGTCAATAAAAAAGCCATCTGTACCCTTTATTCGATAATTTGCTGTAGAATAAGTCAAATTACCATTGTCATCTCCCATCAGATCAAATGTACTTGATTCACGATCAACCAAAACTTTCTCTCCCTTTTTTAAAAGCTTTTTTGGTGCTCCATTTGCAAAATCATAAGCATAGATTTTATTTTTACTATTCTTTTTAACAATAACTGTAGCATAATTAGCTATAAGGTAATGGTCATTGATCTCTGCAACATTTATAGATTTAATATATCCACCATGACCAATACTATAATATTCTTTTCCCTTAATAGTTTTGTATGGTAAATAAAAACTATTCCCATTATCATCATAAAAAGAATATCGCTTAGTACTTGGATCAGCAATTGGTTTTACTTCTTTGCGTATTCAACCGATTTGTCCTTCTTCAGTAATGAACTCTTACCTTGAAATTTTTTTAACTTCTTACCTTTTTTGTTATATACCCGAGCATTATGATTAAGCTCTAAAGTCCCCTGTTCATTAGCTGGATCTTGAGTCGTATCTTCCACTGCATGAGCTTGATTATTGTTGGTCATTAATGATACTGCTGGAATAGTTAGCAACAATGTTGCCGCTATTCCTAACAGAGTCTTCTTGTTCTTCATATCGATCCTCCTTATAGCATTTTGTAGTTTTCTATTTTTAGTCTAGTAGCTATCCGCTTACTTGTCTATTCTACCCTTAAATTCTTTACGATACTTAATAACAAATTCACTTAGTTTTTGTTCATCATTAATCGTAATTATACCTATCTTCTTGAACCTAGATTGTAAATCTCTTTTTACCCATTTCAAAGATAAAATGTCGATATAAGACTTTTTCGTCAAGCCTTCTTTTACCCAATCTTCCAAAGGATAATACTGCTTTTTAATTTGATCAGACTTATTTTCGTACTTTGAAGTTATACTAACCATTGCAAATTTGTCGTTAGTGTCTGCAACTATCAAGGCAGGTCTGCGTTTACCACCCTTACCATTAACAAAAGTGATATAAGCAGTTACGATATCAGACACTTGTAGATTAGTATTCTTCACTTTCATTAATCCAATCTTTTAATTCCTGATCTGTAGCTATTTCTTCATTTGGTAATCCTTTAAAGGCATCAGTTAAGGCAAGGTTCGCCTTCTCGCGTTCTGTTAAAGCAACATCAAAAGGTAACTTGCCTTCAGCAGCAACTCTAGAGTAAAACAATGTAATTGCCGTAGTTGGATTTATTCCTAACTCTTCAAAAACCATAGTTGCATTATCAGCTATAGTCTGATCGAGTTGTACCTGAATTCTTTTCTTTTTAGTTGAACTTTGCATGTGAATCATCCTTTTTATACTTAAATTATACTATAAAATAAGTGTTTAATATGACTTTTGCTTATTTTTTACAAAATATATTCTTCATAGAGTGTAAAGCGTTGTAAAAATTAATGATAATATGGATGGTCAATCACTTTTATTACGATCATTGATTAATTTCGCTAAAAGTATTTAAAGGCTGTAACTTCTTTCCAGCAACATATTTAAAATCTTTAGCTTTAATATATCCTTTAGGTTGATTATATATTGCACTTAAGTCACTTGTAGGAGCAAGTTTGTATAGTAACTCAGTTTTTGATTCACTTTTAATCCATACATATGTTGCTGCTGTAACTACTAAATCCGTCCCTTTCTTTATATGTTGATTATATTCGACATCATCAGGTGTAAACAATTCTCCCTGAGCTGTATAGTCATGTGTATCCCTTTTTGCAGCTACATGCATAAAGTTAGAAAAAGTTGGTAATAAAGCTTTTGATCCAAGCTTTAAAAAACTTTTTTCTATAAAATTATTTGTCCCCTTAATCCGATAATAAGTAGTCAGCCCGTCATAGCCGTCACCCATCTCAGTAAAGTCTGTTGATTCAGATTGCTTATCTAATATTATCTTTTTACCTATTTTTAAAGTCTTTTTGATCTTATTATTATTAGTATCATATAATGGTGCTACTTTTGTAGTTGGAGCATTTGCTATGGTAGTAGCTTTAATTTCATTGGTATAAAGATAATTATCGTTGATACTATTAACATTTACTGCCTTAATATAGCCACCATGTCCTAGGCTGTAGTATTCTTTACCCTTAATTGTCTTATATGGCAAGTAGAACCAATTCCATTCATCATCATGGAAGGAGTATCGTTTAGTACTTGGATCAGCAACGGGCTTAACTTCCTTGGCATATTCAACCGACTTGTTCTTCTTTAGTAATGAACTTTTACCTTGGAATTTTTTTAGTTTCTTGCCTTTTTTGTTGTACACCCGAGCATTATGATTAAGCTCTAAAGTCCCCTGTTCATTAACTGGATCTTGAGTTGTACTTTCCACTGCGTGAGCTTGATTAGTGTTGGTCATTAATGATACTGCTGGAGTAGTTAGCAGCAATGTTGCCGCTAGTCCTAGCAGAGCCTTCTTGTTTTTCATATTGATTCTCCTTATAGCATTTTATGGTTTTATTTCTAGTTAACTACTAACAAAAAACATCCGATTTATTAAGCAGAAACTAGATCAATTTCAAGTTTTAAGCCTAACCCTTGGGCATATCTATTCAATGTTGCTAATGTTGGCACTGAGTCTAACATTTCTAACTTTGCTAACTGTGGCTGCTTCATACCAATTCTTTTTGCAAATACTACTTGCGGGATATTACGTCTAATTCTCTCCGCATAAAGCTTTGCCATAGTGTCAATACTTACTTTTTCATCTTCTGAAATAGACGAAAAGCTACCCTCGATATCATTAAGTTTCATCTAATCACTGCCTTTCTAACCAGTCTTCTAAAAGATTAATTGCTCGCTGAATTTGTTTTTTATCAGTTTTATTCTGCTTCTTAGTATAGTGATTCAATAAAATAAATTTATTTTCGTCATAACTAGCATAAAAAATTCTATCCGGTAAAGGACGCAATTCCATAATAGGATATTTATAGCCTTTAAGAATTTTAGATTGCGGTGGCCTAATATTGGGACCTAGGGCTTGCAACAACTTTAATTGATACCTTACTTTTTTAAGTACCCGTTTATCTTCTGTTTGTGAACTATTATTCAACAAATCTAGCCAATCTTTTATTTCACTATGACCACACTTATCTTCATAAATTTCTACATCATACATTGCTTTCCCTCAAATATAGCAAGTAGGTTATATTTGCTATTATAACTTACTTGCTATACTTGAGCAATTGCTCATTACTAAGCACTTTAAAATCTTCTGCATATTTTTTTAAGCTTTGAATTTCTTCTTTTACCCATCAGTATCCCTACATTAATGATCTCCACTACAAAATTATGCAACAAAAAAATTGAAATTAATTAAAAAAGTAAAGAAACTAGTCCCTTTACTTTTTGAGAAAAAACATATTATTGGTTACTTGATAATATATCACGTCCACCAATTAATCTGGTATCCGATACCTTTACAAATCCGATACCTTCACCACTTGTATAACTCTGTTCAAGTTGATAGCACTGTTCCACTTTGTTTTCTTCTTTAATCCGAATGTCTTTTACTTGTGTAGCTATAACTTCAGAATTTTTCTTAAATCTTGGTTTATTTAAATTTGAATCAAATCTGACACCTTTTTCGGTATACACATATGAATCGTTTTTAAAAAGCACATGTGCGTAATTGCTAAATAGGTGTAGGGGTTGTCTTAATTTAAGTTTAACATTTTTAAAGCTAATAAACTCATCCTTCTCTTTAATTCGATAAAAATATTCTGATCCATTACTATAATCTATCATTTCATCAAAATCATCAATATTAGCTTTTCTATCAAGAATAATTTTTTTACCAGACTTTAAATATTTGTTAATCTGCTTACCATGACTATCATATAATTTGATTTTTAAAAAACCACCAAATGTTTCTGTTGTAGCATTAACTTCATTGATATAAAGAAAGTTTCCATTAACTTTATCAACATTTACTGCCTTAATATAACCACCATGACCTAAGCTATAATATTCTTTACCCTTGATTGTCTTATATGGCAGGTAGAACCAATTCCATTCATCATCATGGAAGGAATATCGTTTAGCACTTGGATCAGTAATGGGCTTAACTTCCTTGGCATATTCAACTGATTTGTTCTTCTTTAGTAATGAACTCTTACCTTGAAATTTTTTTAACTTCTTACCTTTTTTGTTATATACTCGAGCATTGTGGTTAAGCTCTAAAGTCCCCTGTTCATTAGCCACATCTTTGGTTGTATCTTCTACTGCGTGAGCTTGATTAGTGTTGGTCATTAATGATACTGCTGAAGTCGTTAGCAATAATGTTGCCGCTAGTCCTAGCAGAGCCTTCTTGTTCTTCATATTGGTCCTCCTTATAGCATTTTGTAGTTTTCCATTTTTAGTCTAGTAGTTATCCGCTTACTTGTCCATTCTTACAAATGTCACTTTTATGAAATCGCTGACCTTAATCTTAGGCCTAAAAACATTAAACATGTTATGCTTAATTGTGACAGAGCTATTCAAACATTACGTTCTGCCATGGTAAACTTCACTATTTTAGTCATTAACAGCATTATTCCTAGTAATAATGCTGTTTTTTATTTATCAATCATAACCACTTTTTATTTATCAATCATAACCACTTTTTATTTATCAATCATAACCACTTTTTATTTATCAATCATAACCACCCGTAAAACGGGTGGTTTGCTCAGGGCCATAAGCCCTTATGATCAGTCAGCGTCTCAAGGCGCTGGCTTTTTCTTTCGTCAAAGCCAAAATACTTTTATTACTTCGCTGCCGCTTTAAGCGGCCTTTGTATTACTTGCCACCCTTAAAAGGGTCGCGATACTCTACTTCTGTCAACTTATCCTTGACGATATCATGTTTTTCTTGATCCCTAATATACTTCTGGATTGTGGCTTCATTTAATCCGACTGTGCTTACATAATATCCTTCTGCCCAAAAATGGCGATTACCAAATTTATATTTTAAATTTGCGTGGCGATCAAACATCATCAATGCACTTTTACCTTTTAAATATCCCATAAATGATGCAACACTTAATTTTGGCGGTATGCTCACTAACAGATGAACATGATCTGGCATCATATGGCCTTCGATTATTTCCACACCTTTATACTTACAAAGCAGCTTGATATATTCTTCCAAATCCCGCCGATATTGATTATAAATTATTTTTCTTCTATACTTTGGTGTAAACACAATATGGTATTTACATAACCTTTTGGTATGAGCTAAACTATTTAGTTTTTGTGCCATTGTTCTCCTCTTCCTTTTTAGATTTTGACTTCGACAATCATATTCTAAAACAAAAGAGGAGTTTTTTGTGGTAACCCAGTGACTCCCACCCGCATAGCGGGTGGTTTTATGTTTCGCACGCTACGCGTGCTCAACTAGGTCTAAAGACCTTAATTAAAAAATATCGCTAGGTTTCTGACCTAACGATATTTTGTTTTTTATTCTAAAATATTACCAGGATACTTCCCAATTAGAAGTACTGGAGTTTCTGATAAATCTTTGTTTTTAAGGAATTGTTTTAATTGGTTAATTGAAGTATTGGCAACCTTTTTATTCTTACCAGTTAATTGTTTTGCTAGCTTACTTACCTTTGCAACATCAGCTTTAGCAACCTTTTTATCTTTTTCATCAATTGCTTTGAGCTCTAAATTAATTAATGGCTGTAATTTCTTATTTAGCAAATTTTTATTATAAATCCCATTAATATAGTTAGTGTAGCCTTTATACTTACCATCCTTAGAGACTAGATCAACAGAAATACCATTTTTAACAGTTGACAGTTTTTTAACCTTAAATAGTGTATGATTCTTAACAAGCTTCTTTAGCACCTTTTTACTGTATGATTTACCGCCCTTAGCTGCTGTATTCTTGTACAGCGCTCCTTTAGTAGCATCAGGAAGTTCAAAAACGTATCCAGCATTAGCTAATTTCTTAGTCCATGCTTTATCGGATAGATGCCTAGTTGTTTCTGCTTGAGCTGATATTGTATTAGTATTACTTAACTTTGTAACTGGAAAAACAGAGATTAATAGCACTAAGGCTAAAATAACTTTAAATCTTCTTCTCATTTTGCTCACCTACATTAGTACCATTTATTTGATTGCCAAAATTTTTTAGCTTTTGACCACGTACCATAACGATTTTTAACATATTTATCTGCACATTTTTCCTGATTAGCTTTACTATAATCATAATTAAGATATGCTTTGGTTAACTGAAATCTGCCATAATACTGACCATTAGAAGCACTATAACGATAGGTAGATTCATTATAAGCTATCCAAACTTTTGCTGACCTATTTGCACTACTTAAATTATCATAGTATTTTTTCTTAATACTTGCTGGAACATTAGCATATGGATTCCCTTGAGGTGTATGTCCATAGCTACGTAACATAGAGTCATTATCAAAGTCCAAAATAGTATTATCATTAATTGTTCCCTCGGAAAAATCATCAGGATTTTTAACATTTTGAGGTAAATAAATTGGTGTACCACTTTGAAGTTGGATATCAGGATCAAGATTGTCATTAAGTCGTTCAACTACTTGCAAATTAAGATTATTATCTTTAGCAATTTGTCTTAGCGATTGATTATTATGATTAGCTACAGACGTAATATCATTTTTCGAAACAGAGCTTTCAACTGATGTATCGCTTATTGTTTCAGCATTTACGTTAGTATCCATAGGAGCTATTACAGTTGCTAATGCAATTGCTGAAGCACTTAAACCAATAAGTTTTTAACATTCATATTATCTCTTCCCTTCAGCTTTATAATATTATATTATATCTATATCTTTATTTAATCAAGCGCTTTCAAAAAAATAATTAGCAATATACCAATTTAGAGTCTTTTGTTATTCACTAGCAAATCCTTATGTTCGCTTTAACCTTTTTAAAATTAAATTCTTTACCATAATCTGTAGTGAATCCACCTCACTTTAAAAAAATTGCTACCATGTAATAGCCAAAAAACAGCGTTTAGCATCCTTTCCATTAACAAAAGTGATATACAATGTCAGCCGTTCCTAATCAATACTTTTTGCTTTTATTAATCCAATCTTCTAATTCCTGATCTGTATCTATGCAAGATAATGTTCACTTTCTGTTAGGCAAGATCAATCTGACAATAAAAAAACCAACAGCTCTAATATCTATTGGTTTTTGTCTATTCATTTTTAATAATTACCTTTGTTCCAGTGGGAATATTATCTTTAAGCCATAACGAGTCGGCTACACTTAAACGAATACAACCATGAGAGGCTGGCTCTTTACCCAATTTTCGTGCTTGCGTCAAATTATATTTGCCATTATTCTTGGTTGGCACGGAGTGAAACAGATAGACATTCTGTTCATCCCAACTGGTCCAATTATTAGCACCTTCATTCAAGTTCGGATTATAAAAAGCGTCTCCTCGCCCACCTTGAATCTTAAAAGTGCCAAGTGGCGTCAATGATTTACCCTTCTTAAACAATCCACCACTAGCGAGCATCGTATAAATTCGTTCATTATTACGTAAAATATAAACTCGATTTCCTTTAAGTGAAACCCGAATCGTTAAATCATTTTCTATTCGCTTAATTTTAGGATATGCTCTAACCTCACTTGATCTGCGCCAATCATAGGGTTTGCGTAAAGTAGCAGGATCGCGATATGAACGATAAGTTGGCTGCGATTTTTTGACTAAGGCTTTTTTAGGCGCTACTTGTTTAACATCACTTTTATTTGGTGGCATTGAAACTCGAGCTAAACTAATTACTCCAATTACTGCTATTGCTAAAAAAGTACCCCATTTCAGCAACCTATTTTTCATACGCTCTTCCTCTTTTCCGCTTTATATCACTTATTTACTAGCATACTGCTGCATTAACTGCGGCAACAATTCACTCAGACTAGTTGGCTTAACCACATAATTATTTTGGGCTAACACATCCCCTGCTAGAGAATGCAGATATACAGCAGCTAAAACACTGTCAAGCTCGCCGCCAAATTGCGCGGTAAACCCACCAATAATTCCTGCAAGGGTATCACCCATTCCACCAGTCGCCATACCAGGATTGCCGGTTAGATTGACAAAAACTCTGCCCTGATTATCATAAACATGCGTCTGATTTGATTTTAATACTAAAATCGCTTTTTGCTGATCAATCAGCTCATTAAACGCTGCTAAATTAGCACTGTCAGTTTGATAGGGTATCTTTATTCCACTTAAACGTTGCCATTCCATTTGATGCGGCGTCAGCACAATTGTCCCGGCATGCTTTGGCAACAATTGCCGCTCTTGAGCAAGTATATCAAGCGCATTTGCGTCTAAAACTAATGTCTGTTTGCTAGTAGTATATTCTCCTATTAGTTGTAAAATTTGTTTAGCAAATTTACCAGTTCCTAATCCTGGACCACAGACTACAACATCGACTTTGCCAATCAAGCTAGCTAAATTATGATCACGCCAATCAAGATACATTGCTTCAGGGTCGCGAGCATGAAGTGCGGTTAGATTAAGCGAATGCGTCGCTACGGCCACTAAGCCCGCACCAGTATTGAGCGCACCCTCTGTAGCCATAATAATTGCACCACCATAATTTTCGTTGCCACCGATTAGCAATACGCGACCATAATCTCCTTTGTGTGTTGCGCTATGTCGTTTTTTAATCACTTTGGTCAAAATATCTGCTTTAATTTCACTCATATTATTCTCCAAAAAGCCAACGCCAGAAACGAACAAATATATTAACTTTGTCAGTTGCTTGCAATGAGCTAGCTGGCATACGTAAACCAGTAGGATTCTGTACAGACAACAACTTCTGCTTGCCAACTTTAAACTGATAAGCATTGATTATTTGTCCGCGCTTTATTGGCGCCTCAACACTCGAATTGACTAATTCTACCTGCAATTTTGGACCATTTACTGGTAGCCAAATCGCTGAGGCACTCTTCATTCCTAGATTAACCTGCTTTTGCTTACCATTCTTAACCTTCATCTTGGTTAAACCCGTGATTACTTCGTTTGGTTTAAAGATCAATGGTCGATAATTCTGATAGAGATATTGCAATAAATGGCTAGTCTGAACGAAACGAGCCGGATCCGTCGGACTCTTGTGCGCTGCTCCAAGTACCACCGTAATAACACGTGCTCCCTCATGTTTAGCTGTAGCAATAAAACAAGCACCAGCTGCATCTGTTGTCCCAGTCTTGAGACCATCAACTTTTAGTTGCGGTTGATATTGCGGCAAGCCTTTAAGCATCCAATTAAAATTAGTCATAGGATAGCGCTGATTTTGATCAACAAAATCACGTCTCGCAATCGTAGTAGTCTGTACCACATCAGGAAAATCCTGCAATAATCGCTGCCCGACAATTGCCATATCTCTAGCGGACATTTGATTTTCTGCATCAGGATCTGCATTAGGGTATGCATCACTGCCGACGCTCTTATTAGGTAATCCACAAGTCGTATAAATTTTGGCATCCGTAATTTGCCACTTACGCAGCTGCTCGCGCATCTGTCTTACAAATGCCTGCTGCGAGCCACTGACAGCTTCAGCTAGTAGCATCGCGGCACCATTAGCTGACTCAATTAAAGTTGCTCGATAAAGCTGTTTAACCGTGTATGAATGCCCTGCTTTTAATGGTACATTGGAAAAATCCCGATTGCCTGCTACTTTGACAATTGCCGGCGTTGGTGTAATTTTAGTTTGCCAAGTAATTTTTTTTCGTTGAATCGCCTGCAAAGTCAGGTAGGCTGTCACTAACTTAGTCATTGATGCAATTGGCAGCGGCTGATTAATATTTTTGCCGTATAAAAGTTGACCAGATTGACTATCGATCGCAATTGCCGCCTTAGCATCCAATTGCAAATCATTATGATAATTAGCAGGCAGCTCTTGGGCACTGACTTTATGAATTGGCAGTAGTAATAATACGGCTACTAAGGCAATTATTACCTGCTTAACTCTTCTTTTACAAGTCATAGAATCTCCTTTACCAAAAATTTTTGAGATAAATTACTATTTATGCTTACATTTTACCAAATTTTTGGTATGATTATTACTGTATTAAAAATTCTTAAGCCCCGATGGCGGAATTGGCAGACGCGCAGCGTTCAGGTCGCTGTTTAGGTAACTAAGTGAAAGTTCGAATCTTTTTCGGGGCATCAATCTTTAAGAGCTAATCAAATTGATTAGCTTTTTTTGTAAAATCAACCTTAAATTTCAGTAAAGGGAGGCCAATATGCGAAAAAGATTAACTAAATCTCATAATAAAATAGTTGCTGGTGTCTTTGGCGGAATCGCTGAATACTTTAATTGGGATAAGGCTTGGACTAGAATCTGCGGTTGCGCGCTAATGCTTGTTTCCGGTTGGGGTATCATCCTTTACATCGTTGCTGCTATTGTAATGCCTGAGGCAAATCACCACACTCATGTTACAGATGGTGAATTTCATCAATCATAAAATTGCATCTTATAACAGCAATTGATAAAATAAAGTTCCTTGGCAGGGGCAGCCAAAAGTAAATCAGCTTTTGACAAAACTCAAAAAGACGCTATCATTCGCAATTGAATGATGGCGTCTTTTTTATGCTTTAATATGCAATTTAGCTAAAATTGCCGTAAATTTATTACCTAAAATCTTTTGTGCTAATTCTGACTTAATCGTCATAACTACGTAGAATATTGCACCAACTAGTACTGCAATAACAACAATAATCAAAGCATGCAAGCGATTAGCAGGACTTAGGAACAGTTCCAAACCTTTTTCCACTGCTAATACTAGCAAAAACATTAATACTGAAAATGCAGTAATCCCGATAAAACGGCGACTAGTTCGACTAGCATTGAAATGATAATTAACCCTTAAATGCTTCAAAGCCAACCAAATAATTGCTAACATCCCAACATTAGTCGCAACTAGCGGCCCAAAGGCCTTAAATAAGTATACCATTGGATATTGCACAACAAACTTAATTATCAACCCAAGAATCAGATATTTAATTGCCAGACCATTTTCAGATAAACCTTGCAAAATTGCTGTCAAAACAGTAAATAAACCTAAAGTGATTGCCGTAAAAGCTGAAAGATACAAGATGTTGGAACCCAGCTGATCAAAGCCATAAAAGATAGTATAAATTGGCTTGGAAATTGCTGCCATACCAAACGCTGCTGGTATCATCACAAACAAAAATAAATCAATAATACTACCAATCTGTTTGGAAATGCCATGCTGATCATGCTTCGTGTGTGCTGCAGATAATAGTGGAATTGCCGTAACCGCCATTGCGCTAGCTAGCGAGACAATAATCATAATTAGCTTGTTAGCATTAAGTGCAAATAAGGCGTACCAAGTTTCAATCGTATTTGTAGATACCTTCATGATACTAGCAATCATCGGATGAAAAGTATACTGATCAATCAAATAGAATAATTGAATTCCAGCATCTGTTATAACGAAAGGCACTGCTTGACCAATGATTTCCACAAATAAGTCCTTAGTAGAAACTTGTACCTTATTAGCAGAATTAGCCACTAATTCGTTCATCTGCTTGCGTCGAGAAAACAAAAACCACGCTAAGATACCAATCCCAAAGGCCGCCCCAATTGCAGCAGCAAAGTTCGACTGGACAACTGCATCAACATAAGAACCATGTTGCACTTGCATAATGACATAGGCAGTTAGCAGTATCCACACAACCCGCGCAAGCTGCTCCACAAATTGTGACATTGCGGACGGCATCATGTCAGTATATCCCTGGAAATACCCACGCATAAAACTCAAAATTGGAATAATTAAAATCGCATACGATAAACTCCGCATCACTGCAATTTGGCGTGGATCGCTACTTGACCCATTTGATGCTAGTAGTGGCGAAGCAAAATACATTACCGCCGCTGAAACTATTCCTAAGAACGCCATTAACAGCAATCCTTTGCGGAATAACTTTTGTCCAACCTCATATTCATTTAGCGCGTTATATTTGGCTACCTGCTTAGCAACAGCACCTGGAATCCCAGCAGTTGAAATCAAAATAAAGATACTATAAATATTATAACTTCTAGCAGTTAACGCATTAGCGATATTACCATAAGGTGCCATCCACATAAACCAAGGAATAATATATAAAGCACCTAAAATACGAGAGGTAATTGAGCCAAAAGTCATCCATGCACTACCTTTGATAAAGGTATCTTGCGTGCTTTGTTCTTTCAAATTATTTTCTTTCATTAATTTTCCCTAAATCTAATGTTCTAACTATCCTATTTTGAAACAAACAGGCAGATTAACAACAAAATAACTATTCTTTTTAGGAAAAATTAAATTTTATTTAGCTACAATATTAACAATCTTGTTTGGTACCACAATTACTTTTTTGATTTCTTTGCCAGTCAAGAACTTTTGCACATGTGGCAACTCTAAAGCTTGTTCTTGGACCTGATCTTTAGCAGTATCTTTATCAATCTTGAAACTACCACGCAGTTTGCCATTAACTTGAACCATAATTTCAACCGTGGCTTCGACTAATTTAGTTGCATCATAAGTCGGCCATTTGGCATAAGTAATCGATTCATCATGACCAAACACCTGCCAAATTTCTTCCATCATGTGTGGAGCAACTGGCGCCAGCAATTTAATAAAGCCTTCTGCATATTCAACTGGGATCGTTTTGGCCTTTTGTGCAGCATTAACGAAAACCATTAATTGTGAAATAGCGGTATTGAAATGATAATCTTCAAAGTCTTCAGTAACTTTCTTAACGGTTTCGTTATAAACCTTATCTAGACTACCATCATTTTCCGCAACAATATTTTCTTGCGGAATTGCCTTAAGATCAAGATCATTAACAAATAATCGCCAGACCCGATCTAAAAACTTCTTAGTCGAAACAGGGCCATTATCGTCCCAATCAATTGACGCATCTAGCGGCCCCATGAACATTTCATACATCCGCAAGCTATCAGCACCGTATTCTTCAACCACATCTTCTGGGTTAACCACGTTACCCTTAGACTTGGACATCTTTTCATGATTCTTTAAAATCAAGCCTTGGTTATATAAGCGCTGGAATGGCTCTTCATTAGGAACGATCCCCAGATCATAAAGCACCATATTCCAAAATCTAGCATACAGTAGATGCCGCACAGCGTGCTCTGCACCACCAATATAGATGTCTACTGGTAGCCACTTCTTCAAAATATCGTAATTGGCTAGTTCCTTGTCATTATGTGGATCAGCAAAGCGTAAGAAGTACCAAGAAGAACCAGCCCAATTCGGCATCGTATTAGTCTCTCGCTTACCCTTGCGGCCATTTTTATCGACAACATTAACCCAATCTTTTAGATTAACTAGTGGACTCTCTGGAGTCCCTGAAGGCTTAATATCGGTTGCATGTGGCAGGACCAGCGGTAATTCATCTTCTGGAACCAGTGTGGTTTCGCCATCTTCCCAGTGAATTACTGGAATTGGCTCACCCCAATAACGTTGACGGCTGAATTCCCAGTCACGCAGTTTGTAGTTGACCTTCTTCTCACCAACATGATGTTCTTCAAGCCAAGCTAAAATTTTCTCTTTGGCATCATCTACATTTAAGCCATTCAAAAATTCGGAATTGATGTGTGGTCCTTCGCCAGTATAAGCACTCTTACTGATGTCGCCACCTTCAATTACTGCTTTAATCGGTAAATGGAATTTTTGTGCAAATTCATAGTCACGATCATCATGAGCCGGAACAGCCATTAGCGCACCAGTGCCGTAACTTGCCAAAACATAATCAGAAATCCAAACTGGAATTGCTTCATTGTTAACCGGATTAATGGCATAAGCACCAGTAAAGACTCCAGTCTTATTCTTATTTAAGTCTGTCCGTTCCAGATCAGATTTAGACTCAATTTCTTTAAGATAAGCGTCAACTTCAGCCCGATGTCCATCAGTCGTAATCTTTTCAACCAATTTATTTTCTGGAGCAAGTACTGCATAAGTTGCGCCAAACAAAGTATCAGGACGCGTAGTAAAGATGTCAAAAGACTGATCAGAATCTTGAATCTTGAAAGTAACTTGCGCACCTTCAGAGCGACCAATCCAATTACGTTGCATTTCTTTAACAGGTTCAGGCCAATCAAGGTTATCTAACCCTGCCAATAATCTATCCGCATAAGCGGTAATCCGCAGCATCCATTGCTTCATGTTCCGCCGATAGATTGGATAGCCACCACGCTCGGTTTTGCCATCAACAATATCCTCGTTAGCAACAACAGTTCCTAAATCCGGTGACCAGTTAACTGGCGCCTCAGCCTCATAAGCCAAGCCATTCTTGTACATTTGTTCAAAAATCCATTGAGTCCACTTATAATATTCCGGATCACTAGTCGCAAATTCCCGATCCCAATCATAAGAGAAACCCAATTGGTTGAGCTGCTTCTTAAAAGTTGCGATGTTTTCTTTAGTAACAACAGCTGGATCTTCACCCGTCTTTAACGCATATTGTTCAGTTGGTAGACCAAAAGCATCCCAACCCATTGGGTGCAAAACATTGTAGCCTTGTGCCCGCTTCATCCTTGAAACAATATCAGTTGCCGTATAACCCTCTGGGTGACCAACATGTAGACCTTTGCCTGACGGAAAGGGAAACATATCTAAGGCATAATAATTTTTCTTTTTAGGATCAGAACCAGTCTTAAAAGTATGGTTCTTAGCCCAATAAGCTTGCCACTTTTTTTCAACAACTTTGTGATTGTACATATTCTTTACCTCATAAAAAAAGCCCTATGAACTCACTTCATAGGACGAATAATCGCGGTACCACCTAAGTTTCACGCTCGCACGTGACCCTCAAACGCTTCCTTAACGCGGAAAGCACAACGAAAGGCTTGTTCTAGGCTCAGTTCACAATTTATTTTTTAAGTCTTGCACCGACCGACTTTTCTCTAAAGAAAAATAAAATTGCTATTAGTTCCTAACCTTTATTTTTTATTTAATAATGATTATAATTTACCACAAACACTAAAAAAAACAAGGGGAGAATATTATTTGAACAATACAAATCAACCAAAAACGGATACGATTGTGCCCGCAAGTGTCTTTTTGGTTATTTACGCAATCTGGGCTATCCTAGTTTCTGCGGGCAGTAATTTTATTCAGCAATTCGATAAAATCGTGATTGGGATCGTTACCAACAATAACGAATCTATTACCCAATTTACTAAATCTTTTACTAATTTGGGTAATACCAGCGTAATTATTGCTGAAACTATAATTTTAGTAATAATTTTAGTAATTTTTAAAAAATATGCTTATGCCTGTTTTACGGCTGGTACTATGATTGCTGCTAATGGCTTTAATTGGATTATTAAACATGCAATTGCCAGACCAAGGCCAAGCGTACATCATCTCGTCTATGCAGATGGTTACAGTTTTCCATCAGGACATTCTGTCGGTAGCGCAACTTTATTTGGCATTTTAATCGTTTTAACACTTCTGTTAGTTAAAAATAAGCCACTCAAAACAATTATGTGTGCAATTTGGTTTTGCTTTCCCGTGTTAATCGGTTATACTCGAATCTTCGCGCATGTCCATTACCCTTCAGATGTAGTCGGCGGTTTTCTTGAGGGAATCAGCTTTTTACTAATCGGCTATTCTTGCTTGTATCATTACTATTATGCTAAATCATAACTTAATTTAATAACGTCAAAAAAGCTTTATTGCGTTTTAAACTGCAATAAAGCTTTTTTAGTTAGCGACTATTATCACGACGCTGCTTACGCTGACGTTTTGCCTTGCGAATCTCATGACGTTGTTCAAGTCGGCGTTTTTGTTGCTTATCTTGTTCAACAACCCGCTTAATCTTTTTCTTATAACCAGGTTTGCGTTTCTTTTTAGCTTTTTTAACATAGCCATTCAAGTGGTTATCAACCTGATGGGCAGATTCTTTGCGATTATTGCGGCGTGCGTAATGTTTACGCGGGACTAATTCATCATGCTTAATTTCCACAAAATCAAACTTGATGCCCAGCTTTTCTAAACCAGCAATCCTCGGCATTTCTTCTTCACGAATTAAAGTGATGGCGTGACCAGAGTGGCCGTTGCGCCCAGTTCGCCCGATGCGATGCACCACAAACTCTAAATTACGAGGAATTTCATAATTAATCACTAAACTGACGCCGTCAATATCCAAACCTCGTGCTGCTAAATCAGTTGCCACAACATACTGATATTGACCTGCAGCCACTTCACGCAACGCCCGCTTGCGTTCACGCTCAGTAATTCCCCCGTGAATTTTAGCCACCTTAAGACCTTGATTTTGCAAATAAGCAGTTATTTCATCCACCTTTTGCTTGGTATTAGCAAAAACTAGTGCTAAGTATGGCTGTCCCATGGTTAATAACCTATATAAGATAGTCTTTCGATTTTTGGCACCAACATCGAGCAAGTCATTTTTGACAGTCGGTGAAATCACACTAGGATTATCAATTACAATTTGTTTGGGTTTAGCCATATATTTACGCAAGAAGTTCATCAATTGGACAGGTAAAGTGGCTGAAAAAGCTGCTAAAACTGCTTTTTTCGGCAATCTTTGCGCAATAAAATCGATATCAGCTAAAAAGCCCATGTCCAAAGTCATGTCTGCTTCGTCAATAATAAAGTATTGTACGTAATCTAAAGGCAAAAGCTTCTTTTCCACAAAATCATGTAACCGACCTGGTGTGGCAATTATCAATTGAGGCTTGTGATTTGTTAACCTAGTCAACTGCCTTTGGCGATCACTACCTCCTGCTAAATGTGCAATTGAAATTTTCAAACCAGCAGCATCCCGCAATTGTCTAGCAACTTGGTACAGTTGCTCGGAAAGTTCACGACTTGGCGCAGTAATTATCGCTTGGGGAAAAGTCAGCTGCTCATCAAGCTCATTTAAGATTGGTACTAAAAATGCGTGCGTCTTTCCTGACCCAGTAACTGCCTGTACAACAGCGTTTTGCTGATCAAGTAATACTGGAATCACTGCTTCTTGCACCTTAGACGGCGTAATAAAATTAATTTTGCTCAATCCAGCTTGCAAGGCAGGCTTTATTCTTTCAGATGTAAAAATATTATTCATAATTTTTTTGATATTCCTTAGTTACTTGGACTAATTCTGCGAAAATCTGCTTTACTTCAGTTAAATCTTTCGCATTGGCACCACTTGCTAAGGCGTGTCCGCCGCCATCGTGTTTAGCAGCCAATTCATTAATTACTGGACCTTTAGAACGATAATGTACCCGATAAGTGCCATCGGGTTTTTCCACGAAAACATTCCACGCAATGATATCTTTAATCCGACCTGGAGTTGAAACCGTGCATGAAGCTTGTTCAAAATCAACCCCCAATTTAGCTAAGGTTGCTTGTGATAGCACCGCATATGCAGCACCACTTGGGTCAACTTCCATATAATCCAAAACGACTGCTTGCAGCTTAGCCTGTTCAAAAGTTACATCACTAATTCGGCGAGCAATTTCATTAATATTAATACCAGTAGCTGTCAATTTAGCTACCACATTAAAAGTATGCTCAGTAGTTTCCGGATACATAAAGCGCCCTGTATCCCCAACAATTCCAGCATACAAAGGATAAGCGACTTGGTCAGTAAGTGGCAAGCCTTGTTCAATAATAAAGTCAGCCACAATCTGTGAAGCAGCTGGTGCATCAGCATCGACATAGCTTAAATCAGCATATGGTTCAACGTCAGGATGGTGGTCAATCTTAATTAACAAATCACCCTGATCATATAATTTGTTAGCGATCCGAGCAGTGTTGGCAGTATCGGTAGTAATAACTAGTGCTCCTTGATAATCTGTAGGCTCAACTTGATCCATTTGGTTAATCCAGCTTAAGTCGCCCTCGTCATTTTCACCTGCACATAGAATACGCTTAGCAGGAAATTTAAGTTTCAAACTGCGAGCAAGCCCAGCTTGTGACCCCAACGCATCCGGATCTGGACTAGTATGCCGATGTAAAATAATAGTCGAAAATTGTTCGATTTTTTGATAAATTTGCGCAAAAGTGCTCATAAATTCTCCTTCAGATTTTTAAATATCAATATTTAGTTTAACAGAAAAGTTGGCTTAATCCGAAAACAAGTCTAAATCGACGTCAGAAAAATTAGCCTCACTAAAATCTGTTGCAGTTACTCCCAACAATCTAATCCCGTCATTAAGGAAACTACTAGAAATTTGCCCAAACAAGTCACGGGCAACTTCATAAATCTGGGTACCATCATTAGTTGCCTTGCTTAGTTTTTGCCGTTTAGTGACCGTTACAAAGGAGTTATTGCGCGTTTTTAGGACAATAGTCGTTGCATAAAAGTTACGCTCTTTTAACTTGTCTGCCAAGCTACTGGCATAATTACGCAAATTGGTTAGAGCTGCTTGTTCTGCATAAACGCAAGGTTCATATGTACGCTCAATACTAATTGATTTGCGATTACGCTCGTCATCTGGAACTACTCTAGATAAGTCAATGCCATGCGCGTGTTCTGCCATCAGATAGCCCATGCGATTAAAAGTTTTAATTAAGTCACGAACGTGAATTTCTCGTAAATCTTTACCCGTATAAACCCCCATTTTATGCAATTTTTCCTGGGTTTTAGGACCAATCCCATGAAACGCGGCAATCGGTTGTCTTGCCAAAAAGTCCTTAGCTTCACTAGGTAAAATGACAGTTCGCCCCATTGGCTTCGAATATTCAGAACCCATTTTAGCCAAAAACTTATTATAGCTGACCCCAAAAGAACAATTTAGCCCTAATTCTCGGCGAATTCTAGTTTGCAAGTCAATCGCCAATTGCACGGCAGATGTACTATCCAACTTATTTTGCGTAACATCAAGATAAGCTTCATCTAACGCAATCGATTGCACTAGATCGGTCAGATCATGCATCAATTGGTGAATTTGTGTTGAAACTTCATGGTATTTTTCAAAATCAGGCATCTTGAAAACCAATTTTTCCGCTGGAATTAGCCGCACTGCCTTAATAGCAGGCATAGCAGAGTGAACTCCATATTTACGGGCAACATAATTAGCAGTAGCCACCACTCCATGCCCATGATTTTGCCTTGGATCTTGCCCAATTATCAATGCCTTATTTTTCAACGAAGGATCGTCACGCATTTCAACTGATGCATAAAAGGCGTCCATATCAAGATGGATAATGCGCCGATGCAGATCATTTTGAGGTAATAAACCGTCGCTCGTATCACTCATAGATCCAATGTTCTGTTGGTCTTTCAAAAATTTGGTCAGCTTCCTTAGGTCCCATGCGGTATGGCAAATATTGGGCAGGTTTTTGACCAGCTTGATCAGCCTTTTGCCAAGCCGACTCAATTGCATCAATAAATTTCCAATAAGCTTGCAATTCGCTCCAATGGGTGAAGTTAGTCGAATCATTGACAAACACGTCATGCAGCAATCTCTCATAGCCATCTGGAACTTCAGCTAACTCATCTTTAGAAAAATTATAATCCAAATTTTCACGACGAATCCCAGTTTGACTAATCTTTTTACCATTAATCGTAATATAAATTTCCATATTAGGGTCAACAATGAGCGTAATATTATTCGAATGTGCTTGACCGTACGGATTAGATCTATGCTTTAAGACAATATCAATTCGGGTCTTCTTTTCCTTAAGTTCTTTACCTGTTCTAAAATAGATTGGCACATTGGCTATTGGACCATTTTTAAATTTCATCTCACCTGCTACAAACGTTTCAGTAGCCGAGTCTTCTGCCACATTAGCTTCTTGCAAATAACCAAAAGTTGTATCACTACCAAGATATTGCCCACGAACAAAATGCTGAGCAATTTCTGCTTCACTGGGAATAATTAGACCTGCTAAAAGTTCTTGCTTAGCTTCATGAATACTGCTGGCATTCAGGTCCTTAGGCTCAGGCATCGCCAGTAAAGTCACAATTTGAAAAATGTGATTTTGCACCATGTCTCGCAACGCTCCTGAAGTATCATAATAACCACCACGCGCTTCGACCCCTAAGCGTTCAGCCAAAGTAACTTGGATATTCTTAATTTCGGAATTATTCCACACATTTTTAATTAGCGGATTAGTGAAACGCATTGGCAAAATATTCTGCACCATTTCCTTACCTAAATAGTGATCAATGCGAAAAATATCATCTTCTGCAAATGATGCCGTTATTTGCTGATTCAACTTCTCTGCGGACGCTAATTCATGACCAAATGGTTTTTCCACCACAATCCGATTAAAACCTGAACTGGTTAAATGTTGATCATTTAAGTGGGTCGCAATTGTCCCAAAAAAGCGTGGCGCCATTGCTAGATAAAAGATGCGATTACCTTGAGCACTATAACGATCATCAAGTTCTTGCGCTAATTCTTTGAGCGTTTCATAATGCCCGACGTTAGTAACATCATGTGATTGGTAATAAAAATGTTGTGTAAAGTCAGCTAAATCATTCTCATTGACTTCAGTATGAGTTTCATGAACCGCATCAGCTATTTGCCCGCGCAAATATTCATGAGTCCAGGGACGTCTTGCAGTCGCAATCACCGCAAAGTTATCACGAATTAGACCTTGTTCATATAAGTTAAACAAAGCTGGATATAATTTTCGATGCGCTAAATCACCACTACCACCAAAGATGATCATTACCACTGGAATATTTTTCATAAGGACATCCCTTTCATTAACTATCATGTTATCTCTATTTTATAATATTTTTAGTCAAATATTAATCCTCGCAATCTAGAAATTAAAAAAAGGCACCAATGTTGCAAATTGATGTCCTCTTCTATTAGCTGCCAGTACTCTGGTACTTAGTCAAAAATAGTCGCCAAATTTGATAAATTGCTAGGAAAAATCCTAAGCAGACCGCCGGAATAATTAGCAGCCAAAACCACTCATGCTTAACTGCGATTGCCTCCTGCGGAATCGAAGCCACCCAGCCTAGCGGTATAACCCAAACCAAAAAGATTTTTAATACGTTTGAATAAATTGCTAACGGATACTTGCTAAATTCAAAAAAATCAAAAACCGTTTCTGCCAAATCTGCTAAACCATTAGAAAACAGTGCGGCGATATTGCCAAGCAATGCAATTCCTAAAAAAATTAATGACGTAAAAATGGCTATAAACAAAAACATTAACGTGATATACCAGGGATTGTGCAAACGGATATCAACGCCAATTAATAAAACTAGCGCCACTAATAAATCTCCCCACGCATCATCATCTACACGGGCATTAATTAGCTGAAATAGCGGATTAACTGGTTTAGCTAAAATTTGATCAAGTTCACCATTGTGAATATAATCAGTAATATTTAATGTGTTAATAAAAAAACAGCGAAAAATTGCAAAAGCCAGTGTTGCCAAAGTATAGGTCAGTAGCAGTTCAGTAAAATTAAAACCTTTGATTTTAGGAACCACATTAAACATAAAACGTAAGGCAATGATATTTAAAAGATTTTGCGTTATCATCCCAATAATCGCAAAATAAAAATCAATATCATAAATTACTAGTGATTTGAGATTAGTTCGTAAATAACAGCTAAATAATTTTAAATAACGCATCGCTAACCTCCTTGAATCACAATTGAATTAACCGCATGCTTAAATAGTAGTTGCCATAACAAGTAAAATAATACTACATATCCTAACTGAATTAAGATAGTTTGACTCGCTAAAGTAAAAGTCGGATTTTGCGCTAACAAACCAATTGCGCCAAACGTATACTCAAATGGCAAACAACGCGCAAGAGCTTTAATTACTGGTGGATAAAAGTTAGCCGGAAAGAGATTGCCAGAAAAAATCAACAAAATTGCGGATTTGAAAGTTGTAATTCCCCAAATACTATATGTATAAAACGAAAAAGTACCAATCAACAATTCCAGTTCATAATAAAGCAAATAGGCTAGCAACCCACTGATAATCATACTTAAGCTACTCAATATTGGTATTTTAAAATCTAAAATCCAGCAGTAAAGTATGATTTCAGGAATTCCGATTATTAGTAATTTTGCAAGCGAGTAGCCAACATCTTCCCACAGTAGCTTAGTGAATAACGATAGCGGTTTAATTAAATCAATTGCGATGTCGCCATTAGCAATTTCATGATAGATTTCATAACTCGCCTTAGGAAAGAGCAAACTTAAAAACTGCATTACTAACAGATAGCTGATCGTCTGCTGAAATACTTGACGCGGACGTCCCTGTAAAACAGATTGCCATAAAGAATACTCAACTACAAATGAAATTACTGCTGAAAATAATAAGAACGCCAATGCCAATTTAGAGGATAAACCTTTTTTGAATCCGATTTTAAGTAATGAGAATCTAATTTTCATCCGCTGCACCTGCTTGAAAATTAGTTTGTTCTAATAAATATTCCAACTTGCGATTTTCAATCGTGACTTGCTCAACAGCATAATTATCAGTTATTTGTTTAAGTAAATATGAAACATTTGAACGCTTGACTGCAGAAATCTCATATTCACCACTTGGTAAGCGCACTAAATTAGGCAAATCAAGCTTCGGATCAGCACAGGTAAACCTAATTGTCACTGGTAGATCAAGTTGCCTAATTTCCTGCATGCTGTTATCAACTATTACCTTCCCATGACTAAGAATTATTGCTCGATTACAGACACTTTCGACTTCAGTTAAATCATGGGAAGTAAAAATAATCGTTTTTTTCTTTAAGCCGTTTAAAAATTGGATAATACGCTTTTTAGAGATTATATCCAAACCAATTGTAGGCTCATCTAGAATAATTAGCTCAGGATCATGAATCAAAGCCGCAATAAACTCCGCCTTCATTCTCTGACCCAAGCTCAAGGTTCTGACTGGCTGATTAACAATCTCTTTAGCATCAAGCAAAGTAGTTAACAACGTTAATTGCTCTTGAAATTTTGCTTCAGGTATCTGATAAATCTCTTGGTTCAGCTTAAATGTATCGCTTGCTGGCAAATCCCATCTTAATTGACTTCTCTGACCGAAAACTATACCAATCTTTAAAGCATTCCTCTGTCGATTTTTTACTGGATCTAGTCCAAAAGTGCTTATTTTGCCTTGTGAAGGCTGCAAAATTCCCAGAATCAGTTTAATTAAAGTTGACTTTCCTGAGCCATTTAAGCCAACTAGACCAATACGCTCCCCAGAATTAAGCTTTAATGAAATATTTTGAACAGCAGCAATTTTTTGCGAATGCTGCTTCCATAAGCTAGCTGACTGCTTTTTTTGATAAAAACGAGTGAGATTCTCCATCTCAATTAACATGACTTTTACTCCATTCATTAGTTAATGAGTATTCTGCCATGCTAGAAATTAAGAAATTACTCTAATTTAAAGTTATTTTCTATTTGCCAGATTAGCAGAATTACTCGTTTGCTTGGTTAAATTTGTGTTTAAAATTGTATTTTTCATAGTTACCACCTTATCTTAAAAATAATATCTTCAGTATAAGTCACATGATTAAAATTGCAATAGAAAATTAAGGCAAAATAAAAAAGCACCAATAGGTACTTTTTTAAAAAGTTAATTATTCAGCACTTGGCTTGTCTTGTTCAGCTTGATCTGCAGGCTTATCAGGAGTTTGTGCTTGTTCTTCAGTTGATTCATTTGCTGCAGTTTCAGCTTGCTCTTCTTGCTTGGCTTCATTTGCTGGAATAGCAGCCGGATCAGTAGTATCGCTTGAAACAATCTGTTGCACGGCCATCCGGCTGAAAGTCAGGTAAATACCATCAGCATCAACAACCACTGTCTTATCCTTAGTATTAACGGAATCAATCTTAGCATGCAAGCCATCAATCAAGATAACATCGTCACCTTTTTTCAATTGATTCATCATTTCTGCTTTTTTCTGTTGTTGCTTTTTCTGCGGTTTAATCATCGTGAAGTACATCAGGGCAAATAACACTACTAAAAGAATTATTGACCACATGCTGCCCATACCGCCACTAGCTTTTGCTAAAAATAAAGTATTCAATTCTACACCTCATATTCAAAATATTCGAACAAGATCAACTATCTAATTATACAAAAAAATAGCAACAATTGCACGGCTAACCCGGAATTGGTAGCCCTAATTGTAAATAAGCCTTATCAGTGACCATCCGGCCACGTGGTGTCATGATAATAAAGCCATTCTGCAATAAGTATGGCTCATAAAGTGATTCAATAGTTTCCACATCTTCACCTGCATTAGCTGCCAAAGTACGCACACCAACTGGCCCGCCATGATAGTTTTCAATCATTACCCGTAATAACTTTCGATCAGTTTGATCAAGTCCTTCATTATCAACTTGTAATTGCTCTAAAGATGCCTTAGTAGTTTCAAAAGAAATCACCTTTTCACCTTTAACTTGGGCAAAATCCCGCACCCGTCGCAATAAGCGATTAGCAACCCGCGGCGTTCCTCGCGAGCGACGTGCCAGCTCATGAGCTGCCTGCGGCGCAATTTCAATCTTAAATACCTTACTCGACCGCTGAATAATTTCTTCAAGTTCTGGCAGTTGATAGTATTCTAAGTGTGCCATGATTCCAAAGCGATCACGCAGCGGAGCCGATAACTGTCCTGCCAAAGTCGTTGCTCCCACTAAAGTAAATGGTGGCAATGGCATATGCACTGCATGCGTAGTTTGTCCCTCACCAATTACAATATCAATGTAATAATCTTCCATAGCGGAATACAATACTTCTTCAATCGGCTTTGACAACCGATGAATTTCATCAATAAACAGTACATCGCCTGGTTCAAGTTCAGTTAACAGTGCCACCAGGTCGCCAGCTTTTTCAATTGCTGGCCCACTCGTACTTTTTAAATTAACTCCTAGTTCATTGGCAATCACAAATGCCAAGGTCGTTTTTCCTAAGCCAGGTGGTCCATAAAGTAGCACATGGTCTAACGCTTCGTCACGTTTTTTAGCAGCCTCAATATAAACCGCTAATTCTTTTTTGACTGCCGCTTGACCTAAATAATCCTTTAAAGTTTGCGGACGCAGCGACATCTCACTAGCTGTTTCTAAATCCCCTTGACTTTCTCCAGAAACGATTGGTTCTTCTTTATCTGTCACTTGTTTCACTTCCTTTGCCGTATCAGATTCTTGCCCAGTATTACTTCTTTAACAACAATGCCAAGCCTTTTTTAATATATTGGTCGGCACTAGTTGCCTCTTCTTTAGCAAGTTTATCAGTTATCCGATCAACTTCTTTTTGAGTATATCCTAGCGCCAGCAATGCTAACAGTGCATCATTTAACTCTGGTGAAATATCCTGTTTAGTTGTCTGATCAACTCGCTGCACATAATCGCCTAATTTTCCTTTTAAATCAAGTACGATTTGCGAAGCGGTTTTTTTGCCAACACCTGGAAATTTAGTTAAATACTTTACTTCACCTTGTTCAATGGCTTCAGCTAGCGAATCGCTGTTTTCTGCGGCCATAATTGCAATCGCAGATTTCGGCCCAATCCCACTAACGCTAAGTAATTTTAAAAATAGCCCTTTATCCTCTTCAGTTTGAAAACCATAAAGGGTTATCCCCGTATCACGCACAATTTGCTCAATATAAACTTGAGCTTTTGCTCCTTCATGATAACTATAAGGCGTTGGACTAAAAACTTTGTAACCTACACCGCCACATTCGACAACGATAAAATTGGGCATAATCTTAGTCACCACACCCGTTAAATATTCATACATTTACTACTCATCCTTTTTAAACATTTTTTGGAGTTGTGTTGCTCGCAAGCACACCAATACCACATTTCCCTTAGCATCGTGATAGGGATCGCTTATTTGGCGCAGTCTTGTCAACATGTCTTCGCAATCAGCACTGCTTAACTTGCTTCGACCAGGTACCATTTTCTGAGCCTGATCAGCAGCAATCCGATTAATTAAAGTAACAGAATCAGTTTGATCCACATTTAAATAGCTATCAATAATCGATCTAACCGATGTTTCTAAATTATCACTCGTTAGCCAAGTCGGATATGACCTTAAAATAAACGTGTCTTGGCCAAACTCTTCTAAAAACAAACCGATTTTCTTAAGTTCAGGGAGTTTGGCTTGAATTTGAATGAAGTCTAAGTTGCCAAAGGTTAAGGTCAATGGTGTTAGTAACCCTTGCTCGGTGATTTTTTGTGCCGTAATTTGTCGCTTAAGTTCCTCAAATTTGAGCAGTCTCCTTGCCGCAAGCTGATCCACTAGATAAAGGTTATTATTAGCGCTAGCAACGATATAGTTGGCAGTTTGACCAACCAAGGTTAATTCTGGCAAGCTATTAATTAATAATTCATCCCCACTTGTCATGACTTCAGCAGTTTGATTAGTACTTGAAAAAGGTCGCAGTGACTGCTGTTTTTTAACATTTTGGACCCAAGTAGCAGTAATCAGATAGCGTGAATCATCACGTGGCACAGTCAAATCAACGTATTTTGCTGGCTTGCGACTAGTAATTTTGGCTGGTTGACTTTCGTGAACTTCTGAAGATTCTGGTCGCTTAGTGTCGACCACATTTTTATTTAAATTAAATTTCAATTGATCGACTAAAGTGTCCTCTTTGCCACCAGCAAGATTAGCAAGCGCATCAGATTGTGTAGTTGTTCGCAGCAAGCAATCGCTAATAGCACTAGTTACTAATCGGCTCAATTCCTGCTCTTTTGATAAGCGAACTTCTTGCTTAGTAGGATGCACATTTACATCGACGAGTAAAGGATCAACCGTAATTTTAATAATAGCAATTGGATAATGCTTAGCAGATAATTGGCTACCATACCCAGCCATCACAGCCGCAGCCAACTTAAAGTTCTTAATATACCGACCATTAAGTAAAATCGAAATAAAATTTCGCGTCGAGCGGGTCAATTCTGGTTTAGAAACTAGGCCGCTAACTGTAAAATCATCATTACTCTGCTCAAAAGGTAACATCTTTTCAGCAGTATGCCGACCATAAATACTGGAAATAGCTTGTTGCAAATTGCTATTACCAACGGTTTTTAGTAATTGACGTCCCTCATTAGTTAGGGTAAATGCAATTTCTGGATAACCTAAAGCAATCCGATTCACAATATCTACTAATTTCATAATCTCGGTTCGCTGACTACGTAAATATTTTAATCGAGCAGGAGTATTATAAAACAGATCTTTAACTGTAATCTTGGTTCCTTGTGCCCCGCCAGCTTCTTCTTGACTAGTCTTAACTCCTGCACTAAATTTAGCCAGCGTTCCAGCCGCACTACCAGCATTAGTCAAAATTTCCACATGACTTACCGCGGCAATCGAAGCTAAAGCTTCACCCCGAAACCCCAGCGTTCCAACCTTAAATAAATCATGTTCATTATTAATTTTACTCGTAGCATGTCTTTGAAAGGCCAGATCAATTTGATCACTGCGAATTCCACTGCCATTATCCTGCACGACAATTTGCTTTAATCCACCATCAATAAAATCGATCCGAATTCTGCTACTACCAGCATCAATCGCATTTTCCACTAGTTCCTTAACCACACTGGCTGGTCGCTCAATAACTTCACCAGCTGCAATTTGATTGGCTAAATTTTCTGATAATTCATGAATTTGTGCCATGATTATTCATCCTTTAAGTCCGCTTGCCAATTCGCAACTATTTGCATAATTTCCAGTGGGGTTTTATCAGCTAGATACAACCCATTAAGTTCTTTTAAGACATCTTTTTCCTTAACTGTAACTTCATCAGTCGTCACCTCTGGAGTTTGACTAATCATATCTTCATCGGTTTCCGTTGCAAACAAATCAAGTTGATGCGTGCTTGGTCCAAGGCTACTTCCTTGAGCCTCTAAACGATTTAATAACTTAGTCGCTTGACGCAAAACCTTACTTGGTAAACCAGCCAATTGCGCAACATGAATTCCGTAGCTTTGATCAGCAGGTCCAGGTAAAATTTTATGCAAAAAGATTAATTTACCATTTTCCTGAGTTGCCCCAACATGAATATTTTTAAGACGTGGTAAAGTTTGTTCTAAATCCGTTAATTCATGAAAATGAGTCGCAAACAGTACTTTGGCTCCCACTTCATCATGTAAATACTGGACAATTGCACCGGCCAATGCCATCCCATCATACGTTGCCGTTCCGCGACCAATCTCATCAAATAGCACCAGACTACGTTTAGTTGCCGCTTGCAAGGCGTCATTTGCTTCAGTCATTTCTACCATAAAGGTACTTTGCCCAGAGATCAAATCATCAGCGGCACCAATTCGCGTAAAAATTTGGTCAAAAATTGGTAATTCAGCACTATCTGCCGGGACAAATGAACCAACTTGCGCCATAACAGTTATTAACGCTAACTGCCGCATATAAGTGCTTTTGCCTGACATATTCGGTCCAGTAATCAAAAAGATATCTGTTTCTTCATCAAGCTGCACATCATTAGGGATGTACGCACCAGCCTGCATTACTTGTTCTACAACTGGATGACGACCATTAACGATCTTAACGTTCTGGCTGTCAGTCTGAAAATGCGGTCGACAATAATTGTTGGTCTCTGCGACTTGGGCAAACGAACAATAGACGTCAATTGCTGCTACTTGTGATGCCAATTCTTGTAATGCAGAAATATACTTTTTCACTTCTTCACGCAATTTGACAAATAAATCATATTCCAAATCTGTCGATTTAGTTTGTGCCTCTAAAATTAGATTTTCATGTTCTTTTAGTTCTGGCGTTATATAACGCTCGGCATTAGTCAAGGTTTGCTTACGAGTATAACGCTCAGTTGGCACCTTATTTTTATTAGAATTAGTCACTTGTAAATAATAGCCGAAAACCTTATTATAACCAACTTTCAGGTTCTCAATCCCAGTCTTTTGCCGCTCTTGAGCTTCCATCTCTGCTAGCCATTGCTTACCGTTATTCATTGCGTCGCGGTAACGGTCAAGTTGCTGGTCAACACCTTCACGAATTAGACCACCTTCAGTTGTAGAAATTGGTGGCTCAGCTACCAAAGTATCGCTAATCAATTTAGCTACCCCTTTTAACGGATCAATTTTTTGCGCGAAGTTTTGTAAAGCTGAACTATGAGACTTAGTCAAAGCTGCTAAAATCACTGGAACAGCAGTAAGTGAATTTGCTAATTGAAGCAGCTCACGTGCATTAACATTACCAAAAGCAATTCGACCAGTCAGCCGTTCCAAATCATAGACTCCCTTTAGCGCATCTACGACATTTTCACGAGTAAAATAATCGTCTACCAATGCTTGTACCATTTCTTGGCGCTTATTCAATTCATTAGTTGAAAGTAGCGGTCTGGCTAACCATTGTTTTAACAAACGACCACCCATTGCGGTATGCGTCTTATCGAGTACCCAAAATAGCGAACCCATTTTTTTACCAGTTTTGGCTGACGCTACCAATTCCAAATTATTTTGTACGGTATGAGACATTTGTAAATATTGACTGACTTCATAACTTTGTGCAATTTGTAAGTGGGCTAAACTACGTTTTTGGGTAACTAGCAGATAACTAACTAATTGCTTAACAGCCGTCTTTTCTGCTTGATTAGTTAGCTTTTGCTGAGCAAACGCTATCTCTGCATGTGTCTTAGTTAATTCAACCGGTTTTGAAACTGTGATATTGGCTTTGCGTAACGTTTCCTGCTCCTGATCGCCCAAATATCCACCATAAACAACTTCTTTGGTACGCAATGATAACAGCTCATTTACAACAGTGGCAAATGTTTTTAAGTGAGTCGCAAAAATTTCACCAGTTGATAGATCGCTATAAGCTAATCCGAAGCCGCTTTTGGTAGTAATGACTGAAGTTAAATAATTAAAGTCTTTTGCTTCACTAGGCTTATCATTCATCTTGGTACCTGGTGTAACCAGCTGAATAATTCCACGCTTAACCATCCCTTTAGCATCTTTAGGATTTTCCAGTTGCTCACACAAAGCTACCTTATAGCCTTTATCAACTAAAGTATCAACGTATGAATCAACTGCTACATGGGGCACACCTGCCATAGGAATTGGATTGGCAGTTTTATTTGAGCGATGTGTCAGAGTCAGCTCAAGAAGCTGCGCACCTTTAACTGCATCATCTTCAAACAACTCATAAAAGTCTCCGACCCGATAAAACAGAAAAGCATCGGGATATTGCTTTTTAATTTCATAATATTGTTCCATCATAGGCGTCGTACTTGAATTAACCATTTGTTCCTCTTCTTTATTTTATTTATCATTACTATTATACGCTAAAGGCAATAGTAAAAGAAAAATCCCACTAACAAATCCTTAAATATTTGTTAGTGGGAAATTTTTTAGTTAAGCTATATGTCCTTCAATGCTAGCAATATCTTCCTTGCCATCCATCTTAACAATTGCTTCAATGGCTGCAGTAATACCTTTAACATCATCTGCTAAACTCAAGCTAGGAGTATCTGGGCGATCAACAACTTGCTCAGGCAAAAATGGAATATGAATAAATCCGGCCTTTAACCCGTGAAATTCCTTATCAATCATATACTGAACTTGATACATAATATGGTTGCAAACATAGGTGCCAGCAGTAGTTGAAACCACACTTGGCACACCAACACCCCGAATTGCTCGCGCAATTGCTTTAACCGGTAATTGCGTGAAGTATGCATTTTGTCCATCTTCATGAATTGGTGTGGCTAGTGGCTGATAGCCCTTATTATCTTTAATCCGACCATCGTCAAAATTAATTGCTACCCGTTCTGGAGTCAAAGCATAACGACCACCAGCTTGACCAATATTTAAGACGTAATCAGGTTGATGCTTGACAATTGCTTCATGCACTACTTCAGCACATTCACCAAAAACAGTAGGAATTTCTAGCTTAACAATTTTTGCACCAGCAATTTCATCATCTAAGCGTTTAACTGCTTCAATTGCTGGGTTAATCTTATCTTCACCAAAAGGATCAAATCCCGTTACTAAAATCTTCATTTTATTTACTCACCACACGTGTTAAGATAGTGTTAAAATATTATCTCTATATGATATTAAAAAAAGAGTTAGCTGTCAAAGTAAGATTTTAAGAATTAAGGTAATAATCCTAATAATTTTGCTGCCTGCTCATATACTGCTTCATCAGAACGTTTACCCACACAGACAATATCGATAATCTGAATTGCTTGATTATTTTGTTTAAAAACTATTCTTAAACCTAATCGTCGCATCTTAATTTCACGACACATTGACAAATCATATTTTTTCTTTGCAAGTAGCTTACCAGCCTGCATACCACGTTCAGTAATTCTCGCAATCCCTTTTTTAATTTGGAGTTTTTGAGAACCATCTAATTTTTGATACTCCGTTACCGCTTCTTTAAACCATGATAACTGATACATTAATCCCACTCATCCGGAATTTGTTCCAAATTTTTTCGCCAATTTTTACCAAGAACTTCTTCATTAGAAAGATTTGAGTCTTTATCTGAGTTTATCCGTTGTTCAATTTTCTCTTGATAAGCATCCTCAGCCACATTATCAATTATAGCCTGAGCTTTTTCAATAAAATCAACGATTGAATTATACTGGTCTATGTCTAACACAACCCCAACTTCCTTATTATTATTAAGAACATAGACTGGCTCCTGCGTTTTTTTTGACAATGAAAAAGCCGTCATTGGTGCTTTTTTTATTTCAGAGATTGAAGTTAACGGTACATTTATTCTACTTGCTAAAACCATTTTATACCTCCATACAGTCTTTTTATAGCACTAATTATAGCACCTTGTTTAGTGCCATAGCAAAGAAATTACCAAAAACAAAAAATTGCTCATCACAAGCAATTTTTTAAAATTATTTAATTATCTATTTACAAACCATAATAAATTAATTAAATTATCCAATAACACAGAGCTAGCCTAACTCCAAAAAAGCCTATCATGACCAATAAATTTTGCACTCCGACTGGCCAATGATAAACCGGACAAAAAGTACACGCTAGCCATAGCAGACTCAAACCTAGCAACGTTAATAATGAATAACCCCAGTTACCGTAGTCAAAGGCAAATACATGTACCAACAAGAAGATGACTAAGTATTGCCAAACCTGTGGGGCAATATTTTTTATTAGTTGTTTAAAAGTCGGTTTGCGAACCTGCATTAGCGGACTAATATTATGTAGCCCACTTCGTGGCAACCAAACTGCTAGAGAATCAAAGAAAACCAAGTTAGTCGCTAATAAGGCAAATACCATCGGCTTAGTAATCCAGGCAAAATTAATCTGCCATAACTTGGCAGCAGATAGATAGCTAGACCAATTCACACGCGCTAAACAGACTAACAAAGCACTGACAGCAGCATAAGCCAGAAAGATTCGCTTCTTATTCATCTTCATCACTAAGTACACCGCCCTGCAAATTTAAACGGCGATCATATTTAATTTCGGCAATTCGGTCATGACTAGCAACAATTACCGTTTTATTCTCTTGCTTAAGTTTGATTAGCAAATTAGCAAATTGTCTAATACTTGCTTGATCAATCCCGCGAGTCGGCTCATCAAGCAAAATAATATTTTGATCTTCCATAACTGCTTGAATAATACCCACTTTTTGCCGCATACCAACCGAATACTTAGCAATAGCTTGATTATCCGCTGGATCTAGTTCGAAATATTGCAGTAATTCGCTAACTTTTGCTTCATTAAAATTATGGTTAAGATTAGCCAAGAACTGAAGATTGGTCATTGCGGATTCATATTCCAGAAAACCGGGATTCTCAATTAAGGCGCCAATAACATCGTTTTGTCCCAACTTGACTGTGCCACTATCGGGCTTTAGCAGACCAGTTACAATTTTAAAGATCGTTGACTTGCCTGAGCCATTAATTCCTGAAATATGAATCAACTCACCAGCTTGAGCGGATAGTGTCACATCTTGTAAAACTTGCTTGCGACCAAATGACTTTTTTATCTGTTTAATTTCTAACATAATAATTCTCCATTAATATCCACCATAAATCCGATGAACTGCTCGGTATAGTGGATCATATAGCGGACTATACAGTATCAAAGCCTGCTTTTCAAAATAGAAATGATACACCAAATCGATAATAATAACGATGAATAACAATAATTGCGGATAGCGCATTTGATAGGCACCAACTAGTAGCCAAGCCATTAAGATCAGCACCGCAACATGTAACAGCAGTAATGCCGTACCCAGCAGAGGGCTACCATTACGAAAGAATGGAAAATCAGTCATCAGATAAGGAATTATCAGTCCAGCACAGAAGAGTAGACAATCTAGCGTTGCCAAGATTAACAAACGGGCAATCATCTTATTAGTCCATTGCCGCACGCCAACCAATAAGTTGATTTTACGAAAAGTTAAAATCTGGTTGTAAATTAAAATTAAGACTGCTGGCTGCAAGTACAGCGATACTAAATTGGCATTAAGATAGGCATTGGGTAATTCCATCGTGGCAGGCTCACTTTGTGTAGTTAAATACCAACCACCCCATAAGCCAAGCAACGTGATAATTAAACTAGTTAAGCTTAGCTTTCGCCAAACATGTTTAGCTTGCATGATTAAGCCTCTTTTCGCTGCTTCTTGTACCAGATACTAATCAAAAGCACTGCTGCTGCTAAATAAATCATAGCAGCAATTATAAATGATAGTCCCGGCTTAATCGGTGGAGCTTCACTGATAAAAGTATACTGTCCGGGAGCAATTAGAGTATAGACAAACCAAGAATACGAAAATACTCGCCAAATTAGACTATGTATATTACCTAAAATTGGTAATAAAATTAGTACCAGCCCAATAATCGGACCAACAATTATATAAAATGCATTCTTACGCACAAACAAACCAATACTAAAAATAAAAATAGCAAAAATTCCCCAACCAACAGCACCAAGTATAATGAATAATAGTATTTCTACGAAATCATTATTTGTAAAGTTACTAGGTCGATGCGATCTCAAAAAGGGATCATTCATTTTATATGTAAATGGAAAATAAAACCAATTAATTAAACTCATTTCATACAGATTAGTAAATATGGATAATCCAGTAGCAGCTAAAAAAGTAGTAATAACGCTTTTCATTAAGAATCGTTTATAGCGCAATCTCTGTTGAACACTATCAAACATATTATTATTTTTTATATAAATAAATAATCCTGATCCAATAACCGATAATACTGCCATCATCGTCAAATCGACTATTTCAGACCCATTACCACCCCCAGCTTGCATTTCAAAAAATATACTAACAGAAATATTTCCCCCTGCACTAAGAATGCCTTGCCCATCTTTAATAGATACAAAAGTATGACAAGTTATTAGAAAAAAATATAATATTATTGTTATACTTATGATTTTTTTAGTTCTTTTCAGCATAAAACTACTCCCTAACTTATGCCAACTATTAATCTCAGTAATGCGATAATTAAACTAGTTAAATTAACTTTTGCCAAACATGTTAGCTTGCATGATTAGGCCCCTTTTCTCTGTTTTTTACACCAGATACTAATCAAAAGCGCTGCTACTGCTAAATAAATCATAGCAGCAATTACAAATGATAGTCCGGGCCTAATCGGCGGAGCCATACCTATAAGCGTATACTGACCAGGCGCGATTAAAGTGTACGGAAGCCAAGAAAAATAGAATGCTCGCCAAGCCCAACTACTCATATTACTCAAAGTTACTAGTAAAATTAACATTAAACCTAAGACAGGTCCCATTGCAAAGTATAAAGCCGTTTTCCGAACAAACAAACCCACACTAAAAATAAAAACAGCAAAAACACCCCAACCAAGCGCTGCAAATATGATAAATAAAATAATTTCCGTTAAGTCATTGTTAGTAAAGTTTCCAGGTCTGATACCATTTAAAAAAGGATCGTTAAAATCATAAATAAACGGATAATAAAACCAGTTAATTAAACCCATTTCATAAATATTGGTTAGTAAAGAGATTCCAGCACCAGCTAAAAAGGTAGTGCTTATTCCTCGTTTAAGAAATCCTCTATAATCAATACGCTGTTGAATATTTACCATGCTATTATTCTTTAAATAAATAAACAAAACAGAACCAAGTAGTGGAAAAAGAAACATTTGCACTACGTCAAGTACAACATTGTCACTTAATCCCGATTGAAGCTCAAAAAAAGCATGTACGGAAATATTGCCTCTCTTTAAAAGACCAGCCTTATCTTTAAAGGTAGCAAATGTATATGCGGTTATCAATAACAAATAAAATATTATAGCAATGATGATTATCTTTTTAGTCCTTTTTGGCATAAAACTACTCCCCCAACTTACGCTCACCGTTCTAATCAAACTAAAACGAATATCAGCATAATACTTATAATTAACTGTTTCAGTATTGTTGCTCCCATATGTAGTCTGATCTCTATACAAGCCAGTTTTTCCCGATTTTAGTGATGCATTACTATTAATTAGTCTTACACTATAACCTAACTGATTAGGTATAGAATTACCGTTAAATGATGCTATATTAGAATTGTTCTTTTTAGTATTAGGAGAACCATAAGAACTCCAATCACCATGTGCACTAACTGTTTCAGAAGAAACAGTCCATGTACCTTTTGCAGCTCCCACAACTGCAGTTCCACTTAATGCTACCACAGTTCCGGCTACTAGTATTGCTTTACCCCAAAAATTGTGTTTAAAAAATATCATTATAAATTCACTAAAATAATATATAACAGAACAAAATATCTAAGTACTCATCGGTAAATGTCCTTGCATCTATAATAACTCGTATTAAAAATAATAACTGTGCGTTTTTGACACTATTTATTTGTATTTGCAAGTAGTCTTATATGATATATAATGTAATAAAAAGGAGTATTACTATGGAAGACTTCGGACAAACTTTTCGAAAATTACGAACATCACTTTCTATTAGTCAAACGGATTTAGCTAAGGGAATCTTTGATCGTAGCAGATTATCAAGAATCGAGAGTGGTGTATCCTATCCTTCTCAACAAGTTGCTAGTATGCTCATCTCTCGCTTAGGTGTTAGTGCTACAGAATTTGAATATATTCAACGTAATTACTCAGCTTCAAAAAAAGAACAAATTTTATACCATTTCTTTAACATCAGCTCTAATACAGAAATAGAGAAAATAAATTCACTAATAAAGGAGTGTTCAAGTATTTACAATGACGATGATATTAAGCGAATCAGAACAGTCTTACAAGCTCAACTGTTACTTAGTCAGCAGCATAACTTATCGAAAGCTAAAAAATTGGTCCAACCTATTTGGTACAATTACTTAGCAAAAATAAAAACACTGACAATATTCGACATCGCCTTATTAAATATGATTGCTTATGCTTTCGACAACAAAACTAATATTCAAATTATTACTACAATATTAAACGAAATAGATAATCACTATCCATTTCTTAAGAGCTTAAAATGTAATACATTAATCAACTTAGCTAATATCCATTTAGATAACCACGATATTTTTCTCGCAAAAAAGACACTAACTTTAGCTGCCAAACTTGCAAAAGAGAATAATCAATTTGAAAAGTTGCTATTATGCAAAACTGAACTTGCTTTTTGTGATAAAAATCTGCAACAAACAGATTATTATATCAATTTATTAAACGAAATCGGAGCTAGCGATATTGCTACAGTATTAAAACAACAAATTAAGCAACTTTCCTATTTATTCAATTAATTTTATTACACACAAAAAGAACCACTCAATCGAGTGGCTCTTTTAAAATATTAACTATTTAATTACATCATCCCTGGGGCACCAGCAGCTGCAGCATTTGGATCGGCAGCAGGCTTGTCTTCAGGAATATCAGCTACAACAGCTTCAGTAGTCAGCAATAATGCAGCAATTGAAGCAGCATTTTGCAAAGCAGTCCGAGTAACCTTAGTTGGGTCGATAATTCCAGCTTCAACCATGTTTTCCCATGCGCCATCAGCTGCGTTATAGCCAATTTCATTATCCTGTTCTTCAAGCTTGTTCAAGATAACTGAACCATCTTCACCAGCATTTTCAGCAATTTGACGAACTGGAGCAGTTAAAGCAGTCAAAACGATGTTGATACCAGTTTGTTCATCTGGAGTATCACCCTTAAGATCCTTAACGGCACCCTTAACATCAACTAAAGCAGTACCACCACCGGCAACGTAACCTTCGTCAACCGCAGCACGAGTTGAGTTCAAGGCATCTTCGATCCGGTAACGACGTTCCTTTAATTCAGTTTCAGTAGCAGCACCTACGTGGATAACCGCTACACCACCAGTTAATTTAGCAAGACGTTCTTGCAACTTCTTCTTATCAAAGTCTGAAGTTGATTCTTCGATTTGCTTTCTAATTGAATCTTCACGATCCTTGATTGCATCAGCAGCTCCGCTACCATCAACGATCGTAGTTGAGTCCTTAGTTACAGTAATCCGGCGAGCTTGACCTAATTGCTCAATCTTAGTGTCCTTAAGGTCAAGACCAAGATCATCGGTAATCACTGTACCACCAGTCAAAGCAGCAATATCTTGCAATTGTTCTTTACGTTGGTCACCAAAGCCAGGAGCCTTAACAGCTACCACGTTGAAAGTTCCACGAACCTTGTTCAAAACTAAGGTTGGTAATGCTTCACCAGAAACATCATCAGCAATAATCAATAATGACTTACCTTGTTGTACAATTTCTTGTAACAATGGCAAAATATCTTGAATATTAGAAATATTCTTATCAGTGATTAAGACGTAAGGATTATCCAAATCTGCTTCCATCTTATCGTTGTCAGTTACCATGTATTGTGATAAGTAACCGTGATCAAATTGCATACCTTCAACTACTGACAATTCAGTTTCAATTCCACGTGAATCTTCGATAGTAATAACACCGTCATTGCCAACTTTTTCCATTGCTTCAGCGATTAAATCACCAACTTCTGTAGAAGCTGAAGATACAGAAGCAACTTGCGCGATTTGATCTTTAGAAGAAACATCGTGACTTAACTTGTGTAATTCATCAACTACAGCACTAGTAGCTTTTTCAATACCGCGACGAACACCAACCGGGTTGGCACCAGCAGTTACGTTCTTCATCCCTTCACGTACAATTGCTTGAGTTAAGACAACAGCAGTAGTAGTACCATCACCAGCAATGTCATTAGTCTTTTGTGCAGCTTCAGCAACTAACTTAGCACCCATGTTTTCATAGTGATCTTTTAATTCGATTGACTTAGCAATTGTTACACCATCATTAGTAATATCAGGGTTGCCGTATGATTGCTCTAAAACAACATTTCTACCCTTAGGACCAATGGTAGTCTTAACAGTGTCAGCTAACTTATCAACACCCTTTAATAAGGAACGTCTTGCTTTTTCTGAGAATTTAATATCTTTTGCCATTCTTAATTCACTCCTTAACTATTCAACAATTGCCAAAATATCTTTTTCATGAAGAACTAAATATTTTTCGCCTTCATATTTGACATCAGTACCTGAATACTTGTCGTAAAGAACAACGTCACCCTTTTTAACGGTCATTGGAATCTTATCGCCATTATCTGCAAAGTTACCTTGGCCGATAGCAACAACTTCACCTTCAGTTGGTTTTTCCTTAGCGTTGGAAGCTAGGACGATACCGCCAACAGTCTTTTCTTCTTCTTCTTTAACTTTTACGATCACGCGATCACCGATTGGTTGTAACACGTTTGTCCCTCCTATAATCAAAATTTTAACTTTTTAATAATTATTAGCACTCTTATTACCCAAGTGCCAACCTACAAATATGATAATAACCCCTTTTGAAATAGAATGCAAGTAAAAATTAGCACTTTTTTGGTTAAAGTGCTAATTTCTGCTTTTATCATGAAATCTTGCCATGGCAAATACCCAAATTACTTATCTTCATCAGCCTTATCAGCATCCAAGAAATAAATCAGCGTCTGCAATTCTGTTGCCAAATCAACATTTTGAATGCGCACGCCACTTGGTGCCGAAAGTCTGATTGGAGTGAAATTCATAATTCCTTTGATTCCAGACTCGATCATTTCATCAGCCGTCTTTTGCGCGGTATTAGCTGGCACAGTTAAGATAGCGATCGAAATTTGTTGATCACTGAGTTGTTTAGTTAGCTCACTCATCCCATAAACCGGTACACCACTCAGTATCTTACCGGTGATTTTTTCATTGATATCAAAGGCACAAGAAATCCGAATATTATTGCTACGCTTAAAGTTGTAGTTGAGCAGCGCATGACCCAAATTACCAACACCAACCAATGCCACATTAGTTAAGGTGTCTTGGTTCAAAATTTTCTTAAAAAAGGTCAGCAAACTTTTGACGTCATAACCATAACCTCGCTTACCCAATGCGCCGAAATAAGAAAAGTCGCGCCGAATTGAAGCACTATCAACTTGAACAGCTTCAGATAATTCAGTTGAAGATACTTTCTCCTTACCGCTATCATTCAAAATAATTAAGTACCGATAATAAAGCGGTAACCGCTTGGCCGTTGCCGTTGGAATTTTAATTGTTTCCATTTATTTAAAAAGCCTCCCAGATTTTATTTGTGAACTAAATATTAATTATCCTTATTGTACCCGTGAAGCTTAGCTATTTGCAAATATTTTTTTCACAATCTACGGATAACTTTGCAAATTTTCTGGCGATTTTCGACACCGCTTAACCTGCTAAGCTTACTTTTTGCCTGCTTCAGCTAACCACTTGTCTCAATCTTACAGACAAACTGGCCAGCAATCAGTACAATTGGCATATAAGTTAAGGAGGTGAGAACGTGAAGTTAATTTTTGAAACTAATCCAGAAATTGATCCACAAGAGCCAACAATTATCATTCAAGCGGCAAAACAAACTGATAAAGCAGCAGCTATTATGGCGGCTCTTGAACATTTTCAAGCAGAAAAAAGTGACATCATTCCTGTCAAAACTTCGCAACAGCTTAACATGGTCAAAACTAAATCGATCATTTTAGTGGATCTTGTCGATAATCTGTTAGTAATTTATACAGTTGATGGCATTCTTAAAACTAAAGAAACTCTAGTCAGTTTTCATCAAAAGCTAACGCCTAAACACTTCTTGCAAGTTTCAAGACATGCCATCATTAATGTTGATTACTTATTAGCCTTAGAAGACAGTTTTTCTGGTAACCTGACAGCAAAACTGGCTCATCAGCTTACGACTAGCGTTAGTCGCAAGTACGTAAAGGATTTAATGCATTTTTTAGGCATTTAGGAGATTAAAAATGAAACAAAAAATTATCAATATTCTTGTCAACGGTACTACTGGGATTGGCTTTGGCTCTTTTTCATACTTGTTGATTCTACTATTTAAGATACAGTCTGCATTTCCAACAGCCAAAAATATTATCAGTATTTGGATTATGAGTTTTCTAATTGGACTTTTAACCCACCTCTTTAGTCAAGGGATTACCATTAAGACATTGCTGATCCACTTTAGTGCTACCTTTGCGCTAGTAGTTGCCATGATCGCCTATAATGGCTGGATCACCAGTCCTACTAATATTTTAACCTTTGGTGGAGCCTTTTTTGCTATTTATCTGTTAATCTGGGCAATTGTGATTTTCTTTGAGCGATTATCAATTAACAAAATCAACCGTAAGCTAGCCGAAAAGCAGCGAACTACTAATAATTAACCATGACTTTTTACCTTTAAGACTATCCAATAAAATCCGGCTTTATGCTAAAATAGTTTTTAGGTGAAATAAATGATAATTGCACAAGGACATGATATCGAAAAACAATTCGGTGCTAATATACTATTTAAAAATGTGAATTTTTCTATTGCTGATAATGCCAGAATTGGCTTAGTCGGCTCAAACGGAGTTGGCAAAACCACTCTGCTGAAAATTATGACTGGACAAGAAAGTTCAACTCATGGCGAATTCACTATCAATAAAAATGTCGACGTTGGCTATATTGCACAGGAAAACGGTCTAAACGAAGAAAAAACAATTTGGAACGAAATGCTAGGCGTTTTTGAGAGCTTAATTAAACTCAACTCTAAAATCCAATCTATGCAAGAACAAATTGCTCAACATCCAGAAAATAAAGACTTATTAATGCAATACGATCAATTACAATTTGACTTCGAACAGCGTGGTGGCTACACATACCAAGCTGACATCAAGAGCATTCTCAATGGTTTTAATTTTCCACAACCAACTTGGTCTAAGCAAATTGCGAGCCTTTCTGGTGGTGAAAAAACTCGTTTGGCTTTCGTTAAGCTGTTGTTGCGCAAACCTCCGCTATTACTGCTAGACGAACCGACTAACTATTTAGATATTGATACCTTGGATTGGCTTGAAAACTATCTTAAAGGATATTCTGGAGCAATTCTAACGGTTTCGCATGACCAATACTTTTTGGATCATTTAGCTAATCAAATTTTCGAATTACGCTTTGGTAAATTAACTACTTTTAAAGGTAACTACTCTGATTATTTAGCACAGCGTCAATTACGTGATCAGCAGCAAGAGCAGGCCTATGAAAAACAGCAAGAGCAAATTAAAAAGGATGAAGAATTCATCCAAAAAAATATTGTTCGGGCAACTACTACCAAACGAGCCCAAAGCCGGCGTAAACAGTTAGCCAAAATTGATCGCATCAATCCTCCTAAGCATCAAAGTAAGGTGCGGATTAACTTTCAGAGTGAACGACCATCTGGTAAAGAAGTACTAATCTTAAATAACTTAACCATTGGCTACCCAACTAAAACCATGGTTAAAAACATTTCATTGCAAGTAAACAAGGGAGATCGCGTAGCTGTCATTGGACAAAACGGGATTGGTAAATCCACTCTCTTAAAAACCGTAATGCACGACTTAAAGCCCAAGGTTGGATCCATTAAATACGGTTCCTCACTTGACATTGGTTATTACGATCAGGAATTGCAGCAGCTCGATTCCAGCAAGACCGTTCTCGATACCATTTGGGATCGCCACAAAACAATGCCTGAACGCGATGTACGTTCTGTTTTAGCCAGTTTCTTATTTACTGCACAAGATATTGACAAAACCGTTGGTCAACTTTCTGGCGGTCAAAAAGCACGATTAACGCTGACAGTCTTATCGCTTGAACATAACAATTTTTTGTTAATGGACGAGCCTACCAACCACTTGGACATTGAAGCTAAAGAAGTCCTTGAGCAAGCCTTGCAAAAATTTGATGGCACTCTGCTGTTTGTCTCACATGACCGCTATTTTATTAATCAATTAGCTAATAAAATTGTTGCAGTTAAAGACGGAGGTGCCAAAATTTATGAAGGCGATTACTCCTATTATTTAAATGAAAAAGCTAAAGAGCAACTGGCCAGTCAGCAAATTCAGAATGAACAAGAGCAACCTGTTGACACTAGTAAACTTAACTATCAACAACAAAAGCAGCGTGATTCACAAAAACGTAAGTTAGAACGCCAAGTTGAGCAGGCTGAAGCAAAAATCGAAGAGTTAGAACAACAACAAACTGCTGTTCAAACAGAAATGGCTGATCCAGAGATTGCTACTGACTTCGGTAAATTAGGACCACTACAAGAAAAATTATCGGCCGTGCAAACAGAACTCGATCAAGCAAATCAACTTTGGGAAACCGCATTAACTGAACTAGATGAATTTTAAAAAAGGACTAAGAAGTAGATCTAATAGATCAAAAATTCTTAGTCCTTTTGTTTGATAATCAATTTAGCATGCTGTCAGCATATGGCAATTCTAATGATGGATCAGCATTCAGCGTCAAATCCGCAAACTTACCTTCATTGTATAAATTATAAGCTGCTGCGCCAATCATTGCCGCATTATCACCACATAATTTAAGTGCTGGTAGAATTACTTTCGGTTGCATAGAATCAGGTAACTTAGTAATTTCCGTCTGCATCTGCTCACGCAAGCCAAGATTAGCTGCTACTCCGCCACCCAAAATAAAAGTTTTAGGTTGATATTGTTTGATTGCCCTAATTGTTTTGGTGACTAAAACGTCAACGACAGCAGCCTGAAAACTAGCTGCTAAATCATATTTATTAAGTTCTTGATGAATTTGGTCAGCATGATGACAGGTATTAATAAAGGCACTCTTTAATCCAGAAAAAGAAAAGTCATAACTATTATCATCAATCATCGCCCGTGGAAAGTTGAACGTATCTTGACCTTGGTGTGCCCACTCGTCAATCGTTTTTCCCGCTGGATATTGTACCCCTAAAACACGACCAATTTTGTCATAAGCTTCTCCCGCCGCGTCATCTCTGGTATCACCAACAATTTCAAAATGAGTAGGATCTTTTAACAGGACAATTTCGGTATGACCACCAGAAACTTGTAAAGCCAAAGCAGGATACTCAATTTCCGTTTCTAGTTGAGCTGCCATAATGTGACCCATAATGTGGTCAACTCCAATTAGTGGAATACCAGTAGCCATCGACGCAGCTTTAGCCGCACTAACCCCAATTAATAAAGCTCCTACCAGTCCTGGACCATAGGTAACCGCAATTGCATCAATATCCTGCCAAGTTGCATTAGCCTTAGCCAATGCCTCTTTGGTAATTTGACTAATCACTTCAATATGATGCCTGCTGGCAACTTCGGGGACCACTCCGCCAAACCGTTGGTGACTTTTAATCTGTGTAGCTACAATTAGGCTTTCTACTTCACGCCCATTTTTAACGACTGAAGTGGAAGTTTCATCACATGAACTTTCATAAGCCAAAATTCGAACATCTTTTTTGCTCTTCAAAATAAAATCTCCTCTGTCACAACGAATTAGTGACTATACTTCTTCCACATAATCACTATCAGGTGCAAAAGGCTGACCGGTCTTTTGATGCCAATCAACTTCAGCTTGTGTACGCCGTAAATAATTTGGTAACAATAGATCTGGATCAACTGGCTGCACGGATTCAGCTAATCTTCCGATTAGACCGGCATGAATCAAGTTTTGTTGTTCAGTACCGTAACTAATTGGCAGAGGCAATTGTGTTAACGCTGATGCTTGTTTATCAAAGCCGGTACCTAAGAATTCGATTTTACCAAAAGAATTAGTATTAGCAATTTGTTTAACCGCCTCAAGCAAAGTGGTGATATGATAATGGCCATCGGCAAGCACATTAGTTAGTTGACCATCACGTTTGATATATGCTCCAGCAAAGTAATTGTCATTACGTGCATCAATTCCAGCAACAATTAACGTGTTTTCTGCAGTTGAACTAGCTGCTAAGGCTTCAAGCGTTGAAATACCAACTAATTCCTTATTTAAAATACTGGCAAACATCTTCATGGTAGTTACCCCAATCCGCAAACCAGTATATGAACCAGGACCATTAGCAACTGCAAAACGATCAATATCTGTTAACGCTAAATTATTACTAGTTAAAATCTCATCAATCAATGGATCAAGGTGTTCACTATGATTCCGTTCATCAGGTTCACCTTTTTCCACCAGTACTTTTTGTCCATCATTGAGCGCTACACTCAGATAATTAGTTGCAGTTGACACACTTAAAATTTTCATTTCAGATTACTATTCCCTTTTTAAAAATCTACCTTTTTATTTTAACACGAGAAATGGTCTGTAAAACAAAGAAGCTAACAAACATTTGTAACCAAGGTACAATTATTTCCTTAGGAATGCGTTGAACTAGTGCAGCCTGATAATCCAGTCCATATAAAATATGCAACCACAATGTATTCAAGCCAATATTAATAATCAAAGTAACCATAAGCGTTGCTAGCACAATCCGCCAAACTTTAACGGGTTTTTGATAAAAAAAGCAACCATAAATCATTGGCTCAAGCATTGCACTGATAGTGAAACCAACAAAGAACCCACCTTGGTTACCAAAGATAGCTGACGAAATTAAGTCACCGATGCCACCACCAACTGCTCCCCAAGCCGGACCAAACAAATATCCCAATAGAACACTACCAATAAATTTTAAGCCAACGTGTACCGCAGATGTCCCAAAACTAAATCGTCCCAGTATAATTTGCATCGCCACAATTATGCCAAGCAGAACTAACTCATTTAAATCAAGTTTGAGTAATTTTTTTGAAGACATAGCTGCCACTTCCTTTCATTAAAAAAGCATGACTGCGTCATGCCTTTTTAATTATATTATACTTGCCGCCAAGTTAGCTCACATATTGCTCTAGCAGCCTCATTATCCTTAACGCAATGATAAGTTTTACATTCGTTTGCTGCACAATCCGTGCTAAGAGCAACTTGCGGTTCTTGTCCGTAACTAACTTCTTGGTTAAACTTAATATCAATTTTTTGGACTACATGTGTTCTTAGAAAATCACGATCTAAAGTATCAATAAACCAGCTAAAGTAGTGCCCATTAGTCATGTGATGATTAGTATCTAAATCATCATAACGCACACGATATTGTCTTTGAAGTTGATACTCACTTTGAGCACGCAAGCGAGGAAATTTGGGAACCTTTTTTAATAACGGAATTCCTAATTCAGTCATCATCTTTTGATCCGTTGGAACCATTTTACGTTTTTGCAAATCAAACAAAACCCATTCACTCTTAGCTTTAATCAGCTGATTACCAGCTTGATCGGTAAACGTAAAATCACGATATTCTAAAAAGCGATTATATCCTGTTGCCTGAGTACTAACTGTAACTAAATCATTGGGTTTAGGCAAAGTATTAACTTCAATCTGATATTGCGTTACTACCCAGCCTAATCCCCTTTTGGTTAATGCATCGGTACTAGCGCTGCCACTGACTAATTGATGTTCAGAAACACTCATCATTAAATCAATCATGGCAGGTAATTTTAAACGTTCATTTTCATCACATTCATAAAATTCAATGCGTCTTTGTTCACTATACTCCATTAGCTTCCTCTACTTATGATTATACTGATCATACAACATATTCTTAGAAACGTGCTGCTGCTGAGCTACTGCCTTAATTGCTGACTTTTTAGTCTCACCCGCAGCTACTTGCTGATCGACTAATTTAATTAACTCCAACCAAGTTAATTGCTGTGGTTGCTCCGTATTTGGTGAAACCAAAATCACAAACTCGCCACGCGGTGGCGTTTGTGTAAAATAGTCCGTCAATTCTGCAACAGTCCCACGAATAAATTCTTCATGAATTTTAGTTAATTCACGTGCCACTACAATTTTACGACTAGCTGGCAAGACTGACGCCATATTGGTAAGAGTCTTAAGCAATCGATGCGGTGCTTCATAAAAAATTGAAGTTGCCCGTGCTTCATTCATCTGCTTAAAAAACACCTGTTGTTCACTAGTTTTGCGCGGCAAAAAACCATAATAAGTAAATGGTTGCGCATCAAACCCAGATGCAATCAAAGCTGTTGTAAACGCTGACGCACCAGGTAATGGCACAACTGGAATATCGTTTTTTAAACATTCCTGTACCAAAATAAAACCAGGATCAGAAATCACCGGCATCCCCGCATCACTAATTTCGGCAATCACTGCACCATCTTTCATTAATTTAACTAGCTCTGGAGCCCGCTGCTTAGAATTATATTTATGAAATGACAGCATGTGATTATGAACGCCAATTTTCTGTAATAAAATCCCACTGGTTCTAGTATCCTCAGCTGCAATATAATCAGCTTGAGTTAAAATTTTTTTGGCACGAATAGTGATATCTTCTAGGTTTCCAATCGGAGTTGGCACCAAGTAAAGCTTTCCTGTTTCTTGCGCATAACTACTTTGCTGCTGCATTATCTAACCTTTGTGTACTTTCTTTTTTTCACCAAAATTATCAAGAATATCCAAGCAAAACATGCAATCTGAACTAGGATCACGATGTGAACCATAATACATATTACAAATATGATAGCCAGAATTATAAATTTGCCGTAAAGACTCTAGTCCACTCTGAGTTTTAATCGTTCCATTATGGGCATTCGTCATCTTGTCTAGCTTCTCGCGTAGAAGTTGATTTTCTACCTTTAATTCCGTATTTTCTTTAAGTGTATCTAAAATATCATTTTCTAAGCTCGCAATTGTCTTAGTCATATTAACCATTGAGTCATGCAGCTGTTGCAATTTTGAATAAGAATCCACCTGTAAAAACACCTACCGTTTCTACTGCAAAGCAAGATAAGTCAAAAGATTACGAAAACTGACGTTACTATGTTGCATGCGATCAATTTTCAATAAGTTCTTTAATATTTTTGCTCCAGCTTGCTGTTTATGTGTTAAATCTTGTTGTGCCAACAATTTTAACATATTAATAATATAATTTTGTGTTATTTTTTTCTTAGCTAATTCACCCAATTTATGTGCACTAACAACGGCTAAGGCATTTTTTTCACTTAATTCTTGATAAAAATACTTAATTGACTGATCTAGCGCTTGAGTATCTCCTAGTTCAGCCAAGTCTGCTGAACTGAAACCAGCCTGCATTAAGAACTTAGTCCTACTATCTGCAAGTACTTCACCAGCAAAATTAATAATCTGCGTCCGTGAACGAACGGTCGGCAAAATCTTATCAGCATTATTAGTGATTAAAATGGTAACAACTGGTGCAACTGGCTCCTCAAGCAAGTTCAGCAAAGCATTACTGGAAGGTAGCGTTAACTTCTGGGCTTCTTTAATGAAAAAAAAGCGGCAATCACTCTGCACTGGACTTTTAGCAAGTTCGGACTTTAATACGCGCACCTGATCAATCCCAATCGTCTGTTTATCGCCTCTGGTAATCTCCAAAACATCGGGATGATTACCTGAGATAATCTGCTGACAAATTCGACAAGTCCCATCAGGCCGATCTGCACCAGTACAATTATATAAACAGGCTAACCAATATGCAGTATTTAGCGCTTCTTGCACATCCGTTGCAACGAACAAATAACTCTGTGCCAATTGCTTTTGCTCGAATGCCCGTTTTAAAAAAGCCGCCTGTTTAGCATTTTTCTTGGTAATTTCAATCGTCATTAAAATTGTTTAAACTCTTCAACTGGTAAAACAAAGCAGGTTGCTCCACCAACAGTAAATTTAACGGGTTGATTGCTAACTTCAAAACCAGCCATAGTCATGTTAGGATTCATATATTCCTCACGCGCCTGAGATTCATCCTTAATAACCTGCAGGACTCTTTTAACATGATCATCGTCTGTTCCAATTAAAAAAGTAGTGTTTCCTTGGCTCAAAAAGCCACCCGTTGTAGCCAACTTGGTTGCTTGAATGTTTTCTTTGACAAAGGTTTGTTGCAGCCGATTGGCATCTTCTTTTTGTACAATTGCAATTATTAATTTCATTAAAATCAGTCCTTTAGCAACTCTTTTGGTAAACGTTTTATGATAAGTTTAACACAGTCGTCTACCACATCTGTAAGCAAACGATTAGCATCAATTACTTGAATTCGTTCCGGATACTGCTTAATAACCGTTTGGTAACCTGCATAAACCTTTTGATGAAAAAGTAACTTTTCTTGTTCCAAGCGATCTTCTTGACCTGAGCGTTGTTTAGCAATCCGTGCCAATCCGATTTCAGGCTTAACATCTAAAAAGATCGTTAAATCAGGGGCAATCCCTTTAGTCGCAAAATCATTAATTTGTTTGACTTGCTTAATCCCCAAATCACGTCCAACTCCTTGATACGCTAGCGAACTGTCAACAAACCGATCCGAAAAAACAATTTTGCCTTCTAAAAGAGCTGGAATCACCGTCTCCTTCATATGCTGACTCCTAGCCGCTGCATAAAGCAAAGCCTCTGTTTCAGCACTCATTGCGTCGTTAGCCGGATCCAAAATCAACTGACGAATTTGTTCCGCAATCTTCGAACCTCCTGGTTCACGAGTCACAAGATATGGTACTTTTAAAAATGGTGCGATTTGCGTAACCATTTGCTGAATTACCGTGCTTTTACCTGACCCATCTGGTCCCTCAAAACTTACAAAAAAACTTTTCATAAAACTCTCCCTGCTTTTATTTTACAGAAGATTTTTCGTTCTGAACACCCTAACCAACTTTTATTTTATAAAAAAGAAAAAAGCCTACTTCAGTAGACTTTTTAGTCAGAAATTGCATTAGTATAACCACTAAATCTAGTATTACGCCGCCGAGCTTCATTATATAAGAATGAGTACTTGGCTTGTAAAATTTTATTAGCCACAATATTATCAGTTGACATATCTAATGTGGTTGGTGCAAGTGTTTTTTGCACAGCAATTTCAGATTGTAATTTTTCAACCATCATGACCAATCTCTGGTCACCTAACTTTTTAACTTTATTGCGTGCCATTTAAATCGCCGTTCTTCCTTGAACTGCCCGTTTTAAAGTAATGGAATTAGCATATTCAATATCACTACCAACTGCCAAACCTGCTGCTAAGCGGGTAACCTTAATTCCAGCTGGTTTAATTAATTTACTAAGATACATTGCAGTTGATTCACCTTCTGGAGTGGAATTCAATGCCAGAATCACTTCTTGAACACTATCAAGCTTTTGCAGGCGAACAATTAGCGACTTAATATTAATCTCTTCAGGTCCAATACCATCCATTGGCGATAAAACTCCATGTAAAACGTGATATAGACCGTCATATTCACCCATATCTTCAAACGCCATGACATCTTTAGGTTGTTCAACTACCATAATCGTTGTTTGGATACGATCAGGATTAGCACAAATTGAACAAGGATCTTTTTCAGTAATATTGCCACATACTGAACAACGATGCAGCTTATCCTTAACCTCACTAAGCGCACTGCTAAAATCCGTTACATCTTTATCCGGCATATCCAAAGTATAAAAGGCTAAACGAATCGCGGTTTTCTCGCCAATTCCCGGTAATTTCATATAAGAATCAATTAAATGTGCAATTGGTGCTGGATACTGCACTTAAATCATACCCTTCGTATATTTCCCTAAACTGGCTTGCGTTGCTTCATCAATTGCGCTCAAGCCCTTATTAACTGCATCAATTATTAAATCTTGCAACATATCTGGATCATCTGGGTCAATTGCCTCTTGATTAATCTCAAGATTTTTTAAACGATGATCACCTGTCAAAGTAGCTGTTACTAAATCTTCCGCAGATTTACCAACAAATTCTTGGCTGGTAATATTTTGTTGTTCTTGCGCCATTTGATCCTGCATCTTTTTGGCTTGCTTCATCATTTGTTGCATATTCATGCCACCCATCGCGCCAAAATTAGGTTTTTTATTCATTATATTCTCCTTAAATTTCAATCCTTAACATTAACCGTATCGCCAAATAACTCCTTAGCCTTTTGAATAACTTCCTGGCCAGTGTCTGATTCTTGCTGAGTAGCTTGATCCTGCGAGCCACGCTTTTTAGCCAATAATTCTTTACCGTGAGTCTGTACAAACTCTTGGCGCACCTTAAGCCAATCCTCATCAGGCACCAAGACAATCTCATAATCATGTTGAGTAAATTTGGCAATTTCTCCAGTTAATTTAGCTAATAAATCATCATCAGAACTAGCTTTTTCAAACCATAGGGTATACTTACACTTCATTACTACTTGTTCAGGACTAGCTGCAACCGGCTCAAGCACGTCTAGTAGTGCTCGCTGCGAGACGGCTAAAACCGATTGTAAATCAGGCCAGACATCTTTAATGGCTTGCAAGTCAGTTTTAGTAGCACTTTCTAGCACCTGGTATACCTGCTCACGATTTCGTTGATTAATTCGCTGAGTATTTTTGACCGACCGTTTTTTCTGCTTCGGTTTAGTCGCAACTGGCTCATTTGCTTTAGTCGAAGAACTTGGACCATCATCAAGATGAAAAATCTGATTATTCTTGCCAGCTGGTTTTTTGGAAAGTTGAGCAACTTGATCAGCCAGCTTAACAACCTGGTTTTTTAAACTAGTAACTTCGTTAGCTAGATCTGCATCAGCAGACTGCAATTGACTATGGTGTGCTTGCGACGTTGCTGTGTCGTTAGTACTCTCAACAATAAAAACTTCTAACGGGATTTGTTGCTGATTAGTATAGCGTAAATCGTTTAAAGCAGTATTAGCCGCCTTAATCAATTGAAAGTAGCGCTCAACTGGCACACTTTTAATTTGATCAGCAAAACCAGTCGTCATAAACGTGTTCTGGTCATCACTGCCTGCCTTAATTACCATTAAAGCAGTAGTCGCCAAATCAATAATTTCATCCAAGATATTCTTAGAACTAGCACCATTTTGTAGTTCATCTTGAGCTAATGTTAAAGCCTGATTGGCATCATGATCTAGCAGTGCCAGCAAGAGTTGCTCAATCTGCTCTTTAGCCGCAAAACCGGTAATCTGCAAGGCATCTTGATAGTTAACCGAATCTTTTTCATAACTAAGCAATTGATCTAAAATGCTCAGGGCATCCCGCATACCGCCATCAGCTACTTGAGCAATTACTGCCAGTGCCTGATCATCATACGAAACTTTTTCTTGATCAAGAATATAGGTCATTTGCTTAACTAGCTCTGTTGCTGGTAACCGTTTAAAATTATAACGCTGTGTCCGTGAAATAATGGTTGCCGGAACCTTTTGAATTTCGGTAGTTGCTAAGATAAATACCACATGCTCAGGCGGCTCTTCCAAAGTTTTCAATAAGGCATTAAAGGCGCCCATTGACAACATATGTACCTCATCAATAATGTATACTTTATATTTACCCTGAGTCGGAGCATATTTTACCTTATCACGAATTTCACGAATTTCATCAACACCATTATTTGAAGCCGCATCAATTTCAATAATATCAGGCAAAGCCCCCTGATCAGCAGCCTGACAATTAGCACATTCATTACAAGGTTCGCCAGCCTGTAAATTATTACAGTTCAACGCTTTAGCAAAAATCTTGGCGCAAGAAGTTTTCCCAGTCCCGCGCGGGCCCGCAAATAAAAAAGCGTGCGAAATCGTGCCACGCTCAATGGCATTCTTCAGAGTATTCGTAATGTCTGCTTGACCAACCACACTTGCAAAAGTTCTCGGTCGCCACTTACGGTATAACGCTTGATAAGCCATGATAATCTTTCTCTAGTAAAAAACTCTTAACTCTTGTTTAAGAGTTAAGAGTTTGTAAATGTCTAATAAAAGGCACATGCCTGAAGCGACCTTAGTGCTGCTACCTTCCGGTCCTGACACGCTTCGGAGGTCAAACATTGCCCAATAAATATAATACCGTATTTTGACTAAAGTTGCCACTATTTTGCCGATTTTTTTGCTGATTTTTGTTTCTGTCTAATCTCTTTAAAAAAACTTTTCATCATCTGACTAGCACGATCGCGATATAACCCACGAATCACGTTGGGATGATGATTAAATTTAGGTACAGCAAATAAATCAACAACACTACCACCAGCACCAGCCTTAGGATCAAGCGCACCATAAAAGACATTTTTGATTCGCGCATTGATAATTGCTCCAGCACACATGGGACACGGCTCCAAAGTTACAAAAAGACTACAATCAATTAAACGCCAAGTCCCTATGTTAGTACAAGCCTGTCTAATCGCAATCATTTCCGCATGTCCTGTAGCGTCTTGGTCGAGTTCGCGCCGGTTATAACCACTACCAATTACTTGTCCGTCAGGATCAATTATTACTGCACCAATTGGAACTTCACCCAAGTTTTGTGCGATTTGCGCCTGATCAAAGGCTAGCTGCATATATTTCTGCTTGTTTTCACTAGTAAATTCCATTAATTATTCACTGCCTGCAAAACATAATAGCCTTTATCACGAGTCAAAATAGTGCAGTTACTATAGGTCTCCTGAAGCAATTTTCGACTACTTGGCTCGCCCTGCTTTTTTTGAATAACTTCTAGTAAAATACCACCATTAATCAAATGGTCTTGAGCTTGCGCAAGCATTTGCGTAACTACATTTTTACCAGCCCGAATAGGCGGATTGGTAATAATTAAGCCAAACTTCTTAGTCGAATCAATCTGTTCATAAATATCTGAAGCATAAATTTCCACATTAGTTATCTGATTTAACTTTGCATTTTGCCGTGCTAAATCTAGCCCACGTTCATTAACATCAACTAAATGAACTGTATGCTGCGGCCAAATTTTAGCAGCAAATAATCCCAAGGGGCCATAACCCGCCCCCAGATCTAAAATATCTCCTGCAGGAAGTTGCACATCATTCAATGCCTTGATCAAGACACCAGAACCATAGTCAACCCGCATTTTAGAAAACACACCAGCATCAGTTTTAAACTTCAAATTAATGCCATTAGCACTATAATCAACTAGATGCTCATCATGAGCAGCAGTCGGATTAGCAGCAAAGTACATTTGATTTTCTTCTTTAGTCATTTTTGCTCATTTCTAAATTATAATCTACTATTTTATTCTAGCAAAAAAGACGCTTATCGACAAAGCGTCCTCATCTTCATTAATTTAAATTATCATAAGTAAAGTTCATTAACTTGGTCGTATCAGAAAATTCATCAGGATCGTTAAGCACAACCGTTATCAGACCGTCGTCTTTTTGACTACTACCAACAAAACAATAACCTGCTCGCGGCGTCCAACCTGTTTTCATACCATCAGGCTTGAGGGACTTTTGATAAAATTTTTGACCCGGTAATGTGCGATTCTGGTTAACCAACTTTTGCCCAGCAACTACTTTGGAAGTAGTTTTAAAGTATTTCATTAACTCTGGATAATCATTAGCAACATGATAAGCAATGATCGCTAAATCTTTAGCGGACAACAAGTTCCCCGAATTAAGATCACCTTGTACCCAATAACCATAAGGAGATAAATCATCATTTTCTAAACCTGAAGCAGAAGTAAAGGTCGCTTTTAGTCCCCACAACTTAGCTTGTTTATTCATCATTTTGATGAATTCTTTGTTTGAACCAGCAACCCACTGTCCCAGCCGAATCGCCGAATTATTAGCTGAATTAATAATGGTTGACTGCATCACTTGCCTAATCGTATATTTTTTCCCACTCTTAACATGAAAACTGTCAAAATTAGGATTATTCCCCATATTAACTAAGGTTTTGGAAAACTTAACTTTTTTATTCCAGTTTTTAGATTTATTATCAATTTTACGAGCCGCCAAATAGATCGTCATTAATTTACCTGTTGAAGCAGTTAAGTATTGCTTGTTAGCATTCTTTTGTACCAATACTTCACCCGTTTTGCGATCTAAAACTGCATAAGCTTTAGCCTTAGTTTTTGGTTTCTTAGCCTTAATGACCTTACTGGTTTTGCCAACCGTTTCGGCTTGTTCAGTGCTATATTCAGCAGCATGAACAGAAACATCACTACCAATAATTATCAAGCTAATAAAACCGATACCTATTAATAAGTATTTTTTTAGTTTAAATTTCAATTGGAAACACTCTTTCATCAGTTATTATTTTTTATCTTAGCACATAACCTTTACAAACCAATTACATCCAGAACAACTTTATTGTTCATTCTAATTACTATTGCTTTTTACGTCTAATGAAATATATAATATTAGTATTAATATTTTATTTATAGGAGTTATATATGAAAAAGACTAAAGTCATTACTAAGCTAGTAACTTTTTCTGCCGCTATTTTGTTAGCTGCACCTGTGGCAATGCCAACAGCAGTCGCTTTGGCAGCAGAAGAACCTGCTACTACTGAAGCCCAACCTACGTCACCGGCTACTGATGCTGGTCAAACAGCTAACACTACTAGTCCAACAGCTACAACTAGTGAAAAACCAGCAGGGACTGCTACTACCACGGCTGCTAAGCCAGTAGCCAAACCTGCAAAAAAGAAACAATCTTCAACTAAAGCCAAAAAAGTTAAGTCTTTTAAAGTTTATATCATCAAGAAGAATTATGGCATTTACACTGGTAACTTTGCTAATAAGAAATCAGCTTCGAAGTACTTCCACAAGCCATATACTGTGAAGAAGTCATTCAAGCACAACAAGAAGACTTATTACTGGCTATATAAAGGCAAGAAGACGATTGGTTACATCAATAAAAAGGCTGTAGCTAAATCCAGTCAAAAGAAACTGGTCAAAGTACCTTACGTTAGTCAATACACTCCGGTTAAAACTCCCTGGGGTTGTGCCGGCGCATCTTTAGCGATGATGCTAGGCTACAAGGGTCAAAAGATTACCACTTCCTTATTACAAAAAATCCAAAACAACTTACCAATGCAGCCAACTAAGGGTGGCCAAAAGGGTAACGTTTATACTGGCGAAGGCTTTGGCTATGTAATTAGTCCCGGAGCTTTAACCAAGTATGGTCATACTTTTAAAAAAGGTAAGGATCTAACTAATATTACCAGCAAGAAGCCGACAGTTAACGACTTCAGAATGTATATCCAAGCTGGCAAGCCAGTTTTGTACTACGGCTTTTCTTCATATCAAAAAGCTGGCGATTACAACCGCAATCACTGTAAGGTAATCACTGGTTACAAGAATGGTAAGTTCAGGGTTTACGATCCACTATACTACTCCAAGAATGCTGGCGCTGGTACTGGTGGTAAGAATATGAACTACGACCATGGTGCTATTGCTTGGGTAACCAAAAAGCAAATTCAAAACGAATATAACCATAAAGCAATCACTTTTAAATAACTTACAGACTAAAAAGAACTTCAACTCAATGAAGTTCTTTTTTTAACCATCATATTCTACTGCTTGTAGCTGCTTGATTTTATCATAAACTTGACCACGCTCTCCCGCATCAAGCTCTAAGACTAGATTGTCACCATTGGCAATTTTGGTCTGACCATTAGGAATAACATCCCTTCCGCCACGATGGATTACCTTAACCAAAGTGTTTTTGGGCCAAGCTATCGCTGCAATTTTTTGGTCAACTAGATTGCTATCCTCGTAAATAGGTATCGTTAATTGATCGCGTTGGCCGATAGTCGCGGTTCTGCGTGTCTTTTGCTTATCCATCATCGCTTGGGCCAAGCTATCATAAATTGGCAAGCCTCCCAACAATTCATCAACTAATAGCGATATAAACGAAACCACCGCTAGCGGCATTAAATGCAAAAGAGAACCAACCATTTCAGTAATTAAGATAACTGCTGTAAATGGGGCTCTGATAATTGCAGCAAAATAACCTGCCATTGCAAAAATAATCAGGTTAATGACTAGTTTTTGTGGTAATAGATGAAGTTGCACCATGAAAAGGCCATAGACAGCACCAATTAAAGCTCCCATTGTTAAAATAGGTAAAAAAATTCCACTCGGCAGTCCCGAATCATAGGAAATAATTGAAAAAATTAGTCTAATCACATAAAAGGCCAATAACAGACCAATTATTGACCAACCCGGTTTAGTGATTAACTTAGGCAAAGCCAAAATTAGGCGATTACCTGGACCAGTAATTAATGGTAAGAAATAAGCAATTGGAATTAAAAGCAGTAACGGAATGAAGCCAAAAAGCCATTTAGGTAGAAATCTAACTTTTTCATATAATTTTTTACAATTAAACAGACCAATTTTATATAAATGGCCCAAAATACCTAACAGTACACCTAAAATTAATAAATGCCAATACAATGGAATCGGGAATGAATAGTTATAAGTAAGTGCAAGTGTAGCATGTTGCCCAAACAAATTAGAAACAACAAAATCGGCAATCATTGCACCTGCCAACGCATTTAACCAGACGCGTTGTGAAAAGTTATGAAAAACTTCTTCCAAAACAAACAACGCTCCACTTAGCGGTGCACCAAAAGCCGCAGCTAAACCACTTGCTGCCCCGGTTGCAATCAAAACTCGAATATTGGTTTTAGTTTGCTTAGCAGTTTCACCAACGCCTTGGCCAATAGTTGCTCCTAATTGCAGTGACGGTCCTTCAGGGCCCAAGAATAGACCTGTACTAATAACCAAGATACCACCAATTAATTTCCGCCATAAAATTGGAAACCAGGAAAGCGATAAATTTCCTTGCAATTGCAATTTTACTTCGGGAATTCCTGAACCACCAACATGGCTATATTGCTTCACAAAATAGCCAGCAATAATCCCAACGATACATAAACCAATCACAATTACGATTAGCCAGTAAAGATTAGCGTGTGCCAACTGAAATAATTTTAACCAAAAGGACGTCATCCTTTCGATCCCCAAACGAAAAATCCCAACAACTATTCCTGTAAATAATCCAACTAAAAGTGCTTGTCCCAATAATTTTATTTCTGAGCGATTGCGCACAAAGCTTCATCCTCCTTGACATACATAAGTTTGCTTTTCCATTTTACACCAAAACAGCTAAAAAGTGAGGTTAACTCTATACTAGTATCTCTTATCAGATTACTAGTTGCCAAGACATTGACAACGCCAGTTAACTTTATTGCTCAAATCATTCAGACACACTAAAACCCTGAAATTAGATTATCCTAACTCCAGGGTTCAGGCTAGCTTTTAATTGCCTTATAATTTTTAACTATTTTGATGAACAACTTTAGTCTTAGCAACTGGGAAAATTCGTTTAGCATAATAGTATGGTCGGAAGTTTGCGTTAGAAACAGTTACACCCCAATTTGGCCATGAATGCAATACCTTATTCTTGCCTAAATAAATCCCAACATGATAGTTACTTGGCTTAGGTTTACCATAAAAAATAATATCGCCACGTTTAAGGTTCTTTAACTTAACCGTTTGTAGAGTTTTACTTTGAACTAATGAGCGACAACCCCATTCATGAGTTGCATGCCATTTAGGGTTAGATGGGGATGGATCAATTCCCGCAGCATACATACATTGCATAATTAAACCGGAACAATCAACAGAGGTACCTGGCTTTTTAGAAGTAAAATCAATCCAAGCAGTACCTGCATTCTTATATTGATATCCACGATTAATAAAGGCCTTAATATAATCTTTTCTAGTAGAAGCATAATTCAAGCTCTTGTCAAGTGGACTAACATAGTAGCCTTTAAGATGCATGCTCTTATTGTGAATTTGGCGGTACTTCTTTGGAATTTGATAACGACGAACAGTTGAGATACCAATTTTTTGGCTTTTAACAGCAGTAGCATCATCAGTGGCCGGTGCAGACAGGCGCCATGTAGAATGTTGATGGTGATACCAAACACTAGGATAGGTTATTTTAAAATTACCATTTTCATCAGTATGGTATGTTTTTTGATTAATATACTTTTTACCATTCCACTTTTGTAACTTAACCTCACGCTTCCCCTTGCCGTTTAAGGAAACTTGATCAGTAATCTTATCTCCAGCTGTCCACTTATATTTAGTATGCAAACCGCTAAAAGCAGACTTTGTCTTAGCTTCCGTAGCAGCTGGCTGTGAGTCTGCCGTTGGCTGTGCTACATCAGTCGAATCTTGAACTGGTGGCACAGTATTTGTACTCTCTTGAGCAGCAACAACGGTATTAGCTGTCCCCGATAATAATAGGATAGCAGCTAACCCTGTATATAGTTGTTTACGATATTTCATATTCTTTTCCCTTCAAAATAAATAAACAATATTAATAACTTAATGCCCTAAGGCCATCTCCACGCCAATGTGGCATAAATTTTTTCTCACTAATTGATGACTTTTTACCAGTCCAAGGATCGTTGTAATATAACTTACTTTTATGATAGCCGGTTAGAGTTAATGCATGATTGGCTAGACCGTCAATTCCTTTAACCCAAACGACCACTAAATGCGAGCGTAGCAATTTTTTCTTAATTGACTTTAAACTTTTACCGCTCATTACACTCGCCTTGCCCAAATAATGTTTAACTACTCCCTTGATTCCATCTGGTGCTACCCAATATCCCGCTGGATATTCTTTATACGGCGAACCAATAAAACCACGATTAGGATTATTGCTGCGCGGGGTCTTTTTGGCAACAGTCAATTTAGAAACCTTTACTCCAGCAAAATTTAGCATCATCGTCACTGCAGTCATTTCGCAACCGGTTGGCAATTCAGGCTTTTGACTAATTACCTTTGCCTGATTTTTGATACCCGTAATTTTGCCCTGCTTAATCCAATAGTGTGCTTTTTTAGTGGAAATCGATTTTTCACTTCTGCGACCATTAGCACGATAATAGCTATAATTTTCTTGATGCGGAGTTTTACGCACGCCAGTCAGCATCTGACCTTTTTTATCAAACAAATAATTAAAATTTCCAATCTTAACTAGACCTTTGACTAGATGGCCTGACTTATAGTAATAAGTCTTCTTTCCAACTTTAACCCAGCCATCCTTTTCAGTATCTGCTGTGGTTTGAGTGTCATTCGTACCTGTATCAGCTTGGCCATCATCGCTGTCTGCTGCAACAATACTAGTTGGCCAAGCTAACTTTATAACCAATACGATGGCCAGCAATACCAAAATTATTCTTCGCTTCATACTCACTCCCTTAATTCCAAGCAAATTATTTTTCCATTATATTAATTTACTCTTTTAGGAAAATAAGTACAATACTTTATATAAAAAATAACACAATTTAATCATAACTACTCAGTTAAATAGCCTTAAAAAGTTAAAATTTTACTTGTAAATTCAAAACTCTAGACCTGATTAATAATTATTATTTTTATAACATGATTACTGATAAAAAATAGAAATTTAATCATTACTTGTAAAAAATATCGACTGTGCTTTGTACAATTTATAATATAGTCCTTTCAAGCTCACTAGCTTGTTATGATTTCCCTGTTCAACCAATTCTCCCTGATTAAAAACATAGATATAATCGCTCTTTCTAGTGGAACTCATTCTATGGGAAATAAACAATGCTGATTTATGGTGGGTCAATTGTTCAAATTGATTGAACACTTCTTCTTCAGAAATTGGATCTAACGCTGAAGTTGGCTCATCTAATACGTAAAATTCACTTTTACGATAAGCAACACGGGCAATAGCAATTTTTTGCAATTCTCCACCAGAAAAGTTAATACCTTCATCATAACTAGTTTTAAGATAATATTCTCTTGTTAATTGTTCAGCATCAATACTTGTTCTAATTTTATTTCTCTTGATAGTTAATTGTCGCAATAACAAATAGCTAAATCCAACACTGATAGCAATTATCACTAAAACAATTGGACTTATTTTTATAGTCAAAATTGAAATAACAACCAGTGAAGCTGCAGATGATATAAATTTAACCAAGCTTGGTATGAAAATCCCAGCACCAGAATTTTCATTAAAAAAAGCGTACTGTGTATCTGAAAATCTTCTATCCTGTATTTTATTTGACAAGCTGTCAGCAAATGGCTCATTATAATACAATTCAGCATCTTCAATATCAAGTCTCATAGTTAGCTTGGTGTTTTCCCAAAACATTTTTCGATTATACCAACTATCAAACCATGTTAAAATTCCTGTTAAAACACATAAAGCAACTAGAAAACTAAATTTAAAAGTTATATGACTTTCAGAAAATGCCCATATTACAACTGCCGGTAAACTAGCATCTAAAATAGAACTAACTAATTTAACAATACTACTTAAAAGTGGCCAACTTTCTAAATAAAGTCGTTCCTCTTTCATAAATTTTCTTAGCCAGCCAAGGTTTTGTAATACATTATATTTCATAACTATTTCCTCTACACATGAATGCTACAAAAGAAAAACTTGATTCCAATCTTCTATATTAGAATCACAACAAGAAAGCAGTTCAAGGATTATTCCACTGCTACCTTACTCAGTCAATATGACCAAGAAGATTGCCATTACTTAATGCCATCTAGTTGACTATTATTTACCTATTGCAGTTAATTTTCCTTAGTCACGTAGTCATTAACATCCAGCTTATACTTTTTCATAGTTGCGGGTTTACTACTCGAATCCGTGATAAATAAATCTAGCTCGGTCTTATCATCATTAAACTTCACTTGGCGATTTTGAAAATTATTAGTTTTCGGATATTTCAGGTAGCTAGCGTGGTCTGCTAAAGTAACAATCTTTTCAGCTTCATCATCAGTTATGTGCTGCAAATCCTTGACGGGAACCCTTTTCCCATCATTTAAAGTTTGGTCAGCACCCTGCAAATTAGCTATTGCTGCCTTTATTTCTGTATCTGAGCTAATCAGTGCGTCATAAACTCTTTGCCCCTCCGTTATTGCACTATCATAATAAACTTCAAACTGCGAATAACTATAGCGTTCACTTGCTCGTACTTTTGGTGCTTCATCCAGTAATGCTTTTAACTCGGCCCGATTAGCGTCAGTTGCCAGTGCCTTGCCGCTCATGGCATCAGCTTCTGTATTAACAACTTGCAGCCTTGGACCGTAAGCATATTTAACATCGGCAGCTTTGACTAAATTATAAGCATCCCACGTAGCCCAGCCATCTTGAAATTGATAAAACAATTCCGCCTTACTTTGTCCAGGTAGCCGAAGATACAGTTCCTTAGTGACACCATAAGTGCTATTACCCTTCTTAAGTGTCACCTTGCGTTGGCCATGATTAGTATGTTCCTTGGCTAATTCACCGTTTTCATTATATAAAGGTGTATTAGCAATAACTGCAACTTGTTCATACTTGGCATATGGCAATAAATTTTTGGTAGTATAAGTCGGTGTTAAGCTATCACCATCTTCATCATATTCCTCGACAAAATACTTATCGGTTCCCTTAATCCTCAACAGGTAGTATGTTCCCGAATCAGTACGAAAAGTTCCCCAATCATTGTTACCATCTACTTGAGCATCAAATGTAACCTTTTGACCCAATTTAAAATGCACTGGTTGCTTTTGATCACTTGTAGCATCATAAACTTTAATCGTATTTTTTTCGTCAAGCATCTTTTTCGTCAGCTTGATTGTCACCCGATTGGTCATCAATTCCTGTTTGTTGACTGTATCAACATTGGCTGCCTTAATATAACCACCATGACCGATACTGTAATATTCTTGTCCCTTGATTACTTTATATGGCAAATAGAACCAATTCCATTCATTATCATGAAATGAATACTGCTTCGAATACGGATCAGTAATTGACTTAATTTTTTTCGCAGCTTTCACGGTCTTTTTACTAGATATAAGTGCGCTTGAGCCTTGGTAATACCATAATTTCTGTCCTTTTTTATTATAAACACGTGTCTTATGATTTAGACCTAACTTAACCGTAGTTGCAGCAGCTTGCACTGAAACTGAACAATTTAGCAACATAGTAGTTGGTGCGGCAGCCAATGAGACTGCTGTTAATAGCAACACTAGTTTTCTGTTTTTCATTTTATTATTTACCTCAAAGCAAATCATATTAAATATTTCTATTAGTAATAATTATACACCTAGCTATTAGTCAATCGCTTTAATTATTTGCCCGTACTTCCACAACAAATTAATTTTATTATCGTAATCTTCTAAATAATGATAAAGTAATTTTCGTTGTACAAAAACGAGAAACAAAAACCGCACAAGCTCTAACTTTGAGCTTGTACGGTTTCTTATTAGCTTGACCAGTTGGTCAGTAACTATTTCAAAGTTACTGAAGCACCAACTTCTTCAAGCTTAGCCTTAATGTCGTTAGCTTCGTCTTCAGAAACGCCTTCCTTAACGTTCTTAGGAGCACCATCAACAAGGTCTTTTGAGTCCTTAAGGCCAAGACCAGTAAGGTCACGAACAGCCTTAATAACTTTAACCTTTTCTTGACCAGCTTCTGTCAATTCAACGTCATAAGTTGATTTAGCAGCAGCTTCAGCGCCAGCACCTGCAGCAGCAACTGGGGCAGCAGCAGTAACATCAAATTCATCTTCAATAGCCTTTACTAGGTCATTTAATTCAAGAATTGAAGCACCTTTTAAGTCTTCAATAATCTTTTCAGTATCTAAAGCCATATTTAAGTATCCTCCGAAAAATCAGTATTAGATATAATTTACAATATTTTATTCTGCAGCTTCATCTTTTGAATCGGCAACAGCCTTAACAGCACATGCGAAGTCGCGCACAGGAGCTTGTAATACAGAAACAAGCATTGATAGCAAGCCTTCACGACCAGGGATAGCAGCGAGTTCCTTGATTTCTTCTTTAGAAGTCAACTTACCCTCAAGCATACCACCTTTAATCTCGATCACATCAATGTCATCTTCATATTTTGAAACAATACGAGCAGGTTCAGTTACGTCATCAGCATTATCTGTATAAATAACAGCAGTTGGACCAACAAAAGTATCATCAAGACCTTCGATACCAGCTTTAGCAGCAGCACGTCTTAGATAAGTATTCTTGATAACTTTCATCTTAACATCGTTATCACGAAGTTCCTTACGCATATTAGTAACTTCTTCAACTGACATCCCTAGGTAATTAATTACCAAGATAGCCTTTGCACTCTTAAGTTCTTCAGCAAACGCGTCAACGTATTCAGCCTTTGCAGCAATAGCAGCTTTACTCAATTAGATTCACCTCCACAAATTCATTAATAAATCCTAATAAGGCCAAAAACTCCATGCCAAGCAAGACATGGAGTTTCTCAAAAAAGTCTTCATTATCTTCCGGCCTCGGCGGGAAATTAAGGCGTTATGCCACCCGAGTCTTAGGTAGAATTTACTTTGATTAGTATAACAGTAACAGCTTTCCAACGCAAATTTTTTATTCAATCTTTGGCTCGGCTAATTCAAATAATTCACCTGAAGTTTTGTAAATAACCCAGCTGGCCAAATTAACAATATGATCACTAATCCGTTCTAGCAATCTGATAATCACAAAATAACTAGCGGAGGCTACCGCCACATTGGTATCTTGTTCAACACCATCAATAATAACTTTTCGTGCTTCTTGATAATCATTCATTACTGTTTCGCGGTCAGACAACATTTTGCGGGCCGTCTTCTCATCCTCTTGGACATAGGCAGTCAATACCTGAATTAGCATTTTGCGAACTTGGTGGGTCATTTTCGAAATAATATCTTCTACCGCTTCAATTCGCGGATTACCCTTAACGCGAATCGTTTCCAGCGCGATGCTAAGTGCATTTTCGCCAATTCGCTCTAAGTCAGTTGTTGCTTTTAAAATGCTAATCACAACTCGAAAATCAGTTGCCACTGGTTGCTGTAATGCCATTAGATCAAGTGATTTCTTTTCAATTCTGATGGCTTCTTTAGGGACAACATCAGCTTCAGTAATCATTTTTTGGGCTGATTTTTTGTCATGATCGACAAACGACCTGGTCCCCTGATCGATCAAATCATTAACTAAAACTCCCATTTCCATAAATTGCGTATTTAATTTTTTCAATTCATCTAAAAATATCTCGTGCACTTTGCTACCTCAAACTTTCTATCCAAAACGTCCATTTAGATAATTACTGGTGATTTCTTTTTTTGGTGCCAAAAACATTTCCTGAGTGGAACCTGCTTCAATCAAATCACCATTCATCAAAAAGGCAACTTGATCAGAAATACGACTGGCTTGTTGTAAATTGTGGGTCACCATGATAAAGGTATAATCTTGCTTTAGGCCAAGCAATGTCTCTTCAATTTCGGCACTTGAAATTGGATCTAGCGCTGAAGTTGGTTCATCAAGTAAAACCACTTCTGGTCTAATTGCTAGCGCACGAGCAATACAAATTCGCTGTTGTTGTCCACCAGAAAAATCCTGAGCATTGCGTTGTAAATTGTCCTTAGTTTCATCCCAAATAGCTGCTTGCTTAAGACTCTCCGTTACTCGTTCTTCAATAACGTCTTTATCTTTAATTCCAGCAATTTTTAGCCCATAAGCTACATTATCAAATACTGAGAATGGAAATGGCGTTGGCTGCTGAAACACCATCCCTACTTTTTTACGTAATACAACTAAATCCAGCCTAGATTGATAGATATCTTGATCTTCTAGCAGAACGTTGCCAGTAATCTTAATGCCTTCAATATCATCATTCATCCGGTTCAAACAACGTAAAAGAGTAGATTTACCACAACCAGATGGACCAATTAAGGCAGTCAATTTTTGCTTGGGAAAAGCCAAGTCAATCCCATGCAGAGCTTCAAAGCTACCATAGCTTAACTTGACATCCCTGACTTCCATAATGTTTGTCATAATTTTGCTCCTTTAGCCAAAACTCCCCTGAATATATTGCTCAGTAATTTCACCTTGAGGGTTAGTAAAGATATTAGTTGTCGTATCATATTCAAGTGCTCGTCCTAAATGAAAAAAGACAGTATAATCGCTAATTCGTGACGCTTGCTGCATATTGTGCGTTACCATGATCATCGTGTACTTACTCCGCAATTGCTTAAGAGTATCTTCAAGTTTAGCTGTGGAAACTGGATCTAATGCACTTGCGGGCTCATCAAGTAATAAAATTTCAGGCTTTAGTGCTAATGCCCTCGCAATACACAAGCGCTGCTGTTGTCCACCCGACAGAGCTAAAGCACTTTGATCAAGTTTATCTTTAACTTCATCCCATAGCGCTGCTGCCCTAAGGCTTTCTTCAACTGTTTGCTCAAGTTTAGCTTTGTTTTGAGAGCCATTGGCTTTTAGAGCATAAGTAATATTTTCCCTAATTGACTTAGGAAAGGGGTTTGGTTTTTGAAAAACCATCCCGATCGCTTTGCGTAGCTCATAAACGTTAATCTTTTTTTGATTTACATCCAAATCATGAAACATGATTTGACCATCAACTGTCGCCACTCGGTCATTCATCCGATTAAGAGACCGTAAAAAAGTCGATTTTCCTGAACCAGAAGCACCAATTAAAGCGGTAATCGTATTCTTTTTAAAGCCCAAACTAACATCAAACAACTTTTGATTAGTCCCGCCATAACGAACACTTAAGTCCTTGGTGGTAATCGCACAATCTTGCTGCTTAAAAGTCTTAATGTAAGCCTGATTTTGCATATTTTCCATAAAAACTCCTTACTTTGCCTTAGCCGCTGTTAACCGCTTATATAGCCAGTTACCTAAAGCACGTGCACCAAAGTTAAAAATGATGACTACGATGATTAACAAAGCAGAAGTCGCTGCCGAAACCACATTAACATCAGGAACAATTCCCTCAGTATTTACTTTCCAGATATGAACTGCCAACGTTTCAGCTGGACGCATCACATTAAGAAAGCTCGTTGGACTAAAGATATTCCAATTAGCATAATCGATTGTAGACCCACTTTGACCAGCCGTATATATCAAGGCAGCTGCTTCACCAAAAACTCTTCCAGCACTCAAGATAACCCCGGTAATTATTCCAGGTAAAGCTGCTGGCAAGACAATCCCGCGAATCGTTTTCCAATTAGATAAACCTAACGCCCAGCCCGCTTCACGCTGAGCTTGTGGCACACCATTAATCGCCTGTTCAATATTGCTAGTCAAAATCGGCAAATTAAAAAAAGTTAATGCAAGAGCACCAGCAATAATCGAAAAGCCGAGTCCAAACTGAACGACAAAAACTAAGTAGCCAAATAATCCAACAACAATTGATGGTAGCGAACTTAGAATCTCGATTGTCGTACGAATTAACCTGGTTAGCCAAGTATCTGCCGCATATTCAGCCAAATAAATTGCTGCCCCTAAGGCAATGGGTAACGAAATTAATAAGGTTAAGACTAATAGATATAGTGAGTTAAACAATTGATCCCGAATCCCGCCGCCTGCTTCAAACGACGATGATGCCTTAGTCAAGAAGTCCCATGACAAATGTGGCACACCCGACAATAAAATATTACCAATAATTCCAATTAATAATAGAATTACTAACCCAACTAAGAAATAAATAACACCAGTCGCTATACGATCGTTCCTTTTTGAATTCATTTAATGTTAGCTCCTCTTTCCAATCAAGCGTACCAAGAAGTTGAAAAATAACGACATTGCTAATAACAGCAACGCTAGTGACCAAAGAGCATTGTTAGGTAAAGTTCCCATAACCGTATTCCCCATTTGGCTAGTCAATTGACTAGTTAACGTGGCTGATGGACTAACTAGGTTAGCCGGCATTAGCACTGCGTTCCCAATTACCATTTGAACAGCCAAGGCTTCACCAAAGGCACGCGCCATTCCAAAAATAATTGCAGTCAAAATTCGTGAACGCGCAGCTCGCAGCACCACATGATAAATTGTCTGCCATCTAGTTGCCCCTAAAGCTGCTGATGACTTGCGTAATTCTTTAGGGACAGCTTTAAAGGCATCAACAGTTAGTGAAGTAATTGTTGGTAATACCATAACAAATAAAATTAAAGTTGCGGCTAAAATACCAAAACCAGTACCACCAAAGATAGTTCTAATCGCTGGTACTACTACAGTTAATCCCAAAAAGCCATAAACTACTGACGGAATACCAACTAACAGCTCCATTACCGACTGTAACAAACTAGATCTTTTTCCTAATTCAAATTCTGTCATAAATAAGGCAACAGCAATCGCAAAGGGGGTAGCGATTAGTGCAGCCAGCAAAGTGACGGCAAACGACGTAACAATCATCGCGCCAGCACCAACATGACTACTGCCAGCACTGGGATTCCATTCGCTTGAAAATAAAAAGTGCCCAATATTTACTTTGTCACTAGTAAAAGTTGCCAGGCCATGCATCCCGACAAAGCCAATAATCGCAATGATCAAAATACCAATTAAAATTATCGCCAAGAAAGTCAGCCCTTTACCCCAGCGTTCCTGACGAGTTTCCTTTGAAGCTTTAGTTAACTTCGCAACATCTACATTTTGTGGAGCTGTCTTTTTAAATTTAACATGCGGCACCTTTTGCTCAGCAATCGCTTGTTCAACAACTTCCTGTAAGTCCTGCTTATTTTTGCTCATGTGGATCACCTATTTTTGTAATTTTATTTTTGCTATCACGTGATACTTTCATTTCATGAATACTCAAGTAACCAGTCTTAGGAACCAAATTTTTCTGGACTTTTTCACTTAGCACATAGTCAATAAACGCAGCAGTTGACTTACTTGGTTTACCCTTAGTATACATATGCTCATACGCCCAAAGCGGCCACTTATTAGTCAAAATATTATGATTTACTGGCTTAACTTGATTAATACTTAATTTTTGAATATGTGAATCATTAGCATAAGGAAAAGAAATGTATGAGATCGTCCCTGGAGTAGAACTGACAATCTTTTTGACTGTCCCATTAGAGTCTTGCTCTTGTGAATTAATTGCCTCTTTACCTTGCAAAATTAAATCTTCAAAAATTGTCCTAGTACCACTACCACGAGAACGATTAATGACAATGATTGGCAAATTCTTGCCACCCACTTGCCGCCAATTAGTGATTTTACCAGTGAAAATTCGCATTAAATTTTTAGCCGACAAATTGCTAACACCAACATCCTTATTGGCAATTGGAACTATCCCTACTACCGCAATTTGATGATCAACTAACTTCCGAGCATTAATTCCCGGTTGTGTTTCGGCGAATACATCAGCGGTACCAATTTCAACAGCACCAGCCTGAACTTGACTTAGTCCGGTTCCTGAGCCGCCGCCTTGTACGACAATGTTACTACTTAGATGAGCAAGATGATAATCATTACCTGCCTGTTCGACTAGTGGCTGAACGCTACTAGCACCAACAACCGTAATTTTGGCTTGATCTTTACTACATCCCACTAATAAAAGTGGAACAAACAAAATCAAGGTTAATAAACTGCCCAAGTTATTTTTACGCATTGTAATCCCTCAATTAGATATTAAAATTCTACCCTAGTTTACCAAAACTTAACCGAATGACCAATCATAATTGTCGAAATTGAGTAAAAAAAAGCAATCTGTTAAAAATAACAAATTGCTTTTTTACTTTTTAATTAACTTAATTATTCTAAGTTTAGTGGATCAAGCTTAATCCCTGGGCCAAAGGTTGCAGCAACGGCTACTCCCTTAATGTATTGACCTTTAGCAGCTGATGGACGAGCACGTAAAATAACATCACGCAATGCGTTAAAGTTTTCAATTAATTGTTCGTCAGTAAATGAAACTTTACCAATAGCTGCGTGAATAGCGGCTTGACGGTCAACGCGGTATTCAACCTGACCGGCCTTAACGTTCTTAACAGCCTTTTCAATGTCCATAGTAACTGTACCAGTCTTCGGGTTCGGCATTAAACCTTTAGGTCCCAATACTCTACCCAAACGTCCTACTTTAGCCATCATCATTGGTGTTGCAACAACAACATCAAAGTCTAAGTAGCCATTTTGAACTTTTTCAACTAAGTCATCTGAACCGACTTCATCAGCACCGGCAGCCTTGGCTTCTTCAGCTTGTGGACCTTCAGCAAAGACTACTACTTTTTGGGTCTTACCAGTACCGTTAGGCAACACAAGTGAACCACGGATTTGTTGGTCAGCTTGCTTTGGATCAACACTCAAGTCGTATGAGACCTCTACTGAAGCATCGAAGTTTGCATATGAAGTTTCTTTAACTAACTTCATTGCTTCGGCAATTGAATATAATTTCTTTGAATCTACTTTTTTAGCAGCTTCTGAATACTTTTTACCATGCTTTGGCATGTGATTTCCTCCTTAATATGTGGTCAAACAAACATTTCAGTTCTCCCACCTAAATTGTTATAAATAACAGGATTAGTCTGCGACTTCGATACCCATGCTTCTAGCAGTACCTTCGATCATCCGCATAGCAGCTTCAACATCTGCAGCGTTGAGATCCTTCATCTTAGTTTCGGCTATTTCCTTAACTTGGTCCTTGGTTACCTTACCAACTTTCTTGGTATTTGGTTCACCTGAAGCCTTTTCAAGGTTAGCAGCTTGCTTCAAAAGCACTGGAGCTGGTGGAGTCTTAGTAATGAATTCGAATGAACGATCTTCATAAACTGTGATGACTACAGGAATAATCATGCCCTTTTGGTCAGCTGTTCTAGCATTGAAGTCCTTAGTAAAACCAACAATGTTAATCCCCGCTTGACCTAAAGCAGGACCAACTGGAGGTGCAGGTGTTGCAGCACCAGCTGGGATTTGTAATTTGACAACATTAATAACTTTCTTTGCCACGGTCAAAACCTCCTTGATTCCGTGATGTGGTGAAAATGGAGAGGTAACTTACTTCTCCTCCCACAGTAATAAAAGTACTTAAGTATTTTAGCATTAACTACAGATAATTGCAATTTTAACTAACAAGCTAGTCAATCTTTTTAACTTGCTCATAATCAAGTTCAGTCGTAGTTTCTCGACCAAACATATCTACTGAAACAAATAATTTATACTTATCAGGCTGAATTTCTGTAATCTTGCCTTCAACACCATTAAAGGCACCATCGATAATCGTGACTGTCTCGCCCACTTCAAAATCAATTTGAGCTCTTTTGGCCGGTTCACCTTGCTGGCGCAATAAGCGATTGACTTCTTCTTCAAGTAGCGGTGAAGGCTTAGAACCACCACCGTGAGAGCCGACAAACCCAGTAACATTAGGTGTGTTACGAACTACAAACCAACTTTCATCAGTCATTACCATTTCCACCAAAACATACCCTGGAAAAATCTTCTCTTCGACTTGTTTTTTCTTATCTTTAACCGTTTCAATCTTTTCTTGTTCCGGTACCATTACTCGAAAAATATAATCTTGCATTCCCATGGTTTGCGCACGTGATAACAGGTCGGACTTAACCTTATCTTCATAACCTGAATAAGTATGCAATACAAACCATTGCTTTTTCGTTGTTTCAACCATTACTTAACTCTCTTTTCTATTTTGACCAACAAAAAAAGCCTCTACGTAAGAGGTTTTTCTAACTGGAACTAGTATAACATACATAGGAAAATATTGCTATTACATCACTATCTGTGTCAGACTGCTAAATAACAAATCCAATGCACCTAAATATACCGCAAACAAGATTGAAGTACCAACCACAATTGCAGTATCATGGCGATTTTGCTTAGCTGTTGGCCAAGTTACCAATTTCATCTCATGTCCAACACTCTTTAAAAATTTAATCACTACCGCTTACCTCGTTTCCTTATGCAGAGTTTTTTTACCACAATGCTTACAAAATTTATTGAGCTCAAGCCGCTGTGTGCGATTCTTACTGGTGGTAATTGAATAGTTACGCGAGCCGCAAACGCTGCAAGCCAAAGATGCTTTTTTCACTACCATAATCTCACTTCCAAACTATTGTAGTTTATCAAAAAAATCAAGCTGGAGCAATTAATTTAATGATTAGCTTACTTTTTTAATTGTTCATCAGCAAAGGCAATAATTTCTTGATCACTTTTTTGCAATAGTGGCAACATGGCGGTTTCTGCTGCCACACTGTCATTGCCAGCCTGCTCCATAAAATAATTCCATAAAAAGCTTCTCATTGTTTCAGTATCGCTACTATTATCAAAGACTTGGTTCATTGGTTGATCCAAAATACTATTTTGACTGGTTTCTCTAGTCATTTACGACTCTCCTTATCATGCACAAGCAAAAATTATTTTAGATAATTTATTTAGTTACACGACTATCAAGCATCTGGTACAGCAACACCCCAGTTGCCACACTAGCGTTAAGTGACTGGACATGTCCACGCATTGGCAGAGTCAGCATTTGATCCATTTGCTCTTTTAGCAATCTGGAGATACCCTTACCTTCATTACCAATCACCAGCACTGTCTTACCATTAGCATCCCATTGCCGATAATCTGTTCCTTGCATATCAGTGCCAAAAAGCCAATAACCACGCTTTTTTAGCATTTGACTAGTCTGGACTAAGTTATTGACCCTGGCAACTGGTACATAATCAATTGCCCCAGTCGATGTCTTGGCAACCACCGAAGTTAATCCAGTAGCGTGACGCTTAGGAATAATAATCCCATCAACTCCAGTAGCATCTGCTGAACGCAAAATCGAACCCAAATTATGCGGATCTTCAATTGAATCAAGCATTAATAAAAAGGGACGCTTATCCTCGTCTTCAAATTGATTTAGCAATTCATCTAAGTCTGCATATTCAAAGCTAGCAATAGTCAAGACCAAACCTTGATGATTACCACCTTGCACTAACCGATCTAGCTTATTCTTAGGCACAGTTTGCACTACGATGCCCTTTGGTTTAGCCAAGGAAAACACTTCGTTAGCAAAACTTTCCTGAACGCCCTCTTGTAAAAACACCTTATTAATCCGCTGCGCTGATTGAGTCTTTAAAAAATCTAAACCTGCATGTTTACCAAATACAAAATCTTGCTCAGTTGAAGTCATATTGCTCAATTCCACCTTCCTCTACTGTCTTAATGCACCACGAAGTTAATTCCGCAATGCGCGCTTCCTGTCCTAATAGTTCTAAATAACCCCAAACGGCTTCAAACCCAGTTGACATCTGATAGGTAGCCAAACTAGTATTTTTAGCCTTGGTATGACTTTTAGCATTGCGTCCGCGGCGATATGTAGCTAATTCATCTGCTGTTAGCAAATCATCAGCTTGTAATTTAGTAATTAAAGCTGCTTGGGCTTTAGCTGAAACATAGTAGGTTGCCTCACGTTGCAAAACCTGGGGCTTAACAATTCCGCCTTTAATTAAGTGCTGTCTAATTCTAATTTCATAAACTGCATCACCCAAATAAGCCAAAGTTTGACCATTTAACGTATCTGGATTGACTTGCTCTTCTGTTAATTTTTTAATTTTAGTCACGACTCCACCTCGTTCCTTGAGCAGTATCTTGAATAGTTATTCCCATTTGCTTTAATTGGTCACGGATCTGGTCGCTTAATGCCCAGTCTTTATTCTGTCTTGCTTGCTCGCGCTTAGCAATTAATTCAGCAACTTGTTTGTCATCATCAGCTTCCTTGGCAATTAAATTTGACGTATCAATTCCAAAAATTGCTAACCAAGTGGTTAATGCTTGTTGTACTTGTTTTAAGACTGGTTTATCCACCTCAGCTTCACTAAGATGTGCATTAATTATTGGTAAAAAATCATAAATTGCCGCTAGAGCATTTTGCACATTAAAGTCATCGTTCATTGCGGAATCAAATTTTTGTTTAGTCTCAGCTAAAGCTTGTTCAAGTTGCTTTGCTGGTTGGCTTGACGTATTATCAGTTAATCGATAAGCCAAATTAGTCAAGGTGTTCTTAAAGCGCTGCAAGATAATCTGTGCCTGCTCTAAATTTTTAGCCGAATAATTAATCTGCTTGCGATACTGCACGCTAGCCATAAAGAAGCGCAACACCTGTGCATCAACATCTTGCAGTAAGTCATGAACAGTCACAAAATTATGCAGTGACTTAGACATTTTTTCTTGCTGATTACCCACCGTTACAAAGCCATTATGGAGCCAATAGTGGACAAATTGCTTGCCAGTTGCAGCTTCACTTTGAGCGATCTCATTTTCATGATGTGGAAATTCCAAGTCTTGACCACCACCATGGATATCAATGGTTTCACCCAAATATTTAGTAGCCATAACAGAGCATTCCACATGCCAACCGGGACGGCCCAAGCCCCAAGGAGAATTCCACGCAATTTCATCAGGAGCTTTTTGTGCTTTCCACAAGGCAAAGTCAATTGGGTCTTCCTTACGCTCTTGCTCACGGACATTAGTGTGTTGCGAAGCGCCTTCTTCAAGCTCTGCAATATTTTGACTACTTAGTTGACCATAATTTTCAAATTTTTTGGTACGATAATAAACGTCACCATGACTTTCATATGCATATCCTTTAGCAATTAACTTCTGAATAAAGGCAATAATCGCTGGTATTTCTTCAGTTGCACGCGGATGCAAAGTTGCTGGCTCAACATTTAGTGCTTTAGTATCAGCTAAATAAGCCGCAATATAACGCTCAGCTAGCTTAGGTACCGTCGTTTCTTCAGTTTGTGCTTCATTAATCATCTTATCATCAACATCAGTAAAATTTGAAACATAATTCACCTGATAGCCCTGATATTCAAAATAACGTCTAATAGTGTCAAAAGCAACAACACTGCGGGCATTGCCAATATGAATGTAATTGTAGACAGTCGGGCCACAAACATACATCGAAATTTGCCCCGGTTTAATTGGCTTAAATTCTTCTTTTTGCTTGGTCAAAGTATTATAAATCTTCATGGCCAGTTTGCCTCTTCCTTAAATATAACTATTTCCTATTTTAGCAGAATTATGGTTTGCAAACACTATTGGACAATAAAATTAACCACAAAAATAGCAATGCTGCTCCTTAGCGACATTGCTATTATAAAAAATTATTGGAAATATGCTCTTGTGTAGTCGTCTTCACCAACTGGATGGCGCAAGACACCCTTTAGTTTAGGATTAACAAGGTGGCTTTCAACCATTTGATATAGTGGAATAACTGGCATAGTTTGGTTTAATTGCTGCTGCATCTGGCGTAATTTTGACCAATAAACTTTTGGTTCACTGGCAAGACTAGCAGCATGGTAAAGTTTATCAAATTTTTGATTATGGTATTTACCCTTATTTTGCGGATTACTGCTACTCAAAATATCCATAAAACTAATTGGATCAGAATAATCAGCAAGCCACAATGTTTGTCCCAATGAGAACTTACCATTACTAGTTTCACTAGATACCGCCTTTTCAGGTATATTGCGGATTTCTACCTTAACTTTAGGTAAATGCTTCTCAAGCGAATCTTGCAAAAATTGTGCAACATTCTTAGTAATCGTTTGATCATCACCTAGTAGTTCTAAATTAACTGTCTTACTTAAATGGCTTTCTTTTAGCCCTGCTTGCCAAAGCTTTTTAGCCTTAGCAACATTGTATTTGTCCTTAGGTGTGGTTTCTGTAGCGAAATCCTTGTTACTAGTAGGATCATTAGCCAAATCTTTAGCAGTATAAGTATAAGCTGGCAGTGAACCATCTGCCAACACATTTTTAGTTAGCGCCTTGCGATCTAGCACTAGGCTAATTGCCTGACGCATCTTTTGATTAGTTAAAGGTTGCCCACCGCGCAAGTTAACCCGCAAATAATAATTGCCGGCTTTACGTTCATGGACAATATTTTTGTCGCCTTGCAATTCTTTTGCTGTCACACCAGTAATGGTTGCATCATCTAACTTGTTACGTTCAAATAATTCATGTGCAGTATTAGCATCCTTAACAACTAAATACTTTAAACTAGTTAAATGCACTTTTTTCTTAGCATAGTAATATTTGTTTGGCTTTAATACCCAACTATCATTTGACCCATCCCACTTAGTAACCTTAAAGGCACCATTATAATAGAGATACTTTGACTTGGTACCATACTTAGTTTTAAATTTCCTTAAAGCCGTGCGATTCTCTGGGAAAAACGCTGGCATCACCATCATCTTATCAAAATATGGCATTGGGTGTTCCAATTGTACTCGTAAAGTATGATCATCAAGTGCAGACACTCCCAAGCTGCTAACAGGTTTCTTGCCAGCAGTAATGTCATCGGCATTCTTTACTCCAGAAAAAATATAATTGTAGCCTGATTTGGACTTAGGTGAAACTGACCGCCGCCAAGAAGCAACGAAATCCTTAGCACTAACTGGCTCACCGTTACTCCATTTTGCATCTTTGCGTAAATTAAAAGTGTAGGTTAAGCCATGATTAGTTGGTTTAACTACTTTAGTTGCCATTGCAGGAGCTGGCTCGTGCTGACTATTTGCTTTATAAAGCCCCTCCATTGAATTCTCTAAGGTATTCCAAGTTGGCAAATCTGCATGTTCAGAAGTATCTAGTGATAATAAATCACTAGTCTGCATTAATGTCAGCTTTTGAGCAGGCTTAGCACTAGTACTTGATTGCTGTTCATGTCCACAACCAGCTAATAAAACTGCTGAACTAGCTAGTAATGTCAATAAAAATTTATACTTCATCAGTTAATTCTCCTCAAAATCGGTCCGTTTCTACATCTGTTAAAAATTCTCCTAAAGTCTGGAAGAATGCCTTAGGATTATCACTGCTGTGACAATGGCCACCATCAGGTGTCAATACTAAGCGCGAGTTTGGCATCTCTTGATGCATGCGCTGCGCAACAGCTAACGGCATTGTATCGTGATCGCCAAAGGTCAATAGCGTTTTATTAGTAATCTTGTGTGTATCGCTGCGGCGATCCCAATCTTTCAAGGTTCCAGTCATCACAAACTCATTATTTCCCTGGAAATAATTGTAAACTGGCGTGGCATTAGTCGATACGGTATGATGTCCAGCATTTTCTGGATGGCGCATAACATAAACTTGATAGAGCTTAGCAACCAATTCATTATATTTTGGATCGTCAAAACGATTTTCCGCTTCAACTTCTTTCATATAATTAACTTCAAACTCTGAAAACATTTCATCGCGCAAACGATTAATATTTGTAATGTACTCTGGAATATTGTCAATCATGCTCATAATTACTAGCCCTTTAAGATGTTGACCATATTTTAAGGCATACTCTTGGGCCAATAATCCACCCCATGAATGACCTAGTAAATAAAAATTATCCAAGCCCAGCTTTTGTCTGACTTCTTCTAATTCTGATAAATAATAATCGATGGTCAAATATTTTTGATTAGCTGGATCAGAAAAATCAGGTTGATCGGAATAAAATGAGCCTAGTTGGTCATACATTGAAACCTCAACGCCGTAATTAGCTAATTCATCACCAAAGTTTTCAAATTCCTCATGATTACTACCTGGTCCACCATGGACACATAATAATTTGATTTTGCCACTGCCCACAGTCCGGGTAAATAAATGAAATCCATTAGTTAATGTTACAATTTTGCTTCCTGTCATTTTGTTCTACTCCTTTATTTTTTTGATAAAAAAAGCGTCCTATTTAAGAATAAATCTTAAATAGGACGCTACTAGCGCGGTACCACCTAATTTTGCTTTTTAATAAAAAGCCTCTTTCCACAAACGGCAGACTAAGCTGCGATTTGCTGCGAAAATAACGGATGCATCCCGGCAATACTTACTAGTTTTCAGCTTGCAGCTCAAAAGTGATTTTCAGTTAGTAACAGTTACACCTGCTTGCACTAGACCAGGTTCGCTAAGCAATTATTACTTCTTACTTACTTTTTCTTTGCTTTTATTTTTTTATCATTTTTATTTAACGTAAATCATAAGGCTAATCTTTCTGCTTGTCAATTACTTTTTTTAAAAATAAATTGACAAGTCTTATTTTATTTTTATTTTTACGCTAAAGTGATATTAATCTAGAAGTAATGAAAAATTTTCCATAAATTATAAATATCGATTTTATCTTGTTTAGATAATTTGGACATAATAAAACTCTGAAATTGGATTGTCCTAATTTCGGAGTTCAGATCACTATCTTACTTAAGAGGAGATTTTATATTTCTACTACTTCTTAAAGAAAGAAAAACGCCACTTAGGTGTTTCTTTTTGTAACATCAACTTGCCGTACACTCGGCAAAGATACCATAGGAAACCGCAAATCGTGACTAACAATAGCAACAAGGATACCAACACTTCCCACGAATTAACCTTGTCCGCAAACATTCTCACTGGCATCAGATATGATGAAAATAAAGGAACATACGACAAGATTTTAACCAAAATGTTTTGCGGCTGATTGATAAAAGTTATTGCTATTAAAAAACCGGCTATTGCTAACATTGATGCTGGTTGTGCAGCTTTAGCAGCATTATCACTGCTTTTGACCAATGCGCCAAAATAAGCTGATAAGACAGTATAGGCAACTACTCCCAGCACAATATACAACACGATTGAACCCGTAAAATTATGTAAAATTTCTCCTAAAACTGGCTGATTAGCAGCCAGCCAATTTTGGGTCGTCGGAATAGTTTGGGCAATGGCTAAAGCAGCTAAAGCCATTAAGACATAAGCAACTAGTTGTGTCACAATCATCAATAGTAAGGCAATAATTTTGCCGCAGACATACACTCCGGGCGTGGTACTCGAAAAGATCACTTCAATTATTTTATGACTTTTATCACCAGCTATTTCCTGGGTAATAATTGACGCATAAGTTAAAACAATCATATAAATAATAATCAAAACAACCATAATTGTAATATAACGTACATCATCATTATTACTAGAATTATTCAAACTAACAGTTTTTAAATTTGGTTGCACTTGCAAAGCCTGCAATTGTTGACTAGTTAGGTGCCCTTGACGAATATTCAGGCTACTTTGCAATTGAATTAAAGTTGCATTAATATCAGCTTTTTTAGGCGTATTGGCATTATCACCATGATAAAAAGTGGCCTCTAATTTGCCATGAGTATTAGTTAAAAGTAAGTAACCCTTAATTTGATCTTGCTTAACTGCTTTTTTTGCCGCAGCTTGCGTAGTAATTGATTGCTCAATCTTAACTTTACTTTGCGCAGCATAATTTTGCCGCAAATCTGCTTGTGAACTAATTACTGCTATTTTTGGTTTCGTCAATTCCCCACTGTTAACAGCTGCAAGATAGCCTGCACCAAGACTAACTGCTAACAGCAAAAATGGTCCTAAAACTAGTAACAAAAAACTCCAAGATTTAACTTGTCGGCCATAGGTTTCACTAATAATCGTCCATAATTTACGCATTAGCTGCACCAGCTTTCATGCGAAAAATTTCTGCTAGACTAGGCGGCTGCTGACTAAATTCTTCAATATAATTGCCATTAGTTAATTGCTTAAAAATTGCTGGTCCAAAAGTCTCATCACGTAACTTAAGTAAATACTGTCGCAAATTGCGTCGTATTACTTCATCAACTCCTTGAAGTTTTTGTAGCTGCTGCTCAGACCAATCTGTCGTAATAAATAAATTCACCTTGCCAAATTGGGCCCGCACCGACTGTGTGCTACCCGCTAAAACAATCTGTCCCAAATTAAACATTACTAACTTGTCACAGACAGCTTCAACGTTAGCCATATTGTGACTAGAAAAAATAATTGCTGCGCCATGTTGCTTAGCTGCTATAATTGCCGTTTTAAGTAATCCTGCATTAACTGGATCTAATCCACTAAATGGTTCATCTAAAATAATCAATTTTGGCTTATGAATTAAAGTGCAGATTAATTGCACTTTTTGTTGATTACCTTTAGACAATGACTTTATCTTAGTCTGTCTATTTCCCTTAACTTCAAAACGAGCTAACCACTGATCGATTAATTCATTACTAGCCTTGAAATCTTTCAACTTAGCCAAGTATGAAATTTGTCGTCCAACAGTCAAATTAGGCAACAAACTACGTTCTTCTGGCAAATAACCAATTTCATCAAACATCTGCGCCGTAATCGGCTGACCGTTCCAAGTAATACTCCCTTGAAACTTAATCAAACGTAAAATACTATGAAATAAGGTCGACTTACCTGCACCGTTTTTTCCAATTAGCCCCAGAATTTCTCCCGGTTTTACAGTAAAGCTAACCTGCTTGAGGGCCGCTATTTCGCCATAATTCTTACTAACCTGGTCAATTTTTAACATAATTTCCCCTTTAAAAAAATAAACTCCCACTTATAAATTCTTTACTTCAGATTATCCCATTCCTTTCTTGAAAGCCAATACATAATTAATGGCAAAATGACAAAACCAAAAATCATGGTTGCAACAGCAAACCAATTTACTCCGACAACTTGACCATTATCCACTATGCCAAATTGCACCCGCCAGTTATATTCAATTAACATAAAAATCACAATCAAAATTGAAAAAATTGGTGCAATTAAATCAGTCCAAATATTTTTGTGTGCAGCAATCGTCGGCTGCTTAGCACGTCCACGGTAAAATTGAATGACTGCTGCTGGCACAATGGCAAATTCCAAAAAACGCACAATCGAACCCAAGGTAACTAGATTAGTTAAATCATATTGAAACGCCATCGGAATTACTACTGCAATCACGGCCGAAATATAGAAAGCACGGCTAGGAAAGTTCCTCTTGGTTCTTTTAGTTAGTGTTTGTGATAACTGATGTTCTTTAGCCATTGCTTCTAAAAAACGTGGGGCACTAAAGCTATAAGCAAAGTTAATTCCCAGCATAGAAATAATTGCTCCACTCAAAATAATGCCACTTAAAAGCGGATTATCAAAAATTGCAGCAAGTGCCACTACCTGATTAGTCTTCATTAAAGCACTTGGATTTAAAATCATCGCAACTGCTAAGACGCCAATATAAATAACGGCAATTAAAATTACTGCTAATGGAATAGCTTTCGGCAAATTTTTTTCTGGATCGGCCATATCTTCTGCACCTGAAGCCACTGCTTCAAACCCAGAAAAAGCATATAAAGCTGAAACAACCGCCATCATAAAAGTGCTCAGTGTCACTGCCGGCACAATATTTTTGCCACCCTCTTTAATGCGATTAACTGCACTCAAATCAAAATTCGCACCAGATTTAAAAATTAGAAAGCCACCTGCAACAATGATGACCACTAAAGCTAGTGTTTTACAAATTGTCGATAAGTTCATAACATATTTAGTGATTTTTTGACCAAATAAATTAACTACCGTATCTAACAACATGATTAGCACTAAGCCAATGGTAATTAGCCAGCTATTATCTGCCTCACCGCCAAGTAAAGCAATAACCGCCTTAACAACACCAACTAGCCCTGTGCTCCAAACGGCATTATTAGCAAAGTAACAAGTAATTCCAATATAAAAGCCAAACTTATTACCAAAAGCTACTTTAGCATAAGCATAAGAAGCACCAGACTTATTAACATATTTAGAAGCAGCTGCAAACGGCAGTGCCAGAACTGCGGCAAAGACTGCTGCTAATAGATATACCCATAATGCTTTACTACCGACTTGCCTAACAACGGTACCGGGAGTTAAAAAAATCCCCGAACCAATAATTAAATTGATTGCCAAAAAGATAATTGCAATAAATCCTAACTTATCATTCTCCTGCTGCTTCATAATTTTCACCTCATGCTTAAAATCTTCAACTGAATTATCAACATTATATGGGAAAGCAGCAGATAAAGCTAGCAAAAAATAAAATTATTATTAGAACATTAAAAAAGCATTACTGCTTAATCACAATAATGCTTTCTCATTAATTTAAAGTCCATTCGCACTCATCTGTTGCAAAGTCAGATCAAGGTGCTCCATAACTCGTTTTTTACCTAATAATTCCATTGCTTCGCCAACACCAGGTCCAACCATTGATCTAGTAGTCGCAATCCGAATCGGCATAAATAACTTACGTCCTTTAACTCCAGTCTCTTTACGTGTTGCTTGCACAGCATTCATAATCTGTGTTGCGGTAAAACGCGGCAGTAATTCAAGCTGATGTTTAAACTCTTCAATAACTGGTCGCGCCTCATCTTGCCGGAACTCATCAAGTTCTTCAGCTGATAATTCTTTTGGAGAAGCAAAGAATATCTTCGCTAAATCCACGATTTGCTTAGTATATGACATTTGCACAGAATAAATATTGACTAATTGCCTTACCCATTCCAACTTTTCAGGTGTAGGGTCTGCTTCAACTAGCTCTGCCTCTTGCAGATTGTTCAGCGCCAGATCAAGCAATTGGTCACGATCAGCATGCTTGATGTATTGGTTATTAATCCATTCCAACTTCTTTTGGTCAAAGGCGGCTGGTGACTTAGATAAGCGATCAGGATCAAACTGTTTAATCAAATCCCGTTGATTAAAGATTTCACTTTCACCAGCAGGCGACCAGCCAAGCAAAGTAATGAAGTTAAACATGGCATCTGGCAAATAGCCTAAGTCGCGATATTGTTCAATGAACTGTAAGACAGATTCATCACGCTTAGATAGCTTTTTGCCAGTTTCGGCATTAATAATCAAAGTCATATGACCGAATTTCGGTGGTTCCCAACCAAACGCTTCATAAACAGCTAATTGCTTAGGAGTGTTAGAAACGTGGTCATCCCCGCGCAATACATGAGTAATTTGCATTAAATGATCGTCGATAACAACGGCAAAATTATAGGTTGGCATACCATCACGTTTTTGGATAACAAAATCGCCGCCAATTGTATCTGATTCAAAACTTAAGTGACCCTTGACAATATCTTCCCAAGCATAAGTTTCCATTTCGGGAATATGAATCCGTACAACTGGTTTTAAACCCTTAGCTGCTGCCGCATCTTGTGCCTGTTTAATTTCATCAGCAGTCATACCTTCATATTCATAAGTATAATGCGGTGCTACACCCATAGCCCGTTGTTCTTCGCGCTGCTCGTCTAATTCTTCAGAAGTCTTATAAGAATAATAAGCCTTACCTTCATCAAGCAATTGTTGCACATATTTTTGATAAAGATCTTTACGCTCAGATTGACGATAAGGACCGTAATCGCCACCCTTATCAGGACCCTCGTCCCAATCAATTCCCAGCCAATGTAAATTATCCATCTGAGAAGCGGCGCCACCCTCAACATTACGTTTTTGGTCGGTATCTTCAATTCTTAATACAAAAGTTCCCTTATTATGCCGCGCAAACAAATAGTTAAATAATGCTGTTCGCGCATTACCAATATGTAAGTGACCCGTTGGACTTGGGGCGTATCTTACCCGAATTTTTTGTTTTGCCAAAATACTTGCCTCTTTCAAAATAGTAAATTCAATGCTTTTAGTTTACCCGTTATGAGTCAAAAGTTCAATCTTTCCTAGCCTAAAACTAGCTTTAGTGCCTGTCTGATACTAGCAACTGGAATTACTTCAATCCCCAAGTTTTTCAAACCGGCTTGCATATTATGTTTAGGAATATAAATTCGCTTAAACCCTGTTTTAGCTGCTTCTTTAATCCGTGCTTCGATTTTATTAACCCGGCGAACTTCTCCAGTTAAGCCAACCTCACCAACAAAACAATCAGTAGGGGAAATCTCTTGATTTTTATAACTAGATGCAATCGCCATAATCACTGCCAGATCAACAGCAGGCTCATTTAACCGAATTCCACCAGTTGCCGTCAAATAGACGTCCTGATTCTGCAACATTAGGTTGCCACGCTTTTCCAGAACTGCCAAAAGCAAAGCAGCCCGATTATAATCGATACCAGAAGTCGTTCTCTTAGCGTAGCCAAAGGCTGTTGGCGTTACCAAAGCTTGAATTTCAGCAAGCAGCGGCCGCGTTCCTTCAAGTGAAACCACAATTGCCGAGCCAGTTGACTGCGGCAAGCGTTCATCGAGAAAAATTGCTGATGGATTGGTGACTTCTTGTAATCCCTCGTTAACCATCTCAAACATCCCAATTTCATTGGCAGCACCAAAGCGATTTTTAACAGAATGCAAGATTCGATAAGCATGGTGTTCATCACCTTCGAAATAAAGTACTGTATCCACCATATGTTCCAAAATCTTAGGCCCGGCAATTGTTCCTTCCTTAGTCACATGCCCAATGACAAAAACGGTAATAGCCTGCATCTTGGCAATTTTCATTAGTTCACTGGTCACTTCTCGAACTTGTGAGGCGGAACCAGTCATCGAATCAAGACTGGGCTCGTTCATCGTTTGAATAGAATCAATAATCACAAAATCCGGCTCAACCTCTGCAATTTGCTGGCGAATATCTTCCATGTCGGTTTCCGGATAGAGTAACATATCGCTAGCACCTAGGTCCAAGCGATTAGCTCGCAGTTTTATTTGACTTGCAGACTCTTCTCCTGAAACATATAAAACTTTATATGTTTTAGCTAGATCACTCATAATCTGGAGCATTAATGTGGACTTTCCAATTCCGGGATCCCCACCAATTAAGACTAAAGACCCTGGAACAATACCGCCTCCTAAGACACGATTCAATTCCTTAGAACTTGTCAAAATCCGTTCTTCTTTTTCCGCTTGAACACTATTTAATTTAACGGGATCATTAGTACCAGTCTTTTTAATTAACCGGCTAGGACTTCCCTTAGTAGAACGGTTAGCAACTGCTTCGCTTTCTTGTTCAAATTGGTTCCAAGCACCACAATTAGGACAACGTCCTAAATAACTTGCCGAAACATAGCCACAAGAACGACACTTATACTTAGTTTTTATTTTAGCCATTAATTCTCTTCCTTATTAGTTGAACCAAAACCATTCATCCGTTTACGGCTAACTGGTAAATCCTGATCAGTTTTTAAATAGTGAATAAAAATCCCCTGCCCGATTCGATCACCTTTACGGATTTGCAGCGGTCTAACACCATAATTAATTACCTGCATAAAGATTTCGCCCTCATTATTCGGATTATTGTAATAATCAGCATCAATTACCCCAATTCCGTTAGGCAAACTTAAATTTTTTTTCATTGTATTGGACGAACGATTGGCAAGTAGCAATACCTCGTCATCTGGCATATAAGCCTTAATTCCAGTCGGAATCAGCAACGGCTTTAACACATGATCAGCTAATTCATAATCTGGTTCGTATAATTGATGTCCATTTCTGATTAAGCGAAAAATCCGGACAAAGTTTAACCGCCAAATACTTGGCACTAATACGTCTTTAGCGGCCTCCAAGTCATAACCCGCACTAGCAATCGTCTGTCTTCTAGGAAGGTTAATATTTTTATTTTGATACTTAGAAACTCTTTCAAATCCACGTGTCTTAATCATACTTATCTCCTTATTATGCTCCAGACACTATTCTACAATAAATTACGCATTTTATTGTAAAATCTTCTATAATAAATACAGAAATAGCAAATTTATTCTTAAAAGGAACCATTTATGTTTAATCTTAACGATCCCCACCAATTTTTCGAATTTTACGACGATGACGACGTTTTAACTTGCCGCTGGACAATGGATAAGCTGCAGCGGCAAGACGGTGAAGTTTGGTTAATGAATCACCTTTTTATTAATCCACAAGTAGATAGTAATGAAATTTTAGCGGAAGAAATGCAATTTCTTTTAGAATTTGCTCAAGAAACAAAAACACCTATTTGGCCACTAGACCCCCTGGTAATTGACTATTTTAGTAAGCATGATGAATTTGCTGAATTTTGGTATCATAAACCAGCTGAAAAAAATTAATTTACAATTAATTAAGTTGATAGCTGCAGCTATAATAGGCTAAAATAGAATACATACCAATTTTCAAGGAGGAAAAATTTATGACTAAAGAAATTACTGAGCAAGCAATTGCCGAATTTACTAAAGATTTAGCAAACCATGCTGGCAGCAATATTGCTGCCAATGCCGCTCAAGAAAATGGCATTTACAAGGCCAGCCAAAATACTCAATCAAAGATTGATTTAGAACCAACTTTTTCAGTAGAAATTGCCACGGGCAAACCGGCTGATCAAAAGCAATCTGGACGTTGCTGGATGTTCTCAGCCTTAAACACCATGCGTCACCCAATGCAAAAAGAATACAAGATTAAGGATTTCGAATTATCCCAAAATTACACTAACTTCTGGGATAAATTTGAAAAGTCTAACTGGTTCTTTGAAAATGTAATTGCGTCTGCCAATCAACCTTTAGGCGATCGTAAAGTTGCCTTCTTATTTGCCACTCCACAACAAGACGGTGGTCAATGGGATATGCTCTGCGGCTTAATCGAAAAATACGGAATTGTCCCAAAATCAGTTTATCCAGAAACTGCTAACTCTAACAATTCTAGTGCCTTAAATGATACGCTAAACACGTTATTACGTAAGGACGGCTTAGAATTACGCGAACTAGTCAATGCTGGTAAAACAGACCAAGAAGTTGAAGACCGTAAAAATGAGATGTTAAATGATGTCTTTCGGATTTTGGCTATTTCATTGGGTGTGCCACCAACAAAATTTGATTTTGAATATCGCGACGATGACAATAATTATCACCGTGAAGCTGGAATTACGCCCAAAGCATTCTTTGACAAATATGTGGGCATGAATTTGGAAGACCACGTTTCAATTATCAATTCACCAACTGCTGATAAACCTTATCACCAAGTATTCTCAGTTGAATATCTAGGTAACATCGTTGACGGTCGCCAAGTCCGGCACCTTAATTTAGAAGTTGCTGAAATGAAAGACCTAATCATCAAGCAATTGCAATCAGGCGAAGTAGTTTGGTTCGGCTCTAATGTCGGTAAAGATTCAGAGCGCCAACTTGGTTTGCTTGATACTAAGATTTACCAACGCGATCAATTATTTGATATTGATCTGTCAATGTCTAAAGCAGACAAACTTGATTCTGGCGAAAGCATGATGGATCACGCCATGGTCATTACTGGGGTTGATTTAGTCGACGACAAACCAACTAAGTGGAAGATCGAAAACTCTTGGGGCGACAAACCTGGTTTTAAAGGTTACTTCGTGATGAGTGATGCTTGGTTTGATGACTTTGTTTATCAAGCAGTTATTAACAAGAAATTCTTGTCAGATAAAGTTAAGCAAGAATTTGACGAAGGCAGCAAGAACCCAACGCAATTATTGCCATGGGATCCAATGGGTGCTTTAGCTTTCAAATAATTTTACTAGAAAAAATAAGGTGTCTGGGAAAAAACTAGACCCTTAAAAGCAAAAAATCCGTTAGAACCTTTGCGTTCTAGCGGATTTTTCATATACATTCTAGCCTAACCTTGTTATTATTAAATTACTACAAAAAACAAAAAAGGTGGGCTTTTCATGTATCAAAATTATATCACAGGTCAAACTGCTTTAACACTCAACTTTGACTTTTCTATTCCTAAAAATCATCTTGCTCAGGTTATCAGTGATTTTGTCGACTCGATTCCTGCCGATGTGCTGCTGGAAGACAATTCAAATACTGGTCGACCTGCCTATCACCCAGCAATGATGCTCAAAATACTACTCTTTGCCTACTCTAGACGCGTTTTCTCTGGTAGAAAAATTGAGCGGATGCTCACAGAAAACCTCCCGATGATGGTCATAGCTAGTGGTAAACATATTTCATATCATACGATCAATAACTTTAGAGCTAGTAGCCATACCAATCAGCTGATTAAACAAGCTTTTGTCTATTTTACTAATCTTTTGCAAGCAGAAGGGTTGCTTAGAGAAGATGCCATCTTTATTGATGGGACCAAAATTGAAGCTGATGCTAACAAGTATACTTTCGTTTGGAAAAGAGCTGTCGAAAAGTTTCATACTAAGTTAAAGGCTAATGCAGTTGAGCTTTATGACGAATTGATTCAAAAAGAAGTAATCCAAGCGATTACTGAAGAAGAAGCACAAACTAGTCAGGGTCTGGCAATCATGGCAGAACAAACAGAAACTGCCATCAAGCAACTAGATGAAGCAATCGCGGCTGAGCCGAAAGTAATTCCTGGAGGTTCAACTAAAAAACGTCAAAGGCGAGGCCTTAAAAAAGTCTTGCATAAGTTGCGTAAGGATTTTATCCCCAGAGCAGAAAAGTATGAACAGGCGCAAGCAACTTTTGGTGAGCGTAATAGCTACTCAAAGACCAATCATGATGCCACTTTTATGCATATGAAAGAAGATCATATGAGGAATGGTCAGCTTAAACCCGGATATAATATTCAAGTGGCAACTACCAACCAATATGTAGTAGATTATGCACTTTACCCTAATCCAACAGACTTCAAGACTTTAGAACCTTTCTTAAAGCAAATGACAAATTTAGACAAGTTCCAGAACATCGTTGCCGATGCCGGCTATGGCAGCGAATATAATTATTCTATGCTTGAAAATGAGTATGAAGATAAACAATATTTTATTCCTTACAGCCTTTACGATAAGGAGCAGACTAGAAAGTACAAGAAAGATCCCACTAAGCTAGCTAATTGGACCTATAACGAACAAGCAGATTATTATCTTGACTGGCAAGGTGTGCAGTTCAATTTCAAACGTTATGGTAAGCGAAGGAATAAGAGTACGGGGTTAATCTCTGATCTAAAAATATATGAAGCAGATGAGTTTCAATTAACCGCTGAATTGACTGAGCTAGCCAAAACTAAGAGCGGACGCCAAAGGCAGGTGCAATACAACCCCAATTGGCAATATTTAAAGGCAAAAGCTAAACAAACTCTTCAAAGTAGCGAAGGCAGACGGATCTATGGCTGTAGAAAAACGGACGTAGAGCCAGTCTTTGGACATATGAAGAACGTTTTTGGTGTGCGCAGAACTCATTTGCGAGGGAAGAAAAAGGTCGAAACCGATGTAGGCTTGATGTTCATGATGATGAATTTGAGCAAATATTGGAGTAGAAGAGGTGGCGGAAAACTTCTTTTACAGGAAATAAGCAACAAAAAACAGATCAAGATTTTCTATTACGAAAACTTGGTCTGTTTTTAAGTCTGAAGAGTTAGTTTTTTCCCAGACACTTTTTATTTGCCAATTAATCTAAAGATACAGTATGTAGTTTTAGTCCGGCAACTTCAGCTTGGCGATGGGAAATCAAGATCACACTATCTGTTTGCTTGAGCACTGCTTCTAGCAAAACCTTGCTGGTCGGAAGATCGACACTAGAAAAACTTTCATCTAACAAGACCAATTTATCTTTGACAGCGACTAATCGTGCTAGTGCCAGACGCTGCCGCTCCCCACCTGATAAACTCTCAACTTGCCAGTTATCATTAACGCCAAAAGTCTGCTTTGTCTTTGCAAGTGCTTGCGTCTTGAGCTCACGCCCCAAAGTAACATTATAGTCAAGCGATTCTGGAAAAATGGTGATATTTTGCGGAACAGCCACAATTATACGGTTGATTTGCTCACGCGATAACTGACAAAGATCAATCCCATTTAACAAGATCTGCCCAGATTGTGGTAATAATTGCTTGGTCGCAAGCCGAAATAGCGTTGTCTTACCGCGTCCGGATACCCCAGTTAATTGGTAAGTTTCACCTGCGGTAAATTTATATGAAAAATTATCAATAATGTCAGTTTTGGTATTCGGGTAACTAAAGCTAACGTTGCGAAATTCAAGTGACTCAAATTGGTCATTCGGTAAACTTATCTGTTGTTCATTATTATCAGTTTGAGCATCAATTTGTTTGAACTTAGCAAATAATTCAGTAACCGACATCATTTTCGCAAAGTTATTATTAATAATTCCTGCTGAATCAAACACCTTGGTAGCTAGTTCTGCTGTAGCCAAAATTGCCCCAGCGCTAACCACACCCTGAAAATGTAAATATCCAGTCACTCCCAAAACAACCAACTGACTGCCAATGTTAATCATTCCAGTTACCAAGCCAACCTCACCCTGACGACAAGCGTTATGCACATTGGCGCGTTTAACAAATTGAGAACCAACCTTAGTTAAGTGTACCAACTCCTTTAACGCATTAAAGGCAGACAAGGTTTCGTAGCCATGTAAAGCGCTGCTAGTTACTTGCAGAAATTTTTCATTAGCAGCCGAAATTTCGCTGGCTCCCTTGGTTAAAAAGGGTTTAACCAGCTTGGGCACAGCAATAATTAAAATTAACAAAATAAGAGCAATGCTAAAGAGCAGATAACTGTAATTAAGTAAGGCACCTAGAGCAAAAATAGCATTACCACTAAACCTAATAATCACAAACAAAGAATTGATACCTTGTTGCCTAATTAAGTTAACATCATTTTGTAGCCAGGACTCATAATAATCAACCGATTTTTGTTGGAATTCCAGTGTAGACAAGTGACTTAAGCTATCAACTAAATCAGTTCTAATCGAAGTAACTATCTGTTGCGTCACCAATTCTTGCAGATAACCCTCTATAAAAGTCAAAACAAAGGTAATGAGCCAAATGCCAAAAATGAAAGCTAGTGTTGTCATGAAGGCAGTAAATTTACGGGCTATTAGAAAGTTGGCTAATTGTGCCATTTGGGTAGCTGCATAAACCTGTAAGAATGAGTTAGATAACAACAATATACTAACCAAAGCTACTAATAGAAAATGCTGTTTCAGATATTTAAACATGGCTACCCCTCCAAAAATAAACAAAAATTACTATTGATCTATTATTTAATAATTTATTTATTTTTGCAATGCTTTTTTAATTATTAAGTAGAAACTAACACTAGCTATTTTAGTTATATTTAGAAAATCATAAGTTACCTATTCTATTGCGGAATTAAGGCCAAACAAAAAATGCAAACTACCAATAAGACATCGGAAACTTTAACTTTTTCCTTCAAGACAATACTGCCAATAATCACACTATAGAGGTTGGTCATATTGAGAAAGACCCAGGCAATACTGGAATTAGGTGAAGAGGTGGCCAGAGTATTGGTCACTTGTGCTAGTAAGGTAAGCACTGCCCGCGTCAAGTAAATTAGCGTTAATTGGCGATCAGCTCTTGCCAGCTGCATTTTTAAACCATGATTTTTTACTACAAAAGTAATAAATGAAATAATAAACCGAATGTAAATAGTTGCAATCGTGAAATAAATTAAATCAATCGCCTTAATTAGTCCTTTGGTTAACAGCGGCGAAAGCGCGGCTTGCAGAATTAATAACGGTGCAATTACTATGAAAGTTTGCAAGAGAACTTGCAAATTTAAACCATCACGCCTTTGCTTAAAAATAACATACACAACCACAATTACCGTAGAAATAATTGAAATGAGGTATGAGCCACCATTAAGATAACCCATAGTTATAAAAATGGCCAATGGAATAAACAAGTCGGTTAACTTACTTAAAACAATTGACTGCATAATAGTTACTTTTTTAAATACATAACTATAACCATAAGCAACCAATTGGGCTAATAGCCCATAGATTAATACTCGAAATAAGTAGCCGGCAGTGAGTTTAGGGCCAGGGATTTTAGTTAATAAAATAATTAAAAAGATCGTTACTAGCAAGGTACTACACAAGTTGTTGATAAAGTTAACATTAATTGAGCTTTGCTTGCGATACCCCATCTGATAGCGATCGATCACCGAAATTATTCCCCGTGAAAAAGCCGAGATACAAGCAAAGGTAATTAAAAGCAGATTACTAATTGGCATTGGACTACTCCTTCAAAATAAATAGACTCACTTTTCTACTCAAAGTCAAGTATATCAAGGTATTAAATCATAATTCTTGTAGTCCGTCATTAGAATTATCTTTAAGTAGATTAAACTTAGATAATATGTTGTAACCCAAATAAGCTTAGTCCAATTGCATTTTTGAACTAAGCTGTTATAGTAATCTTATGATCAATTGGTTTTAGTTAAAGCCCTGTTTATTTTTGACTACGCTATAATCATATAATTGATCATGCACAATCAAATAGTAGACAGTCCGTGTTAGTTTGTGGACTGCTGCGATGGCGATCTTCTTGAAGTTTCTACTTTGAGAAGATCGTTTTTTCTTTTCGTAATAATCGGCAATGTGACAAGGCTCAGAATATCTTACTGAATCCATTTGTCCAATCGTACGGTAGAGAATCTTACGACCAATGGGATTGCCACGTTTACTAATATGATCAGTCAATTCCATTTCGCCCGACTGGTAATGACGTAAGTCTAAACCAACAAAGGCATTTAAGGCATTAGGATTACGAAAACGTCTGATATCGCCTAATTCACCTAATAATCTAACTGCGGTAATTTGTGAAATACCTGGAATACTTTCAAGAATTTTTAGATCACGGTTGGGTAATTTACTAGCTAAGTCAGACATCTTTTGAATGACATTTTCACGCTCTTTAGTTAGTTTGGTTAGTCGTTGAGCATAATATCTAGCTTGTTCAACTTCAAAAGCAGCTTTATCAACTGCTGGATAAGCTGTGTCAGCCAGTTCAAGTAAGTTAGTTGCCAACTTATTTGCACGCTGCTTACCAATACCATGGAAGCTTAAAAATACTGCATAACTCCTTCGTAACCTAAATTTTTAACGATTTGTGGATGCGTAAAAGTTTGGACATAGCGCCAATAATTCGTACCGTCAGGATGACTAGTTAAGGTTTCTAGCTCAGGAAAAGTAAACTGTAATACGCGGTGTAACCGGTTCTTAGCTGAAACCAAATCATGAGTTAATTGCTCATAAAAACGACTCATGGCACCTAACTGCTTATAGTTAGGGTCTTGTAGATAAGTTGGTCCGCGATGATAAATAAACTGTGAGTAAGCTAAATCTTTAGCATCGCGGCGATCAGTTTTATTGCGTCTAAATTGATCTAATTGCTGTTTGGCTTTAAGTGGGTTAAGCATAGTGTAGCGATAATGATATTGGTTAAGAAAAGCCTGCAATCTGCAAGAATAAACCCCAGTTGCTTCAAAGACAATCTGTGGTTGTTGGTGATAAAATTCTAATTCATCAAGTAGCTGCTGAAAACCAATGGCATCATTGGTGATATTAAACTGTTTAATGACTTGCTTATTAAGCATGATACAAACAGCAGATTTACGACTGCTCACGTCAATTCCCACTACAACTAAATTATTCATCTTCAAATACCTCCAACTAACTTAATTGTGCAGGGTAGAAGTTACAAGCTAAACTATATCTAATTTTCTATACCGGACATCAAGTGCCAACATACTACGAAGAGATTTAAGTTTAACTGATGAAGCTGTCAGTTTTATTTAGGGCGTCAAGTACTAGGTACAAGCGTCAAAAGTAACTAGGGCATATTAACTTCAACCCTGCTTCAATTTTAAAACAAAGAAAAAGCAGTGAATCAATATTCCGTCGAATATTGACCCACTACTAGGTTAGTATGTTTTATTTATTTTACTATTTTGTCAGAAAAAATGTAGAGTATTTTTTAGCCAAGTTGCTAACCTGCAAGGTCAATTACTTGATCATACTTAGCCAAATCAGCAGTGTGATAGTGATGGATTACTTCTATAAAAGTTAAATCTGATTGCAATAATACTTGATGAATTACGTTTGAAGTTGCTTGATCAAGCGATGCATTAATTTCATCAAGTAACAAAATTGGTCGTTTAGACAGAATTGCCCGTGCCAATTCAATTCGCGCTAATTGCCCACCAGATAACTGATCCGCATTATCCCCTAATTGATAATCAAAGCCTTTTTCCGCCACCATAGCAGTCAATTGCAATTGCTCACAAACTTTTTCGACTGCTTTGATAGGTAACTCCTCACCCAAAGTTAAGTTAAACCATAGAGTATCCGCAAAAATTACAGGCGCTTGACTAGCATAAGCAAATAGCTCGGAAATTTGTCCTGCTTTAAATTCTTGATTATCAATCATAATTTTTGCTGCTTTACCAAACTTACCAGATATCATAAATTGCAGCAAAGTAGATTTGCCACTACCAGAAGGTCCAATAATTGCTACCTTTTCTCCTGAATTAATCGTTAAATTAAGTCCACTAACTAGCTGCTGGTTAGCCCGAGTTAAAGTAATATCTGCTAAACTTACCTGCTTATTAAAAGTGGTTACAACCGCTGGCATTTTAGCATTTGACAAATCTAAATAGTAATTTACCTTTTTAACAATATCTTTGGTAGTTGACAAGTGATTACGTTCTTCCAAGATTTGCATCAGCGGATTAACAACCGAATTAGATAATTGCACAATTGCAAACAAAGCGCCAATAGTAGTCTGATTATGCAACACCATTAACCCACCTAAATAGGCCGGAATAACGAAGGTACCATAAATTCCCACAAAACCAACAATAGTTTGAATATTATCACTCGATAGATTCATCTTGCACAGAGCCTGTTCTAAACGTGAAATCTTTGGTCGATTTTCCGCAACTGCATTGGCCTGCTTGCGATATAGCTTTAACGAGTCCGTGCCTGCTAAGATATTTTTTATTTGACTAACATACTTGCCATTAGCTTTAGTCCACTGGTTAGCAGACTTGCGTATCGGCTTTTGCAGTAAAGCTGAAAGTAGTATTGGTATAGCAGAACCAATTAGAAAAAACAAAGTCAAAAGTGAATTAATATAAATTGCGTAAACTAGCGAAACAACTACCGTAACAAAATAAAAAACGATATTAATTTCCGCGTTAAAGCGATTAGTTTCCAATAATTTAAAATCATTGGTCAAAAATCCTAAAGCTGAGGCATTATCTTCAGTCGAAGTCCGCAGCATCCCTGCTAAAATTTTACCACGCAACAAAGTATTGACTTCTCTAATCGCGTTATTCTTCAAATAATTGTAGCCTAATTCAGCCGCTAAGACGATTAACAATAAAACGAGGGCATTTGCAAACATCTGTGGTAATTCATGTAGGTCACGCTTGGCTAAGGCATTAGTCATCGTTTCCATTATATAAGCCATCACAATATTCCGCGTACTAGCAATCACGCCCAACACTACCAGTGCCACAAGTTTCCATTTAGTATAATATTTTATAATCATAAAAAAAGCCTTTCTAACAGTTAAATTGATGTTAGTTTAAGGCTTTTTTAAGACTATTTACAAGGCTATTTGACCAAGTGGTTACTCTAGCCAGCTAAGTGGCGGCATTTAATGTCTCAAAAGTTCGATTGCAATTTTCATTATTCTATACCGACAGTTTGCACAAATCGCAAAAACGCTGCTTGACCTTGCGGCGTTTGTTTAAAGACACCCGCATCCGCCAAAACTCGGGCAAATACCTGCCCTAACGCAGTTTGCAAGATCTGAGTAACATTTTTGGGATTAATTTCAAAATTAGTTTTTAACTCATTGGCCCAAGCAAGATGAATTGACTTAATCTTGTTAGGTTTATCTAAGAGATATTTTTCGACTTCATGTAATTCATCCTGCAGTCGCGGCGGCAAAATTGCTAAGCCCATTACCTCGATTAAGCCAATATTTTCCTTTTTGATATGTTGCACGTCAGGATGCGGATGAAAAATTCCGTCTGGATATTGCTTAGAAGTTTGATTATCACGTAAAACCAAATCTAATTCAAACTGATCATCGTGCATGCGAGCAATTGGGGTCAACGTATGATGTGGCGTTTGACTAGTAAAGGCGCGAATATTGACGGTTTCATCGCTATAGGTGCGCCAAGTGGTTAAAATTTTATTTGCCAGTTCTACCAACTGCTCTTTTTTAGAACTACGCAAGCGAATAACTGACATCGGCCATTTCACAATTCCAGCCGTCACATCAGTAAAGCCGCAAAAAGATAGCTTCGTCATTATTGGCGCCTTAGCCATCGGAAAGTCATGCCGACCGCCTTGATAATGCTCATGCGTTAAAATTGAGCCACCAACAATTGGCAAATCAGCGTTGCTACCGACAAAATACCCTGGAAACTGCTCGAGAATTGTCAACAGGCGCTTAAAAGTTTGTCGTTCAATTTTCATTTCTTGGTGCTTAGCCGCTAAAAAAATACAATGCTCGTTAAAATAGGCATACGGTGAGTATTGAAAGCCCCAGTCTTCTTGCCCCAATTGAAAACGAATAACTCGATGATTGCTGCGTGCTGGATAAGCCATTCTCCCCAGATAACCTTCATTTTCAAGACACAATTGGCATAAGGGGTAGCTATGATTGGCCTGCTTTTTAGCCGCTGCAATTTCCTTGGGGTCCTTTTCAGGTTTAGCCAAATTAATGGTGATTTCTAAATCACCATATTCGCTAGGCGTAACAAAATAGACATTTTTGGCAATTGCACGAGTTTTGATATAGTCGCTACTTTTACTCAAAGTGTAAAAATCGTTAATTGCTTGAGTCGGACTATCCTGATAAGTCTGCCAAAAGCGTTGATTAACCACACTTGTCCTGGGCACGATTAACTCCATTAACTGCGCTTCTAATATATCAGCCTCATTATTTGATGTACCGCATTTACCAGCTACCTGTGCAGTTTTAACTAGTTCAGCTTTTAAATCTAGCAAATCACCGCTACTTGTCTGCTGATGAAGGGCCTCATCGCCAACTAAGCGCAAAACACGATTAGTCAAATAAATTCGGTCTAAGTCAGTATAGTCGCTCATGCCAATTACCTGATCGACAAATTCTTTTACTAAATTGGACTTTTTCATCTTAATAATCCTTACTAAATTTTATTGCCAAACTTTTGCACCATCAGCCGTTTCAGCTAAGTAAAATGAAGGTGGATAACCAATTTTTTGTTCATAAATGGCACCAACCTGTTCTTGAAAAGCAGTGACTTGCCCCTTTTGCACCAAAGCAATTGCACAGCCACCAAAACCAGCACCAGTCATTCGCGCACCCAATACCCCAGGCTGCTGCCAAGCCGCATGTACTAGAGTATCAAGTTCCTTGCCAGTAACCTCGTAATCATACTCTAGTGAAACATGTGAAGCATTAATTAAGCGGCCAAAGCGGGCCAAATCACCATCCTCTAGCGCCGTCTTTGCTAGAAATGTCCGATTATTTTCTGAAACTACATGACGCGTTCTCTTTAACAGCTTTAGGGGTAGCAGATAACTATATTCATCAAGTGTTGCACTATCGAGGTCGCTAAGTGAATCAAGTTTTAATTGGTTTTGCAAAATTTGCAGTGCCTGTTCACATTCTTTTCGCCGTTCATTGTATTTCGAATCTGCTAGTTCTCTACGTTTATTAGTATTCATGATAACAATTAAATTGTCAGCCAGTTTTAACGGTACTTGTTGGTAAGCCAAGGTGGTGGTATCAAGTAAGATCGCCTGGTCCTTTTGACTAAGCGCCACGGCAAATTGATCCATCACGCCAGAATTTACCCCAATAAACTCATTTTCGGTTTTGACACCTAATTTTACCAAAGCGAGTTTACTAATATTTAACTTAAATTGATCCTTGGCAATTATTCCAATCAACATTTCTAAAGCCGCTGAAGAAGACAAACCGGCACCATCAGGAATATCACCATTAACGTAAATATTTAGGCCATGATCCAATTGATAGCCATTTACCAATAAAGAATACAACATCCCTTTAGCATAATTTACCCAAGAGTCAGTTTGAACATATTTTAAATCAGCCAAATCTACTTCAATTGTCTCAAGTTCACTAAAATTGGCGGAGTAAAAGCAAAACTTACGGTCGCTTCGCGGACTAACTGCACCATAAATTCCTAAGGAAATAGCACATGGAAAAACTTGCCCACCATTATAATCAATATGCTCGCCTATTAAGTTAATTCGTCCGGGTGAAAAATATAACCTAGTCGGCTTCTGCCCAAAAACTTTCAAGAATTCATCTACTAATTCTACTTGTTGCATTATCTTCACCTATTTTTCTAAAAAGCGCTCTCAAATACTTATCCCATTATACTTGATTTAGGTGTAACATTAAAGTAGTCAAAAAAAGACGCTGCTAATACAGCGTCTTTTTTACCAAATATGCAACAATCGATCTGGATGCAACTTACTCAAATTAAATTGATGAACCTCTTGCGGTCGACTTTGAGGAAACTTTTCCGCAAAATCGGCTAAATTAACCAAGCCAGTTGAATACGTCCAGACCCCCTTAACCTTTTTGATTGGTTCTAGCATTTCATTTCTAATGGGATAAGCTGAAATGAGAAAATGCTTGTGATGAAATTTAAAGACAAAAAATGGTAACCGAAATTCATCCACGATTTCCGTTTTAGTTTTACCAATCGTAATCACATTGCGATAAGTGCCATACTTGGCCGTAAATTGATCATTAAACGAAAAATAAAAATTAGAAATATGCACATGAGGAAAATCCGCTTCAGCAACTTGATCCGGTATTGCCATCACATGGGCAAACCGATCCAAATTACTTTCTCTTTGCGCCAAAGCACTATCCATCTGGTTAGGGCTAATCACATGCACCCATTCAGGGAGTCGAAAATTATCCTTGTATGTTAAATACATCTCCCTAATAACATCTGGCTTGACCCAATCATATTGCTTTCGCACTTCATTACGATTAAGCAAATTCCGTAAACTCTTATGATACATCAAATCAACAACGAATAATTCATAACGATAACGATCGACCCACGGTTTGTAGTGCTCAATATTGTCTGTCACAATATGTGTGCTATCAACAATTACCGTTTCACCGCGTTTCATTTTTTCTTCTACGAGAAAGTCAACTAGCTGCTCCGTCTGCTTGTTTGCATAACGCGGAATTACTTGATGCAAGTAATCGGTATCTTCTTCATAATAATAGGTTAAATTTGCCAATAATAATCTAATCTGATCACGACTGATTGAATATGGCTGTAAGTGGTGACGAGCAATGAAAGAAGATTTACCGGAGCCAGGTGCGCCTCGTAATAAAAATATTTTACGCATACCTTTACTCCAAACTAAGAATTTAAAATTTATTTAGTATCGTAATAAATTCTACCATATATCTTGCGAAATCCTTAATCAGAAATAAATTGTCAACCTAACTTTAACTCAAAATCTTTTTATCAATAATTTCTAGCTGATCATCTAACGTGTACACAATTGGCTCAGCATTGGGGACTTCAAGATTCACAATTTCCTGATCAGTGATTTTTTCTAATTGCTTAATCAGTGCCCGTAAACTTGAACCATGAGCGACAACCAATTGATCTTCTGCTTTAGCTAAACGACTGGCAATCTGATTATAATAGTATGGCAACAGTCGTTGCTGAGTTTGATACAGGCTCTCTGCCTGCGGCAGATGGGCAAAGTCACAGTTATGATAGCGACGATCAATGATTGGCTTTCCCTTAGGAGGTACTGCATAAAAGCCGCGCCGCCATTTCAAGATTTGCTGTTCACCATAAATCTGACGTGACAGATCTTTATTAAGACCACGTAATTTACCATAATTCCGCTCATTTAATCGCCAAGTCTTAGTAATTGGCAAATATAAAAAATTACTCACATCTGCAATAATATTGGCTGTTTCAATGGCCCGAGACAAAATTGAAGTATGCAATCGTGTCGGCTTAAAATCTGCTAGCTGGTTAATCAATTGACCTGCATTTTCAGCCTGCATCCGACCCTTTTTGGTTAGTGCAACATCGTTCCAACCGGTGTAGATATTGGCTGAATTAGCTGTACTTTCACCATGCCTAACCAAGACTAACTTGACCATTGTTTAATTCACCCAGTGCATAATTAGCATCACTATACCGCCGATAGTAAAAATAATCCCCAACCACATAAAAGCTTTTGCAGCTCCATTACGTTTTTGCTGACGACGATTATAAGCATAAGACAAGTCATAGAGGCCAACGATTAACACAATAATTGCGGTAAAAATATTAACTTTCAATTTTTTCTCCTAATTTTCTGACTTTTGCTTTGAAACAATCATTTCATCATATTTGCCACGATCACACTCTGCTTGAAAATTAAGGTGATTAATTCCCAACTTTTGTAAATCATGACTGAGTTGCTGCGTTAGCTTTTCAAACTCTTGCACAGTTAAATCCGGTGCTACATTAACGTGCGCGTCTAACATAATATAGTCATCGCTATAACGCCAGATATGAACATGATGAATATTCTTAATTGCTGGAATTGCCAACACAATCTTATTTACCTGATCTAAATCAATATCTGGATTAGATTCCATTAACACATTTGCTGCTTGCTTGGTAATTTGATAGGCTTCACGCAAAACAAAAATAGAAACTACCAACGTCATGATTGGATCAAGCAGACTAACTTGCCAAAAGTAAATGAAAATTGCACCAATCACCACTGCTACACTTGATAAGGCATCACTCAACATATGCAAAAAAGTTGAGCGGACGTTTAAGCTGCCCTGTGCATCCTGATGCATGGTCAACATCGAAATGACATTAGCCAGTAAGCCAATTATCGAAACAATTAACATTACGCCACCATTGATTTTAGTTGGTTGCCAAAAACGTTCGATTGCTTCAGCAAACAATGACAAACTAATTAAAATCAAGATAATACCATTGGTAAACGCCGCTAAAGTTTCGGCTCGCTCATAACCAAAAGTTTTAATTTGATTACGCTTGCGATTACTAATTAAATGCGCCACAAACGAAATAATAATTGCCCCAACATCACTCAGATTATGAACGGCATCAGATAATAAGGACAGTGATCCTGAAATAAAGCCGCCACAAAATTCAGCAATCGTGATCACGATATTGAGCAATGTTACCCAAAAATAGCGTTTAGTAGTCTGATCTTTCATCTTGCATGTCTCCGATTAATAATCTAGATAAATTACGCCTGTCTACAACTGTTTTGCATTAACATTATAGTCAACAATTTCAAATTTACCATTATCATTCAAAATCCCGCGACTGACACTGCCATTGTCAGGAAAAACAATATCATGCAGTCCATCACTCTTGCGCCAATACTTAATGCCTAGTGTTTTAATAAAGTCACCATGTGACACCAATAAGACCCGCTTCTCATTTCTAGTCAATTCAGTTAGCACTTTAACTGCTCGAACCATGCGCTCATCTAATTCTTCTTTATCTTCAGCCAAGTGCCTTGGATCAGCCTTTTTGGTAGCCTGGCGAAATTCGTAAATCCCAACTTGATTAATAATCTTGGTGACATCCGTTTCTTCACCAATTCCAGCTGCTAGACCAACTTGCTGCCAGGTATCAACTACATCATCACCTTCAAAAGAGCCAAAAAAGACTTCCCGAAATTCCGGTAACTTTTTAATTTTACCAATTTCTGAGACTTGGTTAGCATCCTTCATCAAGTGAACCGTGTCAATTGCACGTTTTAAATCAGAAGAATACATATTATCAAAATGGACTTGGCTCAGTGCCTCAGCTGTCCGTTTTAGATCATTGATACCCTTTACCGTTAGTGGTGAATCACACCAACCTTGGACCTTATTTAGTTGGTTAAACATGGTTTCGCCATGGCGAATTAAATATACTTCTGTACTCATTGGCATGTTCCTTTCCTAATAAAATTAGTTTATCAGACTATCAGCCAAGATGCTTACTTAGCTAATTTTTACTTATAAAAAAGTCACAACTAACCTACCACAATTATATCTATTATAATGGTATCTAAGAAACAAATAAAGAAGGTAATCATCCATGACCAAATTTGAAACATTGATCTTCATCCCTGAAGGAAGTCTGCTAAATGAAAAACTAGCACAAAGAACAGCTCTTAGCCAGACCTTAGCAGCATTAAACGAAGGTTTTGGGCCTAAGGAACGTTTGCAGTACACTGAAATACAGGAACAAGCCAAGTTATTGGGACTAAATGAACGCATTGAATTAACTTTACAGACTTTTTGCAAAGCAAATTATCAAACTGCCAAACCAATCTTTTGGCAAAAATTAGCTCACCAAACCCAATTAGTCAAAGGCGCAATTTCCTTTTTAGAACAAATTCCGGACCAAGTAAAATTAGTTTTATTGGCTAAGGAACCCAAACAAGTTATTAGCACTCGCATAACAGATAGTAAATTGCTAAACTTTTTTAGTGCATGTTATTTTAGCGAAGATTTCTCTGATACTTTTACCCAAACAATTTTAGGGCAAGTATTGCAAGCAGAACCTGCAATTAATCCTGCAACCTGCTTGCTTATTGGAACAGACTTAGCTGACGAAATTCAGGCAGCCAATCAAGCCAATTTAGCCTCTGTTTGGCTTGCTCCCAAAAAAGTTAAGCTGCCGATTAATCCGCGTCCAACCATGCATCTAACTAGGTTAAGTGATTTATTATTCTACCTCAACCTAAGCTAGTTTATAATAAAAGAAAAGAATTGTGAGGTAATAATAATGACAAAAATTGCGGTTGTTTTTGCAAATGGTTGTGAAGAAGTAGAAGGTCTCAGTCAAGTCGATGTCTTTCGCAGATTAGGAATTACTACAGATATGGTAGGTTTGACTAGTACAGAAATTATTGGCGACCACCAGATCGAATTAACCTGTAACCAAGTTATCGGGTCAGACCTGCTTGATTATGACGTGGTCGTTTTTCCTGGTGGCAAGCAAGGTGCAGAGAATTTGCGTGCTAGTCAAGAACTTGGCGATATCATGGTTAGCCGTCAAGCTGCTAATAAGTGGAATGCTGCTATGTGTGCGGCACCAATTGCGTTTGCACATTATGGTTTACTAAATAATGCTGATTATACTTGCTATCCTGGTTTTGATAAGCAAACTAAAAAAGAGGCTCCTAGCGGTCATTTTAAAACTACGATAACCGTCACTGATTACCAAAATAAAATCATTACTAGCCGTGGTCCAGCTACTGCCTGGGCCTTTGCATATGCGATTGCTGAAGCTGTTGGTGTTTCAACTAAGGATTTAAAAGAAGGCATGCTCTACAATTATTTAGCCGATAATATTAAGGATAGTCTTTAAGACTATCCCAACTAAAAAACAGCTGCAGATAGCAACTGTTTTTTTTAGTTTAAATAAGTTCTTTGACATTAATTGATTCAATAAATTCAAATTTTTCCTGATCATAAGTAAATTTCAGAATACAACAATTGTGGAAATTCTTAACTCGCTTTTTAATATCGGCATATGGTAACCATTTTTGCAAAAACATAAAACAAGCGCCGCCGTGGCTGACTGCTAAAACCCGCTGATGATCTGGCTGATTCATGATATCTGTCAAGGTTGCGTTCATCCGCTCTTGCACTTGCAAATCTGACTCGCCACCAAATTGCAGAAAAAAGTCACCATAAGAATGACGCTGACTATCATCTTGAGGATTTAATTGTTCACTTTGGCCTTCAAAAACGCCAAAGTTCCACTCCTTGATCCCTTTTAACCTTTGGTAAGGTTGGCTAGTAATATTCTCAAGCGTGTCACAAGCTCGCTCTTGCGTTGAGGCATAGGCATGATCAAAACTGATATTATTTTTCCGAAAGTATTGTCCTACTTCTTTAGCATCTGCTATTCCTTGTTTAGTCAATGGTGAGTCTGATACCCCTTGAATCCGGTGTAATTGATTGAATAATGTTTGCCCGTGACGCATTAAATATAGTTCTTTCATGATTTACTCCTTACCTATTTTACATTTAATTTTTGTCTAGCAATATTGTACCATCTGGCGGGTTTTGACTTATTGCGCCAACAATTCTATGTGGTACATATGGTTGCTCAAGATACGAAAGGTCAGCTTTAGTCAATTTAACTTTTAATGCCTGATTAGCATCATCAAAATGATTTGCCTTCGTTGCACCAATAATTGGTGCTCCTACACCCTTGGACCATAACCAGGATAAAGCAATCTGCGACATCTTAACTTGGTATTTTTTAGCTAATTCAGCTACCCTACTGGTAATTTGCATATCAAACTGTTTAGTATGATCGTATTTCCCTTTGGCAACCTGATCAGTCTGACTACGCAAAGTATCTGTATCCCAGTTAGGACGTGCTAAACGACCGGCTGCAAGAGGGCTATATGGCATCAAAGTAACATTTTGCTGCTTACAAATTGGCATCAATTCATGCTCATCCTCACGATATAACAAATTGTAATGATTTTCCATTGCCGAAAATTGTGCCCAACCATGCTCACGCGCTACCAACTGCATATTGTAAAATTGATAACCATACATGGCTGATGCGCCTATCGCACGCACTTTCCCCGCTTTAACTAAATCATTTAAAGCCGACATAGTTTCTTCAATTGGCGTTTCATAGTCAAAGCGATGAATAATATATAAGTCTAAATAATCAGTACCTAAACGTTTAAGTGTACCATCAATTTCTCTGGTAATTGCAGGTTTTGATAAATGTCCTGGATTAAAATAAACTTTTGAAGCCAAGATTACCTTATCTCTAGCAATATTGCGTTTAAGTGCTTTACCCAAGTATTCTTCACCAGTACCTGCAGAATAACTATTAGCAGTGTCAAAAAAGTTGATTCCCAAAGATAACGCATGAGCAACTACTTCTGCAGTTTTTTCTTCATCCAGAGTCCAATCATGCATAGTACCGGCTTGGCCAAAACTCATCCCACCAACACATACTTTTGATATTTTTATATTTGTCTGGCCTAAATTTATATATTCCATTTTCTATTGCCTCTGCTTAATACACAATTACATCCTTTTCTTATTATATTTTTAAAAAAACAGTATGTCTAATACTTATTTTATATATTGAGGTATAATAAATATGCATATCAATAATTTATTTAGTGGGAGTAAAATATGGAACTTAGAGTATTGAAGTATTTTTTAGCAATAATCCAAGAACACAATATTTCGAATGCAGCCAAAAAATTACATCTTTCTCAACCAGCAATTTCACGACAAATTGCTGATTTGGAAAAAGAACTAGGCACTACATTATTCAAGCGTGGTACCAAAGTTATTGAATTAACACCTGACGGTGAATATTTGGCCAATCAAGCTACACAAATTCTTACTCTAACTAGTAAAACGGTTGCTAACCTAGGTAACAACCGTGAAATTAAAGGTAGTATTATGATTGGCTGTTCTGAGGCACCCATGATTACTATTATTGCTGATACAATTAATAAAATTAAAAAGATAGCACCTAACATTACTATTAATTTACATAGTTGCGATGCTAACGAAGTCCAGACTAAAATTCAAAATGGTCTGTTTGATTTTGGTTTTGTATTGGAACCATTTAATAAAATTAACTATAATTTTTTAAACTTGCCTGGAACAACTCGCTGGGGAATATTAACTAGAAAAGATTCAGCTTTAGCACAAAAAAGTCAGATCATAGTAGCCGACTTAGATTTGCAACCACTTATCATGCCACAAAGACCAGATAGTCGCAGCCTATTAAACAATTGGTTAGGCGAAAGTGAGCACAATTTTCAGGTTATTGGCAATTATAATCTACTTAATAACGCCGCAATATTGGCTGAAAGTGGCGTGGGTCATGTACTTTGTTTAGATGGTATTATCAATACAGCACAATCAAACCTAGTTTTCATTCCATTAGCGCCAAAAATACTCATTCACTCAATCTTAATCTGGCCAAAAACTGCGTCCTTGTCACCAGCTGCGGAGCTCTTTTTGAGCCAGTTAAAACAAATCCTAACTTAACATTTTATTAGGTAATCAACTCATCTTGTTGCATATGGTAAGTGCATCCAATCAGCCACTTCATCCCAAGGCACTTGAACAGCCGCTCCCTTAGCACAAAAAACCGAATCGGGTGTATTATCTAAATCACTAGTTGGCTGATAATTACTTTGCGCAATAATTGGTGCTGCAGCTTGACACGGTTGATATCCCGCAAAGCTACATTCTAATTGTCCCTGACCATGGGTATACGATCGCAAAGTTTGGGCATAATTTTGCATTTTGGTAACTGGAGCCTTACCCTTAATTGTTTGCGTTGCTTGTTGACCACTTATTTTAGGCAATTGAAATGTAGCATTCATTAACTGCAAATCATTAAGGGCACGTCCTACTTGCTCTTGATTTACAGTCAGACTAAATTGATACCACGGTTCAAGCAACTGACACTGTCCTTGCTTCTTTAAAACCATTAGTCCCTGTCTAACAGCTCGCCACGTGGCCTGCCGAAAATCACCACCAACAGTATGTTTGTTACTATATTTCCCGCTAATCAAAGTCAACTTTACATCAGTCAATGGCGCCCCAAGTAACACCCCCAGATGTTCTTTATTTGTCAAATCACTCATAATCTGCTTTTGCCAATTTGTTGCCAGCATATCATTGGGGCAGTTATTGGCAAAGGTCAGGCCACTGCCAAGAGGTCCTGGTTCAAGTAATAGGTGAACTTCTGCATAATGACGTAATGGTTCAAAGTGACCTACTCCCTCGACTGATTGGGTAATTGCCTCTTGATAAAGCACCTTACCTTCAACAAATTTAAGTTTTAAGTCATATCTATCAGCTAGTAATTGCTGTAAAATTTCCAATTGCACTTTACCCATAATCCGAATACTAAGTTTCTGCTGGTGCCGGTTCCAAAGAACATGCAACTGCTGATCTTCATCTTCTAATTCTCGTAGCGCTTCAAGACAAATTAACGGATCGTACTCTCCAGTAGCAACTTCATAGGTTAGAACTGGTTTAAGCTCCGGCTGCACACTATCTGAAAGTTTTCCTAAACCTTGACCTACATAAGTATTTTTTAAACCCGGAATCGTACAAACTGCTCCAGCTGTAATTCTGTCAACTCCTTGATACTTATCTCCTTGATAAACTCGGAGTTCACTTACCTTTTGCTCACTACCTAAAGGCTGCCGCGGCTGCAATTTACCAGCAAAAACTCTCAGCCATGTTAACCGCTCACCTTTTTGATTATGTGAGATTTTAAAGACTCGTGCACTAAATTCCGTTTCTTCAGAATGATACTCTGCTGTCCAATCATTCAAACCTGTTAAAAATTTACTAATTCCTGTTAATTTGAGTGCTGAACCAAAAAAGCAAGGAAATACTTTTCGCTGTTGAATAAGTACTTGAATTGTTTCAGTTGTTAGCTTCCCCTTAGTCAAGTATTCGCTGAGCAATTGTTCATCTTGTAAAGCAAGTTCTTCATATGCTTCAGCTGATAAATTAGTTTTATCAGCAAAAGATATGCAATTAGTAGAGAGATTTTCTTGTAATTGACTCATTAAACAACTAATTTCTTGATTAGCGACATCCATTTTATTAACAAAAATAAAAGTAGGAACTTGATAGTGATGCAATAGTTGCCAAATTTTACGTGTATAACTTTGCACTCCAGAGGTAGCTGAAACTACTAAAATCGCGTAGTCTAACACACTCAAGACTGCCTCTGTTTGACTAGCAAAATCAATATGTCCTGGAGTATCAAGTAAAGTCAGCTGCGTTGTTTGATATTCTAGATTAGCCTGGTGTGAAAAAATAGTGATACCACGTTGTCTTTCTAGTTGATCAGGATCTAAAAAAGCATCTTGCTTATCCACTCGACCTAAATGGCGAATAGCTCCAGACTGATAAAGCATTGCTTCTGCAAGCGATGTCTTTCCAGCATCAACGTTAGCCAAAATACCGATTACAACCTTTTTCATAGCAATTCCTCCGTTCACCAATTAGTAAACAAAAAAAGTATCCCGCAAAGGATACTTTTTTGAATAAACGTAATGTAAATTAACGTTTTGAGAATTGAGAAGCCTTACGAGCCTTCTTCAAACCTGGCTTCTTTCTTTCGACCATTCTAGGATCACGAGTTAGGAAGCCTGCCTTCTTCAAAGGACCACGGAAATCTGGATCAACTTCAAGAAGAGCACGTGCAACACCTAAACGAATCGCACCAGCTTGACCAGCAAAGCCACCACCATTAACATTAACGTTAACGTCATATTGACCTTCTGTTTCAGTTAAAGTCAATGGTTGCTTTAAATCCTTAACCAAGTTAGGAAATGGGATGTATTGATCAACATCCTTATTATTAACTGTAATTTTTCCACTGCCTGGTACCAAACGTACACGCGCAACTGCATCTTTGCGCCGACCAGTACCTGCATATGCAACTTGTTGTGCCATTATTTAACCTCCTAGATTAATTTTTTAATGTCTAATTCTTCAGGCTTTTGTGCTTCATGCTTATGATTAGCATCTGCATAAACGTGCATCTTCAAAAATTCTTGATGACCAAGAGTGTTCTTTGGAAGCATACCCTTAACTGACAATTCAACTAATCTAACTGGATTCTTGGCAAGCAATTCACCAGCTGGAGTGGCCTTCATACCGCCAAGATATTCAGAGTGATGGTAGTAAATCTTATCAGTAGCCTTTTTACCAGTCAACTTAATCTTGGCAGCGTTGATAATAATCACGTTATCACCAGTATCAACATTCGGTGTATATTGAGGCTTATTTTTGCCTCTTAATATAGTGGCTACTGCAGTAGACAGACGACCTAAAGATACATCTGTTGCGTCAATAACATACCACTTACGTTCAATTTCATTAGGTTTTGCTAATTGTGTAGTACGCAATGTAATTTCCTCCGTTTATACGTTGTTTGAAAACAATAAGTTTCCGGGGCCTATCATGGACAAACATACTGTACTAGAATACGCCATTTTTACTAAAATGTCAATGTTAGGCTAAGTCTTGTCGATATTTTTCAGGTACGTCTTCATAAAAAACATGGTATAGATATAACCCACTTGCTTGAGCTGTTTCCCTGACTTGTTCACGATCTTTAGCCATTATTACCCGGGGAATATCATCTATAGGTCGTTTATCATTACCTATTTCAAGTAAAGTAGCCACTAAAATCCGCACCATATTATACAAAAAGCCAGAGCAAATAAAGTCAAAAATTACTTCATTGCTAGCCTCATCTTTTTCAACATTGACATAATACATAGTGCGAACCTTATTTTTTATTTGGCCACCACTTGCCGCAAAACTTGTAAAATCATGCCTTCCCAGTAAATCATGACCAGCTAATTTCATCTTTGCGATATCAACTGGATAAGGATAGTGACCGGTATAAAATCGTTTGAAAGGATCAACGAACTTATCCAGACTAACTCGATATCGATACCATTTACCTTTAACACTGTAACGGGCATGAAAATCCGAATTAACAATTTCACACTCTTTAAAAACAATATCTAGCGGCATCATTGAATTTAGCGCAAACAACATTCTTTCAGGAACAATCGGATTGCCTTCATAAATAAATTGAATTACTTGCCCTAGCGCATGAACACCAGCATCAGTTCGACCTGAGCCTTCAACCTGAATCGTCTTACCCTTAGACATTTTTTTCAGAGCAGCTTCAATAGTACCTTGAACCGTTCTCTGGTTTGGCTGTGACTGGAAACCATGAAATAAATACCCATCATATGCCAGGGTCATTTTATAATTAGTTTTCATTATGCAGTCCTAAAAATTATTAGTAATATAATTAAACTAGCAAAATAGCCTAAATTATATAGATCATATTTTGACCAGCGTAAAATACGATATTTGGTTCTGCCTGCATCACCGCGATAGCCACGTGATTCCATTGCCGTTGACAAATCAAGGGCTGTTTCCAAAGAACTAATAAACAATGGCACTAATAAAGGTGTGATTGCTTTAGCGCGCTTAATCAAGCCTCCGTCATTAAAATCAGCTCCGCGAGAACGTTGTGCATTCATTATCTTAACCGTTTCATCAAATAAAGTTGGCACAAAGCGAAGTGCAATCGACATAACTAAGGCAATTTTATCCACAGGAACTTTAAACAATTTCAATGGCGTCAGAAGCCATTCCATCGCATCAGCAATTTCAAGCGGCATTGTAGTTACCGTCATTACCGTTGAAATTAAAATAATCACCGTAAATCGAATAAAAATAAAGACTGCATTCTCTATCCCATAACTTGAAATCGCGAGAAATGCCCACTGCCAATAAACAGTTCCACCCACTGTGAAAAATAATTGTAAGACAGAAGTGAAAAAAATCAGCCAAATCATTGGCTTGACGCCATCCCAGAAAACTCGTGGTTTTAACTTTGTCGCTGCAACAGCTAACAAGCTATATATTGTCACAATTGCATACGTGACTGGATTATTAGCTAGAAAAATAATCAAAATAAAGAAGATGGTTGCTAGCAGTTTTCCACGCGGATCCATTTTATAAACAAGTGAATTTCCCGGGACATAACGTCCAATTAAAATCTTACTCATCTAAACTACCTCCGCAAATTTTCTGCAATTGCTTTCACCAAGTCATTACTTGTAAGCGGCAGCTGTGGAAAAGTATAATTATGCAAACGACTGGCAAACAGCATTGCTTTAGGTTCATCTAAGTGATGTTGTCGAAGCCAACTGCGCTTCTGAAAAACTTTGCTTGGACGATCATGCTTTATCATTTTTCCTTGTTCCATAACAATTACGTCATCGGCATAATCTACTACATCATCCATATTATGAGTTACCAAAATAACAGTGTGCCCTTCTGTTTGATATTCAGCAAATAGTTGCATAATTTGCTTGCGCGCTTGTGGATCAAGTCCTGCGACTGGTTCATCTAAACAAAGAATATCTGGTTCATAAGCCATTACCCCAGCTATTGCTACTCGACGCATCTGTCCGCCAGATAATTCGAATGGAGATACACTAGCAAGTGAATCAGGCAATCCCACTTTTTTCAGCCATTTTTTTGCCAGCTCATTAGCCTCTGCATTATTATAACCGAAATTTTTTGGTCCATATGCAATATCATCTAAGACAGTACTTTCAAATAATTGCGATTCTGGAAATTGAAACACTAAGCTCACTTTTCGTCGTAATTCTTTTAGATTTTTATTGGTTGTTTCAGGTGTAATTGTCGTCCCAGCAATTTCAATTTTCCCTGTTGCAGGCTTAAGTAAGGCATTAAAATGCTGCATTAAAGTCGACTTGCCACTACCAGTATGCCCAATGATTGCTACAAAAGAGCCATCTTGTATTTCAAAATTAATATTCTTCAACCCAATTTTTTCAGTTGGCGAATCTTGTGCATAAATATAGCTTACATTTTCGAATTTAATTGACATAAGTAATTGATCATCTCTTCTTCTGAATCAATATCATTAGGCAGTTTGATGCCATCTTGTATAAGTCTTATTTTTATTTGTTGAAAAAATGGCACATCAAGTCCTAAATCATCAAGTAACTGTGTTTGATTAAAAATCTTTTTGGTTGATCCTTGATCAACTAGCTTGCCATCATTCATAACGATTACCTGATCGGCTTGACTAGCCTCATCAATATCATGCGTAATTGAAATAACTGTTAAATGATATTTTTCTTTCATTTGGCGCACAATTTCCAAAATTTGATTTTTTCCTTCAGGATCAAGCATTGAGGTTGCCTCATCTAAAATAATAATTTTAGGTTTAATTGCCAAAATACCAGCTATTGCTACTCTTTGCTTTTGTCCTCCTGACAAATTGGCAGGCTCAACATCACTACTTGAAGACATTCCTACTGCTTCAAGAACTTTAGGAATAATCTTCAACATCTCATTACGAGCAACACCGCGGTTTTCCAAACCAAAAGCCACATCGTCAGCTACAGTAGCGCCAACAAATTGATTGTCAGGATTTTGAAAAACTACCCCGACCTTGTTTCTAATCTGCCAAACTGTATCATCAGTTAGCTCTACACCATCAACCTCAATATACGGTTGTCCCTGTTCATCTGGAACTAACAAACCATTAATTAATCTAATAATAGTTGATTTGCCACTACCATTATGTCCAATTATTGCAGTCCACGATCCTCTTTCAACTTCAAAACTAATCTGGTCTATTGCCGGCTTCTTGGTTTCGGGATAAGTATAACTTACATTTTTAATCTTAATAATACTATTTTCAGCCATCTTTTCACCGTCCTATAATCTTTTCTATTGTACCAAAAATGACCAGTTATTTGTGATATTACTTAATTTATTTTTTTATTAAGTATTAATTTTAATTATAATTTTTCCATTCTTAACTATAACTTAATTAATATACAGTAAAATATATATTATATAAAAGGGTGGTGATCAATATGGGCTTTACAATGCTACTATCAACATTAATTATTGGAATAATTTTACTTGTTATAAGTTCCAAAATTACATCTAAATTTTGGAAGATGTTAATAATTACAGTCGTAATAGCTCTACTTTTACTAGGGATAATTTTGTTATTTGCACCTGGATTCTCACATCAAGTATATGACCAGCTATACAATTTATTGAATTAAGTGTCTAAATAATTAAAATGGCTACTAACAAGATAAAATATAAATCTGTTAGTAGCCATTTTTATAAAAAAGCAAAAAAAATCATCCATGAAGAGGGATAACTTTTATTATCTAAGCTAGACTAAACTTTCGTCATCATCTTAACGCTTATTCTCACTTTCATGGATAATTCTTAATAGCTATTAAGTTTGTTGTTCTGAAACTAAACTAATTCAAGAACAACCATTGGAGCTGCATCACCCTTACGAGGGTTAGCTAACTTCATAATTCTAGTATAACCACCATTACGATCTTTGTAACGTGGAGCAATATCACTAAAAAGCTTTTGCAATGCTGATTTAACAACTACTGCATCATCTTCTTCATGGATATCAGCAACTTCATCGCGAACAAAAGCAGCAGCTTTTCTTCTTGCGGCCAAGTCACCACGTTTACCTAAAGTAATCATTTTTTCGGCTGTTTTACGAATCTCTTTGGCACGAGTTTCAGTAGTAACAATCCGCTCTTTAATGATCAGTTGAGTGGTCATTTCTCTCAGCATTGCTTTCCTATGTGCACTGTCCCAGCCTAATTTACGGTATGCCATCAAGTTTACCTCCTTTTATTTTTCATTAATCTTCTTGACGAAGTGAAAGTCCTAAGTCAGCTAATTTGTTCTTAACTTCTTCCAATGATTTACGACCCAAATTACGTACTCGCATCATATCTGCTTCAGTCTTATCAGTTAACTCTTGCAAAGTATTAATGCCTGCACGTTTAAGACAGTTATATGAACGAACAGATAAATCTAACTCTTCAATTGTCATTTCAAGTTTTTTCTCTGCTGTATTGTCTTCTTTTTCAATCATAACATCATCAAATTTTGTACTTGCATCAGCAGTTTCAAACACTTTGAAGTGTTCTACTAAAATTTTAGCAGCAAAACTAAGGGCATCATTAGGTTTGATTGAACCATCAGTCCAAACTTCTAAAGTAAGCTTGTCAAAGTCATCCCTTTTTCCAACCCGAGTCGATTCAACCTGATAATTAACTTTTTTAATTGGTGAGAAAAGAGAATCTACTGGTATAACCCCAATTGGCATATCTTCACTCTTATTGTCACTCGCCGCTACATATCCACGACCATTTTTGACAGCAATTTGCATATGCAAGTGACTGCCATCAGCAATAGTACAAATATATTGATCTGGATTCAGTATTTGAACATCTGAATCAACTTTAAGATCATCGGCAGTTACAGTAGCCGGTCCTTCAATATCCAACTCAATAAGCTTTTGTTCATCTGAAAGAGACTTTAATTCAAGTTTCTTCAAATTCAGAATCATTTTAGTTACATCTTCGCGAACACCGGGTACTGTTGAAAATTCATGCAAGACACCATCGACTTGAACATAAACCAGACCGGTTCCTGGGATAGACGTAAGTAAAACTCTACGTAATGAGTTACCTAAAGTAGTACCAAAGCCACGTTCAAGTGGTTCAATAATAAATTTGCCGTAAGACTTCTCTTGGTCAACAACGGTAATATTGGGTTTTTCAAATTCAATCATTACTAGGCCCCTTTCAAAACGCAATGTTCTTCATTAAGAACAAAATTATACACGACGACGTTTTGGTGGTCTGGAACCATTGTGGGGAACTGGAGTAACATCACGAATTGTAGTGATTTCAAGACCAGCGGCTTGCAGTGATCTAATAGCAGATTCACGACCAGCGCCAGGACCCTTAACAGAAACTTCTACATGTTTCATGCCTTGATCCATTGCACTCTTAGCTGCTGCTTCTGCTGCCATTTGAGCTGCAAAAGGAGTAGACTTACGACTACCCTTAAAGCCCAATGCACCAGCTGAAGACCAAGCAACTGCATTACCTTGTACGTCAGTAATCATGACTAAAGTATTATTAAACGTTGAATGAATATGCGCAACGCCTTTTTCAACGTGCTTCTTCACACGACGCTTACGTGCTGTTTTTGGCATCAATAAACCTCCTTATAAAATTTATCTATTCTTTTTACTACCCTTACGAGTCCGTGCATTATTCTTGGTATTTTGTCCACGAACCGGAAGGCCACGACGATGGCGAATGCCGCGGTATGAACCGATATCAATTAACCGCTTAACATTCATGCTAACTTGTCTACGCAAGTCACCTTCAACACGGTATTTGTCAACTTCCATCCGCAGCTTTTCTTGATCATCTGGAGTCAAATCTTTTGAACGGATGTCTTCAGAAACACCAGCATCTGAACAAATCTTTTGAGCTGTTGGTTCACCAATACCATAAATATATGTTAAAGCAACAACTATTCTTTTATCTCTTGGTAAGTCAACACCAGCAATACGTGCCATAAATTGCACCTCCTATTTTATTTTTAACCTTGACGTTGCTTGTGCTTTGGATTTGCAGAACAAATAACCATTACACGACCATGTCTTTTAATAATCTTACAATGTTCACACATTGGTTTAACAGATGGTCTAACCTTCATGTTTACCCCCGTTATTACTTTATAAACCGATACGTAATTCTACCTTTTGTTAAATCGTAAGGAGAAAGTTCCACAGTAACACGGTCACCAGGCAAAATACGAATGTAGTGCATTCTAATCTTGCCGGAAACATGTGCTAAAATAACAGCTCCATTTTCCAATTCAACTTTAAACATAGCATTAGGCAAAGTATCTACAACCTTACCTTTTACTTCAATGACATCATCTTTTGCCAAAGTCTTTCCTCCGCAATTAAACAGTCATACTTTGAGATTATAACACGTCCAAGCAAATATCTAAATTATTAGTTATCGCTTAAAACTGTGTCTACACTTTCAAAAACTTTTTCTGGAGTTTGTTCACCATTTACAGTTGTTAGCAAACCCTTTGCTTGATAAAAGTTTTTCAAAGGCGTATTCATCTTTTCGTTAACTTCTAAACGATTCTTAACTACTTCTGGTTTGTCATCTTCACGTTGATAAAATTCATGACTACCACAACGATCACAGGTGTCTTTTTCTTTAGGCATCTTAGTAATCTTGTTATAAGTAGCACCACATTTTTTACACATAAAGCGAGCAGATAAACGCTTGACTAGAATATCTTCTTTAACTTCAAGCGAAATAACTTTTGTTAAAGGTTTACTAAGCCTTTTAGTGATTTCATCCAACATTTCAGCTTGGACAGTTGTTCTTGGAAAACCATCCAAAATATAACCATTTTTAATGTCAGGCTGAGCCAGACGTTCCTCAACTAATTTAGCAGTTACTTCATCAGGTACCAAATTACCTTTGTCAATATAACTTTTAGCTTCAAGACCAACTTTAGTCTCATTAGCCATTGCTTCCCTAAACATATCCCCAGTTGAAATATGAGTTAAGTGATATTTATCAACAATTTGCTCTGATACCGTACCTTTGCCAGCTCCTGGCAATCCCAAAAGAAATAAGTTAATCATTTTTCCATTTCCTATCTGATGAATCCAACATATTCTCTCTTCATTAATAATCCATTAATTTGACGAGATAGCTCCAAAACTACCCCAATAACAATCAAAAGGCTTGTTCCACCTAAACCAATTGAACTAGGTAAGTCCCAGAAATTAGTAGCAAGCTGTGGCAATAAGGCAACTAAACCTAAGAAAACTGATCCAACTGTTGATAATCTAATCAACAATTTTGAAACGTAACTTTGGGTATCCTTACCAGGCCAGACACTTGGTATATAAGCACCTTGTTTTTGCAAATTCTTAGCCAGCTTCTCAGGGTTAACCTGAACAAAAGCATAGAAGAAAGTAAACAAGATAATTAGTACAGTGTAAATGATTACACCTGGTGTCGTTTGCATACTAAAAATACTGGTCATTACTTTGTACCATTGCTGATCGCCTTGAGTTCTTTGAAAGAGCATTAGAATAGTTGCAGGTGTAATAATAAACGAACTTGCGAAAATTACTGGAATAACACCTGAAACATTGACCTTTAATGGCAAAAAACTTTCTGAACCACTGACAGTAGCCCTTTTTGTATATTGAATTGGAATACGACGATCTGCCTGTTCAACCCATGTAACCAATTGCGTTACGATGAGAATTGCAATGATAATCGCGATGAAGAACAAAATTCCTTGCCAACGATCACTCGCGTTATTATTTATAACGTCCTCTTTGAAAATTTGCCAAAGACCACCTGGTAATCGTGCAATAATTCCACCAAAGATTATAACAGAAACACCATTACCTAGACCTTTGTCAGTGATTTCATCACCAAGCCAAGTAAGTAGCATAGTGCCGGCAGTCATAATTATGGCAATTTCTACATAAGTCTGCCACGTTTGCGTTTTTACTAATCCCATTTGTGTTAACGAATTGAAACCAAGAGTGATCCCAATACTCTGAACAAATGCAACTACAAGTGCAAGCCAACGAGTGACCTGATTTGTTTTACGCCGACCTACTTCTCCTTGCTTTCCCCATTCAACTAAAACAGGAACAATATCCATTTGCAACAGCTGAATAACAATTTGTGCTGTTATATAGGGAGAAACTCCGAGAGAAAAAATTGAATAATTATCTAGTCCACCACCTGAAACAGTATCCAACATTGGTACTAATCCAGTCTGAGCAACTTGAGTGATCGCTTTTGCATTAACACCGGGAACAGCGATATTGGCACCGATGCGATATAGCAAAAGGATAAAGAGTGTAAAATAAATTTTATTTCTAATTTCTTTATCCTTAAAGGCGTTCTTCAAGGTCGAAAACATTAGATCACCTCAACAGATCCACCAGCTGCTTCAATAGCTTTTTTGGCAGCAGCGGAAACTTTATTAACCTTTACATTTAACTTAACTTTTAACTCGCCTTTAGCAAGTACTTTAACACCTGATAACTCTTTCTTTACCAAGCCTTTTTCTTTTAGATCAGTAATAGTTACATCACTGTTATCTTCAAACTTGTTTAAGTCATCTAAATTAACAATTGCATATTCTTTACGGTTGACATTCTTAAAACCACGCTTAGGCATAGTTCTAAACAATGGCATTTGGCCACCTTCAAAACCTAAACGAGTATGTCCGCCTTGACGGGCCAATTGACCCTTTTGTCCACGACCAGAAGTCTTACCATAACCACTTGAAGTACCACGTCCAACACGTTTTCTAGTATTGCGTGAACCCTCTGCAGCATGTAATTCATGAAGCTTCATTAATTCGGCACCTCCTCAATAAATTATTTATTAATTTCTTCAACAGAAATTAAGTGAGCAATCTTCATCAGTGCCCCACGTGTAGCAGCATTGTCTGGTAGAACAGCTGAGCTGTTAACTCTACCTAAGCCAAGAGCCTTAACAATTTTCTTTTGGTTAGGTAGACGGTGCGCAGCACTTCTAATTAAAGTAACTTTTAATTCAGTCATTTATTGTCTCCCTAATCTAAATCTGCGTGGCGAAGCTTTTCAACTTCTTCACTCGTTCTAAGTTTTTTCAAACCATCAATTGTTGCACGTACAACATTAATTGGTGTATTGGAACCAAGTGACTTAGAAGTAACGTCAGCAATACCTGCCATATCCATTACGATACGAACAGCACCACCAGCTGCAATACCTGAACCAGCTGGTGCAGGCTTAAACAAAATACTACCTGAACCATAGTGACCAATTACTTCGTGAGGAATGGTAGTACCAACCGTAGGAACATTAATCATGTTCTTTTTACCAGCTTCAACAGCCTTACGGATTGCTTCTGGAACTTCTTGAGCTTTACCAGTACCAAAGCCTACACGACCTTTTTTGTCGCCAACAACTACCAAGGCAGCAAATCTCATTCGCTGACCACCCTTGACAACCTTAGTGACACGATTAATTGATACTAACTGATCTTCGATGTCGTCTTTATTTCTGCGATTATTACGAGAATCGTTGCGGTTTGCCATGTATTATTCTCCTTCCTAGAAATCTAATCCGTTTTCGCGAGCAGCATCTGCCAAGGCTGAAATACGGCCATGGTATAAATAACCACTTCTATCAAAAACAATATTTGTAATGTTCTTAGCTTTTGCTGCTTCAGCGATTGCTTTACCAACAGCTTCTGCTTGTTCTACTTTAGTGGAATCCTTAGCAATAGAATCGTCTAAAGTTGAGGCACTTGCTAGCGTTACACCCGCTACGTCATCAATTAATTGAGCGTAGATGTTTTTGTTTGAACGAAAAACGCTTAAGCGTGGGCGCTCAGCAGTACCAGAAATCTTGCCACGAATACGTTTGTGACGCTTTAAGCGTAACTTGTTTTTATCTGGTTTTGAAATCACAATTTCACCTCAAAAAAATTAATTATTATTTACCTGTTTTACCTTCCTTACGACGTACGTATTCGTCAACATAACGAATACCTTTACCCTTATAAGGCTCAGGTGGACGTACACCGCGGATTTCAGCAGCAAATTGACCTACACCTTGTTTAGAAATTCCTTCTACTTCAATTTCAGTTGCTGAAGTAGCTTTAACGGAAATTCCCTTAGGTGCAGTCATTTCAACTGGTTGTGAATATCCAACGTTTAAAGTTAACTTGTCACCTTGAGTAGTAGCACGGTAACCAACACCAATCAACTTTAAAGTCTTCTTATAGCCATTAACTACGCCTTCAACCATTGAAGCTAAATTAGCTCTCTCAGTGCCATGAAGTGCTTTATCATTTTCATTTGAACGAGAAAAGTTGATTTTGCCATCAGCTTGATTGAAAGTAATCTTTGGGTCAAAGTATCTAGTTAATTCACCCTTTGGGCCCTTAACAGTTATATTGTCGCCTTCTTTGGTAACAGTGACACTTTCAGGGACCTCAATTGTTTTTAAACCTATACGGCTCATTGCATGTTCTCCTTTCTGTCAGAATTACCAAACGTACGCAAGAACTTCGCCACCGACGTTTTTCTGTCTTGCTTCCTTATCGGTAACTACACCGGCAGAAGTAGAAACGACGGCAATACCTAAACCATTAAGAACTTTAGGTAAGTCTTCAGCACTTACATAATTTCTAAGACCTGGCTTAGAAATACGTTTTAAACCTGAAATGACACGTTCTCCGTTTGGACCATATTTCAAGAAAACCTTGATAATGCCTTGTTTGTTATCATCAGCAACTTCGTAATCACGGATAAAACCTTCGCGTTTCAAAATTTCCGAAATAGATTTTTTAATATTTGATGCAGGAATTTCAACTGAATCATGCTTTGCCATGTTGGCATTTCTAATTCTAGTCAAATAATCTGCGATCGGATCTGTCATGACCATTATGCTATCCTCCTAACCGTATTACCAACTAGCCTTTTTAAGACCTGGGATTTGACCTTTGTGAGCTAAATCTTTCAAGCAAATACGGCATAAGCCAAACTTACGGTATACTGAGTGTGGACGACCACATTGCTCACAGCGAGTATATTCGCGTGATGAAAATTTAGCAGGACGATGATTTCTGATTTTTTGTGATGTTTTAGCCATTAATGTCCTCCATTATTTTGCAAACGGCATACCAAATTGACTTAAAAGCTCACGTGCTTCTTCGTCTGTATTGGCAGTAGTAACGATAACAACATCTAAACCTCTAGTACGGTTTACCTTATCAAAGTCAATTTCGGGAAAAATCAATTGCTCTTTAATACCTAAAGTGTAGTTGCCACGACCGTCAAATGACCGACTTGAAACACCGCGAAAGTCACGAACACGTGGAAGAGATACGTTGATTAACTTATATAAGAAATCATACATTCTATTCCCTCTAAGAGTAACCTTAGCACCAATAGACATACCTTCACGCAAACGGAAGTTAGCAATGGATTTCTTAGCCTTTGTAACCAATGGCTTTTGACCAGAAATCAAAGTTAATTCTTCAACAGCTTCATCTAAATTTTTAGCATTAGAAACTGCATCACCAACACCCATGTTCAAGACTACTTTTTCGATCTTTGGTACCTGCATAACAGAGTCATAACTAAATTTTTCCTGCATTGCTGGAACCATTTTTTCTTTATATTCTTGAGCTAAATAATTTGCCATTTGTATCCTCCTCTCTATTCCTTATCTTCTTTTTTGTTTTCAGCTTTTGCAATAACTTTAACATTGGATGCGTGAATTGAACCTTCTGATTCAACCACACCACCGTTAGAATTATTTTGTGAAGGCTTTTCATGTTTTTTAACAGTATTTACGCCTTTTACAACCACACGGTTTTTCTTGACATTAACTGAAAGAACAGTACCTTCTTTACCTTTATCTTTTCCGGCAATAACTTTTACTTTGTCACCAGTTTTAACAAACATCAGTGCACCTCACTTAATTATAAGACTTCAGGAGCAAGAGAGACGATCTTCATAAAATCGTGCTCACGTAACTCACGTGCAACAGGCCCAAAGATACGAGTACCACGTGGGCTCTTATCTGCATTAATAACTACGCCAGCATTCTCATCAAACTTGATATATGAGCCATCTTCGCGACGAGCGCCTGATTTTGTTCTAACAATGACAGCTTTAACAACGTCACCTTTTTTGACAACGCCACCTGGTGTTGCTTGTTTAACAGTTGCTACTACGACATCACCGATGTTACCGGTCTTACGCTTTGATCCACCTAAGACTCTAATAACTAATAGTTCTCTAGCACCAGAGTTATCAGCAACTCTCAAACGGGATTCATTTTGAATCACTGTTTAATCCTCCCCTCATAAAATCCGCAAAATTAAACAGATTTTTTAACAATTTCTACTAAACGGAAGCGCTTTGTACGAGACAATGGACGAGTTTCCATGATACGAACAGTATCGCCAACTTTAGCTTCATTATTTTCATCTTGTGCATAATATTTCTTAGAATATCTAATGCGCTTCTTATAAACAGGGTGGTTCTTATAAGTGTCAACAACAACAGTAATTGTCTTGTCGTTCTTATCAGAAATTACACGACCTTGATATACATGACGATGATTTCTTTCGATTGATTCGCTCAAGTTAATAACTCCCTTCCACTAATCTTTTTTCAGTGCATCTTCACTGAGAATTGTTTTAATTCTAGCAATGTTTTTACGGACTTTACTTAGGCGAGCGGTATTTTCTAATTGACCCGTTGCTTGTTGAAAACGCAAATTAAAAAGTTCTTCTTTATATTGCTTTTCCTTATCCAACATTTGCTCAGTGGTTAGCGCTCTGATATCCTTAGTCTTCATTAGAATTGCCACCTACTTCCGAACTTTTAGCTACAAACTTACATTTGATTGGTAATTTAGTTGAAGCAAGTCTTAAAGCCTCACGAGCAGTTGCTTCATCAACACCACCAATTTCAAACATAATCTTTTCTCTTTTTACTACAGCTACCCAGCCAGCAGGTGCACCTTTACCAGAACCCATACGTACACCAACACCTTTAGCAGTGTATGACTTTTGAGGGAAAATTCTGATCCAAACTTTACCACCACGCTTCATGTAACGAGTCATCGCTACACGAGCAGCTTCAATTTGTTGAGTAGTAATCCAGTGCGATTCGAGGGCTTGCAAGCCATATTCGCCAAAAGCGATTGTCTTGCCACCTTTAGCAGCACCACGCATCTTACCACGGAATTCACGACGGTGTTTTACTCGTTTTGGTACTAAAGGCATTATTTGTTTCCTCCCTTCGCAGCTTTAGCGGGTTGCTTGCTCTTAGTAGGCAAGACTTCGCCACGGTTGACCCAAACTTGGACACCAATTTCACCATATGTAGTGTAAGCATTTACCCAAGCATAATCAATATCAGCTCTCAAAGTTTGCAATGGAACACGACCTTCTGTGTGCCATTCTCTTCTTGCCATATCAGCACCATTTAGACGACCAGAGGTTTGCACTCTAATTCCTTTGGCACCTGCACGCATAGTTCTTTGAGTAGCTTGACGCATTGCACGTCTAAAAGCAATACGTGCTTCTAGTTGACTAGCAATACTATCAGCTACAAGCTTGGCATCAAGATCTGGTTTCTTAATTTCAACAATATTGACGTGAACTTGTTTCTTAGTTAAAGCATTTAATTCTTTTCTTAATGTTTCAACCTCAGAACCGCCCTTACCAATAACCATTCCTGGTTTTGAAGTATTGATTGAGACATTGATTCTGTTTGCTGCACGTTCAATTTCAACAGTAGAAACAGAGGCGGATTTTAACTTTTTAGAAATAAATTTTCTAATGCGTAAATCTTCATTTAAAGTTTCCTTATAACCTCTGTCAGCATACCATTTAGATTCCCAATCGCGAATAACGCCGAGACGGAACCCATTTGGGTTAATCTTTTGACCCATTAATATACCTCCCTTAATCGTTCTTTTCTGAAACTACAACAACTATATGGCTAGTTCTCTTATTGATTGGAGAAGCCATACCTTTGGCACGTGGCCGAAATCTCTTTAAAGTTGCACCTTCGTTAACATATGCTTCAGATACGTATAAATTTGCACTCTCAAGATCGTAGTTGTGTTCTGCGTTAGCAATAGCTGAACGTAAAACTTTTTCAACGATTGGGGAAGCAGCTCTAGGCGTGAATTGCAAAATTGCTAACGCTTCAGCAACGTCTTTACCACGAATTAAGTCGATAACTAAACGAGCTTTTCTTGCAGTAATCCGAACAGTTCTTGCTTCAGCCTTAGCTGAACTAATTTGTTCTGCCATTTAAGTGTTTCTCCTTCCTTTAAGCTTTTGCAGTGGCTTTATCGTCAGATGTCTTGTGTCCACGGAATGTTCTCGTTGGGACAAATTCACCTAATTTATGACCAACCATGTCTTCAGTAATATAAACTGGAACATGCTTTCTACCATCGTAAACAGCTATAGTCAAACCAACAAAGGAAGGGAAAATAGTTGAACGACGTGACCAAGTTTTAATAACTTGCTTCTTATCCGCATCAGCTTGTGCATTGACCTTTTTTAACAATGACTCATCAGCAAAAGGCCCTTTTTTAATACTACGGCTCATTAATTAACCCTCCTTTTATTATTTGCTACCCTTACGGTGACGAATAATTAACTTCTCGCTGGCTTTCTTAGAATTTCTAGTCTTAACGCCACGACTCTTCTTACCCCAAGGAGTCATAGGTTGTGGACGTCCAACTGGAGCTTTACCTTCACCACCACCATGTGGGTGATCGTTAGGGTTCATTACAGAACCTCTAGATTGAGGACGTCTACCCAACCAACGACTACGACCAGCTTTACCAAGTTGAATTAATGAATGTTGCTCATTACCAACAACACCAATAGTTGCACGACAAGCAGATAAAATCTTACGAACTTCACCACTTTGTAGTCTAACTAAGGTATAGTTGCCATCAACACCTAATACTTGAGCACTAGTACCAGCACTTCTAACTAATTGACCACCTTTTTCAGGTTTCAATTCAATATTGTGAATTGAAGTACCAGTAGGAATATTCTTAAGTGGTAAAGCATTACCTGGCTTGATGTCTGCATCAGCACCAGATTCAACAACATCACCGACTTTTAAGCCTTTAGGTGCTAAAATATAAGTTTTCACACCGTCAGTGTAGTGAAGAAGAGCAATATTAGCAGTTCTATTTGGATCGTATTCGATTGTCTTAACAACTGCTTTAGTATTGTCCTTATTACGCTTAAAATCGATAATACGGTACTTTTGCTTATGTCCACCACCACGATGTCTACTAGTAATATGACCATATGAATTACGACCTGCTGTATGTGATTGTGATTCTAACAGAGTCCGTTCTGGCTTGCTAGTAGTAATCTCAGCAAAGTCGGAAGAAGTCATATTACGGCGACCATTTGTGGTTGGCTTATAAATTTTAATAGCCAATTGACTGACCTCCTATTACTTGTTTTCTTTATTCTCTTCGTCTTTGAAAATCTTAATGTCATTTGAATCGTCAGTTAAAGTTACGATTGCTTTACGACTGCGAGCGGTCTTACCAGTGTAACGACCAACACGTTTGTCGCTTCCGCGAACATTCATGATATTAACTTTTTTGACTTTAACATCAAAGATTTCTTCAACAGCATTGCGAACTTGTGTTTTGGTTGCGGTCAAAAGCACGTTGAAAGTGTACTTCTTATCATCCATTAAGTTCGTTGACTTTTCAGTAATGACAGGTCTTAAAATGATATCATGTGCACTCATTTTTCTGAAGCCCCCTCAACATTCTTTTCTAGCTTTTCCACAGCGTCTTTAGTCAAAATCATCTTGTCACAATTAACAACATCTTCAACATTTACGCCATTAATAGTAACTACTTTAACCTTAGGTAAATTTTTAGCCGAAAGTTGTACGTTTCTATCTTCTGAAACAATTAAAACCTTACCTTCAACTTTTAAACCATCTAAAGTTGACTTAAGCTCTTTAGTCTTTGGAGCAGCCATAGTCAATTGATCTAAAACAACTAAGTCATTGTCAAGTAATTTTTGAGAAAGAACTGACTTGATAGCCAACCGGCGTTGCTTTCTTGGCATTGAGTATGAATATGAGCGAGGAGTTGGGCCAAATACTACACCACCACCACGCCATTGTGGTGATCTGATGGAACCTTGACGAGCACGTCCAGTACCCTTTTGCTTCCATGGCTTTTTACCACCACCGCGAACTGCAGATCTATTCTTAACTTTAGAAGTACCTTGACGCTTACCAGCTCTTTGTCTGATAATTGCATCAAACACAACACTTTCGTTTGGTTTAATCCCAAATACTTGATCATTTAAAGTAACTTCACCAGCATCTTTGCCTGTTTGATCGATAACTTTTAAATTAGCCATTCTTGTCCTCCTTTCTACTTATTAATCTTAACAGCAGATTTAACAGTAATTAATGAGTTCTTAGCACCAGGAACATTGCCTTTAATCAGCAAAACATTCTTATCTGCTACAACTTTTTCAATTACTAAGTTTTCAATGGTAACTTTCTTAGTACCCATGTGACCTGGTAATCTCTTACCCTTTGGTACACGATTAATGATTGAACCCATTGAACCAGGAATTCTGTGATATCTTGATCCGTGAGTTTCTGGTCCACGTGATTGGTTCCAACGCTTAATGTTACCCTGGTATCCATGACCTCTTGTAATTCCGGTAACGTCAACAACGTCGCCATCCTTAAATGTGTCCACAGTTATTTCTGAGCCGACTTCGTAGTCCTTAAGCTCAACTCCGCGGATTTCACGTATGAAGCGCTTAGGCGAAGTCTTTGCTTTAGAAGCATGACCTTTTTCTGGTTTGTTGCTCAAAACTTCACGCTTATCTTGGTAACCCAATTGCACTGCTTCATAGCCGTCTGATTCAACAGTCTTAACTTGCATAACAACGTTAGGTGTTGCTTCGACAACAGTTACAGGGACAAGGATACCATCTTTAGTGAAAATTTGAGTCATACCGACTTTTTTTCCTAAGATTCCTTTGGTCATGATTACACCTCTTTCTCTTTAAAAATTATAATTTGATTTCGATGTCTACACCACTTGGTAGATCGAGCTTCATTAAAGAATCAACAGTCTTAGGTGTTGGATTTAAAATGTCGATTAACCGCTTATGCGTGCGCATTTCAAATTGTTCACGTGAATCCTTGTTCTTATGTGGTGAACGAAGAACAGTAAACAAAACTCTTTCAGTTGGAAGTGGAACTGGACCTGAAATTTCAGCACCAGTTCTCTTCGCAGTAGCTACAATCTTAGCAGCTGATTCATCGAGAATACCATGTTCGTAAGACTTAAGTCTTATCCGAATAGATTGACTTGCCATTGAATTACCTCCTTATACGTCTTCTTTAAAAGATGACTAGCCTCCGCAAAAATTACCGGCTACGCCTCCTGTGGCAATGCAGCCTGGTGTGCCGCAACCTTTTGCATCAACGCTTTACTACATTTCGCGGCTTAAGACAGAATATGCCCTAAACACACAAAGACTAGTATACCTGCTTTTAGTTGAAATATCAAGGCTTACAGGCTTTTAATTATATTTTTTAGATCATTTTCTAACAAAATTACTGATTAAAATAAATTGTATTTTCACCATATAAATATTTTATAAAAACTAAAAATATCTACTTATAAAAAAAGAGATACTGGCTCTACCAGTATCTCGATTATTTAAAATTATTATCGTAAGTTATTCGGACTTTCCACCACGTTGCTTAATAATATCTTCTTGAATTGACTTAGGAGTTGGTGAATAGTGATCAAATACCATTGTAAATGTCCCACGACCTTGAGTTGACGAACGCAAAGTAGTTGCATAACCAAACATTTCAGCAAGTGGCACCATTGAATTCAATACTTTAGCACCTGAACGATCTTGCATGTTATCCATCGTACCACGACGTGCAGTAATCGAGCCCATTACATCACCAAGATATTCTTCAGGAGTAATTACTTGTACCTTCATGATTGGTTCCAAGATAACAGCACCAGCCTTAGGTGCAGCATTTCTTAATGCATATGAAGCAGCAACCTTAAAGGCAGTTTCGCTTGAATCGACTTCGTGATAACTACCATCATAAAGTTTAGCCTTAACATCAATCAGTGGATATCCAGCTAAAATACCATTCTGCATTGATTCTTGCAGTCCAGCATCAACTGAAGGAATAAATTCACGAGGAACTACACCACCAACAATGGCATCTTCGAATTCGTAGCCTTTACCGCGATCATTTGGAGTAAATTCAACCCAAACATCACCATATTGACCCTTACCACCGGATTGACGAACAAACTTACCTTGAGCCTTGGCACTCTTAGTGAATGTCTCACGATAAGCAACTTGTGGCTCACCAATCTTAGCTTCGACATGGAATTCACGTTTCATACGTTCAACCATGATCTGTAAGTGTAATTCACCCATCCCAGAAATCAAAGTTTGCCCAGTTTCAGCGTTAGTTTCGGCTCTAAAAGTAGGATCCTCTTCAGTCAGTTTTTGCAAAGCAACATCAAGTTTATCACGGTCAGCCTTTGATTCAGGCTCAATTGAAACTTGAATAACTGGATCTGGAACTTCCAAACTTTCCAAAATTAATGGATGATCTGGATCAGTCAATGAATCACCAGTAGTAGTGTTTTTCAAGCCGATTGCACCGGCAATATCACCTGAAAAGACTTCTGAAATTTCACTTCTTGAGTTAGCATGCATCTGAAGCAAACGACCAACACGTTCACGACTATTCTTAGAAGCATTCAACACGTATGAACCCGATTCAAGTGAACCAGTATAAACACGAATATAAGTTAAACGACCAACAAATGGGTCAGTAGCAATCTTAAAGGCTAAAGCTGAGAATGGCTTGTCATCTCCTGCAACTAATTCAACTTCTTCGTCAGTCTTAGGATCATGAGCAACATAAGGCTTAACATCTAATGGTGATGGTAAGTAATCAACCACACCGTCAAGCATCATTTGTACACCCTTGTTCTTAAATGCCGAACCAGCAAAAACTGGGAAAGCCTTTAAGTCCAAGGTAGCCTTACGAATAGCAGCTTTTAATTCATCGATAGAAATTTCATCACCATTAAGGTACTTTTCCATGATGCCATCATCAACGTCAGCTACTTGCTCAATTAATTCATTACGACGCTTTTCAGCTTCTTCTTTGTATTCATCAGGTACTGCAACAGTTTCCCAACTTGAACCAAGCTTATCTTCGTCGTAAATATCAGCTTCCATATCAATTAAATTGATAACACCTTCAAAAGTATCAGCAGAACCAATTGGCATTTGTACTGCTATAGCGTTAGCATTTAACCGTTCATGTAAAGAAGTAACTGATTTATCAAAATCTGCACCAATTTTATCCATCTTGTTGATGAATACGATTCTTGGAACACCATAAGTTTCAGCTTGACGCCAAACATTTTCAGTTTGTGGTTCAACCCCAGCTTGTGCATCAAGCACAGTTACAGCACCATCAAGCACACGTAATGAACGCTCAACTTCGATAGTGAAGTCAACGTGTCCTGGTGTATCAATAATGTTAATTCTGTAGTCTTTCCATTGAGCTGTAGTAGCAGCTGATGTAATGGTAATCCCACGTTCTTTTTCTTCATCCATCCAGTCCATTTGGCTGTCACCCTCGTGGGTTTCACCAATTTTATGGATTTTACCAGTGTAGTAAAGGATACGTTCAGTAGTGGTAGTCTTACCCGCATCGATGTGGGCCATGATACCAATATTACGCGTCTTTTCTAATGGAAATTCACGCTTATTAGCCATAAATTCTTATCTCCTTAAAAAATTAATCAAATTAGAAGCGGTAGTGAGCAAATGCCCGGTTAGCTTCAGCCATCCGGTGAACATCTTCACGCTTCTTGACTGCTGAACCAGTGTTATTTGAAGCGTCGATAATTTCATTAGCTAAGCGTTCATCCATTGTGTGTTCATTACGTAAACGTGCGTATGAAACAAGCCATCTTAAACCTAAAGTAGTTCTTCTTTCTGGACGTACTTCAACTGGAATTTGATAGTTAGAACCACCGATCCGGCGTGCTTTAACTTCCAAAACAGGCATCACATTGTTCATTGCTTCTTCAAAAACATCAAGTGGCTCTTTATCGGTCTTGTCCTTGATAATATCAAAAGCATCATAAAGAATAGAGGAAGCCTTAGCTCTCTTACCATCAACCATCAAATGGTTGATTAACTTGGTAACAAGTTTTGAATTATATACTGGATCTGCTAAAACGTCTCTTTTAGTTACATGTCCTTTTCTAGGCATTATTTAACTCCTCCTTAATCTTTCTTGGCACCGTACTTGGAACGACCTTGTTTTCTGCCGTCAACACCAGCAGTATCAAGCGCACCACGAACAATATGATAACGAACACCAGGAAGGTCCTTTACACGTCCACCACGGATTAAAACAACGGAGTGCTCTTGCAAATTGTGGCCTTCACCAGGAATATATGCAGTAACTTCGATTAAGTTTGACAAACGAACACGGGCATACTTACGTAATGCTGAGTTTGGCTTCTTTGGTGTCATAGTACCAACACGAGTTGCAACACCACGCATTTGTGGTGCTGGGTTGAATACTAATTCCTTCTTCATACTGTTGTAGCCGTAACTTAGGGCTGGTGATTTTGATTTAGTCGTCTTAGTGTGACGGCCTTTTCTTACCAATTGATTAATGGTTGGCATTAAATGTTTCCTCCTAAAAAAATAATTGTTGTGTTCACACATCCAGGAGTTTCTTTTTTAGATCCTGAATAATCATTAAAAACATACAAATCTATTGTACTCGTTTTTAGAGATAAATCAATTGCTATTATTTATTTTAAAAAATAAACTGCAATATTTTTCATACTTATGTTTGAATTAAAAAACTAAGGAGCTTATTATGGAATGGTTTTATTCAATTACTAACTTTTTAATCGGAGCTTGTGTTGCCTCACACGCTGCCCTTATCTGCGATCGGTTTGATCAAGCAAATTTTTGGTCTCCACACTCTTACTGTCAAATTTGTTATACCGAACTAGGCTTGCTGGATGAAATACCACTAATTTCTTATCTTTTTTTGCACGGTAAGTGCAGCTATTGCCACAATCCTATTCCAGTGAAATTACCAATAATTGAAGCATTCGGTGGTTTCTCCTTTATAAGCCTGGATTTGAGTCAATCCAATGATCTCTTAACCTGTATTATTCTTTTTTCGATTTTATTAGCCGCGATTTGCGATTTCGAAGTGCAAGAGTTTCATCTAGTGATGATTTTGCCAGCAATTTTTTTAGCTTTCATTAGACTTACTAGCTTGTCTCACTATCAATTGCTTGATTACCTAGAATTTTTGCCAATTTCACTACTATTGATAACGTTCGTTTGGCAACACAAACTTGGTAGCGGCGACTTAATTATTTATCTAGTTCTAGTATTTTTCTTTAGTCCTCATTTCGCTAATCTAGTTTTTTTAACTGGATCAGTTTGTTTAATTTTGTACTTTTGTTTCCAACGTAAAAAATATTCAACACAAAAAGCAGTTGCCTTTATCCCATATTTATTCTTAGGATTAATATTGCAACTGCCTTTCAACTAAAAAGTGTTCTACTAAAAATCATAGTAGAACACTTTTTTATCTATTTTTGTGGCACCTTTGCCTTGTCAGCTTCCTTCATCTGCTTTTCAATATCAGCAATTGAATAAACAGACTTCGGCTTCTTAACATCAGCATCAGGTTCCATATCACGGTAAACTGGGAGACCAGTACCAGCCGGAATAATTTTTCCGATAATAACATTTTCTTTTAATCCAAGCAATGGATCATTCTTGCCTCTAATAGAAGCATCAGTCAGAACACGAGTCGTCTCCTGGAACGAAGCGGCAGACAAGAAACTGTTAGTTTCGAGCGCAGCCTTAGTAATACCCAAAATTATGCTCTGTGCAGTTGCAGGTATCCCACCAGAAATAATAACTGATTTGTTACGTTCCTTAAATTGATCGATGTCTAAAGTTTCACCTGGTAATAGATCTGTTTCACCTGGATCAAGTACTCGAACCTTTTGCAGCATTTGTCTAGTCAATACTTCGACGTGTTTATCAGAAATATCAACCCCCTGCATTCGATAGGCTTTTTGAACTTCAACTAAAATATATTCTTCAGTAGTTAAAGTATCAGTTACCTGAATTAATTCTTTTGGATCGACTGATCCCAAAGTCAGCTTATCACCACGGCGAACCTCATCACCTTCTGCAACAGCTACTGAAGCAGTATATGGCACACTATAACTTCTAGTATCAATCTTACCTTTAACAGTAATTTCACGTGTATGCTCCGCCGGATTTTCTTGAACTGAATCAATTACACCGTCAACTTCAGAAATAACCGCACGACCTTTAGGATTTCTTGCTTCAAACAATTCTTGCACACGAGGCAACCCTTGAGTAATATCCTCAGCACCAGCAACCCCACCATTGTGGAAAGTACGTAAAGTAAGTTGCGTACCTGGTTCACCAATTGATTGAGCGGCAACAGTACCAACTGCTTCACCGACTTCTACTTCTTCAGCAGTAGCTAGGTTCATTCCGTAACATTTACGACAAACACCATGTGAAGTATCACAAGTTAAAATCGAACGAATCTTAACGTTAGTTACACCAACATCACAAATCTGATGTGCTAGCTTTTCGTCTAACATTACGTCAGGACCAACAATTGTTTCACCTGTTTGTGGATCTTTAACAGTTTCACCAGTAAAACGTCCAAGTAGTCGATCAAACAACGGCTCGATTAATTCGTCACCTTCCATAATCGCGTGAACCACAATACCACGGTCAGTTCCACAGTCTTCTTCACGAATAATCACATCTTGGGCAACATCAACCAAACGTCTAGTTAAGTAACCAGACTGAGCAGTCTTTAGCGCCGTATCAGTCATTCCCTTACGAGCACCGTGAGTTGACATGAACAGCTCCAAAACGGACAAACCTTCTTTAAAGTTTGAAGTAACTGGAATTTCAAATAGTCCACCGTTAGGAGTAGCCATCAAGCCACGCATTCCGGCCAGCTGAGTAAAGTTGGAAATGTTACCACGCGCACCCGAGTCAGCCATGATTGTAATTGGATTATGTGGATCATAAATTTGGGCAATTTCGTCCTGAACTTGATCCTTACAATCATTCCAAATACTAATTACACGATCGTGACGTTCTTGTTCAGTAATCAAACCACGTCTGAATTGCTTAGAAACTACGTCAACTTGCTTATGGGCTTTGTCTACCTTTTCATCTTTATCATCAATTTCTGGAACATCAGTCATCCCAATAGTAATACCAGAAGTTGTTGAACTGGTATAACCCAAAGTCTTTAAGTCATCTAAATAATCTGAGGTTCTTTGTACTTTATAGTACTTATAAATTGTGGCAATTGAATCCGATAAGAATGACTTCTTAAATGGAGTATCCACTAAGTCAGATCCAATATTATCAATCTTCTCATAAATATCTTCACCTGGTTCTAAGAAATACTTCCTAGCCAGTGGATTATTCAAGTTCTCTTCAGTTGGTTCATTAACATAGAAGTAATCTTCAGGGAAAATTTGGTTAAAAATCGCCTTACCATAGGTAGTTACAAAAATACCATTTTCGCAATCCTTAGGCCAAGTTTTATCAGGCATCGACGCAGCATTAAGCCCAATAATAGTATGGTAATGAATTATCCCATTGTTATAAGCTATTGTAGCTTCAGCAATCGAATTAAAAATCATACCCTCACCCTCGCGGCCACGTTCTGCTTGGGTTAACCAATAATTACCTAACACAACATCCTGAGATGGAGTTACGATCGGCTTACCATCTTTAGGCGCCAAGATATGGTGCGAAGCCATCATTAACATTCGTGACTCAGCTACGGCTTCATCAGATAATGGCACGTGAATCGCCATCTGGTCACCATCAAAGTCGGCATTATAAGCTTCACAGGCTAATGGATGTAACCGAATTGACTTACCTGGTACCAAAACCGGTTCAAAAGCTTGAATACTCAATCGGTGCAATGTCGGCGCCCGATTTAACAAAACCGTTCTTTCTTTGATAACATCTTCAAGTACATCCCAGACATCATCGTCTTCACGATCAATCTTACGCTTAGCACTCTTAATATTGGATGCAATTCCGCGCTTAACCAGTTCATGCATTACAAATGGTTTAAACAATTCCAAAGCCATTGGACGTGGAACACCACACTGGTAAAATTTTAATTTTGGTGAAACATCGATAACCGAACGACCAGAATAATCAACCCGTTTACCAAGCAAGTTTTGACGGAAACGTCCCTGTTTACCCTTAAGTAAGTGTGATAAGGATTTTAGAGGTCTATTACCTGGTCCAACAACTGGTCGACCGCGGCGACCATTATCAATTAAGGCATCAACAGCTTCTTGCAGCATTCGCTTTTCATTTTGCACAATAATATTTGGTGCATTTAAATCAAGCAATCGCTTCAACCGATTATTACGATTAATTACCCGCCGATATAAGTCATTCAAATCAGAGGTAGCAAATCGCCCACCTTCCAGTTGCACCATTGGGCGTAGGTCCGGAGGAATAACTGGAACAGCATCCATTACCATCCACTCAGGACTATTACCCGAATCCTTAAAGGCATCTAAAATGTCTAATCTACGAATAGCTCTAGTCCGTTTTTGGCCAGTTGCTGTTTCTAGTTCTTTCTTTAAATCAACGACTTCTTGATTTAAGTCAACTTTGCGTAATAAATCTCGAATGGCTTCAGCACCCATTTTAGCAGTAAAGCGATTACCATACTTGCCTTTTTGTTCACGATATTCAGCTTCAGTTAATAACTGCTTAAATTCAAGATCTGTATCACCTGGATCAATCACGATATAAGCTGCAAAATAAATTACTTCTTCTAATAACTTTGGTGAAATATCAAGAATTAATCCCATTCTTGATGGAATTCCCTTGAAATACCAAATATGAGTAACAGGAGCAGCTAATTCAATATGACCCATCCGCTCGCGTCTGACTTTAGCGTTAGTAACTTCAACCCCGCAGCGATCACAAACAATTCCGCGATATCTAACACCCTTATACTTACCACAGGCACAAGCCCAATCTTTAGTTGGTCCAAATATTCTCTCGTCAAATAAACCATCTTTTTCTGGTTTCAGAGTACGATAATTGATCGTTTCCGGTTTTTTGACTTCACCGTATGACCAGCTACGGATTTTATTAGGTGATGCAAGTCCAATTTGCATACTTTCAAACTTATTTACATCGATCAAAAGCTTAACCTCCTACTTATTTAGAAATTTTGGTGTCATCATTAGAGTTATCAGTCACTGGTTCAGCATTTGCTGGTAACTCTTTAGTGTCTTCGTCTTCAGACTTGACAGTTTCTTGGGCTAACTTTTTCTTTTCTTGTTCTTCAGCCATCTTCGATAAGGTATCAATATTTAAATGCTCATTAGAATCTTCATCCATATCCCGCAACTCAACTTCCTTATGATCCAAATCAAGTACACGGATATCTAGTCCTAATGATTGTAGTTCTTTTACCAAAACTCGGAACGATTCAGGTACACCTGGCTTAGGAATTCGCTCACCCTTGACGATTGCCTCATATGCCTTGACACGACCAACAACATCATCTGACTTGTAAGTCAAAATTTCTTGTAAAGTATACGCAGCACCATAAGCTTCCAGAGCCCAAACTTCCATTTCACCAAAACGCTGACCACCAAATTGTGCTTTACCACCTAAAGGTTGTTGAGTAACCAATGAGTAAGGCCCAATTGAACGAGCATGAATCTTATCATCAACCATGTGAGTTAACTTCAGATAATGCATAATTCCGACCGAAACACGGTTATGGAACGGCTCACCTGTACGACCATCATATAAAACAGTCTTACCATCTTTGTCAATTCCTGCTTTATGAACTGTATCCCAAACATCGTCCTCATTAGCACCATCAAAGGCTGGGGTAGCTACATGGATACCCAACGTATTAGCAGCTCTACCTAAGTGCAATTCCAAAAGCTGCCCGATATTCATACGTGACGGAACACCCATTGGGTTCAAACAGATATCAACTGGCGTACCATCTGGTAAGTAAGGCATATCCTCTTCAGGCATAACAGCTGCTACCGTACCCTTATTACCATGTCGACCAGACATTTTGTCTCCGACTTGAATTTTACGTTTCTGCGCAATATATACCCGAACTAGCGTATTAACACCTGGTGAAAGTTCATCGCCGTTTTCACGATTATAAACTTTTACATCACGGACAATTCCGCCACCACCATGTGGTACACGCAATGAGGTATCACGTACTTCACGAGCTTTTTCACCAAAAATCGCATGCAATAATCTTTCCTCAGCTGATAATTCAGTAACTCCTTTAGGCGTTACCTTACCAACTAAGATGTCCCCATCATGAACTTCGGCACCAACCCGAATAATACCGTGCTCATCAAGATCTTTTAATGCATCCTCACCAACATTAGGTAATTCACGTGTAATTTCTTCTGGTCCTAGTTTAGTATCACGGGCTTCAGATTCATAATCTTCAATACTAATTGAAGTATAGACATCATCTTTGACTAACCGCTCAGATAGCAAGATTGCATCTTCATAGTTGTACATGTTCCAGGTCATGAAAGCAATTACTGGGTTTTGTCCCAAAGCTAGTTCACCATTATCCATAGTTGGACCATTCGCAATAACTTCACCCTTGACAACTTGATCGCCTAATTTGACAATTGGCGTTTGATTGTAAGATTTAGAGTTGTTGGAACGACGATACTTTTCAAGTGTGTACTTATCTAAAGTATCATCCTCACGGCGAATGCGAATTGTATCAGCATCAACATATTCGACCTGACCATCTGCTTTAGCAAGCAAAGCCGCACCCGAATCATGAGCTGCCCGATACTCCATCCCAGTACCAACTAGTGAGCTATGCGGATTAATTAATGGAGCTGCCTGACGTTGTTGGTTAGCACCCATCAAGGCACGATTGGAGTCATCATTTTCCAAAAATGGAATACATGCCGAAGCAACCGACACAACTTGCTTAGGAATAACGTCCATATAGTCAATCTTGTCTGGACTAACTTCGACGTTGTCTTCTTTTTGACGTGCTAAAACCAACTTATCTTTAAAAGAACCATCTGGATTTAACCGCGTATTAGCTCCAGCAATCGTATAATTATCCTCAACGTCAGCGGTCAGATAGTCAATCTTGTCAGTAACTTTGTGAGTCTTCCATGAAACTCGCCGATAAGGAGTCTCAATAAAACCATACTTGTTAATAACTGCATATGTGGCAAGTGAGTTAATTAACCCAATGTTAGGACCTTCTGGAGTTTCGATTGGGCATAAACGACCATATTGAGTATAGTGAACATCCCGAACTTCATATCCAGCACGATCACGTGTCAAACCACCAGGCCCTAATGCAGACATCCGACGCTTATGAGTTAATTCGCCTAAAGGATTATGTTGATCCATAAATTGCGACAATTGTGATGAACCAAAGAATTCTTTGATGCTGGCAACAATCGGTCTAATATTGATCAATTGTTGTGGAGTAACTGTTGCTTGATCCTGAGTAGACATCCGTTCACGAACTACTCGTTCCATTCTGGATAAACCGATTCGTAATTGATTTTGCATCAATTCACCAACACGGCGAATCCGCCGATTACCCAAGTGGTCGATATCGTCAACGTTACCAATACCATCTTGTAACAAGAAAAAGTAATTGATTGAAGCTAACACATCAGCTGGAGTTAAATATTTAATATTCTTGTCAATATGACCGTTAGACATAATCTTAACAACACGTTCAGGATTATCTTTAGAAAAGACTTTAATTTCTTGAACAGTAATTGGATCAGGTAAAACCCCCTCTTTTGAAGGCTCATACGTTACCATCTTAAAATCATCACGGTCAAGATAAGGATCCAAAGTATCCATGACAGCATGAGTCATTACCGTACCTTTTTTAGCAATAATTTCACCAGTATCTGGATCTGCTAAAGTTTCAGCTAAGGTTTGACCATAAAGGCGATTCTTAAGCGACAATTTTTTATTGACCTTGTAACGACCAACAGGTGCCAAATCATAACGACGTGGATCAAAGAAACGTGAATACAACAATGAACGTGACGAATCTGTCGTCTTCGGTTCACCAGGACGCAATCTTTCATAAACATCCTTTAAAGCCTCTGCAACACGAGAATCAGCTGGATTCTTATGGACATCCTTATCCAAAGTAAATTGCAGAGTATCACTCTCACCAAACATATCTAGAATGTCACTGTCAGAGCCAATTCCCATTGCTCTAATTAAAACAGTTAATGGCAATTTACGAGTCCGATCAACTCGAACATATGAAATATTCTTAGCGTCAGTTTCGTATTCTAACCATGCACCCCGGTTAGGAATAACTGTTGTACCAAAGATTTGCCGACCATTTTTATCATAATCACCAGAATAATAAACACTCGGTGATCTAACCAATTGTGAAACAATAACTCTCTCAGCACCATTGATAATAAAAGAGCCAGATTCAGTCATGAGTGGCAAATCGCCAAAGAAAACATCCTGGGTCTTAATCTCACCGGTTTTTTGGTTAGCGAGTTTAAGCGTAACATGCATCGGTGCAGAATAGGTTGCATCGTGATCACGAGCCTCATCAACCGTATACTTCGGTTTTTCTAATTTATAGCCCATATATTCTAGGGAAAGTTTACCAGAATAATCACTGATTGGCATAATATCATCAAAAACTTCCTTGATACCTTCATCAAGGAACCACTTGTATGATTCAGTCTGTACATCAGTCAAGTTAGGTAGATCCAGCACTTCTTTAATGCGTGAAAAACTACGTCTTGTCCGGTGTTTACCATAGTTAACTACGTGTCCATTTAACAAAGAGAAACATCCTTTCTGTTGGAGAAAGCAAATATTACATTTCGATTACAAAAATAAAAAACTGGAATTTTTTGCATAAAAAAGACAAAAACAACACACGTCATTTTTGTCTTTTATTATTCTGCTGGACAATAGATCAGCAAAATTCTGAAACTCAGCATTTTTAAATCAACAATTATAGTAACAAGTTACACTTCATTTGTCAATTAACTAAGCTTGATTTACTAGCACTATTGCCAGCTTTAACTACAGCAAATTTTAATTTTTCATGACTGCTGCCAATCTTTAATAAATCTCCCGACTGCAGATCACCAGCAATCAGCAGTGAAGCAATTTTGTCCTCAATATCAGTTTGAATAGCTCTACGCAGAGGTCTAGCTCCCCACTGCGGACTATAACCATCCTTAGCAATTTTGTCTAATGCAGCTGGTGACAATTTCAACTGAATTCCTTGCTTTTGCATGCGAGTAACTAATCTTTGAACTAGCAAAGTTACAATTTGCCGTAATTGCTTTTGATCAAGCTCATCAAAAATGATAGTTTCATCAATCCGATTCAAAAATTCTGGTCTAAAGAATTGTTTTAAAGCTCGATCAATGCGCTCTTTTTGTTGCTTTGCCTGACTAGTTTCATTAGCCGCAAAACCTACTTGTTTGGTTTCAAACAAAGAACGTGAACCCAAATTAGAAGTCATGATAATAATTGTATTGCGGAAATCAATTTTTCGACCCTTAGAGTCCGTTAAAAAGCCGTCATCTAATACTTGTAATAGCAGATTAAACACATCAGGATGCGCCTTTTCTACCTCATCTAGCAAAATCACTGAATATGGGTGGCGGCGTACCCTCTCAGATAACTGACCACCTTCATCATAGCCAACATAACCTGGTGCAGAACCAATCAATTTACTACTGGCAACCTGATCCATATATTCTGACATATCAATTCTGATTAAATTATTCTCAGAATCAAAAACTGTTTCAGCAATCGCTTTGGCAAGTTCCGTCTTACCTACACCTGTTGGTCCTAAGAACAAAAACGAGCCAATTGGACGATTTTCATCCTTGATCCCACTACGACTACGCCTAATTGCACGACTGACTGACCTAACTCCTTGATCCTGACCAACAATCCGCTTGTGAAGCTCATGCTCTAGATCGGCTAATCGTTTGGTTTCGCTTTGAGTCATTTGAGTGGCTGGTACACCAGTCAAAGCAGAAACTACTTGGGCAACATCTTTAGGTAAAACAGTATCCTGCCCCGAAACACCTTGTTCCAACTTAGCATTCAATTGAGCTTTACAATTTTGTAAAGCATTCTGCTTTTCTTGTAAAGTAGCTGCTTGGACAAAATTCTGATTAATTGCGGCCTGATTTTTTTCATCAGTAATAGTTGCAATTTGCTTGGTCAGTTGCAATAACTGATTGCTAGGTTGATTAGGCTGATGTGCAATCTTAACTGCCGCACTAGCTTCATCAATTAAATCAATCGCTTTATCTGGTAGATACCGATTAGAAATATACCGAGTAGCCAAGTCAACCGCACTAGCTAATGCTTCATCTGCAATTTTAACGTGATGAAATTTTTCATACTTAGGCTTTAAACCTTGCAAAATTGCCAAAGTTTCAGCTCGTGATGGTTCGTCTAGGCGAACCTGCTGAAACCGTCTCGCCAACGCTTGATCTTTTTCGATATACTTTTGATATTCGTTATAAGTAGTAGCACCAATCATTTGAATATCGCCACGAGCAAGTGACGGTTTCAATATATTAGACGCATCAATTGACCCTTCTGCACCGCCAGCTCCAACTATCATATGTAATTCATCAATAAAGAGAATAATTTTGCCATCACGCTTGATTTCTTTGAGAATATTTTTTAAACGTTCCTCAAATTCACCACGATATTTAGTACCAGCAACTAATCCCCCCAAGTCTAATGAGATTACTCGTTTATTAAGTAAGTCAGCTGGCACTTTTTTATTGACAATCGCAGTTGCAATTGCTTCAGCAACCGCAGTTTTACCCACACCTGGCTCACCGATCAAAACCGGATTATTTTTAGTTCGCCGTGACAAAACCTCAATTACCCGACTTACTTCTTGCTCGCGTCCAATTACGGGATCAATTTGATTATTTTTAGCCTGTTCATTAAGGTCTACTGAAACTTGATCCAAAGTCTTAGTCAAACTTTTAGCCTTATTTCTTCCAGGATTTGTCGGTTTAGCATCAATCAAATCATCGTAATCTTGATAATTCTGATTATCAGGAGGAGTAATCGCCAATGCTTTTTTGACATTAAGTCCTAATTCATGAATATCAACATTTAAATTACGTAAAATAACAGCAGATAAAATTTGCTCACTAGAAATCAAGCCTATTAGCAGAAATCTTGAATTAACTTCGTCATACCCCATATGAACAGCCATATTTTTAGAATAAGTCAATGCCATACCTAAACGAGGAGAAATTTCCATGTAAGATGTTTTAGCTGCAGAGCCGTACCCTGTATATCGTTCAATTTCTTCACTGACTGCCTTAGGAGTAACGCCCCATGAACGCAAATCTTTCCCAGCTTCGCCATCAGATTCAATCACCATCGCCAATAATAAATGTTCAGTTCCAATCAGTCGATGATGAAATTTTTGCGCTTGTTCACGTGCAATTTCCATAATTTGATTTGCACTTTTGCTATAAGAAGTTTCCATCGATAGCACCACCTTTTAATAACGTAATATTTGCCTTAATTGCCTTATGATTTTTTGTCAAAAACGTTGTTACCATTATACCAAAGACCTTTAAGCCACGCTAATATTCTGGTTTTTACAAGCAACAAAAAAACTGCCCATTATCGGACAGTTGATATCGGGAAAACAGGATTCGAACCTGCGACCTCTACGTCCCGAACGTAGCGCTCTACCAAGCTGAGCTATTTCCCGTTTAATAAAAAGACTCACCGAGATCGGTGAGTCAATCATATTAAGCGGAAGACGGGATTCGAACCCGCGACCCCCACCATGGCAAGGTGATGTTCTACCACTGAACTACTTCCGCAAGACATATTTTATTATAGCAAACTATTTTAATTTTGCAAACTATTTTTGAAAGAAAAAGAGAGATTCCGTTAACAGAATCTCTTTTTGACTAATTATATTGCTTACAATAAGTTTATTCTTGCTTTTGTTTAGCTAAATCAGCTTGTAACTCACGTTCAATTTCTTCATCTTTTTCAGGACGCATCGTTGGGAAGAGTAAAACATCCCGAATTGCTGGCGCATCAGTTAGAAGCATCACTAACCGATCAATCCCGATACCTAAACCACCTGTTGGCGGCATACCATATTCCATTGCCCGCAAATAATCCTCATCGATCATATCAGCTTCATCATTGCCAGCCTCACGTTCAGCCATTTGAGCTTCAAAACGTGCCCGTTGATCATCTGGATCGTTTAGTTCAGAAAAGGCATTACCATATTCTTCACCTAAGATATAAATTTCAAATCGGTCAGTAAATCTTGGATCATCAGCATTTTTCTTAGCTAAAGGCGAAATTTCAACTGGATGTCCGTATACAAAAGTTGGATCAACAATTGTTTCTTCACAGTATTTTTCAAAGAAAGCGTTGATAATATGACCTACTTGCCAAAAACTTTCAACCTTAATGCCATGATCTTCAGCAAGTTTAGTTGCTGTTTCTAGTGACATCTTTTCCCAGAAATCAATTCCTGTCTTCTCTTTGATTAGATCAACCATATGAACCCGTCTAAATGGTTTACCTAAATCAATATCAGTACCTTGGTAATTAACCTTACCATCATTGCTAACAACTTTAGCAGCAGCGCGGATAATACCCTCTGCTTCATTCATTACGTCATGGAAGTCCCAATATGCAGCATAAGTTTCTAATTCAGTAAATTCTGGATTGTGATGTGTATCAATTCCTTCATTACGGAAAACCCGGCCAATTTCATATACCCGTTCCATATCACCCACAATTAGTCGCTTAAGTGGCAATTCTAGAGCAATCCGCATATACAAATCAATATCTAAAGCATTGTGGTGCGAAATAAATGGACGCGCTTCTGCTCCACCCGGAATATTATGCAAGACTGGTGTTTCGACTTCTAGAAAATCTTGCTTATTTAAATAATCACGAATGGCTTGAATAATCTTACTTCTATTAGCAAAGCGCTTACGACTTTCATCATTAGTAATTAGGTCAAGATACCGTTGCCGATAAATCTGTTCAACATCCTTAAGACCATGGTATTTTTCAGGTAATGGACGCAATGCTTTCGATAAAAAAGTAACGTGAGTAGCTCTAATCGTTAACTCACCAGTATCAGTCTTCATGACTTCGCCATCAATACCTAAAAAGTCACCAATATCTGCCTTCTTGAAGATTTGATAATTTTCTTCCCCAACGATATCTTTACGCACATAAATTTGAACTTTCCCCGTGCGATCATATAGATCAGCAAAGCCGACTTTACCCTTGCCACGCTTAGCACGCATCCGACCAGCTACTTTGGTCTTAGGCATATCATTGTTCAATTCATCTTTATCTTCTTGACCGTATTTTTCGTTTAAAGTACTTGCCAAATCTTGACGATCAAATCTTCTTTGTCCAAATGGTTCAATTCCCTTGTCCCGCAATTCTGTCATCTTTTGGCGACGAACTACAAGTTGGTCATTCATTTCATTTTTTGCCAATTATTTTTCCTCCATTACTAGTTTAGTTTTAACATTTTTAGCTTTCATTGCCTGTCGCTTTTCATATTCAGCAGCAAAATTATCAAGTAAATCATAAACTTCCTGAGCAGTCCAAACCTCATTTATCTTAGCGCGAGTTCTGGCTGAACGCGGGATTCCTTTTAAATAGTAGGCTGCTTGCTGACGAAACTCAGGAACAGCTATCCGCTCACCTTTTAAGTCAACTAATGCCTGCAGCTGGTGTTTAGCCGTAGCAACCTTTTCAGCTACTGTTTGCGGAATTAACTTTTCACCAGTATCAAGATAGTGAACCATATCCTTGATAATCCACGGATTACCAAGAGCAGCTCGGCCAACCATTACCGCAGTTGAACCAATTTCTTTTAGGGCTTTTTGAGCTAATTCTGGAGTAGTGATATCTCCATTAGCAACAAATGGTACATCAAGAACCTTAGCTACTTCATGTAACGTTTCCCAGTCTGCTTGTCCTTGATACATTTGCTTACGTGTACGACCATGCATCGCGATCATACTGGCACCTGCCTCTTGAGCAGCCAATGCATTTTCAACCGCAAAAATATGCTTACGATCCCACCCAATTCGCATTTTAACGCTGACAGGTTTAGAAACATTCTGAACGACAGTATGCACCATTTGATAAATCTTGTTTGAATCAAGCAACCACTTCGAACCTGCATCAGTTTTAGTAATCTTGGGCACAGGACAACCTAAGTTAATATCAATAATATCAGCAGCAGTGTGTTGATCAATATATTGCGCCGCCTGCAATAGAGTCTGCTCAGTACCACCAAAAATTTGAATACTCATTGGATGTTCACGCGGATCAACCTTGATCATCGACATCGTCTTTTTATTTCGGTAAATAATTCCATGATCAGAAATCATTTCGCAAACTACCATTCCAGCACCAAATTCTTTACAAATCATCCGAAAGGCAGAATTTGAAACTCCTGCCATTGGTGCGACAACAACGCGATTAGGAATAGTAATATCGCGAATTTTCCAGCTATTATCCACTAAATCATCCTTTCAAATACCCTAACATCATACCAAATCCTGCTTGATTAACAAAACTTCTTAATCAAAAAGCGGATAAATTGAACTCTTATTTTTCAATAAAAAATTTACCAGGAGCAACACGGTTATAATAACGCAAAAAAGTTTTTTTAGTCCGATCATCAACAGAAAAGTTAATCACACCAGCATTCTGTACTTCACCAATTAATGTAATGTCAGGTACTTTTAAAACATTCTGCACTAGCGAACGAGAAGCGGTCCCATGAAAGACCACCAAGACAGATTCATCTTCATGCTTTTGCACTAACTCATGCCAAAAATCCATTAGCCGTGCAGCCAAGTGCTCATAGCTCTCACCATGACAATAATCACTATAATTATTCTTAAAATAGCCTAGCTCATCAAAGACTTGTGGATAACTAGTACGGACTTCGGCACTAATTTTGCCATCCCAATCACCATAATCCATTTCCTTAAGCCGGTCATCAGTAATAATTTCCCGTTTACCTTGGGTTAAAATTTCTGCTGTTTGCTTGGCCCGAGTTAGTGGGCTAGCATAAACACAATCAATTTTATTAATATCAAAGCTATTATGTAAAGTTTCTACTTGTTTAATTCCCGTTTCATTTAGAGGTAAGTTAGTTCCTGAACCATTGATGGCGCCAGTTTTATTAGTATCTGTTTGACCATGACGCACAACATACACGTTTAGCATTTTTGCACTCCTTTTCAAATTTCTTTAACTTCTCCATTATAAACAAGATTATTGCTTACTGCACCCTGATTTTTAACTTAATCTGATTAAAAAATACTAGTTAAGTTTTTGATCCAAAATATTTTGTAATTGTTCTTGAGTAAATTGATACTGTTGCGAGCAAAAATTACAAGTCAATTCAGCCCCATGATCTTCGGTAATCATCGCTTTTAGTTCAGACGACTTGAGTGTTCTCAATAGTTCAGTATACTTTTTTCTTGAACAATCACATTTGAAAGCAACCTTATCTTTAGTCAAAATTTTGCAGTCAGTTCCCAAAATCTTGCGAGCTAAATCTTCAGGAGTCATGCCGTCTAAAAAAGAAGTCGATAACGCTGGCAACTCATTAATTCGATTAATTGTCTGATCAATTAGGCTATCACTAGCTCCCGGCAATGCTTGCAACATAAAGCCACCAGCTTCACCAATTGTATTGTTAGGATTTACAAATACTGACAAACCAACTGCAGATGGAATTTGCTCTGATTTAGTTAAATAATAAGCAACATCCTCAGCAATTTCTCCAGACACGATTGGAACCTCACCTGTATAAGGTTCTTTCAATCCCAAATCTTTAGTTACTTGCAGCCAACCTGATCCAACTGCACTTTTAACATCAATGTGCCCAGCCTTTTTCGATGGTAAAGCAATATGGGGATTTTTGACATAGCCTTTGACTGTCAGGTTTGATTGAGCAGTGACAACTGTCGCTCCCACAGGCCCATCTCCTAAAAGTCGCAAAGTCAGTTCTTCTTTGTCACTCAATTCGGCTCCAGCTAGCAAAACACCAGCAATAAGTGTTCTACCTAAAACAGCCGAAGAAGCTGACCAAGTATCCTGCCTAGTCTGAGCTTCCTGTACTAGGTCTTTAGCTGTAATCGTCAACAACCGCAAATTTTTAGTTTTATCTAATGCCTTAATTAAATAGTCACTCATTAATATTCTCCTAAAAAAATAGAGCCCTTTGCCAGGCCCTATTTATATTAATCTTGTTTTTGATCATCCGTTGGATGGTCATCGTTATTAGCTTCAGACTGTAATGACGATGCAGGTGCCGTGTCAGACTTGGTTGTCTGTTCACTGTCCTTTTGTTCAGCATTAGTTTGAACTTCATCATCTGCTTGTGTCTTGTCTGCAACTTGTGCCTTTAAACTTTCCTTTTTCTCAGCTGCAGCCTTAGCTTCTTCATAAGTAGAAGCCTTTGACTCACTAGGAAATTGTTCAGTTTTTTCTGGCATTTTACCAGTTTCATACAAGGACATAATTTGTTTTTCGTCTAAAGTTTCATATTTTAGCAAAGCTTCGGCAATAATACGATGCTTTTCGCGATTGTTCTTAACCACTTCAACCGCTTTTGCATGAGCCTCATCTAGTAATTGCTTCACTGCTTCATCAATTTTAGCTGAAGTAGCTTCACTGTATGGCTTCATTCCATAAGGATTGGTTTCGCCCTCTTTTTCAAGTTCAACCATTCCTAAAGACTCGGTCATCCCATAATTAACAACCATACTGTGAGCAATTTGCGTAGCCTGCTCAAAGTCATTAGAAGCTCCAGTTGATTGATCACCAACTACAACTTCTTCACCAGCACGACCACCCATCAGACCAACTAATTGCTCCATTAACTGCTTCTTAGTTAACAAGAATTGGTCATCTTTAGGTAGCATCAAATTGTAACCACCAGTACGACCATGAGGTACAATTGTTACCTTGCGCACTGTTCTTGAATCACTTAATACCAACCCACAAATAGAGTGTCCAGCTTCATGGAACGCCACGCGCTGACGTTCTTTCTTAGAAATAAGACTGTTCTTTTTAGCTGGTCCAGCAATTACACGATCCTCTGCTTCATCAAGGTCAAGAGCAGTAATTTCTCCACCATTGCGGCGAGCTGCTAGTAATGCGGCTTCGTTCAACAAGTTGGCTAAATCTGCCCCAACAAAACCAGGAGTCTGTCGTGCGATTTCTTTCAAATCAACATCGTCAGCCAATGGCATATTTTTGGCATGAACTCGTAAAATAGCTTCACGTCCGCGCACATCAGGAGTCCCAACTAATACCTTACGATCAAAGCGTCCTGGACGAAGTAAAGCTGGATCCAAAACATCTGAACGGTTAGTCGCAGCGATCACAATTACTCCCTCATTGCCTTGGAATCCATCCATTTCAACTAGTAATTGATTTAATGTTTGTTCACGTTCATCGTTACCGCCGCCACTGGCACTACTGCCACGACTACGACCAATTGCATCGATTTCATCGATAAAGATAATACTTGGTGCATTCCTTTTAGCATTAGTAAACAGATCACGCACCCTACTAGCACCAACACCAACGAACATTTCAACAAAGTCTGAACCAGAAATCGAGAAGAATGGTACATTGGCTTCACCAGCAACTGCCCTAGCAAGTAAAGTCTTACCTGTACCCGGAGGACCCTCAAGTAAGACACCAGAAGGAATTTTGGCTCCCAATTTAGTAAATTTAGCTGGATTCTTCAAAAATTCAACTACTTCTACTAATTCTTGCTTTTCTTCCTCCTCACCTGCAACATCCGAGAAACGAACTTTATTTTTCTTCGGATCCTCAGGTTTAACATGAGAACGGCCAAAGTTCATAATGCCGCCATTGCCGCCGCGGCCACTACCGCCGCCACTTTGGCTAACCATCATCCAGAGCATCACGATAAAGAGAATAGTTGGTACCAGCATCACAATTGTTGATAGCCAACTACCTGACTGGGATTCCCCTTGGGTCGTCATCTTGGTATTACTCTTTTGTGCCAAATCTTGCACATTAGCCACACTTGAATCATTTTGCAACATCGTAGTTGAAAAACGTTTTACCTGTGAGCCAGAATTACCATTTAAGAAGTCAAAACTATTTTTTGTTTGTCCCTTAGTTTCTTGAGCATTTTTATAGCTCCCCGAAACGGTATAAACACCGTTAGCAGGCTGAACATTAAAGTTTTTAACTTTGCCCTGACGCAAGTCCTTAACAAATTCTGAGTAACTAATATTTTCACTGCCACCTGATTTGTCTGATCCACCAAGTGCCCAGTTAATGCCACCCAATAATAAAAGGAAGACAACAATATAGAACAAGCCGTTCGAAAACAGCCGATTCCGGTTATTTTTCATAAAAAGCCTCCGCAAAGTTTATAGAAATATACGAATAAAAGTTTAACACAAATTTCACTAATGCTCTAATATTTTAAATTTTTTTACCATTTTTTTGATATACATAATAATTAATCATATTTTGATTGCATTCCTGATTATGGTATGTTTGCTCAATAAATACTGGTTCTCCATCAGCATAAATCGTTAAGCAGTATGGCCGAAGCACGTTAGGAATCCCTTTTTGGGCAAACTTTTTCTTACTTTTAACATGCTGACCGTTTCGTAATCTTAACTTAGTTCCAGCTGCAAGTGACCCAGCATAAAAAGTTACCTGATCTGGAGCCAAAAAGCAATCTAATAGAGTGAAAGCTCTCGGCTCTTTAGTAACCAAAAATTGACGATCCAAAAAGTTAAAAGCATGATTTAAGCTAATTGCATTAATTTCCACAGGCTGTGGCAAGTTATCTTTAACCAAATAAAAATAATCTTGATAATTAATCAATTTAAAGTTAGCCAAGTTTTCGTTTACTCGCCTTTGAAACGTCTGCCAAATAAAATTCTGCCAATAACTAGTTTGCTCAGATACAGATAAAGTGCTAAGTACTTTACTAGGCAAACGATAGGAACACCCCAAAAATTCTTGGGGCTTAGGAAGATGCTCAAAATTGCGTTCAGTAATTTTACTCAATACTTCCATTTGTCTGCTAAAGCGTACCGCATTTGTACCAACTTGCGCATTTTCTTGTTTTAACAGTGGGATGATGTGATGACGAATCCGATTTCGTAAAACGTCGTCCTCATCATTAGTTATGTCTTTGACAAAAGTAATTTTTTTATCTTGGACATAATCTAATAATTGTCCTTTTTTTACAGTCAATAAGGGCCTTAATAAAGTAGTTTCTTCCCTTTTAGTAACTGCCTTTAAACTATTCATTTCATTAGGATTACCTGAACGAATAAACTTCAAGATAATATTTTCTAGCAGATCATCATTATGATGAGCAGTTAATAGATAGTCGCCATGCTCCTGACGCATTACCTTTAGTAAAAAGTCATAACGATACTGACGTGCCGCAGCTTCAATCCCAACTTTAGGATGAGCAGACTTAGGCCAATAACCATTAACTTGCTTAATTGGTTTATCTTGGCAATATTCAGCAATGATTCTTGCTTCTTGCAGTGAATCTTTTCGCAACTGGTGATCTAAATGAGCGGCGATTAACTGCAGTTGATAGCGTTCCTGAATTGTATTTAATAAATCTAGTAAAGCCATAGAATCGGGGCCACCACTGACGGCTACAACTAAAGTTTTACCAGTTAACGCCAAATGGTTTTGTTTAAAAAATGCATCAATCTGCATACTTCACCAAATCCGCTGTTAATTTTGCAGTTTCACTTTTAGCAGCACTGAGTGTCTCAGTCAAAACAGTCTGAAAATCTGCTGGCTTAGTAGACGAAAATGGATTAGTTGGATCAAGCAATTCAGGATCATTAACCCGCATTTTAGATAATGCTAGCTTACCATGGTGATTATGTAACACAACCACTCGAATTGTTTGCCCAACTTGATAATTATGACTTTCACGCAGCCAATTATTACCAAAGTCACTATGATGAATCAACCCAGTTTGATGATCAGCTATAGTGATAAAAATCCCTAGTTTAGTAATATTATTAATCTTGCCAGTAAGTCTTTGTCCCACTTGATATTTCATTATTTATTGCTTTTTCCATCTGGAATATTATAAATCGTTTCATTTGGCTTGGAATACAAAAATTTGAATCGCACCAATTTCGCTACATAATCTGGGTCTTTTAGGTCATCACGTTTAGTCGATAGTGCCCGTTTCTCATGATTAATTTGCTTTAAAGACTTTTTAGTAGTTTCAACTTGCTGATTGATTCTAACCGTTTTAGCATGAGTAATTGCTATCTGCACACCTAAAACCAAGAATAGAATTGCAAAAATGGCCGCAATCCGATTCCGCCGATTGCGATGAACTTCTTTTGCTCGTTTTTCTTGTTGACGCTTTAAACGCGCTGCTCGCTCTTGTGGGCTGAGTGAATTATAAATACGTGGTCCCTTCATCATGATTATCCTCTATCACTAAAACAATTTAATTCATTATAGCAAGGCCAACTATAAAAGTCATTAAGTCTAGCTACTAATTAATCTAGCAATTCATATAATTCACTTGCTTCAGCTTTTTTAGTAGTTTCCCTAATTGCACACACTTTAGCCTTAACTTGTCTTGAACCATAGCCAACTTCAATTATGTCACCTATTTGGACATCGTAACTTGATTTAACAACTCGATCATTAACCTTAATTCTTCCTTGATCGGCCATTTCTTTAGCAATGGGTCTTCTCTTAACTAACCGAGAAACCTTTAAAAATTTATCAATTCTCATTTTAAACCTCACTTTATCTTTGAATAATATCACTTGCTGCCGTTAAAAACGTTGTCAACTCATTAACTAACAAGCGATCATTACACTTTGCTGGTAATTCAAGTAAAACTAACAGTGATTTTTGCGGATCCAATGTGATTTTTGCTTTAAGTGAAACATGTTCAAGTGCCTTAAACACATTAGGTCCCTCAAGCTGGCGACTTGCAGATTCAGTAAATTTAACCTGAACTTTCAAATCAGTACGGCTAATACCTACCACCTGAGCTAAATCTGCCATAATTTTTAAACTCGAGATTGCCAATAAATTCTCAACTGGTACCGGATAATCGCCAAAACGATCTATCAATTCATCTTGAATTTGAATCAGCTCATCAGAATCAGCAGCCTTGATTTTTTTATAAAATTCAATTTTTTCTTCCTGATCACCGATATAAGTATCTGGAATATATGCTTCCAATCCCAAATCAAGCTCAGCATTGGTTTTCTTAACAACCTTCTTACCCTTACGTTGTTTGATTGCATCACCTAACATCTGAGAATACAAATCATAACCAACGCTATCAATAAAGCCATGCTGCTGAGCACCTAGCATGTTCCCGGCACCGCGAATTGACAAGTCCCGCATAGCAATTTTAAAGCCTGACCCCAACTCAGTAAAATCTCTGATGGCATCAAGCCGTTTTTCACCAATTTCAGTCAAAACTTTATTAGGCTGATATAAGAAATAAGCATACGCTAATCGTGCACTACGACCAATTCGGCCCCGCAATTGGTAAAGCTGACTTAATCCATAACGATCCGCATCTTCAATAATCATTGTATTCACATTCGGCATGTCAATGCCTGTTTCAATAATCGTAGTCGTTACCAAAATATCAAACTCACGATTTAAAAATCGATATAAGGTATCTTCCATTTGGGTTTGACTCATTCGACCATGAACGCTGGCAATTCTGGCCGTTGGAATCAAGTCCTGCAATTGATTGACTACCTCATCAATATCGCCAATTCGATTATGCAGATAAAAAACTTGTCCCTGCCGCTGCATTTCTCGCAAACATGCATCTTTAACTACACTAGGGAGCTGTTCCATAACATAGGTTTGGATCGGATAACGATTTGAGGGTGGAGTTTCCATTACCGACAAATCCCGCACACCAACCATTGACATGTGCAGCGTACGCGGAATTGGCGTCGCGGTTAAAGTAAGCACATCAATATTAGCTTTTAATTCTTTTAACTTTTCTTTATGTTTAACCCCAAACCGCTGTTCTTCATCGACAATTAGTAAACCTAGATTTTTAAAATGAACGTCTTGTGAAAGTAAACGATGCGTACCTACAACTAAATCAATTTTACCAGTTTTTAACCCAGCAATAATTTTTCTAGATTCAGCAGGAGTTTGAAAGCGTGACAACATAGCAAAGTTAACTGGAAAGTCCTTAAAACGATCCTGAATAGTTTCGTAATGCTGCTGAGCCAAAATTGTGGTTGGCACTAAAAAGGCAACTTGTTTATTATTTTCAATTGCCTTAAAGGCTGCTCTTAAAGCCACCTCAGTTTTACCAAAACCAACATCACCTACTAATAACCGATCCATCGGCTTAGACTGTTCCATGTCATGTTTAATTTCCTTAATTGATCGTAATTGATCAGGGGTTTCAACATAAGGAAAAGCCGCTTCAAATTTATCTTGTAATTCATCGTCCTTTGCAAAAGCAAAACCTGTTTCAGACTCACGTTTAGCATACAAATCAATTAAATCATCGGCAATATCTTCAACTTTAGCTTGAACTTTGCGCTTAGTCTTAGCCCATTCGCTGCCACCAAGTTTGCTAATATGGGGATGCTTGCCTTCGGAAGTAACATATTTTTGAACTAGGCTAAGCTGATCAGCTGGCACAAATAATTGATCACCTTTTTGATAAGTAATCGTAATATAGTCACGCTTGACGCCATTATTTTCTAGGGTCTGAATCCCCTCAAAACGACCAATCCCGTGATTAACATGAACCACATAGTCTCCCGGTTTTAATTCAGTATAATTACGTAATCTTTGGGCATTCTCGAGTGTGGGGATCCGCTTTTTATGATGAGTTGTCTTGTTAAATAACTCATGCTCAGTTAAATAAATTAGGTTGCTGGTAGGTAAATTAAAGCCGCTGCCAAAACCACCAACTGTAATTTGGGTTTGCCCTAAAATTAAGTCTTCTGGTGCAACAATTGGTGCAGCTACATCAAAATCTGCCAAAGTCTGACTAATCTGATTAGCTCGTTTTTCATTGTCAGCTTGTAAAATCACAGTTTGTCCACTTTTTTGGTAAGATTCAAGTTCAGTCTTAAGCAAAGGCATTTGACTAAAAAACTGTTCTGGCTCACGGGTTTTCCAATCAAACAATTGACCTAGTCTAATTCGCCCCATGCTGCGCTGAAATAGTGAAAAATATATGCGATGATGAACATCTTTTGTCCATAATTCGTTAAAATTAGCACGCAACTCTTGGCCAGGAAGCATACCTCCAGCTTTTAACTCATCATCAATAAAGCCAGCATTCTGTTGATCAACCGTTTTAATTGCTTGATCAATCAACGGCCAATCATCGACCAAAATCTGACCATCCTTTGCCAAATAATCTAACAAGCTACTAGACTCTTCAAGCAAAAAATCAATTAAAAAAGCATAATTTTGTGGTAAAGTTTGATTCTTTAACTCATCAAGAGTTTGAGCAAAGTGTTCTTTAATTGCCGCTTCAGAAGCTGGTGCCGACTCCATAGCTGCCAAGATTGCGTCTGCTGCACGCATAAAATCTTCGGTCGTAAAAATTCGATCCTGCGCCGCACCAATTACCACTTGCTCCAATGTTTTTTGACTGCGTTGGGTTGCTAGATCAAATACTTTAATCGTATCAATTTCGTCACCAAAGAATTCCATTCGGATTGGATTTTCTTGATCAAGTGGATAAATGTCAAGAATATCTCCTCTTAATGCAAATTCACCCGGTTTAGCAACCAAATTTTCTCTAATATAACCAGAATTTACCAACCAGTTAGTCAAATTAGTCAAGTCAGCTTCTACACCTGGAGCAAACTCGCGCCTAGCATTAGCAAAATCCTCTGGTGCTGATAGCTGATATTGCAAACCCTGCGGTGTAGTGACGACTATTCCCAGCTTTTTACTCAACAAAAAATTAAGCGCCTGAATCCGATCGCTTAACTCGTCAGGCGAACTGACCGCTGTCTGTGTAGCAATAGTAGCATCAACTGGAAAATTATAAACTGTGTTATTCGGCAAAATCGCACTTAACTCACTAAATAGCTTTTGCGCCTTATTTTCATTTTCTTCAATCAAGATTAAGGGTTGCTGCAACTGCTGCAGCAATTCTACCAGCAGCAAACTAAAGGCACCAGCATTAGCCCCAGTTAACAGCGAATTTTTTACTTTAGTTGTTTTAGCAATAAAATTTGTTAAACTTTGATCTTGTTCCAGTATATTTGTTAAACGCATATTAATTATATTTATTCATCAAAAATTGACTACTTTTACCCGCAATAAAATCAGCAATAATCTCACTGCTCGTAGCGAATGCAGCAGTCATTTGAGTTTGTTGCTGACTAGTAAATGGTGACAAAACCCAAGAAATAACGCTTTCCTTAGTAGCGTTATCTGGATGACGAATACCAATTTTTAGCCGATTAAAATCACTACTACCCAAATCGCTAATAATGCTTTTGATACCGTTATGACCACCAGACTTGCCGTTAGCCCGAATCCTAATTTTGCCAAGCGCCATGTCCATATCATCATGAATAACTAAAATATCTTGCGGAGCAACTTTAAAAAAATGGGCTACCTGGGCAACTGAACGTCCAGAATCATTCATGTAGGTTTGTGGTTCAAGTAAAATAACATCTTCGCCAGCTATTTTCTGTTTAGTGTATTTCCCCTCAAACTTTTCACGTTCTAATTGTAAAGCATTATTATTTAAATAATAATCAAGTGCCATAAAACCGGTATTATGCTTTGTTCCATCATATTTTTTCCCTGGATTACCCAAGCCTGCAATAATTTTCATTAAAAAATCCCCTTATTTTTTATCGTATTAATGATAGCATACTTATCGACATTTGATTTTGAAATTGCTATCCTTTAACTTTTAGTCATAACTAACTATTTAGTTAGATTCCGACATAAAGTCCAACTTTAATATATTTTTATTTTAATATTTGTTTAATCGCAAAGCTTTCTATGCTATAATTACTTAGATTATTTTTTCAATGGAGGTAATTTCGTGCTTATTAAATCCTTGGTTATCAAAAAAGATTACCTAACAACAGTTAATGAACATGCTACGCTTGAAGAAGCGCTAAAAATTCTTGAAGATTCCGGTTTTCGGTGTGTGCCAATTTTAGATGATACTGGAACAATCTTTCGTGGTAACATTTACAAAATGCATATTTATCGCCATAAATCACAGGGCAAGGATATGAGTTTACCAGTTACCGAATTACTCAAAAATGCTACTAAAACTATTAAAGTCAATTCACCATTTTTTAAAGTTTTCTTCACAATCAGGGATTTACCTTACATCTCAGTTTTAGATGAGAGCGGTAAATTCTATGGTATCTTAACCCACTCGCGTTTATTAGACATGCTATCAGATGCATGGAATATTAAAACTGGATCCTATGTTTTTACGGTCTTAACCAATAATGACCGTGGCAACTTGGTCAAAATGACAAAAATTATCAGTAAATATTCAAGTATTGCAGGAACCATGAGTTTAGACGCTGCTTCTGCAGAAAAAGGCAACCCTGTTCGCCGTATTTTGTTTACTTTACCCGCTGGTGTTAAAGAAGACACTTTAAGAGAAATCGTCAAACGCCTCGAACATAAGGGTTACGTTGTAGCTGAAATCGAAGATTTACAAGCCGGCATGACAATTATGAGCGATGAAAACCCCGGTATTTATTTAACCGATGATCAGAATTAATGAAGCTTAATTTCAAGATTAAAGCGTTGCTAACAATATGTTAACAACGCTTTTTTAGTCGTCTAGATAATATGTTCTTGGCAAACGCTGCGACAATGCACACGCAACCTCATAATGAATAGTCCCTAAATAATCAGCTGCGTGCTTCAAACTATTAGGAGCTTCGGGATCTTTTGATAACAAAATTACCTGGCTACCAACTGGCATTTCATGTGGCAAACGCACCATTAACTGATCCATGCAAACTCGACCAACAATCGGACAATAAGCGTCTCCAACCTGAATCTTAAATCCTTGAAACTTACGATTAAAACCATCAGCATATCCAATCGGGACAGTCCCAATAATTTGATCAGTCTCTGCTACATATGTTGAGCCATAACTAATTCCTTGACCTTGATGAACTGTGTGAACTTGGACAAGTTCGCTCTCAAATGATAATGCAGGTTTTAACTTTATTTCACTAGCTATATCCGGACTAGTAGGATTAGATGAAGGGTTTAAACCATACATTCCTATCCCAAATCTGACAATATCACTCTTAACCTGCTTATCAAAAATACTAGTCGCAGTATTAGCAACATGAATCCACTTAGGCTTAACTTTTAGCAGATTTTTAAAATGGGTAAAAGATTGCACCTGCTTATCAAAATAAGCACTATCTGCACTATCAGCTGAAGCAAAGTGAGTATACATTCCTTCAACAGTGAAATATTTATTGTTTAGTAAAAAGTCATTAGCAGCCACAAATTCTTCATCCGTATTAAACCCGATACGTCCCATACCAGAATCAATCGCTAAATGAATTTTTAATTGCAAATCTGTCCCGGCCAACCTAATTGCTGCTTGCTTTAACCAATCAAGATCCGGGACAGTTAACGAAATGCTATTGGCTGCTGCCAATTCGACGTACTGAGGTGACGTTACTCCCAAAACTAAAATTGGTAATACAATCCCCGCACGACGCAATTCTAAAGCTTCATCCAAAATTGCCACACAAAAGCCGCTTACTCCAGCCTTGACAGCTGTTTGAGCTACCCTAACAGCGCCATGACCATATGCATCTGCTTTAACTACCGCAAATAACTTCTGTTCCGGTGCCAAATGCCGCATTTCTTGTTCAAGATTTTGTTTGATTGCCCCTAAGTCGACTCGGACTAGCGCTGGGCGATGAATTCCTACTACCATTATTTCTCCAACACAACTAACGTAACAATTTCATGATTATCATGACTAATACTCGGAAAAATTTTCCCAGTAAACTTATTCGAAGTAGTAACAGGGTGGCCCAAATCATCCCAGAGTGTTTCTACATCCTGCAAGCCAACATGCTTTCCCAATCCCGTTCCTAATGCCTTAGAAAAAGACTCTTTGATTGAAAATCGTCCACCTAAATATTCAACCTTTCTTTTGCCATGTAGCCTTTGATACTGCGTAAATTCATCAGCAGTCAATACTTTTTGGGCAAAATTGTCGCCTTTAGCAACAATTTTTGCTACACGTGCTACCTCAATTACATCTATTCCAACGCCATAAATCATTATATTACCTCAATGAACAAATTATCATATAAAAAAAGAGTTGTATAGTAAAGACAACTCTTTTTGTAAATTTATTAATCTTTTTTATTTTTAATCACAAAGTTGTGACCACCGTGATGGCCACCACTATGACGATTGCGATCACCGCCGCGATAATTACCACGACTCCGATTCCGATCACCACTTCCACGGTAATTGCCATGACCGCCGCGTGAACGTCCACCGCGTCCGTGACCGCCGTTACCACCACGATGGCTACCTCTGCCACCACGATAAGGCAAAGGTTTTTCTGAACTAATTTTAACTTCAACATCAGATGAATCTTTTGATAAATTCTTCAAAAATGCTGAAACCAAATCAACAGCAGAATAATTATCTAATAACTCACTAGCATCCTTAGTATACTTTGATAAATCATCCTTCATCAAATCTGTTACTTTAGACTTAGCCACCTTTAATTGACCCTGTAAAGCCTGGTCATCAGTTGGTGGCATTAACGGTGTCATCTTTTTCTTGGTTAACTGCTCGATTGTCTTCATATAACCAATTTCATTTGGTGTAACAAAAGTAATTGAGTTACCATTTTGTCCTGCACGACCAGTACGACCAATACGGTGAACATAAGAATCAGGATCTTGTGGAATATCGTAATTGTAAACGTGCGTTACACCAGAAATATCTAGTCCACGTGCCGCAACATCAGTTGCCACTAAAATATCTAATTTACCAGCTCGGAATTTCTTTAAAACACTCATTCTCCGTGCTTGAGTCAAATCACCATGAATACCGGCAGCATTATAACCGCGTGCCTGCAATCCGCGAGTCACTTCATCAACGCGACGCTTAGTCCTTACAAAGACAACCGCTAAATCTGGACTTTCGACATCGAACAGGCGACACATAATATCAAATTTTTCAGAGTCTTTTGACCGGACAAAATATTGATCAATCAAATCAGCAGTTAATTCCTTAGCCTTGATTCTAACGATTTCTGGATCCGTCATAAACTTTTCACTAATTCGCAAAATCGGCTTAGGCATAGTAGCACTGAATAGTAAGGTTTGCTTACGATTCTTGACATAACCAAGAATGCTTTCAATATCTTGGATAAAGCCCATATCAAGCATTTCATCAGCTTCGTCAAGCACAATCGTGCTAACATCTTCAAGACTAATAGTCTTGCGCTTTAAATGATCAAGCAACCGCCCTGGTGTGCCCACCAAGATTGCTGGTACATGGCTCTTGAGTGAACGAATTTGGCGACCGATATCTGCCCCACCATAAACAACTTGCACACGTGCATTTTCATCACGGCCTAAACGGAAAAGTTCTTCTTGTGTTTGAATTGCTAATTCACGCGTCGGTTCGATTATCAAAGCCTGAATTGTCTTATGTTGTTTTTCCAGGTTTTGTAAAATCGGTAAAGCAAAAGCAGCAGTTTTACCAGTACCAGTTTGAGCTTGACCAATTACATCCTTACCTGCTAATGCAAGTGGAATAGTCTGCTCCTGAATTGGTGTTGCTTCCTCAAAGCCCGAACGTTTAATTGCCTTCAGCAATTCATCATTTAATCCTAATTCCGAAAATTTCACTAAATTCTCCTTATCTAAGCCGCTCTAATACTTTTTCAAGGTGCATTCCATGCGACCCCTTTAAAACGACAATGTCATGCGGCTTAATATCGCTTTTTAGATCAGCAACCATGTGTTGCATTTGATCCTCTTTATAATAATGTAAATATTCTGGCGCGTACTTATCTTTTAGCGCAGTTGCAAGATAACCCATTTGCGTGCCAAATAAATATACTTCGTTAATCACTCTGGGGTCAAGACTATCGGCCAGGTCAGCATGCAAAGCAGCTGAGTTTTCTCCTAATTCAAGCATATCACCTAAAACAGCAATTCGCCGGCTACCAACTGGTACTTGAATTTGACCAAAACTAGTCAATACAGCTCGAACAGCAGTTGGATTGGAGTTATAGACATCACTCATAATGTCTTCGCCTACGTCGCCTTTTTCCCACTCCATCCGATTAGCAGTAGGAGTAAAACTAGCTAACGCCGTTGCAATCTCTTCATCACTTTCACCAAAATGACGACCAACACAAAGCGCTGCAACAGCATTCGCCACATTGTGCTTACCAATCATTGGAATGGTGAATTGATGCTCAGAATCATTTACGTTAAAGCTAGCATGGTGCTTATAAGTTCTAAAACTAGTTGCAAAAACCGTATCATCCTTATTAAAACCAAAAGTTACTTGTTCTTGCCCAACATGCTCACTGCGCTGGCGCAACAATGGTTCATCCCCATTATAGATGAGTACGCCATCTTCACGCAAGAAATCAGTAATCTCCATTTTAGCGTCTGCAATTTTTGCCCTAGAACCTAAAAATTCAATGTGCGCTTCACCAATCATAGTAATAACTGTCACATCGGGATGCGTTAATTCGCTTAAGTGATGTAGTTGACCAGCGTGATCCATACCCATTTCCAAGACTAAAATTTCAGTATTAGGCTTCATTTCTAAAATGGTCATTGGTACACCAATCTCATTATTGAAATTACCCTCAGTTTTATGGACGTTAAATCTTTTAGCTAAAACCGCAGCCGTCATATCTTTGGTGGTTGTCTTACCATTTGATCCTGTAATACCAATAACGGTTGGATTAACCTTTTCTAGATAATATTGCGCTAACTTTTGCATACTCAATAACGGATCGTCAACCTCAATAACTGCTATTTTATCAGGTTTATTGGGATGACCTTTTTGCCATAAAGTAGCAACTGCCCCATTATTAATCGCGCTATTAATGAAGTCATGACCGTCTCTTTGTCCTTCAAGTGGAACAAATAAACCACCAGCTGCAATTTTTCTTGAGTCAAAAGCAACAGAAGTAACAATAATTTGTTCGTCGCCTTCACAAGTTGCATTTATTGCCTTGGCAATTTCTGCCAGTTGCATTTTCATTTGAGTTTTCTCCTGTAAAAAGAAATTTCACATAGCAATCATTACACTTATTCTTGACTTAGTATAACAATTAAGTTTCACATAAAAAAGCAGTCCCAATGGGACTGCTTGCACCAGATCAAAGGTATTACTTGCTGCTTGTATTGAAGTCCTTGCCGTATTTCTTGTTGAACTTCTCAATTCGACCATCTGCTTGAGCAAACTTCTGCTTGCCTGTGTAGAATGGATGTGAATCAGAAGTAATTTCAACCCGAACTAATGGGTAAGTCTTACCTTCGTAATCAACTGTTTCATCTGGTTTTAAAGTTGAACCTGCAAGGAACTTAGCACCTGTGGCTGAGTCCATGAAGACAACTTCTTGATAATCTGGATGAATGCCTTGTTTCATGTTTATTACTCCTTTGCCATGACTCTATCTCAAGTCATAGATTAATCGATTAACGTTAACTACCTTAACATTTTTAGAAGCAAATTTCAAGATTTATTATATTTTTCATTAGTCTAGGACAATATCACTAGGCTTTATTTCTTTACCAAAGTATGGTTTTAATTCTTGATTATAGTCATTAATAAAGAATTGCCGCTTGTTTAACTTAGCTAGATCCTTATTTACCCAATTTAACAACGACTTATTACCCTTTTTAACCGCTGGTGAAATAAATTGCTGTGGCCCAATATTCTTAATGCCAACTGTATAATTTGGATTATGCTTTACCCAAGCATATAAATAAGAATTGTCGTCAGCCAAAGCAGCTGCACGTTTATTCTTGATTGCATTAAACTGTTGTGTCTTAGAATCAAACTTCAGCAAGTCAACGCCTTTTTGTTTAGTAAAGTAATTTTCAGCAGTTGTACCTTTGGTTACAATTAAGTTCTTACCTTTTAATTGGCTAGCCTTAGTCACTGGATTTTTCTTAGGTGAAATAACCCCGACTGATACTTTCATATAAGGCTTAGCAAAATCCACAACTTCTTTACGTTCAGGTGTAACTGTAAAGTTAGCCAAGACTAGATCTGCCTTATTAGCATTCAGCGTATCTACTCGGTTATTAGCGTTGACTTGAACAAATTTAACTTTCACCCCCATATCTTTAGCTAATTGGCGAGCTAAACGAACATCATAGCCAACCCGTTTGCCATGATCATTAACCCAACCATAGGGCGGCAAATCGCCAAAGACAGCTACTTTTAATGTTCCGCGTTTTTTAATTGCACTCACACTGCTATCATTAGCAGCAGAATTATTGCTACTAGATGACTTAATTCCGAAAAAGGCAGCAATTGCAATCACAACTACTACCAAAACACCAATCACAATATTTCTAGTCTTATGTGTCTTCATCATTTCTCCTTTAAAAATCCATACTAGTCAAAAAGTCCTGTGCACGCTTAGTTTGCGGTTTAGTGAAAAATTGTTTGCCGGAAGTACTTTCTACAATTTGACCAGACTCTAAAAATAACACCTGATCAGCTATTTGAGCAGCAAAGTTCATTTCATGCGTCACAATAATCATGGTCATGTGCTGCTTTTTAGCGAGATTGGTCATAATTTCTAGCACGCCACGCACCATTTCTGGGTCAAGCGACGCCGTAACTTCATCAAACAACATCATTTCTGGCTGCATTGCTAGAGCTCGCACAATCGCGATCCGTTGCTTTTGCCCACCAGACAATTCTCGCGGATAAGAAGCTGCGTACTCTGATAAACCAACTTGCTTTAATAATTGAGTTGCCATTTTTTTAACTTCTGTTTCAGAACGTTTTTGTACTTTAACTGGAGCTAATAGAATATTGTCAAGAACAGTCAAGTTAGGGAATAGATCATAACTTTGAAAAACCATGCCAATCTTTTGGCGTAATGCTTGCCAATTTTGCTGTGTGGGCTGAATCTGTTGTCCTTTAAAATAAAGCTGGCCATCACTAAAGTCTTCCAGTCCATTCAGACAGCGCAAAAGTGTACTTTTGCCTGAACCAGATGGCCCAAGTAACGTCAACACTTCTCCTTCATTCAACGTAAAATTAATATCTTTTAATGCTTGCCAATCACCATAAAATTTATTCAAATGGTCAACACGTAAAATTTCTTCTGTCATTTATTTCACCTACTTTTGTTTAGCAGACAGGCGCTTGGCCCAAGCTGATAGTGGATAATCAATTGCAAAGTACAAAATAAAAATCAACCCATAAATCCAAAAGACTGCATTAGGATACCGTTGATTATTAGCTTCCATAATTTGCTGTCCAACCGCGATAACATCAATAATGCTGATCGTCATTAACAATGATGTGGTTTTAATCACTCGCGTAGCCAAATTAATTGTAGCCGGCAATTCCAATTTAGCAGCTTGTGGAAGTAAAACGTACCGAAATAGCTGTACCTGACTCAATCCCAAGGCAAGTCCAGATTCTTTTTGCGTTACTGGAACCGATTCAATGGCCCCTCGCACAATATCACTAAATTCGGCAGCTACCCATAAAGAAAAGGCAATCACTGCCATCCAGCTAGCTGGCCAGTTAATATGCAAAGAACGCGGTAAAATATAATATGCTAAATACAATAAAACAATTGTTGGTACAATTCGAAAGAATTCCAGGTATAGCCGTAAAATGAACCGAACCACTTTGTTTGGTAGCGTTCGTAAAATCCCAAAAATTGTCCCTAAGATCAAACCAATAATTAAGCTAACTGCAGCAATCCAAACAGATGTCCACAATCCCTGCATCAGCCTTGCAAAGTTATCACCGGCAAACAAAACATTAATCGCCGAATGTTCCATAACGAACTCTCCTTTCCCAATAATTAAGTAATAAGATTACCGGAATTAAAATAATCGCATAGGCAATTACCAATATTAGTAGATATTCATTTGACCGATAATACATACCGATTAAGTCAAGAGCGGTATTGGTTAATTCTGGAATAGCAATTACTGAAAAGATGGATGTTTCTTTGATTAAAAAAATAATATTGGCCGTTAAAGCGGGCATGCTCAAAGCAAAGCCTTGTGGAAAAATAACATATCGAGCTAACTGGAACTGATTCATCCCCAAGGCTTTACCATCATCAATTTGATTGGAACTGACTCCACTAAAGCCGCCACTAAAGCCTTCAGCCATATAGCCACCGCCTAAAAAGATCAGTCCAATAATCCCACAAGTAGTTGCTTTCAATTTTAACCCCAACACTGGAAAAGCATAATACAAGAAGAACAATTGAATTAATAATGGCGTATTACGTGCTACTTCAACATAAACCGTTACAATTTGGTTTAAAATTGGCACTTTGAAATACTGGATTAAACTACTGATGACTCCAACAATTAGCGAACCCAAAATTCCAACTAAAGCTAGACCAATGGTTAATAAAAAGGCCTTACCAAAAATTGGTAAACTTTGCGCAATAATTTGCCAACTCATCTTTTACCCCCCAATTCCTAATCAAACTACTGGCACTTATTTGCGTCCAGCTAACCGTTACTAAGAAAAAGAACTACGCGTCTATGTGACTTTGCGTAGTTCTTTCCTATTGTCAATAAAAAAGTAGAATACAACTACAGCACCAAATAGCAAACAGTTAATTTATTTAAACATTGAATTGGACAAGTTTGAAGCTGCATCGTAGATTATATTCCTTTCTTACTTATTATCTGTAAGTGTCTTATATGCTATGCTTTTACTTACTTTTTGTCAATCTTTTTATCCAAAGTATGAGCCAGTAATCTCACTTTTTTATGATAAAAAAATAGAAACTCTACAAGAAGTTTCTAAGTTTATTACTAATTTAAAGTCTTACTAAATAAATTCTGTCACTGCCGCAGCAATTAAGATGATTACTAAACCAATAATGGTAATTATCAGCTCTTTTTTAGTCTTTTTTTGTCCTAAGAACCAAATACCTGTTAAGGTTGCCAAGATAACTGAAGTCTGTGACAAAACGAAGCCAGTCGCTAAGCCATTCATATTGGGTTGTGCCGAAATTAGATAAGTCAAAGCAGCAAAAGCAAAAAAGAACCCAGCAAAAATTTGTTGATATGAAACTAACTCTTTAAATGGATTTTGCTTCGGATTTTTAAGAGAAACATAAATACCATAGCCAATCCCAGTTAAAAGCATCCCAATTGCTTGCGGTAAAAATGCATGTTGCCCATCAACGCGGGCTGCCTGCGGCGCAGCTGAATATAACCAATAACCAATTTCACCAAATAATAGCCAGATAACTGCTTTTTTAAGCAAATTCGTTTTTTGTGCTGTTTTATTTTCGCTCCAAACTGTCATATAAGCACCAATAATAATTGCTACTAATGCTAACCCACCGATAATTTTAGCTTTGACTCCGGGCCAATTTCCTAGGGCAATTACACCCCACAAAGAGGCCCCAAGTAATTGAAAGGCAGTGGTAATTGGCATGACCCTCGAAGAACCAACCAAGTTAAAGGACATGAAAGTGACAATTTGGGCACTAGCCCAGCCAATTCCAGAAATAATTGACAGAAATAATGAGCTTCCAGTTGGTAGTGAGTAACCACCAATCAAGGCAAACGCTAATCCAAAAATAAAGGTACCCAAGGTAGTTCCTAAAATTTGATTAGCTGGCTTACCACCAATTTTAGACGCAATAGTCGGAAACAATCCCCAACCAATCAATGGTCCTAGCCCAACTAGTAATGCAGTCGTATTTAATGTAGCTATTTGCAATGTTTGCTCCCCTTTTTAAAAAATCACGTTGCTTTCAAGCAAAATATTAGCATATGGGGGCATTTCACCAGTTCTAACAAATGCCTTACAATCACTCAGGCTGGCTTTTAACTCTTCGTGGGTAATAAACTCAATTGGCGTATCAGGCAGGAGTTCTTTAATACTAGCTAACATTTGTGGATTTTCCGATTTGATTTCGGTTGCTAGAAAAACGCGCTGAATTTCTAGTTCTTCTAGGACATTATTTAATACGTCCATAAAACTAGGTATGCCCTTAGTAACTGCCAAGTCGATTTTCTCGGTTTCCTGAGGGACAGGCGTTCCAGCATCACCAATAGCTAATTTATCAAAATGTCCCATTGTAGCAATTACCCGTGATAAATTTGAATTAATAACTGCAGTTTTTTTCATTTGTTACCTTTCTATTATTTAACTTGTTCAATCTCAGCTTGATAAGGAATCGCCGGTTGTGCACCATAGCGGCTAACCGTCAGTGACGAAGCCTTGTTAGCAAACTTAATTGCAGCTGCCAAATTACTAAAATCGGGTTTAAGTACACTAACCATAGCGCCAATAAAAGTATCACCTGCAGCAGTGGTATCAACCGCCTTAACTTTAAAAGCTGGAACTAGTGCGCTTTGACCATTAATATCATAAAAAGCACCTTTTGAGCCAATAGTAATTACCACCGCAGCAATTCCTAAAGCATGCAACTTAGCAGCTGCTTTGCGAGCATCAGCTTCAGTTGTTACATGCACTCCAGTAATGGTTTCAACCTCTGTTTCATTAGGCGTAATCATATCCGTCAACTCAAGCAGTTCTACTGGAATCTGCGTCATTGCCGGAGCAGGATTTAAAATCGTTTTAGCACCAGCTTGACGTGCTAATTCAAACCCTTTAATAGTTGCCTCAACTGGCGTTTCAAATTGGGCTAGTACAAAATCACTGTTAGTAATCAAAGCACGATTTTGAGTTACTTCTGCGCTGCCAAAAGCAGCATTGGCACCTGCATAAATAATAATTGAATTCTGTCCTGCATCATCAACGCTGATAAAAGCTTGACCAGTTGATTCCTCCTTAACAACCTGAATGCCTGATGTATCAATTCCATCTTGTTTTAACAAATCCAGCATTTGCTCTCCGGGTGCATCATTTCCTACTGCACCAATAAAGCTAGTTTTACAGCCTGAACGTGCCGCAGCTACTGCTTGGTTTGCTCCTTTACCACCGGCTGCGCTGTAATGCTCTTTAGCATGGATTGTCTCCCCCGGCTTGGCCATTACCTTAACCCGTAAATTAGTATCCAGATTAATACTGCCAATCACTGCAACTTTGTTCATCTGTATCTCCTTTAGATCGTGTTATTTTTGTTTTCATTAAAAATGATAGCATACTTGGATTCGCTTTCAAAAAATATCGATTAACACCAATCTATCAAGAACAATTTTATCTTTAGCTGCTTTTAGCATATAATGACAAAGATTATTTAATTAAGAGAGGTCACAAATCATGAAAAGACAATTAAATCTTTTTGCCGCCTTAGCTACCGTCATGGGTACCATGATTGGTGGGGGAGCATTTTTTAAAATTGCCAGTGTTTCTAGTTTAACCCATAATGCCTGGTTAAGTATTCTGGTCTGGCCACTAGCTGGTTTAATTGCACTCATGGCCGGCTTAAGTGTAGCGGAACTAGCCGCTAGCTTCCCAGAAGATGGTGGCGCCGTAAGATATTTAACTGTCATTTATGGACCCAAAATTGCTTTTCTGTTTGGCTGGTCACTAATTATTATTTATTATCCAGCTAATATTGCAGCGCTTTCGATTGTCTTTGCAACTCAATTAAAACAGTTACCACATCTACAAGCTTTATCGACCACAAGCATTGCCTTACTAGTTATGCTCATCATCTTATTAATTAATTGGCTTGGCTCCAAATTAAGTAGTGGGGTGCAAAAATTAACTTTAATTATCAAATTATTACCTATTTTAGCAATCGGTATCTTCGCAATCTGGTCAAACCAAACCAATCAATTAGCTGGTGCACCAGGTCCTCAGATCACCTCAGCTACCAGTGCCTTTTCCTTTGGTCAGGCTCTACTTGCCGTATTGTTTGCCTATGATGGCTGGCTCAGTATCGGTAACTTAGCCAATGAAATTAAGAATCCAGCCAAGACATTGTCCAGAGCAATTACCTGGGGACTACTAGGTGTCAGCGTGATTTATACCTTACTTAATTGGGGCTTCATTAAAACTATTCCTTGGTCCAAAATCGTTGGCAATCAGGGAACTGCACTATTAGCTGCTCAAAAACTCTTTGGTAGTTTTGGCGGCCTTATGATTAGTTTAGGAATTCTAGTTTCAATTTTTGGTGCAATCAATGGTCATTTGATGGCTGGTTCAAGAATGCCTTATACCCTAGGTAAACAAAAAAAGCTGCCTCAAGCAGCCTTTTTTGCCAAATTGAATCCCAAAACCTTAGTACCAACTAATAGCATGCTTTTCGAATGTGCAATTGCAGTTATCATGATTTTTTCAGGAACCTTTGATAGTTTGACTGACATGTTAGTTTATGTTTCCTGGATTTTTTCCTTATTATTATTTATTGGCGTCTTTATCTTGCGCAAACGCGAACCTGATTTACTGCGTCCATACAAAATCCCCTTATATCCCTTGCCACCCATTCTAGCAATTATTGGTGCGATATTTATCATTATTAACACCACACTGACACAGCCTAAATTGGCATTGACTGGCATTTTATTAACTTTGACCGGTTGGCCAGTGTATAACTGGACTAATAAACATAATAGAGCCTAAATGAAATAACCTCCAATCTATCTTAATGACATGATTGAAGGTTATTTTTCGATAAAATGAATTTTTAACTAAAAAAAGATTAAGTATTTTATAAAAAGTACTATAATTAGTTCTAAAAATAATTAATTGCTTTAGGAGGACATTATGCGTAACCAAAAAAATTCTTTAACAGCTTTAACTATGACTGGAATGTTTGCGGCCATCATTTATATTGGCATTTGGATCTTACGATTTCCGATCCCGGCAATTGTTGGACGGCCATTTATTCACTTCGGCAATACGTTAACTGTAGTTGCAATCCTTTTTTTAGGTAGTCGCAATGGTATTATTGCTGGTCTAATTGGGCTTGGAGGCTTTGATATCTTAAATGGTTATGCTGCCACTTCATGGCTAACCATGATTCAAGTAATTATTCTTGGCCTAGTTGTTGATGGCTTATTTCGCTTAGCTAAATATCACGATACTAAGAAAAATATTACGATTATTGCGGTAGTTGCAGGAATTACCAAACTAATTACCAGTTATCTTGCTTCTATTGTTGAAGCACTAATGGTTGGTACTAGCTTCAAAGTAGCGATTATTTCCTCATTCTTTAGTCAAACTGCAACAGTCATCAACTCAATTTCCACAGCTATTATGGTACCAATCATCTACTTCTTTGTCCGTAAAATCTATCATTCTATCAAAAGATAGATTAACTAGCCATACATTTCTTAATCAAATAAGCTAAATTAAAAATTGTTCTTTCTTAAGATAGAAATGCTTTACCCAAGTTGTCAACAGAATATAAAAGATTAGTATCACTAATACGAACCATAAGAAACTTAAAGGTAGCTGGCCAAATTGTAACGGCTCTGCCAAGAATGAAAATGGAATAATCGTACCAATAACTCCCGCACCAAAAGTAGCTAGCGTAACCGTTGGCGTTGCATGCTGCTTAATAAACGGTAACCGGTGGTCACGCAAGGCGTGAATCACCATTTCTTGTGTCCACAAAGATACAATAAACCAGCCAGTGTGGAATAAGGCAATAAACGCTGTTTTTTGAGCTGGTGCAAGCGTGCTAAAGTTGCCTCCCACTAATTCAGGACAGATTACAAAATACAACATTCCGAAAGTGATAATATCAAAAACAGAAGAGGTTGGGCCAAAGTAAAACATAAATTTCGGTAGTTTTTTAGTTGACCAAGTTCGCGGCTGACTTAAGTAATCACTAGACATTGAGTCAAATGGCAATGACAAACAACTAGTCCCATATAGTAAGTCTAAAATTAATAGCTGTAAGGGTAACATCGGTAAGAATGGTAAGAATGATGAAGCTAGCAGCACTGATAGGATATTACCGAAGTTAGATGACAGAGTAATTTTAATATACTTCAGGGTATTGCCAAAGACTTTGCGTCCAATTCTTACGCCTTCTTCAAGCACATTCAAATCTTTGTGTAATAAAATGATATCGGCAGATTCCTTAGCAATATCCACTGCAGTATCAACCGAAACAGATACATCAGCTGCTTTCATGGCTGGTGCATCATTGATACCATCACCCATGTACCCAACGGTATGCCCATTTTCTTTCAATAAATTAATAATCCGAGTCTTATCTTCAGGTGATAATTTGACGAAGATATTGCATTCTTCCACCATCTTGGCTAGCTCTTCATGGCTTTTATCTACTAAATCACTGCCAGAATAAACGGTATCTACGTTCAATCCCACTTGCAAGCCAACCGTTCTAGTGACAGCTTCATTATCTCCAGTTAGGATTTTGACGGTAATACCGTCAGCTTTTAACCTTGCAAGTGCTGCCTTAGCACTTTCCTTAGGTGGGTCAAGAAAGGCTAAGAAGCCACACAAAATCAAATCATTCTCGTCAGTAACCGAAAATTCACCAACAGGTGCAGGATTATTTTTATAACCCAACATGATAATCCGCAAACCATCATCATTCATCTCGTTAACTTGAGCCATAATCTTGTCTCTTCGGGCAGCCGTTAACGGTAAAATCTGGCCATCTACTTCCACCTTGGTTGACACACCTAGCATTTCCTCTGCGGCGCCTTTAGTCACCAGCAAATGCTCACCATGTTTATGGTCAGAATTAGCCATTACCACACTCATTCTTCTTCTTGAAAAGTCAAACGGAATTTCATCGATTTTATAATAATCACGCTGAATTTCGTTGATGTCGAGCTCGTCTCCGGCTGCTTCAATGATTGCCTTATCGATCAGGTTTTTCATCCCAGTTTGATAATAAGAATTAAGGTAACTTAATTCCAAGATTTTTTTACTTTCATGCAAATTCAAATCATAGTGGCGTTCTAAGACTACCTTATCTTGTGTTAAAGTACCAGTCTTATCAGTACACATCACATCTGCCGAGCCAAAATTTTGAATTGCATTCATCTTCTTGACAATTGTGCCATGCTTAGACATCTCAATTGACCCTTTAACTAAATTTGTAGTCACAATCACTGGCAACATTTCTGGAGTTAGACCCACTGCAGTAGCAATCGCAAAGACTAACGCATTTAGCCAATCTCCTTTGGTTAAACCATTAATTAAAAAAACCAGCGGAGCAATGACCAAGGTCATCGTAAGTAGTAACTTAGAAATACTCTTAATACCAGCATCAAAATTGGTATTCTTAACATCATTTTGGGAAATATCATGAGCCAATTTACCAAACATGGTGTCCGTCCCTGTTGCAAAAACTACGCCTAACCCAGACCCAGAAACAATAGTGGTCCCCTCGTACAAAATATTAGGATAGTTTAAATAGTCGTTATCTTGACCAATATGCGGCTTTTTACTAGCAATCTTTTCAACTGGATTAGATTCACCATTTAATGAACTCGATGAACAAAACAAGTCTTTACTAGATAGTAAGCGCATATCTGCCGGAACCATATCTCCTGCTCCAAGACGGATAACATCACCAACTACCACTTGACTGGTGGCAATCTCCTGCTCATTACTATCACGCACAGCAGCGGTCGTAACTGAAACTAATTTGAGTAAACTATTTACCGCATTAGAAGACTTAACATTTTGAACATAGCTAGTAATTCCAGAAATAAGTACCATTGTTAACATAATGATTACGGTACTTAGATCGCGATCTCCTTTGGGAGCAAACAGATAATCGCTGCATAACGACACAATTGCCAGTATCAATAAGATTAGCGTGAATGGTGTCACAAAAGCTTCAACTAAGAAACGTAACTTTGAATTCCCCTGTTTAGTGGTAATTTCATTAGAACCATATTCTTCACGATTTTTAGTCACCTGCTTACTAGATAAGCCATCACTGCTGGCATGCAGTCTAGCTAAAGTCTCAGAGCGGGATTCTTTTGCGATAGTCTGAACTAATTTTAAGTCCTTACCATTGCCTGAATCACCAGTTTTTCTTAACATTGTCATCACTCCTCATTTAGAATTTTTCAAATAAACCAAAAAGAGCCGCCTAAAACTGCGTTAGGCGACCCTTTAATTAAACAAGGTATCTTCATCACTCGTCGTTCAGCTTTAACACTACGTGACGTAAGCAATTGCTAGCCATCTGGATGTCGCCTTATGTCGACGACACCTATTTAACCCGTTGGCATCTCTGGATGTTTCTGGGCGATAGCGTATATTCACGTAGGAGTCTCACCTAACAGTTCATTTATTTATTTAATTGACAATGTGAGTGTAATGCAAAAGCTACACATAAGTCAAACTTTTTTACTTGTTTTCTACATGAGAATGCTTTTTTAAAAATAATGCTAAGCCGCTAATCACTAGCACTAGCGCCAATGCAATCGGTAACGCCATTCGGTGCGGATGCGTAATTTGCGCTCGTTCATCGTTAGTTAAATCATATTGATCTAACGCATATTGATATTCCTGATCAATTGTAGTGGCACAAGCCTTAAAGACAAAACGCAATCCTACGTTAAACTCTTTTTGATTATTGCTACGCAATTTTTCTGATTGTGAACGCAAAATATTGCCCCGCACATCAGCGCTAAATGCACTATGCAAATCTTTGCTCGAATAAATTTGTACGTTGCGCTTCTTTTTTTGCGAGCCAACTACAATAAAAACTGTTCGATGCGATTTATTCAAGTGCTTGGGAGTTAAATGCTCGATTCCTTTTTGCGTGCGCACCACGATCCGTGGCTGCTCACTAGTTTGAAAATACCGATCATTTTTCGCCCTAATTAATTTACTGGTTTTACGATCTAAAAGCTGACTGTTATCTTGAATATTAGCGTTAGTAAAAGCAGTGGTCATAACAAAAAAGCCCATAATGACACTAATTAAAGCCAGCTTAATTTTCAGCATCCTCCAATTTACGGGCCAATTGCTCCACGTACTTACGATCGATTTTAATTTGTTCATAGGGAACCCCACAATCTTCAAACAGTGCAATTGCTAACGGATTATCATGATAGTCAAAATAGTAGTTAACCCGGGTAATTCCTGCTTGAACTAGTGCCTTGGCACAGTTATAGCAAGGAAAATGCGTTACATAAATTTCCGTATCAGCAGTTGATACACCATTTTTGGCACACTGAATTAACGAATTCATTTCTGAATGAATGGTACGTACGCAGTGACCATCTACTAACTGATGACCAGCATCATCACAATGTGGTTGTCCCGTTACAGAACCGTTATAACCAGTACCAATAATCCGGTTGTCTTTGACTAGTACATTGCCAACTAACGCACGATCACAAGTTGAACGTTGCGCAATGACTAATGCCTGCATCATAAAATATTGCTTCCAAGGAATTCGCGCCCGCATCATTGATTACCTCTCAAAATAATTTAGACCAATTGCTGAGCGTACTTGGTTCAAAGTTTCATTAGCAACTTCATTAGCCTTTTTGGAACCAGCAATTAACATATCATAGACTTCGGACGGATTTTGCTCATACTTAGCGCGGCGCTGCCGAATTGGCGCAAGCTCTTTTTCCAAGACCTGATATAAATACCGCTTAAGCTTAACATCCCCTAAGCCACCTTTTTGATAATCTGCCTTGAGCTCTGCTACCTGATCCTTATCAGGATCAAAAGCATCTAGATAAGTAAACACTGTATTACCTGCAACTTTACCCGGATCTTCAACATGAACGTGGTCTGGATCCGTATACATTGACATAACTTTCTTTTCGACCGTTTTAGCATCATCAGACAAATAAATCGCATTATTCAGTGACTTCGACATCTTCGCGTTACCATCAAGTCCTGGCAATCGTCCTTGTCCTTTTTGCGGGAAATAGCCTTTAGGTTCAACTAATACGTCACAATCATAAACCCGATTAAAAGTACGCACAATTTCGCGTGCCTGCTCTAACATTGGCTCCTGATCATCACCAACTGGCACTGTATCGGCTTTAAAAGCAGTAATATCCGCAGCTTGTGAAACTGGATAGTTCAAAAAGCCAACTGGAATAGAATCGTTAAAGCCTTTTTGCTTAATTTCGGTTTTAACAGTTGGATTACGCTCTAGCCGACTAACCGTTACTAAGTCCATGTAGTAGGCTGTTAATTCAAACAAAGCAGGAATTTGCGATTGTACAAAAATCGTTGATACTTCTGGATTAATCCCAACAGCCAGATAGTCCATAGCCACTTCTAATAAGCTATTACGAATCTTTTCTGGATTACGCGCATTATCTGTTAAAGCCTGGGTATCTGCAATCATAATATATGGATGATATTCACCAGAATTTTGTAATGCTACCCGATTTTTTAAAGATCCAAGATAGTGACCGATATGCAACTTACCAGTTGGCCGATCAGCTGTCAAAATAGTTTTTTTTGTCATTATTATTTGCCTTCTTTAACAAGTTAAATAGTTTTATGCTATGTTATACTTGATTTTACCAAAAATTAAGCGATGATTAAACTAGGAGAACAAAATGTGTAACCAATTCCAATTACCTAGCCTAAGCGCAATCAGAAAATATTTAGCAACCGATTTACATTTGCCCTTAGTAGAACCAGCTGCTACTTTACCGCAAAACCGGGCAATCTTTCCTAAGGATCAAGCACCAGTGCTAATCTATCAAAATCAGCAGCTACAACTAATTAGCAAATCTTGGGGCTATCCAAGTCCAATTAATCAACAAAAAGTGCTTTTTAATGCCAGAGTTGAACGCTTTTTTGAAAATAAAGCCTCAATGTGGGATACTTCATTTGCTAAACAGCGTTGCCTAATCATTGCTGACCAATTTTTTGAGACTGGCAAACAAACTTACATTGCCAATCAAAGACGCTACCATGAACGTTTTAGTTTTCGTAATCCGGATGAACCATTGACATTGATTGCTGGAATTTATCAAGCTGATCAATTTGCCATGGTTACAACTAGCCCTAATGCAGTGATGTCCCCGATTCATGACCGCATGCCACTAGTAATCACACCTCAAGAATTACGCCAATGGTTATTTCAAAACTTTTCTTCGCTAGTAAATCGCAGCACAACTCCGTTAGCAGCTAGCAAATTACCTAACAGAAACTAAAATTTAGTCTTGGTTTTAACATTAAAACATGGTAAACTATTTTAGTAATGCGGGTATAGTTTAACGGTAGAATATTAGCTTCCCAAGCTGAAGATGCGGGTTCGATTCACGCTATCCGCTTATTAGTACTTAAATAGTAAAGTTGATCATAATTTCAGCTTTACTATTTTTTTTGTTTAACTACTCAAAAAGGGTTTGCACAGCCAAATTACTGGGCAAACCCTTTTAATATAATCTAATTTTACGTCATAATTAATAGAATAACACCGTTGACTACCGCCAAATAAATTGGCATCCAAATGGTCTGTGTATAAAGATACGACCACGCAAATAAACAGCCAAAAATCGCATTAACTACCAGTAGCGAAAACGAAAACTGCCAATTAAGTATACTAAACAACACTCCTGAAAAAATGATACCGCAAATTGCTACAACCATCGTATTACGCCTGAAAGCATAATTAAAAAGAAAGCCTGAGGTCAAAAATTCTTGCAAGATCGGCAAAATAATTCCGATAGCCACTAACAAAAACCAGTATGTCGTTACCGACTCATGCTTTAAATAAGCGGTTTGAAAATTGTATAGTTGCAATTTACCCGTAGCTTGTAAATAAGCCACGCTGATTCTTAGCGCCGTGACAACTAAGGTTAATCCAACGATCAAGCCGAAGTTTCCCAGCCAAGAAACCGAGGCAAAATTATGGTCAAAATAGCGCTGCTCGCGATTAAAACGATAAATATAAAATAGTAAAATCATTAATGAAATTACTCCAAATAATATCAAATCCCAGACATGCAGCGGTGAATTCAAAGTTACTAATTTAACTACACCAGCAACCATTAAGTAACCGATGAAATAGACAATATACCTAAATAAATTGCCCTCTCTAGATCTTGGTGTATTCACAAAATTACCTCTATCTAATCATGTACCTTACAAGTCCCATATTATAGCAAAAAAAGGTCACTTTATGAAATATCAAACGATTTTTTCTGATCAATTTCGATATTATTAATATTGGTTAATGCCACTTTTTGCTCTGCAATGATGATCGACTCTTCATCATAACCTGTGACAAAACCGACCAAGTCCGCTGGTGGCTGCTTGTCCTCATTCAGCTCCTTAAGCTGCACACATACTACTTTATGATTACTATATGCCTCTAATAGCTTGCACCCAATATCCTCTAAGCTCATTGCTGGTTTTAACGAATTATGCACGGCATTGCGCCGCTTTTGCTGATTAATACTTAATGTATGGTCACTTAAAAAATATCCTTGCCACTTTTGCATCCCGCGATCATGATAATTTTTAAAGAAGGCTAAAACTATTTGGTCGAACTCACTCATAAGCATTGCCTCCACTATGTCCTCCGACCAGACCACTGCGTCTAATGGCCGTTGCTCCGTCTAGTAGACTAGAAGCCTTAACTAAGCTGGTAAAACCATATTTTTGACGTATTTGATCAACCGTTCTATTAAACTTGCGCTTTTTAAGTTGCTGTTCAGTTGGCTCTAGCAAACTCAATTGCTCACTCGTATCTGGAGTTAAATGGCTATAATTCACGCTTAAATTGCGCACAGCTTCATGATGCCAATTGGTACGAAAAAGTGCGATTAATTCTTGTACCAGCAAGTCGTTGTCATTAGTTGGAGTTATTTTATGCTGCACATTAAAACCTTGGTGCTTACCAGTTTGCTCATACTGGGCAAAACCTACCATTAAACTCACACAAGCAGTTTGCAAGCGGTGTGCACGAATTCTGGCAGCAACTTGTTCGCCAATTTCGCGAATCACTATTTCAATTTCGCGCTGAACTATATAATCCTTAGTTAAAACTTGTGAATTACCATAACTCTTTGTTTTAGAGACATATTTTTGACTGATAATACTCCGATCAACTCCCCAACTAAGTGCAAATAATTGCTCACCGATTACGCCAAATTCCTGCTTTAAAATAGCTGGATTCGCATGAGCGAGTTGATACATAGTATTAATTCCCAATCGCGACAAGCGCTTGGCTGTTGCCTTACCAATTCCCCATACATCTGTTAAATTAGTAATTCGCCAAATCGTATCTGGTACATCAATATAATGCCATGAGGCAATCATCGACTTACGATGTTTAGCCTCAAGATCCATCGCTAATTTTGCTAATAGTGGATTTTCACCGATGCCACATGTCGTATATAAACCTAGTTGCTCACGAATTTCTTGTTGAATCTGACGTGCAACTAGATATGGATCTTCACCAAACAAGCGCCAAGATTTAGTCATGTCAATCATTCCCTCATCAATCGAATAGACATGAATATCCTCTTGAGCTGCATATTTTTGAAAAACATCTAGTACTTGCATGCTACGCTTAATATATAAATTCATGTGCGGTTCAACTAACATGAGGTCTGGAGCCACACTTTTAGCTGGTAAGTCACGTACACGCATTACATTAGTCAAGCCATACTTCTGTTTGGCTAGTGGAGAGGCTGCCATAATTAATCCCGAACCAAACTTAGTATCCGGCTGATGCGAAACTACAGCAATCACAGCCTTCATTGGATTAAGTCCTAGCCGTAACGCCTCACAGCTAGCAAAAAAAGATTTATTATCAATCATAAAAATCACACGATGTGGCTCATAACGGTAATCATACATTTTAGTCGCCTCTTTTGATGACAAACGTTAGTTCGGATAACTAATCACTTCAATTATACAAACGTTCGTTCGAAAACGCAAGGGCAAAATAAAAAAACACAACCTGAACAAAAGTTGTGTTTTAATAATTGATTACTGTTTATCGGCAGCCAACTGGCGCATTTTACTTTCACTTTTAGCTGTATAAAGTAAGAAAACAATCGCTAATCCCGAAGCTGCATATAATACAGTGTTGCTTGCTATCCAGCCAAATTGATTAACTAAAATACCGATAACAGCTGTTGCTAGTGTTTCACCGAAGATATATTGGAAAAAGCCCATAAATCCAGTCGAAGCACCAACCGCAAACTTCGGAACGACTTCGTTTACCATCAGCCCGACTAGCGTTAATGGTGCATAGATTAGATTACCCATAATAATTAATGCAGTCAAAATTAAAGCATGGTTATTAGTGAAGAAATAAACTGTTAAACAAATTAACACTCCAACTACACAAGCAATTGAAACCTGAGCCCTACGTCCTTTTAGCCAATCGGAAATCGCACCAATAATAATTACGCCAGGTACCGAAGCTAATTCAAAAATTCCAATCACCCATTTAGCTTCACTAGGATCAAATCCCTTAGTCTGAACTAGATATGACGGAATCCAACTTTGGATGCCATAGCGTACTAAGTAAAGTGACATCGAAGTTAACGTTACTGCCCAGACCAGCTTATTCTTCAAAATATATTTAACAAAAATTTGTGTCACACTTAAGTCAGTTTTATCAGAGGTAGAAACTTGCCCATCATCTAATACTACCTTGTCACCTGTATAAGTTGAAATATCTGGCAAGCCAACCACAGCGGGACGATCAGCTCCTAAAACTAAGATTAGAATACAAATTACAAATGAAACTGCAGAAGCCGTATAGAAGACAGCAGACAGCGAGCCTGCAAATAAGAAAGTAGCAAGCTGCACAATTGCCACACAAATAAACGAACCAGCATTATGAGCAGACGACCAAATAGAATACATGGTACCACGTGTTCTTGGTCCCCACCATAACTGGATCATGCGCTGACAAGCCGCTGCTCCCATTCCTTGAGTAACCGCAATCAGTAGCATTAAAAACATCATTATATATAAATTATGCGTTGAACCCAAAAAGATATTCAAAAATGCTGATAACAATAATCCAACCATTAAATAACGGTTAGAGTCGCACTTATCAACTAGTGCTCCCATAAATAACTTGGCAATCCCATAGCCAATGCCAAAACATGAAAGTACCAAACCGATATCGGCAGTGGAAAAATGATAAGCCTTCATAATATCGTTTTGTTCAGTAGTAAAAACGAGTCGGATAATATAATAGCCAATGTACCCAATACAGGTAGCTAGCAACACACCAAACTGCCGCCACTTATACGTGCTAGCGACTTTATCTTTTGGAACTAATTTTTTGGAATCTGGTTGAATCAACATGAACTTGAACATTTTTATTTCCTCCATTATCATCCTATGATAGCACTTTCAAAGAAGATAAAAAATATCATTTAGTAATTATCTTAAGCAGATTTACAGATTCATCAGCAAATCTGCTTACACTTGCAGATACCATAAATTTATGTAGGTTGTTCACAAGGGGTCATTCAACCGCCAAAATCGTAACCTCATAACTACCAGCCGGAGCCTCCACGGTAACAGTAGACGGAGCCGATTGTTTCATAACAGCCTGCCCCAGTGGTGAATCAAAAGCAATTTTATTTTCAGCTAAATCTGCTTCCATCCGGCCAACAAGTTGATATTGTTCAGACTCTGATTCATCTTCAAACTTTAGAGTGACTAAATTTCCTAGGTCTACTTGACCATTTTGTTTAGGCTCAATTACTTCGGCATAACGCAATTGCTTATCTAAATACCGTAATCGACTTTGCAAATGTCCCAAATCACGCTTGGCTTCAGTGTACTCAGTATTTTCTGACAGGTCTCCTAAACTTCGCGCCTCTTGTAAAATTTTTATTCGTCGTGGACGATCTTTTTTTAGCTGCTTAATTTCAGCTTCTATTTTATGATAGCCTTCTGGTGTCATCTTTTGATAATAAACCAACTAGTTACTCCTTTGCCATTCACACAAGTTGTCCACAAGGCAGCTTGCAATTTTTAGCACTCAAAGCATTTAAGTGCTAATTACTTTATTTTTTCTAACTTCCCTTCTATAATAATCAGTGTAAAGCAGAAATGAAAGTTTCTACTTACAAAACAGTTTTGAAAGGAAGTTTTTTATTATGAGTAATGATATGATGAATCATCGTGGTGACATTTTCGATGCAATGAACGACTGGTTCGATCTTCCACGAAAATTCTGGGATAACAATAACGGTCGCAATTTAATGCAGGCTGACGTTGCTGAAACTAAAGACAACTATGTGGTCAAAGTGGATTTACCAGGAATGGATAAAAGTGAGCTTAAACTTAATTACCAAAATGATACTTTAAGCATAGCTGGAACCAGAACTTTCAACCAAGAAACCACTAATCAGAAGAATTTAATCCATCGCGAAAGAAGCATGGGACATATTTCACGCAGTTTTAGATTACCTAATGTTGAAGCTAGTCAAATTCATGCTAAGTATCAAGATGGTGTTCTAACTGTTACTTTACCTAAACGAGCAGCTAGCGAGCAAGATAGCTCAATCAATATTGACTAAATTTTTATAACTAAATAAGCTTTAACCGAGTTCTCCAATTGAACTCGGTTTCTTTTTGCCTTAAAATAAAAGGTAATTCTAAAATTCAAAGGAGACTATCATGGGACATAAACTAACTCAACAAGAAGTGGAAAAGTTTTCCGCTAATTTTAACGAAAATCCGCAAAATCAGGTTGTTGCACGTGCTACACAAAAAAACGGCGTTATGAATGCCGCCTATAATGATCGCGTTCAATCAGAACTAACTCGGGTTTTTTCCACCGAATTAGACACCCAAAATGTGACTAACCAGCGCCAATCCGGTCGTTGCTGGGAGTTCGCTACTTTAAATATTTTACGGCATAATTTTGGCGAGAAATATCATGTCAAGAACTTTACTTTTTCACAAAGCTATAACTTTTTCTGGGATAAAATCGAGCGAGCAAATATTTTTTATGACAACATCATCAACACAGCAGACCAAGAACTAGACAGCCGCGAAGTTAAAGCATACTTAGCAGACGCTGGTGAAGATGGTGGTCAATTCCATATGGCCGCTGCTTTAGTCGCTAAATACGGAATAGTGCCAACATATGCCATGCCCGAAAACTTCAACACTAACAATACTGCCGGTTTTGCTAAAGCATTAGGCGACAAATTACGTAAAGACGCCTTGGTTTTACGTAAATTAGCCCAGGCAAATAAAACCGAAGACTTAGAACAAGCTCGTGAAGAGTTTTTGAGTGAAGTTTACCAAATGACTGCTATTGCAGTTGGTGAACCACCTAAGAAACTTGACTTGGAGTATCGTGATGATGACAAAAAATATCACTTAGATAAAGATTTAACACCAATAGAATTTTTAAATAAATATCTAGGTGACGTTGACTTTGACGATTATGTTGTCCTAACTAATGCGCCTGATCATGAATATAATAAATTATATGGTCTGCCGTTCGAAGATAATGTTGCTGGTTCATACCGAATTAGGTTTTTAAATGTACCAATGGATTATCTAGAAACTGCCGCAGTTAAGCAGCTAAAAGATGGCGAGGCTGTTTGGTTCAGTAACGATGTCGGTGAGCAGAGTGACCGTAAAACCGGCTATCTTGACACTAATCTTTATCAATTTAATAACCTCTTTGGAGTTGACCTAAAGATGTCTAAGGCAGATCAATTACGTACTGGTTCAGCTGCCTCAACTCATGCGATGACTTTAGTTGGTGTTGATGAAGACCACGGCCATATTCGGCAATGGAAAGTTGAAAATTCCTGGGGTGAGAAAAACGGTGACAAGGGCTTTTTCGTAATGTCCAATGATTGGTTTAAGCAATACACTTATGAAGTCGTTGTCCACAAGAAATACCTGTCAGCTGAACAAGTTGCATTGGCTGAAGGCACTACCTACGACTTACCTGTTTGGGACTCATTAGCATAATTATCAATAAAAAAATTCTGACAGCTAAATTGCTGGTCAGAATTTTTTTATTGGTAATTATTTAGTTTGTTCTAAAAGTTCATCCCACTTGTGGAAAAATAATTCTTTATTTGCCTTAGTTACCAAAGTTATCCCTTTACCAGCTGGATCCTCTACCAGCTTACCTTGGGCAATTCCTGAAGTAATCACTTTAACATGATGCTCGGCAGTTGCCGAAACCACTTCTGGATACAATGCACTAATTGTCGTCAATACATCCCAGAAATAAAGTTGCGCACTAGGAATTGGTGGATTTACTAATAAACTATAGCCCTGTCCCACCAAATCCATTGCTGGATATTTGCGTAAACTAGCCCAATGAAGCCGTAAATCATCGGTTAACGGCAGCTCTTCACTACTTTCTAGTCCAATTACCTGCATCGGGATGCTTGACGCAAAGACACGTTCAACAGCTATCGGATCCCAATAAGCATTCCATTCTTGGCTACCGTCAGCATTAACCATTGACACATTGCCATGACCATCAAGTGAGCCACCCATCCAATATAACTTGGCAATCTTTGCTTCAATAGTTGGATCCACCTCTAAAGCACGTGCTAAATCAGTCAGTGGACCTGTCATTACCAGAGTTATTGGTTCTTTAGCCGCCTTAAGTTTACTAATCATGTCCAAATGAGCGGGTTCAGCTGCCTGCTTAGTCATCATCTTGCCTGATTCATTTAAAATTGGTAAATAATTAAATGAATACGCCGCAGATCGCCAAACTTCAGGAAATTGGTTGACAGCCCGCGAGTCTGATTTGGCAATCTCTAATTGGTCACTGCGCAGATTAAAGCGATCAGTCATTTTGCGACAAACTTCAACCGCTGGATCAACATAACCATCAGCGTCAATTGCACTAACTCCTAGTAGCTTAATATCTGGAGCTTGCAACAATAACAAATACGATACCAAATCATCAATATTACCATCGTGGTTAAAATAAATTTCTTTCATTAATCTTTTCCTTAATTCTACTTAGATTTAATATAATTTTCGCCATCAGCAGCCGGAGCAACAGATTTACCAAAGAAAAATACCAGAACTATAATCGTAATCACATATGGTGCAATTTGCATATAAACTGCCGGAATATGATTGAAGAATGGTAATTGGTTACCAATAATACTGATGCTTTGTGCAAAACCAAAAAATAACGACGCTAGCATTGCACCAATTGGATTCCATTTCCCAAAAATCACTGCTGCCAAAGCCATAAACCCTTGTCCGACAATCGTAGATACTGAAAAGTTCCCAGCAATTGCTTCAGCAAACACGCCACCACCAATGCCACCTAAAAAGCCTGAAATTAGGACCCCAGCGTAACGCATGCCATAGACATTAACTCCCAAGGTGTCAGCAGCCTGCGGATTTTCCCCACAAGCACGTAATCGCAGACCAAAACGGGTTTTATAAAGTACCCACCACAAAACGATTGCAACTAAAATTGCCACCCAGGCAGGAGCAGAAGTGCTCTTAAACAAAATTGGTCCAATTATCGGAATATCAGCTAATCCTGGAAAAGAAAAATAGCCAAAGCTTTGCGTAATATTTTCGGTTTGTCCCTTGTCATACATCGCTTTAATTAAGAATACACCTAGAGGTGGCGCCATCAAGTTCAGTACGGTGCCACTAATAATGTGGTCTGCATGAAAATTAATTGTGGCGACTGCATGCAATAACGAAAAGATTAACCCGACGATTCCACCAATTAAGGCTCCTAACCATGGAGTAGCCTTGCCTAAAGTAGATGCACAAGTCAAATTAAAAACAATTGCTGCAAAAGCACCTATCGTCATAATTCCTTCTAGACCAATATTGGTTACCCCAGAGTTTTCACTATAAGCTCCACCTAATGCGGTGAAAATTAAGGGCGCGGAATAGACCAAGGTTGAGGACACTAACAATGCTAATATAGCAACAAAACTCATCATTCTTCTCCTTTAGTTGCAATAGATTGCGCAGCACTGTTACTTTGAGTAACCAGTGGTGATTTCGCCTGCTTATTTTTAAACATTAGCCCAATTACATACTGAATCGCAATAAAGAAAATAATCGCCGCAATGACAATTGAAACAATCTCATAAGGAATCCCGGCGATAGTCTGCATTCCTAAACCGCCAATTTTTAAAATCGAAAACAATAAGGAGGCTAGCAAAATACCAATCGCCGTTCCACCACCGAGTAGCGCCACAGAAAGACCATCCCAACCGATATCTAAACTTGCTGTCTGAGTAAAATAATTTTGATAAGTTCCTAGTCCCTGCACAACTCCGCCTAATCCAGCAAAGCCACCTGACAAGAGCATTGATAAAATAATATTCTTTTTAGTTGACATCCCAGCATAACGACTAGCGAATGGATTTGCACCAACTGCGCGAATTTCAAAACCGGTAGTTGTTTTCTTCATCAAATACCAAAAAATTACTACCGCGATCAAGGCTAGAAAAATTCCAGCATTAATCCGTGAATCACCAAATAGCTTGCTCAGCCAATTAATTTTCAAACTACCATTAGCGGCAATCGTTTTAGTCGTATCCGTATCTAGACGTAATTTGCTAGACATTACTTGTTGCATTAAGTGCTGGCAAGTATAGAGCACAATATAATTAAGCATAATCGTGGTAATAACTTCGCTAGTGCCAAATTGTGCCCGCAAATAGCCAGCAATGCCAGCAACTATCGCACCTGCCAGCCCACCAGCAATCACTGCCAATGGCAATAAAACCACTTTGGGTAAATGTGGATTAGCTAAAACGATCCAAATCGAAGTCAACCAACCAGCCTGTGCTTGTCCTGGCAAACCAATATTAAAAAAGCCCGCACTAGACGCAATAGCAAACCCAACCGCTGTAAAAATTAATGGGGTAGCTTCACGAATTGTCTCACCAATTCCATTCAGATTACCCAAAGCACTAGTAAACATTGAAGAGTAAGCTGTTAACGGATTATAATTCCAAATCAACATAATAACTGCTCCAACTAAAAAGCCAGCTATAATTGAAATAATTGGTACCAAAATTTTTCTGGTTTTTGCTGTTACTTTAAGCAAGAGCGGTACCTTCTTTCTTAACTCCAGTCATCAATAATCCTAACTCTTCATCACTAGTAGTTTCAGGCTGAACTTCTCCTGAAATTTGACCGTCATGCAAAACGATAATGCGATCAGATAATTGCATGATTTCATCCAATTCATAAGAAATTAACAAAATTGCCTTCCCTTGTTCTCTTTCAAGCAAAAGCTGCTTATGAATATATTCAATCGCACCAACATCTAAGCCGCGTGTAGGTTGAAAAGCAATGATTAAATTACTATCACGATTAAGTTCCCGAGCGATGATCACTTTTTGCTGGTTTCCTCCTGACAAGGCACCAACCTGAGCATTAGGTCCAGTAGTACGAATATCGAACTTATTAATTAACTCTTGAGCATTATGTTTAATGGCATCTTGGCGCAAAATATGGTGCCTTGAAAGTGGTGCTTGATAATAAGTTTGTAAAGCTAGATTATCGGCAATCGTAAACGGTAAAATTAGACCATATTTTTGACGGTCTGCTGGAATATGAGCAACTCCATTTTCAGTAATTTGCCGAACCTTATGATTAGTCATATCTTGATTATTAATTATCACTTGACCTGTATCAACTGGCGTGAGACCGCTCAAAGCCGCAACTAGTTCGTCTTGACCATTGCCATCAATTCCAGCTACACCTAAGATTTCACCTGCTCGCAAATTAAATGATAAGTTCTTCAGTGCCGCAATCCCCTGCTTATTCTTAACCGCTAAATTATCGACCTTGAGTACAATCTCGCCAGGTTGGCTAGCAGTCTTGGTCAACTGCATATTCACATGATGCCCAACCATTAGCTCAGCTAAACTGTTATCATCAACTTCAGCCACGTTAAAACTACCCACGCTTTTACCAGCGCGAATAACAGTTACTCGGTCAGCCGCACGCTTGATTTCAGCTAATTTATGAGTAATTAAAATAATCGACTTACCCTCTTTAGCTAGTTCTCGTAAAACTTGAATAAATTCGGTAATTTCTTGCGGTGTCAGTACAGCTGTTGGCTCATCAAAAATCAAAATATTCGCACCACGGTAAAGCACTTTTAAAATTTCCACCCGCTGCTGCTGCGCTACCGTAATATTGCTAATTTTTTGGTCTAAATCAACATTTAGTCCATAACGCTTAGAAAGCTGGGTAATTTGCTGCTTAGCTGCTTTAAAATCTAATCTTGGCCCGCTAGTAGTTTCATGTCCCAAAATAATATTCTCAAGGACCGTAAAGGAATCCATTAACATAAAGTGCTGATGCACCATGCCAATACCCAAGTTTTTAGCAACAGTAGGATTTTTAACTTCCGTTTTTTGCCCATTAACCCAAATTTCACCAGCAGTTGGCAACAGCAGACCTGATAAGATGCTCATCAAGGTCGACTTACCCGCACCGTTTTCTCCCAATAGTGCTAAAATTTCGCCTTGATGCAGCGTGAGATTAATATCATCGTTGGCTTTGAAGCCATCGAAGTCTTTCACAATATGACGCATCTCAATTACATTAGTTGCATTTTTCATTTCACGTATTAGTCCCTTTTATCCAATAAATACGAACTTTTAGTATTAATTATATTATAAAAATACGTATAATTTCAATATATTATTGCAAATTAATTTTTTTATTTTTAAAATTGCTAAAAACACGAACTATTTTTCAGGATGAATTGGCACTTTGATTTCACCGTTAAGAATTTTTGACCGAGCAGTACGAGAATTTTTCCAAGCAGCAGCTGAAATCTGTCCACGCGTAATGGCAACCCCATCATCTTTAAGACCGTAAATTAAATTCTTACCGCCAGGAAACTTCCCCGCATATGCTCTGTTAGCAATATCTTGAGCCGCGATATTAACCCCAGTAATTACAGACGTTAAAATACAATTCTCTTGCTTGCCTGACTTAGTCTTATACTTACCTAAATATGATTGATCGACATCGACGCCAATGGCCCAAACCCGCTTACTTTCTGGTCGCGTCTGATTAAGTGACTTAGCTTCTTGAAAAAGGCCATTACCAACAGGTCCAGCAGCATGAAAGATAATGTCAGCTCCCTTAGCATACATTGATTGGGCGATCGCTTTACCTTTATCAACGCTAGTGAAATTACCAGCATATTGGTTCATAATAGTCACCTTTTTGTGCATTTTTTTAGCTTGATCATTAACGCCTTTGGTAAAACCAGCGTCAAACAGATCAATAATATTGCCGCGCACGCCACCGATAAAACCAATCTTATTAGTCTTAGTTTGCGTAGCTGCCACAACACCAGCTAAGTATGCTGCCTGCTCACTCTTAAAGTTAGCAGAAGCCACATTTTTCTGATTCTTAATTACTTCATCAACAATCACATAATTCTTCTTAGGATTCTTTTTGGCAGCAGCGCTAACCGCATCCTTTAAGTTATAGCCAATTCCAAAAATCGTTTGGTAACCAGCCTTAGCCGCTTGAGCAAAATTTGGTTCAAAATCAGCATCGCTGCTTGATTGAAAGTATTGGTACCCATTCTTGCCTCGTTTTAAGTTATGTTCCTTACCATAAGCCTTAAAGCCATTCCAAGCCGATTGGTTAAATGAATTATCATTGACACCAGTAGTGGTCGTAACTAGCGCAATCGAATGTTTAGCACTACTACTTGAATTGCCACTGCCACCTTGCTTTTTTCCCGAACAAGCTCCTAACACTAGACCTGCTGCTAGTGTTAGTGACGAAATCGCCAATAACTTCTTGAACTTCACTTTCATGATTGAGCCTCCTAAATAATTTATCCAGTAACCACGATAGCAATATTTAGTGGCTATGTCAAAATGAAGATACAAGATGCAGTATTGACCTGACGGGATTTGTAAATTGGTCTAGAACTGAAACGATGCCTATCAGATTAAGTGATTGCATAAGCTAAGTACAAAAAGTTGAAAAATTTTTGTACTACCAAAAAACGAAATTCAAGTATGAATTTCGCTTTAAGTTATAAGACTTATTTAGTTGCTGTCGCAACTTTAATTTTTCCAGCAATAATTTGTTTACGAGCCTTTTGCGCTGCATTCCAAGCAGGTGCATCAAGCTTACCCTTAGTAATGGAAACGCCATTGTCTTTAAGTGTATACACTAAATGCTTGCCACCAGGGAATTTACTATTGGCTGCATCTTCAGCTAGTGTCTTAGTAGCCACATTCAATCCCTTCAAAACGGAAGTTAAAGTGAAATTATCCTTCTTGCCATCCTTAGTTTTGTAGTTACCCAAATTGGATTGATCAACATCAACTCCGATAACCCAAACCTTTTTAGCACTCGAACGAGTCTGGTTATAAGCCTTAGCTTCTTGAAAAATCCCGTTACCAGCATTACCAGCGGCTTGGTAAACAATATCACAATTACTAGAATACATTGATTGAGCAATTGACTTCGCCTTATCCGTTGAAGTAAAGTTGCCAACATATTGCGTTGAAACAGCAATCTTCTTGTGCTGCGCCTTTGCTCCATCTGCCACACCTTGTTTAAAACCAGCTTCAAACAAACTAATAATCGCTGATTTGGCACCACCGACAAAGCCAACTTTCCCAGTCTTGGTCGTATACGCTGCCGCTACACCAGCTAAATATGATGACTCGTTACTCTTAAAGGTAACTGATGCCACATTCTTTTGACCGGTAACAACATCATCAATGATTACAAAATTCTTTTTCGGATTTTTCTTAGCTGATGCCTTAACTGCATCCTTTAAGCTATAGCCAACGCCAAAAATCGTTTGATAGCCAGATTCCGCAGCTTGATTAAAGTTAGGCGTGTAATCAGCCGCGCTGCTAGACTCAAAATATTGATAGCCTTTGCCTTTTTGATAATGATGATTTTGACCGTATTCTTTAAAGCCTGACCAGGCCGCCTCATTGAAAGAATGGTCATCTACACCATTACTATCAGTAATTAAGGCAATACTATCTTTAGTATCCTTCTTGCCTTGGCCACCTTGTTTCTTTCCCGAACAAGCAGTTAGGGTCAAACTCAAAATTGCTGCTAAAGCTCCCAAAGACAATAGACGCCGACTTTTTTTATTCACGATTCGTAAACCTCCACATAAATCATTAACGAACTATTTTACCCAATAATAATATAAAAGTACGCATAATTGCAATACTAAAACTGAATTTATTTTTTAATTTGATAATTTTAAATAAAATACGAACTTTATTTTTAAAATGATTAACAAAATAGACCAACTTTACGTTGGTCTATTACTTAATTTTCAAGATTTGCTGAAGTCTTGCAGTTAGCTGGCTTGGCTGTAAATTAAGCTGCTCCAAATCAGCTAAATTAACCCAAGTAGGTATGTAGACATTACTTTCACTTATTCTAGCAGCCTCTTCACCACTAATTTTAGGAGCGTCACTACTAATAACTTGACCCAAAAAGAAAATTTGCTGCTCTACTTCGTCTTCAGATAAGGCAAATGCTTCCTTCAAATCACTAGGTTTAAATTTAATTTGTAACTCCTCAGTAATTTCACGAATTGCAGTTTGCACAGGAAGTTCTACACCTTGCGCGCCGCCACCTGGCACTACCCAGTATTCACGTCCGTTCTTAAAACGGTGGATTAATAAGACTGCATCAGTTTGGGGATTATGGATAATCACACGAGCACGCATTTTAAACTTCCCACTCTTGCATAAATTTATTAACAAAATCACGCATATATTCAGTTCGCTGATGTGCCTCTTTTTGACCACCAACTGTATTCATTAGCTGCTCTAGCTTAAACAGCTTTTCATAAAAATGATTAATCGTTGTTTCTGTATGCTTACGATACTGAGCATGACTCGTTAATTTTGCTGGCTTAATCTGTGGATCATATATCACATTGCCATGCGCACCGCCATAGGTAAAGGCACGGGCAATTCCCATTGCACCGAGGCTCTCAATTCGATCAGCATCTTGAACATATTGTCCTGATAATGGTAATTGATAATGGTGCTCAATATTTTTAGAAAAAGACATGTGCTGCATAGTAAACAGAATATCTTTAATTTCCAATTCAGTAAAAGCCATCTCTGCTAGCAAAGCTTCAATTTCTGCTAAAACACGGCTGGGGTCAGGACAAATCTTCTCATCAATCGTGTCATGTAAATAGCCAGCCGTCTGAATAATTGCAACCATGCGACTATCCTGATGGGCACCTGGTTCATCTTTTAGATACAATTTACTAGCTAAATGTGCCACACGCTGACCATGGTAAAAGTCATGACCAGTCTTTTCGTCTTTTAATTCTGTCTTAACAAAATCAACTACTCGTGTTAAATCCAACTCTAATCTTCCTTTCTTTAGATTAATCAAGCCACTTCCCAGATTTGAACTGGGGACCTCCTCCTTACCACGGCGGTGCTCTACCTTCTGAGCTAAAGTGGCATCTTTATTGTACCAGAAAGCAGCATTTTTGGTAGCCGATAATTACAACGCTGATTAAACAAAACAGGCTACTAGCGTTTATGCTAATAGCCCGTTTACTAATTATTTAAATTTTTAAGATAATTCTGATACCAATAATATGAATCCTTCTTAATCCTTTTACCACTACCATGGCCTTCATTATCTAAATCGACGTAAATCATACCATAACGTTTGTCCATTTCACCCGTAGACGCACTGAGCAAATCAATGCCGCTCCATGCCGTATAACCAATTAACTCGACACCTTCAGCTGTAGCCTGGTTGATAGCTGCTAGATGTTGGTTAAAATAATCTATTCGATAATCATCATGAATTTGCCCATCACTAGTAACTGTATCACGTGCACCTAAGCCATTTTCAATAATCATCAACGGTTTTTGATATCGATCATATAATGTATTAAGTGTAATCCGTAATCCCAAAGGATCAATCTGCCAACCCCATTCACTAACTTGAAGGTTAGGATTTTTAACTGAAGCAAAAGCGTTGCCAGCAGTCATATTCTGATTAATTTTAGGATCTGTCGAAACACAACGACTGGAATAATATGAAAACGAAATAAAATCAACTGTATGTCGTAACGTATCACGATCCGCCTGCGTTATATCAAGTTTAATATTCTGATCTGTAAACATTTTGGCAGCATAACTTGGATAGTAGCCTCTGACTTGGATATCCGTAAAGAAATATTGTTCACGATTTTTTTCTAGGGCACTCATAATATCTTCTGGCGCACATGAATACGGGTAAACATCCCCTGCCGCCAGCATACATCCGATCTGGTTAGTTGCATCAATTTCATGTGCTAGTTTAGTTGCTGCAGCCGAAGCAACCAACTGATAATGTGCTGCCTGGTATTTGATTTCTGCTTCATTTTCTCCTTGGGTAAAAGATAAACCACCACCGACAAACGGCAGATTTAAAATCATATTAATTTCATTAAAAGTAATCCAATAATGGACTTTGCCCTTGAAAGTAGAAAATAATACTTCACATAAGTGTAAGTACAGATCAATTAGCTTGCGATTACGCCAACCACCATAATTTTTGATTAAATTAATCGGTAAATCAAAGTGACTAATCGTAATAATTGGTTCGATATCATACTTCAAGCATTCATCAACTACATCGATATAAAATTGCAAACCAGCCTGATTAGGCATAGTTTCATCGCCATTAGGAAAAATCCGTGACCACATAATTGAAAAGCGAAAAGAATTAATCCCCATTTCAGCTAGTAACTTAATATCCGACTGATAAGTATGATAAAAATCGATTGCTTGATGAGCAGGATAATTTTTCTGTTGCGGTAGATAATTTTCCAGAGCATAAGTACCATTTAACATGCATTGCAATCGCTGCTTTTTATCGCCCGGTAATATATCAGCCATGCTTAGGCCTTTGCCATCTGCTTGATAAGCACCCTCAATTTGACTAGCTGATGTTGCCACTCCCCAGAGAAACTTTTTCTTAACCAAAATAACTCGACTCCTTAAGCTTTTTCAACAAGATCAATTGTCATGACATTTTTAATCGCTGACATATCAAAACCCTGCATATCAACTTTAAATTCCGGACTAGCCATATATTTCTGATTCAATTCATTCAAATCCTGATCAGCATCACATTTAACTAAGGCCAAAACTTGCTGTTCTTCATCTGCTTGATGATCAGTACGAAAAACATTGCAGGTAGTAATGCCGTATTTCTTTAAACTGGGTATATGCCTAGTCCAATGAACATCTAAATAAATCTTGGCATTCTCTAGATTATTAATCGTATAAATTCTTAACTGATACATTATTGCTCCTTAATCCGTTACTTTAAACACAGTTTGTTTTTCTAAAATCTCACTACCAGCCTTAGCTGTTAATGCTAAAGTTCGTTTGCCTGAGTTAGTAATAATCATCATGGCAATTGGATCATAACCAGCTTGCTTAATTGCATTAACATCATAATGTGCTAACTTTTGCCCTTGAAAAACTTGGCTATCTTTTTCAACATAATTAGTAAAATATTTTCCGTTAAGTTCAACGGTATTAATCCCCAAATGAATTAGAATTTCTAATCCATCTGCGGTCGTAATCCCTAAGGCATGCTTAGTTGGAAAAACCAATGTTAATTTCCCAGCTACCGGTGCAAAAATATCGCCAGTTTTTGAGTTAAATGCTAACCCTGTTCCTAAAGCACCACTAGCAAAGGTTTCATCGTTAACTTTTGCCAAATCAACTACTTGTCCAGCGGTAATAGCTGTTAACGTAGCAGTTTGCTCATTGGTTACAACAGCCGTACCAGTTGAAGCATCTGCTTTAATAATTAACAAGCCAGCAACAAAGGAAACAACTAGCGAAATGATCATGGCAATTATCGCATTCAAAAGATTTTGCGGCGTTTTAGCAAACAAAGCCAAGGCTAAAATACCTGGGCTAGCCATAGCGGTTGAAGTTACAAAAGTTAACCCAGCATACAAGCCACCAGCAGCGCCACCAATTATAGCGGCATAAAGTGGCTTTTTCAGTTTTAAGTTAACCCCATATAACACTGGCTCGGTAATTCCCAACAGCGCGGTAATTGAGGTTGAAACTGCGGTCGAACGAAGTTTACTTTGCTTATTTCTAACCGCCACAGCAAAACCCGCTCCCGCTTGAGCCATATTGGCGCACAATCCAGCTGGTGTAAAGAAAGAATCATAGCCAAACTTGGCAATTGATTGTAAAGCAATCGGAAACATTGAATAATGCATACCCATCATGACCAATAATGGTGAAAAAGCACCTAAAATAGTTGGTGCAAGCCATGGAACCGTACTATTCAAAAATGCGATTGCCATTCCTAGTAAGTCGCCTACATAGCCGCCAAGTGGTCCTAAAACAACTAAGCCTAAAATAGCATTGACTGTAATCGAAATTGTCGGAGTCGCAAACATCGCAACAGTATCGTTAAAAATACTATTCAGCCATTTTTCTATTTTAGATTGAACATAAACAATCAACAAAATTGGAATTACACTTGAGCCATAATTGACCGCCTTAATTGGTAAGCCAAACAAAGCAATTTGATGGCCACTATTTACCATCGCAGCAAAAGTGGGATGTAATAGCACCCCCGCCAAAGTTACTGCAATAAACGGATTTGCCTTTAATTTTTTAGCAGCAGTATAAGCCAATAATACTGGCAAGAACTGAAAACTTGCATCAGCAATCAAAGATAGTATTTTATAATTTTGACTGGTTGTAGTTAATAAGTTAAGGGCAACAAAAATGGCAATAAAGCCCTTTAATAGTCCACCACCAATAATTACTGGTAAAATTGGCGTAAAACTACCAGAAATAAATTCAATCAGCCGTGAGAATATTCCCTTTTTTTCTCGAGGCTGACTACTTAAATTAGTCTGATTAACTTTAGGCAGCAATTCCACAAATGCTTCATAAACCTTAGCAACATTTGGTCCAATAACTACTTGTACCTGTCCAGCCTGATAAACCGCATCAACTACACCAGCAATTTTTTTAATATCAGGCAAACTCACCTTATTAAAATCAATCACATTTATTCGTAATCGAGTCGAGCAATGAGTTACTTGATCAATATTTGTTTCATTACCCAAAAAATGTAGAATTTCTTGAGCTACTTTTTGATAATTCATAAAGTTCCTCTCTTTCTACCAATAAATTTATCATGACTGCGGTTTCAAAAAAATCACTAAATTTAAGCTAAAAGTCTGATAAGCAACTTTAATATTAAATCTGTTGCTTATTGAACTTTTAAGTTAAAATATACGGTGCAACTATTTAGTAAAAAGGACACAATTCATGGCAACAGAAGACTTACGAGTTAGAAAAACTAAATTAACCATTCAAAAAGGGTTTGCTGAATGCATTAGTAAAAAAACTTTTTCAAAATTAACCATTCAAGATCTGACCCAAGCAATGATGATTAATAAGTCAACCTTTTACAAATATTATCAAGACAAATACGACTTAAGAGATACGATGGTACAGGAAACGCTCAAAAGTTTCGTAAATTATCTTAATGTTTCTTTTTTAAATCCAAGTAAAAGTGATAATTTAGCACACTATCGCAATAGATTAATCAAAATTCTCTTACCCATTTTTCACCATAAAGACTGGCTAAATATTCTTTGGTCAACCAATCTTGAACTTGACGTTTTCAACGAAATGCAAACAAAGTTAGCCCAAAAATTTAAAACACACATTTTAACCAATGATCATCATGATGAAAAATTTAACAACTTACAAGCAAATTTATACTCTGCTTCGATCATGCAAATCTTAAAATGGTGGTTCTATGAAAGTCCAACATCTTCAGTAGAAAATATTGCCGATATTATTATTAAGTGCTTAAAGAATAGTACAAACATTAACCTTAAAGAAACAAACTAAAAAAGCTGCTGAGAAAAAATTCTCAGCAGCTTTTATCTTCTTCATTTGATTAATCTTTAAACTTAACAGCTGTCCCGTAGGCTATAACAGACTGCATATCACCACCGATTGACCCAGAATCAAAGCGCATCATGACGATTGCATCTGCACCTTTATCTTGAGCAGCTTGCCGCATGCGACTCAAAGCCTTATTACGTGATTCTTCCATCATTTTAGTATAACTGCGGATTTCTCCACCAATCATTGATTTCAGTCCCGCACCAAAATCTTTAATAAAATTCTTGGATTGAGTTGTTAACCCAAAAACTTCACCGACAATTTCATATTCTCGACCGGGTATGTTCTCCGTAGTTGTTACCAACATTTGCTCTGCAGCCATTCTGCTTCCTCCCTAAAACAATTTTGTTTAAGCATACCACTAATTTAGTCAAAGATTGTCATTTTTAAACTATTTAATTGTAACCAGAGTATACTTCTTCTTGCCCTTACGAACAATAACATATTTTCCAGCAAATGCTGAACTAGGATTGACTTCGAAATCAACTGATTGTTGACGGTCGCCGTTTAGATAAATTGCACCATTTTTGACATCTTCACGGGCTTGGCGTTTAGAAGGTTCAATCTTAGTATCAACTAAAAAGTCAATAATATTTTGTGGTTTATCCTCAGCAACTGCAGCTGGTGCACTCTTAAGACCTTGCTCAATCTGCTTAACAGATAAATTCTTGATATCACCAGAAAATAGCGACTGAGTGATCATTTGTGCTTCACTAAGTCCAGAATCCCCATGAACAAACCTAGTTACTTCTTCAGCCAATCGTTTTTGTGCAGTTCGCTTCCAAGGTTCTTTTTCAGTCTCCTGCGCTAAATCTTCAATTTCTTCGCGACTCAAGAAAGTAAAGTACTTAAGATACTTGACTACATCACGATCATCTTGATTGATCCAAAATTGATAAAACTCATACGGACTAGTCTTCTCTGGATCAAGCCAAACTGCTCCTCCAGCTGACTTACCAAACTTAGTGCCGTCTGCCTTAAGCATTAGCGGGATCGTTAGACCAAATGCTTGCTGATCAGGTCCCGCTAGCTTGTGAATTAGATCAATCCCGGCAGTAATATTGCCCCATTGGTCACTACCACCAATTTGTAGTTGTACGCCATAATTTTTATTTAGCTGATAAAAATCAATTGCTTGCAAAATTTGATAGGCAAATTCAGTAAAAGAAATTCCACTGTCCAAACGGCTAGCAATTACGTCCTTATTCAGCATCGTATTAACTTGGAAAAATTTACTGTAATCACGTAAAAAGTCAATTAACCCAATTTTACCTAACCATTCAATATTATTTACAATTTCAAAATTTTCAGTACCAAACAACTGTTCCATTTGAGTAGTTAATGCTTGCTCGTTGTGCTTTACCTGCTCAGCTGTTTGCAAAACTCTCTCAGATTTTCGACCAGAAGGATCACCAATCGCACCAGTACCACCACCGATAATGATTACTGGATGATAGCCTGCCTCTTGGAATCTTTTTAAGATCATAAAGGGAATTAAGTGTCCAATATGCAGCGAATCACCAGTCGGGTCAACTCCGCAATATAAAGCTAGATCATCATGAGTTTGCAAATATTCACGTAGTCCTGCTTCATCAGTTTCTTGATTAATGGCGCCACGCCATTTTAAGTCCTCAATAATATCAAAATTTGCCATTTTTTCCTCCAATAAAAAACGTCCCTAGATTCAATTAAGAATCTAGGGACGACTAAATTACTTCTTAGCCGCGGTACCACCCACGTTCACGTACTATCACGTGTCTCAACTTGGTTTCTAAGGTAACCACCCCATCAGTAATTCGTAACCACAACCTGCCTAGCTCACACCTACCGCTAGTTCTCTGTTCTCTGAGTCGAAGCACTACTTAAATTTATTACAAATGATAATACTAATTTATTTCTAATTAGTCAATACTAGTCCAATTTATTTGTAAAAACCTTTACTCTCTAATCCATAAGCCTTGCCAGAAGTCATATCATATTGAATCATTTCATAATCAGCTAACAATTCTTGTTGCTTCTTAGTCAATGATTTAGGATCAACAACCTGACCCTTACGTCCAATTAACTCAAAACCTTTATCACCTTTGAAGTTAATTGAAATAGCTGGCAGTTTCTTATGGACCTCAGTTAGCAATGCTTGATATGGTGTCACTTTAGAGTCTGTCTGTTCTAGCATCATGGCAATGAAGTCACTAGTATTGACATAATTATTGGCCTTGCGTGGCAGTCTAGTTTTGGCACCATGTTCACGTGCATACTTATTAGAATAGATAAAGTAACGGGTTGAATGCATCTGTAATGGGTATTTGGCTGTGTAATTTTGCGATAAAATACTTGGATAATGATCACCGTAGAAGACCAAAGTAATTGGCTTCTTAACCTGATCGATTTGACCAATAAATTGCTTAACAGCTTTATCTGTATATTGAGTACCCTTGATATAAGTTGACATCTGTTCACGTACAGCAGCTGTCTTGAACAAATCACCTGAAACTTTACCCATGTATTCATTATCTGGATACCAATCATTATATGGCATGTGATTTTGAATCGAAATCAGATTAATAAATTGTCCACCTTTACGTGAATTAATCTGACGCATACCGTTACTATAAGTTGTAAAGTCAGAATTATAACTGTTTTTACCTAACTTCTTCTGATCGACAATCTTATATTTTGAACCTTCATAAGCAAATTTATCAAACTTAAAACGATGATAATCTTCCATCCGTGAATAATAAGTTCCGATGAATGGATGAATTGCCGACTTATAATCAAAATTCATCCCAATAGTTGGATAGAAGTCATAATTGGGAACAACCTGAACATATGGCGTCAAAGTTGACTTAAATAGCCCCATATTAAGTCCTGTAAGTGTCTCCCACTCCATATTGGCAGTACCACCACCATAACCGGCACTAAGCATAGTACCGTAAGTTGAACGTGACTTCATCGATTGGATAAACTTAACCGGATTTGGCACATCCTTATCAATTCTAATCGTTGGGAAAGTATTCGGATCAACAAAACTCTCACTTAAATTAAAGACAATCGTTTGTTTGTCCAGATCATTCTTACGAGTTTTATTAATCTTGTTAGCAACCTTGGCATATTTATCATTTAAATGATTAATCGTAGTTTTAGAATAATTGGCCGGTTGATCCATAATCTGTAAATCAATATAATTTAGAAAATTAAGAACTGGTCCATTAACCTGAATATCACGTTCAGGGTTACGAAATTTCTGCTTATTATCAAAGCCATGACTAATATGATAAATAACTCCGCCATCATGATTGAATCGTAGTGGTGTCAAAAACAAGAGTAAGCTAATTAGTGCCCAAATTCCACGCCGCTTCCACGAACCTTTTTTCTTAATTGGATATTTATGCTCTAAAAAGATATCTAAAATAATCACAACTACTAAGGCAATCACAATGGCAATGACCATCGTCTTACCAATCATTGGTAACAGCGTATTTAAATTGACAATTTCACTTAATTCAGTTGGATAGATTGGTTCACCACGTAAGTTAAGCTTAATCTTGTTAGCAACTGCCCAACCAATACCAATCACACTGACTAACATATTAGACGTCCAATACCTTGTTGTAACAAAGTAAAAGACAGAAAATAGGGCATCAAGAAAGATTGTAGTCAGCACAATTGCGAAAAATTTAGTTCCTAGTAAATAAACAATCGCATTAATCGTCGAAGCTGTATTAATCTGAATTCGTAAGTTATCTGATTCAATTAAGAAAGAAGCAAAACTAAGTACGTAAAACCAGGCCCAAGTTAATAAATTAACCCGATTACTAATTACCCAGCTGGTAAAATGACCCCATGCCGTTTCACAAATCTTAGCCAAGCTCGTTTCTTGATTAAGGTAATGAATTACTTTAGCAAATGGCTTAACTTTAAATAAGTATCGCTCAAGTAGACCACTCCAAACCCAAGCAATAACTGCCATTATGATTAACAAGATTAATTTGTTAAGTGCCGAGGAATCCGTAAAGCGAAATGCGTTCATAAATTTACTGGAAATCGGAGCGTCCATAAAGATAATTATCGGAATGAATAAGTGCATCTGTCTACTGCTAAAAGATACAATTACTTTTTTGAACAGTAAAAAGACTGCAATCACCATTAATAACATAAACGGTGAAGAAGGGTTATTTAAAAATTCCCGATTCCAATCACCGCCGCCATTGCCAGAGATAATCTGTGACCAATAAACCGCATCAAAGCCTGGCACACCAATTAAAACCACAAAAAAGGACACTAAGCCAGTAACTAGTCCTGCCCAATAGAGCTTACGAGGAATTTCTATATTAGCTAAGAACATTCCCCAGCTAAAGAACAAGATTAAATAAAGCCCATAAAGCGAGTATTGAAAGGTTAAATTACCGGCACTTAAAGAAAAGCCTAAGACCGTTAACAAACTCAAAATTAGTAAATTTTGTTTTTTAGTTAGGCGATGCTGTAAGTCGTACAAATAAGGTTGCGCCAGCAAACTAAAAAATAGACCAGCAAATAAGACAGAAGTACTAGTAATAATTGGAAATAACATTCCCCAAACACGCCACATATTGAAGCGTTCTGGTGACTTAATAAAAAATAAGACGTAGTAAATGATTAAAGTTACAATGGCCATCAGCCAAAACTTAAAGCTTTCACTAGGACGTTGCTTCTTTTTACTATAAACTGCACCAAAAACTAACGGAACAATTATCAAAGTCGCATTATGCAACATATTCGGCATAAAATTAATAAACGAATATGAGGTTCTAGCAGCGGCTCCTTTTAGGTTGTACATCTGCACCAACATAAAAAAAGTAGCAGCTAATAGGCAGATTATTTGCCAAGCTTTTGAAGTTTTTTTATTTTTATTCATTTTTCTAGTTATACATCCTCACTAAAAGATTACTGCTCAAAGATTATTCCATTAACTGACCAAGTTTTTTCTTAACAGTGGTTAAAACATCAACACGTTTAGCCTGCCCTGTAAAAAAGTCACGTAAATCAAACCTGAACTTATACCCCATGACCAGAGTAATTATCGCTAAAACCACCCCTGCTTGTGTGAACTGTGTAAACTCATAAAGTGTAAACAATAACATAAAGGTTAATGGAGGGATAGTTAGGTTTTTTAGCCAAATCATCAGTAGTAGGGCAACCAATAAGCTAAGAGCACCAGCCTTTAGATCATAGCTAATAGTCAAAATAGCAGCGATAGTTACACCTTTACCACCCTGAAAATGATTCCAAATTGGAAAGCAATGACCTAATACTAAACCTAAACCAGTATACAGCAAATTTAGTCTTCCTGGTAAAAAATAATGCACAATTAATAAAGCAGCGATACTTTTAGTAACATCACCAATGCAAGTAATAATACCCCATTTTTTGCCAAAAACAGCACCAACATTAGCCGTACCGGGATTGCCTGAGCCAACTTTAGTCGGATCCTGATGCAACCAAAAACGGCCCACCAACATAGCAAACAGCAAATTTCCAAATAAATATCCAATTATTAAAGCCCAAAAGTGCGCCATTAATTATCATCCTTTTCTATCAACTGTTGGCTAGAATTACGATAAATATGATAATTCTGTGCTTCAGCATCACTAAACTTAAATCCCTGCTGTTGATTCAGTTTATTTTGCTGAGTTTCATTATTATTAACTGTTTCTTGCGGCAGACCCAGTTCTTGTCTTAAATAGTCTGAAACTCGCTGTAATTCTTTAGTAGATTGAATTTGGTAGGCAGCATCATCAACCATGGCGCTGTGACCATGTAAATAATCATTTTTGACATGTTTAGTCGATGAACGATAATTAAAAGCAATTGCTTCTAATGCTTTAAAAGGTAAATTAGTTTTAACATTACCAGAAATTGCTTCTAAAACGGAATCAAGTTTAGGTAAAGTATTCAATGATAAGGACTTTTGAATTAAAGCCGTAATAATTTGTCGCTGCCGTTTCTGGCGACCATAATCGCCCTCAGGATCATCATAGCGCATTCGCGAATAAGCAAGCGCACCACCGCCACCCATATGGGTTAGTTGACCTTTTTTAAAGATATAACCGCCATACTCAAAACTAAGGGTTGGCTTGATGTCCAGCCCATCAACATCTCGAATTAACCGCATAATCCCTTTCATATTAACTAAAGCATAATACTTAATTGGAATGTTAACTAACTGCGAAACACTGGACATCGCCATCTTGGCACCACCTAATGGATAAGCCGCATTAATTTTTTCAATTTGAAATTTTTCTGCGCCAACCATTTCAGCCATAGTATCTCTAGGAACAGACATTAAGGTATAGCGTTTTTTACGTGGATTAACAGTGGCAATAATCATCGTGTCAGTATTACCGACTTTTTCCTTACGATCAAGTGCACCAGTATCTGTTCCCATTAGCAAAACTGCAAATTCATTTTTTCCATTGAATTCATCATTTTTAATTTGAACCTGATTATGACGATCATAAGTATTATCAACAGCATTTTTAGTTTGATAATAAATATAAGCTGAATAAATCGCAACAGCCAAAACACCAGCTGTTAAGATCCCTAGCACCCAACCTAAAATTCGCCGCTTCTTATGATAATCTTTTGCATGTATTTCGACCCGGGTCTTATCCGGGTGCCTATCGTTATGAGTCATAATTTATTTACCTGAATAATTAATTAACAATGAATGTATTATAGCAAAAAAGGCAAATCAATGCTGATTTGCCTTTGATTTCTTATTAAAATCATTACAATCTTAGTTAAGCGTCAAGCTGAGATGATATTCCGTATTACTGTCACCAGCAAGAAGCTTGTCATCTTGAACAGCGCAAACGCATCCGTCACCGACTTGCAAATTCAGTTGCGGTGACGTTAATTCTAATTTAAGCTCATCCTGCGTTAATTCTACATTTTCCATGATTGGTTCAATCTGCCAATCTACAAGCTGATCTAATACCAGTTTTAAAGAAAATGGCATCTGCTTATGCGAATTGTTTTGTACATAGCATTTTACTGCTATCCGGTTTCCTTCAAGTTGATAAGTCAAAATTACTTCAAAATGATACGGAAACTGCTTATAGCTAGCAGTATCATCGATTAAAGCAAAACTGACTTGTGTATCTCCCTTATCAATTATCGTCCAGGGCAATGAACTCGCCAAATTATCTTTTTGCTCATTTTCAGCAAAAAAAATCGCAAGCTTACTTTGGTTAATTCCATTTTTGAAATAATCACGCTGATTGTTAGGTGAAATCACACTAACCAGTTCTGCCCCCTGCTCATCAATCGACAGTCGTAAAAGAGAATTTTCAATTGTCTGCATAATTCACTCCAAACTTTTTCCCATTTAAAAATAGCACTCAAACCCTAACTCTGTCAATTTTGATTAAAACTAGCAATTTGGACAATCAGAGAAACTTTCCTAAGTGAGTATCAATTGTAGTGCCACCAAGTTATACTCGTTTAATAACTTTTGAGTTAAATTGATAGTCAAAATCAGTTCAATATAATATAATTAGTTTGTTCGCGAGAATTATAATAATTGATTTTTGGAACAAGTTAATACAAAAAGTACCTCAGTTTCTGAGGTGCTTTTTTGTTTAAATTCGATAATTTATTCGATCACGCGCTGCTTCAGTCAAGTCAGCTGATACTGGTGCCACAAAAGAGCCATCATCTGCAAGCTCAATATCATCAATTGCAGTAATTTTAGGCAATTGTGCTTTATTGTATAACCTACTTGCCAACGTATCAGCAGCCATTTTAAGTGATTCTCTCAAGCCTTGTCCTTCAGTAATCGCGCCCTTAACATCAGGAAAGCTAATTACATACACATCATCTTCCAATGGTTTAAAAATGGCAGGGTAGGTAACAATTCTATGGTCCATTCAACAATCCTCCTTGTTTACGCTATCATTTCTCCTATAGTAATCATATACCTAAAAGTGCGAAATGTAACAATAAATCATTAAAAAATTAGTTTTAGTAAAACAGCGCCAAAATGTTAACATCTAAATCAAAATCAACATTTTATTTTTATTCAGCTTAAAAAATTTATAAATATTATCATGCTGATTTAATCTTAAATATCAAAAAAGCAATCATCAAAATTTAATTTAAGATTGCTTAATTTTTATTGTTGATATTCTACTAAAGTTTGACAAAGCAAACGACCAACTGACTGCAAAAAGGTTACTGCCTGGCTTCTTTTGCCAGTGGCATATTTAGTCATTACCACACAGTCAAGCCAAGCATCACCGAGATAAAAACGTGCAGCATCATGGTCATACCCAAGTAATTCACCAGTTTTATTGTACGTTTTAATTTTAGTATATTCACCAATATTAACTGGCCAAACCAATTTATCATGACTCATTTGATGGTGCAGACTTACCTGCACGGTTTGTCCATATTCATCTTGATAATCAAAACAAGCTGCTAATAATTGCGCTATGCTTTTAGCAGTTGCCAGATTCTCGCCATTAACTGCTGGTGCCATCAAGCGCCGCTGCAGTAATACTTGAGGATAATTTTGGTTAAGCCATGCCTGAATTTTAGCTAATTGCCAAGTCGATAATAACGCATTGGTAGCAGTATTATCTGACTGAATTAACATCAGCTGTAACAGGTCTTTTACCGTATATGTCTGCGGTGAAAGTAATTGCAGCGTTCCGGCACCACCAACAATATCTGCTGGTAATAAAGTAACTTTTTCTGTTAATAATTCTGGCTTTTTAAGAGCTATTTGTTGCCCATATTCAGCAATGCCTAATTTGATCAGGCTTGCACATGGCCATAGCTGACTAGAATTAATTGCAACTTCCATTCCCCATGAACTAGATAGGTAAAGTTGATAATCAATCCGTGGTTGTAATTTAGTAACTTCTTGTTTAAAATCCGACATTATTTTATCCGTAATTCTGATCCATTTAATATCAGTCCCTCAGGAACTTCTTTAGTCATATAAACAGAGTCAAGATCCGCAAACTTCACATTCTCATGACTTGCCGCAAAGGCAATTGCCGCTTGAATACTATTGGTTGGCTCAATCATGCAGCCAATCATACAAGAAATCCCAGAAGCAGCACAAATATCATTAATTTTTTCAGCTTCAGACAAGCCACCAGTTTTCATTAGTTTGATGTTCACGTAATCTACTGCATGTTCACTGCATAAGCGTATTACATCTTGATAAGAAAAGGCACTCTCATCCGCCATAATTGGCAAAATATGTAACTGCGTTAATTCCTTTAAACCTGCAATATCATTGGCCACTAACGGCTGTTCAACAAATTCAATTGGTAAATTGGCATTAGCTAGTTCACGCAATGCTTGAGCAGCTTCCATCCGGCTCCAGCCTTGATTAGCATCAAGCCGCAGCTTAATCTGTGGCCCTACAGCTTTACTGATTGTTGCAATTAAATGCAAGTCCGCCGCAATCCCATTAGAACCAACTTTGATTTTTAATGTAGTAAAACCTTGCTTAACAAACTCTTGGGCAGCCGCGACCATTTGATCAAGTGGCTTAATTCCCAAAGTCATATCAGTAGTTACCGCAGCCTGCCTACCGCCAAGCAATTTAACTAAACTAGTCTGATAAGTCTGACAACGTAGATCGTATAAGGCAAATTCAACAGCAGCCTTAGCCGGTTGATTATCTTGAATCGCGTTTTTTAAAATTGCTAAATTGCTAGACCAATCCTCAAATTCACAACCAATTAAGCTGGGAATGATAACATCTTCTAATACTGCTCGACTACTTGCTAAAGTGTCACCAGTTACCACCTCATTGGGAGTACCTGTACCAACCCCAATTAATCCATTAGCCAATGTGACCTTTACCTGAACTGCTTGAGCAGCAGTGACAGTATGACGAGCCGTTGTAAATGGAGTTTTTAGCGGTAAACTTACTATTCCTACTGTTATTTCAGTGATTTTTGTCATTGATTCCACTCTCTCTTACGTCCAAAAAAGGCTTGTAATAGTTGCCTTCTAGTATGCACAAAGCCTTTATTAGTTCTAGTCGGATAAATTCGATTAGTCAAACAAACAAAGCCAGTGTGCTTTTGACGATCAAATGCAATTGATGTGCCAGTAAATCCGGTATGCCAGTATTGCTCATCATGACTCCAACGTTGCCAACCAAGAGTACGTGCACCAACATCATACTTTGCCAGCAAATCGAAAGCCGCTTGCGGCATTACCTGTTCATTAGGTGTTAATCCGCTTAAAACACGGGTAAATTTAGTCAAATCAGTTAGCGTACCAAACAAACCTGCATGACCACTAACACCATTAAGTAAATGTGCCTTATAATCATGCGCCTCGCCCTGAACTAGACCGCGTTCTTCCTGATATTCAGTTGGCACACAAAGGCTAGTGGCAATATGTAACTCTGGTTGATAGAAGGTATGTGCCATATTCAATGGTTTAAACACATGCTCTGTAATACTTTCTAATACATCACCATCAACTTGAGCAATAATCCAACCTAATAAAATAAAGTTTAGATCTGAATATTCCGTTTTAGTCCCCGGGGTTACTTGCGGTAAACTTGCCAAAACCTGTTCTTGTAGCTCAACTGACGTTAATTCATGTACATTAGGCAAATCGGCAACTAGCCCTGTTCGATGCAACAACAATTGCTCAATAGTTAATTCCTTAGCTGCTGCTTTAGGCAAAAACATACCTAAAGTATCAGTTAAATTAATCCGTCCGTTAACAAGTAATTGTAAACATCTGGTAGTAGTCGCAATCACTTTAGTTAACGAAGCAAGATCATAATATAAATCAGGGCTCACGGGCTGATGCTGTTCGCCTTTACCCGTAAAGCCCCAATATGTATATTGATTCTGTTGCTGACTAATTAAACTAAAGCTGACACCATAAATTTCTTGCTTAGCAATAGAGTCCTTTAATTCAGTTGCAATTACTTGCTCCTGCATAACTATTTTTCCTCAAGAAAAGTTGCAATTGAAGCATCTGATTCGTTAGGAACCATCTGGGCTGTAATCTTGATCCCCTGATCCAGCAGACGATTAATTGTCGCAACATCATCTGGTGTCAAATTGACTGACTTTTTAATTGCCTTCGAGCCTTCTTTTTCAGAGATATTACCCACATTGAAGTTAGTAATCGGTGCTCCGCCATCAATTAGGGCAGCCATATCAGCAATGTTTCTAGTGATAACAAAAACTTTGTCATTAGTGTATTTAGCTCCCGGTTGTAAATTAATAATGGCCTTTTCAATACTAGAAATAGCCAATTTTTTACCTGCTGGACGAGCCATCTTTAAAGCAGAAATTTGTAAATCATCATGAACTACTTTATCATTAGCAACCATTAAACGATCAGCACCAACAGTATTGGTCCATACTGTTGCGACTTGACCGTGGATCATTCGCTCGTCTACACGAGCTGCTACTACTGTCATCCTCTTACCTCCAGATTAAAATAGATTAGCAATAAAGCTGCAAATAGGTTGTAAATTACCCAGGACCAAGCCTAATGCAATCAAAACAAAAATCAACTTCGTTGAAGTCATCTTTTTCTTACCTAAAATCCAATAGGAAAATAGTGCAATTAATAGTGGCAATAATCCTGGCATAATCTGATCAAGCATATCTTGCACATTCATCGAAACTTTACCAACCTTATAAGTTAGGTCAAGCTTGTAATTAATTACTGAAGGAATCATCCCGCCAACAACTGTTAATCCCAGAATTGACGCTCCTTCAGTGAACAGTGACATCTTATCTGAAAAGGTTGTCGCAACCTTGCGCCCTTCCTTTAAACCAATCATGAATAGTTGCCAACGTGTCCAAGTCATAGCCAAAAACCCAATAATTGGCACAAGTAGACCAATCCATTGACCTGCTAAAGCTAGATACGCTGCAATTGAATAAATAATCGCGTTATAAATCGCAATAAAAACAGTATCACCAACACCAGCAAATGGTCCCATTAATCCGGTTTTTAATCCAGTAATGGCTTCTTCACTTTCATCAGTTAATCCCAGCTCGTCTTGCATCGCAATATCTGCACCAACGATAATATGACTCATCTGAGGAGTAGTATTAAAGAAAGCAGTTTCCATCTTTAATGCTCGCGTCATCTTCTCTTTGTCATCTTTGTATAATTTTTTCAAAGCTGGAATAACGGAATAAGCATATCCTAGTCCTTCCATTCTTTCATAATTCCAGCCTAATTGAATTCCTAACCAAGTATGTACAAAGACTTTGCGAATATCTTTTTTATTCAAATGTTTTAAATTTAATTTAGACATCGATGTCAACCTCCCCATCACTAGAACCTGTTGTTACCGCTTCTGATGTACCAGTTGCAGGCTCGGGTGATGCCGAATTTTTAGTAGCATTGGTAACGTGAATTGCAGCTAAAGCCAAACCAACTAGGGCTACACCGAGTAAGGAAAAGCTCTTAGCAAAGTACGCCATCAACACAAAGCCAATGATAAAATATGCAAAATACTTCTTAATAGGTAGATAACGTAACAAAATCGCAATTCCCATTGCTGGCAAAATAATTCCGGCAGTCTTCAAGCCGTTCATCAGCCATTGCGGAATCCAAGCATTAATTGCCTTAACTACAGCTGAACCGAAATAAAGCCCAACAAAAACCGGAATTGCACGTGACAGTGTCCACGGTAAGATACCTAGCAAGTTAGCCCTTTCAACACCTTTATAGTCACCTTTATCTGCATACTTATCCGCTAAACTCTGAAAGTATGAGTTAGTCAATCGACCCAAGATATCCATCTGTGTCAACAATAAACCGATCGGAATCGCCAAGCCAATTCCATATGCAACACCGCGATGCGCAATAATCGCAAACGCCGTTCCCATAACAGAACCTGATAAAAAGTCAGGTACAGTTGCTCCGCCGTATGTTCCAACACCTAAAGTTGTTAGTTGCAACGTACCGCCAATTAACAAACCTGTTTTCAAGTCACCCATTAACAAACCAGTTACTGCACCAGCAAATACAGGTGAATACAGGCCGATCTTACCGGCCAAGGAATCTAATTGGGCAATTGCAACATATAATGTCAAGCAAATTAAAGTTACCCATGATATTGCCATTTTAATTCTCCTTCGATCTTTAAATTTATGTAAAACTATTTTTACTAATATCTTAGTATATCAGAAAAAAACTGATAAAAATATTTTTGATAAAAATAAAGAGACACAAATAATTATTTTCAACCATTCGTGTCCCTTGTTTTTTTGAGTAGAATTACTTCAATTTCTCGTTGACATCTGCAATGCCATCTTTGGCCATTGAAATTAATTGTGCCTTATTTAATCCGTTGCCCATCATCGATTGATTAGCAAACTCAATAATTAATGGCAAGTTAATCCCACTAATTACCTGAATATTAGGATATTTAGCCAGCAATCTGATTACCACATTAGAAGGAGTCCCACCTAATAAATCAACAGCTACCACTGTCTCTTCATCCTCAGTTTGATTCAAAAATTCTTCAGCAGCACTTTGCAAATCATCAGGACCCTGATCTGGGTTAAGACCAATTGCTTGTACATTGTCAAGTTCACCCATGATTAGCTCTGCACTACCTAGAGCTGCCTTAGCCATTTGTCCATGGCTCATTAATAACATCCGCATACTTTCACATTCCTTTCAATTACAAGTTTTTCAAACATACCAATTTTAGCATTAAATATTGTCGGTAGACAAATTTTTGTCGATATCAAAATAGTTAGTTTTCTTTTCTAAATAAACGCCAACCACTCAAAATCACAGTAATTGCACATATGATGATTGAAATTAAGAAAACCACGTGCATCCCAAAAATAAAAATTTCTGGTTCTTTAGGTAAATAACCCGTTACTCGCGTTCCCTTAGCATGGCTCATTGCAGCAAACAAGACAGTAGTCGCACTTGAGATCCCAATTACCATCCCAAGATTTCGTGACAGCGAATTAATACTACCTGCAACACCCAAGTCCTTTTGCTTAACCGAACTCATAACTAGCGAATTATTAGGAGAACTGAAAATTCCACTACCTAACCCCATAATCGCAATACAGCTGATAAATAGCCAAATTGATGAATTCAAATCACAGAAGAAATAGCCAATCTGACTAATCAGCATTAAAACTAGACCAATAAATGTAATTAGTTTAGAACCAATCTTGTCAGAAGCCGTCCCAGCAACCGGAGCGACAAATAGTTGCACAACTGGCATAATCATTAAAATATATCCTGTTGTACTAGGAGCTAAATGACGCGCATTTTCTAAATAAAATGGCGTAACTACATTAAAGAAGAAATTTGTAATAAAAATTAACAGGGCACATAGTAAACTAATCGAAAAGTCTAAGTTCTTAAATAAACCAAAGCGTAGTAGCGGATTAGCAGTATGATTCTCAAGGTAAACAAACCAAACAAAACTAGCAACACCAGCGATTAACATCAAAATAACTGGTAAAGCACTAAATCCCAACTGTTGTCCTAAAAAGATGCCGCCAAACAGCGTAACCATTCCTAAAGCAAAGCTAAAAGTTCCTAGCTTATCAAGTGATGTTTTAGCAAATGTAATATCTTTAGGTAAAACAATAGCACCAATAATTGCTGCAATTATTCCGACTGGCACATTCAACCAAAAAATATACGACCAAGATAGCTGGCTTAAGATTACTCCGCCTAGTCCAGGACCAGCGATCGAACCCAAAGCTACGAATGAACCAATCGTCCCCAAAGCCCTACCACGTTCTGTTGAAGGAAAAATTTCTGTAATTATTCCATTATTGGTAGCCATCGTCATGGCGGCACCAACTGCTTGAATTGCTCGCGCAACTAGCAGAAAGACCAAGTTTACTTTAATTCCTGATAATAGCGAACCAGTAATAAAGAAAATTGCCCCTAAACGAAAGATTTTGATTTTTCCATGTAAATCACTTAGCTTACCAAAAAATAAAATTAAGCTACAAACAACAATCAAATATAGCGATGAAACCCATTCAGACTGACTCATCGTGATACCTAGATCGCGACTAATTACTGGCAATGCAATATTGACAATCGTACCGTCAAGCGTTGACATGAAAGTAAACAAACCAACTGCAACCAAAATCCACCAACGATTTTTTTGCACCTTAGTGTCAGCTTGATAACTTAAATTCTGTGCCATTATTATCTCCCTCTTTCAATTTTATAAAATTCAAAGAATTTATCACGTAACTATGACACACAAATTATACACTTTATTTCATCTTTTAAAATGGCTTTTTAGTAAATTAATCTGTAAATAGCAACACAAGCAAAATACACGATTCAAAAAATCAAACCGTGTATTTAATTAGCTATTTTTCAATAAACTGATAGCAAAAACTTTCTAGCTTCTTTGGGCGTTTTTGCACTAAATAATTGCTCAATATCCCCACTACCAACAATATCAACTAGTTGTTCCAAAGCCCGCTCATGCTCACGATTTAATCCAGGTGATAAAACAAAAATACATTTTACCCAGACACTTTGATCGCGCGCCTTTATTTCTAATGGCATATCTAATCGAACAAGAGATAACCCAACTGCGCGACTACTATCACTAGGAGCAGCGTGGGCTAAAAATATATTATTTGCAATTAACATGTATGGACCATATTTCTTAATCAGTTTAATAATCTCTTGAAGATACGAATTAGCAATGACTCCATCTTGCTCAAGTATTTGACAACCTATTTGTAAAGCTTCTTCCCAAGAAAGACTTGGTTTATTCTTCAAAAACTTAATATGATTAGTTGGTAATAAACTTGCCAAACTCGGTAAATCAAATTGATTATTTCTATTATTTTCTGGAAAAATAAATCTATCTAAATTTGAACGCAAGCCATTTTCATCTTTTACATCTGCATATTCATTAATAATAGTCACTAGTCTGTCTACCGCACCTGCGTTATGTTCAATTTGCCGCGGCATATTTTCACGCAAAAATTTTTCAATAATATTCTGATCATGCTTAGTCAAGACTGCCTTGACATTTACAACCGGAATAGGATAAGTTGCAGTATTCAAACTAGCGGTACTAATTATTAACTTTGCCTGGTAATTATAGTTAAATACTTTGGGGATATCACGTATCTCTAGTGGCAGTGAAAACTTAATCAGTGGATATAATTTAGTTAATTCATAATACAACATTGCTGAAGTACCGATGCCACTAGAACATACTACTAGAACTTCTGCCAGTGAAGCCCTTTTTACCTTATCTGTATTAGACAGATCTTGATAATCCTGGTTGTTTGCCGAGCCAAAATAAAGACAGATCAATGCTATCTCATCACTTGGTAATTTCTTATGTAAATATTGTTCAAGCGGTACACAAGCAATTGCCGTAAATTTAATTAATTCTGGATATTGTCGCTTAATTTCATTAACTTCATTTGAAGTAAACGGAATTCCAAATTTTACTCGAAAAAATGTCGCATATAAATGATTACACAAGACTTTGGTGAAAATTTTATAAGAAATTTGTTGTTCTGTTAATTGCTCATATCTAAAAATCATTTCTTGAGCAATATGATTTAAATCATCGTACAACTTTTTATTAACGCACCCAACTTCTGTGGCTTGTGAACAAAGAATAACTTTACTTAAAAAAGTAACTTCACCTTTAGAATAACTTTCCCCAACAAATAAATTCAAAATTTCTGTGCAAGTTGGTAATACAGTCGAAGTATTAGTGTCGATCCAATAATAGTCTGCATCATCTCGCAGACTATTATCATTTACAATTCGCCATTTGCTAAAGACCAACAAATAAGTTAATAGCTTAATTGAATTTTCAGAAAAATTCATCTGTAATTGCTGTTGAGAATTTAGAATTATTTGTTTAGCTTTTATCAATGAAAAGTCTAGCTGTTCAATAAACCTAAGAACCAACTTATTATCATGTATTAATAATTCATAAATAGTAGTTCTAATATCGATTTCATTGCCTGTAATCTTATGTCCTAAGCGTGAACTCGTAATAGTCAATTGTGGGAAACTTTTTTTAATAATTTTAAAGTCACTAATGACTGTATTACGAGAACAATCAAACATTGTCGCGAATTTATTAATTGAAACATTATCATTCTTATTAATTAAAAATAAGATAATTGCTGTTTGTCGCTCATCAGAACTTAAATCCTTGTGTGAATATTCAGTCAAGTTAGGCAATATCTCAGAGTCTGATGTTAACTGCAGCTTGGTTCGATCTGATATTTTATATCCATAGTGTGATACATTAATAATCTTATCTAAATTATTCTCCTGTAAAAGCTGATTAATCATACTTAACCAATTAAAGGCAGTTCTGCGTGAAATATTAAAGTTTGCCATAATTTCATTTAGACTAACAAAATCAGGTGCCTTTATTAAGTAATCTAACAGTTTCTTCACATTTAATAATTTAGTAGATTGCTTTTTTATCACACTAATCACCCTTCTTATTTCTTAAAATTGTTTAGAAGTTCAAATCCTTAATGATCTCATCAATTACTTGATCAATCCCAATATTAGTTAGCAATGCAAGTCCATTAACAACTGGTACTTTAACCTCATCATTGTCATATTGGGTAGTTGTAATAACTAAGTCATAATCAGAAGACAGCGATTGAACCTGTGCAACTGAGGATTGCCCTAATGTATATTGCTCTTCAGTAATTCCGCGCTTTTTTAATTCTTCTTGTAACTTATTCATTGCGGATGTACTAGTAACAACTCCAGCACCACAAGCAACTAAAATCTTTTTCATAATAATTATCTCCTTATTCTTTTTGATATAAACTTAAAATTATTTTTTATCTTCATCACTAGTCAATTGTTGCTCTCCAGCAATAATTTTGCTTCTATTCCACCAACATAGTCCGACGATTAAAATGAGTCCAATGGCATAAGCAAAGATTTTATACGGTGCAATCTGTACAATTAACCAAGGAAATGGATTTGAACCGTAATCAATACTAGAGATAAGTGAGGAACCTTTAGGAATTGCAAAGTGAGCTGCACGAGCACATTTAGTGACTAACGGTGCCAAATTAGTGCCAATCCATAGTCCTAAAACCACATTAACTGCACCAATGATAAATGATCTAAAGAAATCACCATGAGTAACCGAAACAATTAATGGAAACATGAAAACAAACCCTACTAGCCCAATCGTTGGTAAAAACTTGTTTCCTGGTAAAATAAACGCAAATAGCAAGGCTACTGGAATCATCAACGTTGCACAAGCTAGAACAACCGGACTACCAATTCCAACCGCAGTGTCCATACCAATATAAATTTTTCTTTTACCAGAGAACTTCTTTTGGGTAAAAGATTGAATTGCATCAGACACAGGAACCACACCTTGCAAAAGTAATGCAGCCATCTTAGGGGTAATAATCATGACAGCGGATAGAGTTACACCCATCAGCATTATCTTTCCTAATTTAGTGGCAATTGTCATTCCTGGAATAAAACCATAAGCTAAAACACCAATGATAATACCAATCGCAAAACCCAACAGTGTTGGTTCTCCCCATGAACCAAACTTCTTATTAAAGTCTTTGGCATCCATATGAATTTTATTAATACCTGGAATTTTATCAATAATCCAATTGATTACTAATGCGATTGGCACAAATGAACCTGCATAGCCATGTGGCACCGAAATTCCTGGTAATCCTAAATACTTTTCAGAAAGTGGCGCAGTTCGATCGGCAATTACCATAATAACAATCATGTTCACACTAGCTAAAAACAAGCTAAGTACAATGTCTTTAGTCAGAGCATAAACAAGCGAGCCACTAAACGCGAAATGCCAAAAATCCCAAATATCAACATCAATTGTTGAAGTAGTTTTAGTGACTAACATCAATAAATTAATTGCAATTCCTAACGGAATCATACTAACTCCAACTGCTGTGCCATAGGCTATTGCTGAGGCAGATGGCCAACCTACATCAATCACTTCTAAATTTAAATGCATTACCTGAATCATGTTTTTGATTGCAGGATTCATAACATCGGTTAGAATCGAAACTGTTGCATTTAATCCAATAAATCCTATTCCGACCATTAACCCGCCACGTAGAGCCTTAGTAAAAGGTACACGAACGCACAGTCCAAATATCAACATAATGATGGGAATTAAAACAGTTGGCCCCAGACCAACAATGTACATGATAAAATCGATAATTGATTTCATAACAAGTCCTCCTAACTATTCAATATATTTTGAAATACTTTTATAAAGCTGCGCACTATTGTTAATTAGGCACAAGCTGCTTAGTAGCTCTTGATTTTGAAACAGCGCCATTAATTTTTGTAACATTTTAACTTGGCTATGTGGATTTTTCAGTGCAAGCATAACCACTATCTGTACATCCAAGCATTCATCAGTCACAGCCATATTATGAAACTTAACTGGATGTGCTAAAGTAGCAAAAGTAATTGCAGCCTCATTGACATACTGAACATCGGTATGCGGAATAGCGACGGCTACTTTGCCGCTAGGCAATCCAGTGGGATGAACTCTTTCACGATCTTTAACTGCTTGTTCAAAAGTGCTCTTAACTTTTTTAGTATCCATTAAGTGATCAGCTAGATAATGAATGATTTCATCAGAAGTTTTAACTTCGACTTGTGCAAAAACTAAATCTGGACTTAAAATTTCCATTTATTCACCTCCTCAAATCCTATTTATCACACAATTAATTTAAGCATTAAAAAAAGCGCTTTATAAGTCACAGAGATTAACTAAATTTAGTGCACTTAATTGACTACTAGTCTTACTTATGTTTAGCATGAGTTTTTGATGCTGCATTAGTTTGCCCATAATACGCATTCTGACCATGCTTGCGATAATAATGTTTATCTAGTAAGTATTGGGGCAATTGACTATCTGCCCTAGTTAATTGCAAAGTGTGATAATCTTCTTGAGCTACAACTTCTAAAACCTTGGCATTATAAACTGCTTTTGCTGGATCTTCTCCCCAACAAAACGGCCCATGTTGACTAACTAGTGCTCCTGGCGTTGCTGCATAATCAAGACCACGCTCTTGAAAAGTTCTAACAATTGCCTTCCCAGTATTAACTTCATAATCTTCTGTAATCTCTGCCTCAGTTAAAGCATCCGCTGCTGGAATAGCATTATAAAAGGTATCGGCATGTGTCGTGTTCATCGCTGGAATATCCATTTTGGCAGCCGCAAACGAGACAGCCCAAGGTGAATGCGTGTGAACTATCCCACCAATTTGGGGAAATTCGTTATATAAAACCGTGTGCGTTGGTGTATCACTGGAAGGATTAAGCTCACCTTCAACAACCTCACCTTTTAAGTTCACCACTACCAAGTCGGCCGGCTTCAGTTCTTCGTATGCAACACCTGATGGTTTAATCACAAACAAGCCACTGGCACGATCAATTCCCGACACATTTCCCCAAGTAAAAGTCACTAAATCTAGTTTTGGCAATTGCATATTAGCTTGGTAAACTTCCTCTTTTAACTTTTCTAGCATACTAATTCATCCTTTCTAAACTTATAATAGTCATTCAATCATTAGTTGAACCGAACCATAAGACAAGTATTGATAATATTTTTAGTGCAATCGTTTAACTAAATTAAAGAATTATAGAAGCTTTTAAGTAATCCCTAGCTTACTTTGTTTACTAAAATTCTGTATACAAAAAATCCAGTTCAGAAACTCTAATCTCTGAACTGGATTTTTTTATATATTAAATAGCTATTATTTTCTTGGATCGGACGTCAACTTGATAAAAGCATTGATAACACTCAGGCCAATTGAAATTACCAACGCCCAACCTAAAAAGCCATGCGGTGTATTATGTGTCAAGATTGGCTGCGTAAACAAAGTTTGCCGTTTTATCGCCACGATAAGTAACACTAACGTAATCAGCCAACTAAGCGTAGTTAATCTACTAAACAGTTTAGCCACCATTATTCTACCTCTAATTCTTTATTAGTTTTAAATTTGTAAATTAGGACCATACTTAAAATTAAATTGACTAGCAATTCTAAAACTACACACTGGACATCAGACAATGGTAACAAATCTTCCCAACAAGTATTAAAAAACCATGCGTTAAAATCATTAGCAAAATGTAGCAACATTGGCAAAAGCAGGTTTTGACTACGTAAATATAGCGCTCCATAAAGAAAGCCACCTCCGGCAGCCGATATTACTTGCAACATAAGTTCTTGAAGATTTGGTTGATCATTCAAAATGACATGCCCTAAACCAAAAATAATAGAGGTAATTAGCAAAGCCCAAAAAACTCCCAATTTTTGTTGCTTCATTCGCCTAACTAATGCAACTAAAACAATACCTCTAAACCAAAGTTCCTCAAAAATTGCTGGACCAAAGGTAAAACATAGATTAGACAAGTCAGTAGCGTTAAAACCAATCTTAGTCGTCGTAATACCATATACTTCGCTTAAAAGAGCAAAAAGACCAATTATAATGACTTCAGGCGACCAGCGCCAGTTGCCAAAATCCAATGGCTCCTTCAACCACTTTTTATTTAACCAAAGCAAAAACCAGACAGCAACAATATATCTTAAAACTGTAAAGGGCGGCGCCAAACTTTTTATTAAAGATACAGCCGTGGTCCTACTTATCCTTGCCAAACGATATACTACGGTAGCAACTAAACTAGGTGCTAGAAAATTAATAAGAATAGCAATTATGACAAACGCCAATTCTATTACGATTGTAAATAAAATCGGTGACCAGATACTCTCATTATTAAATTTTATTTTTTTCATTCTTTTCCTCCAATATTATATAATAATATTATTAACTAATAATCACTTTTTGTAAACACCAACATAAACCCAATTATTTCTTGCATACCAAAAGACTACTGCCATGCAGTAGTCTTTCAGCAAGTATATTTGTTGTTTAAAAATTATAATGACCAGAAATACTAGTCATTACGCACTAATAATTTTTGCTACTCTTAGAAAATAAACTGCTTTGTAGTTTCTTTCCTTACTAATCTAACTTGCTATCATTCTCACCTTCTCTCACAAATCGATTATAATTTATAAGCTGTATCACTTACTTAGTACAATACTATGTCATAGCTAACTTGTCAATAATATTGGTAGCAACTTTATTCTTAAAGATTAGCGTTAGTAAGACAATATCAAGTAGTGACACTTACCTCAATCCAGCCACTCATTTATCTAAATAAGCTCCAACATAAAAAGCCTTGCATTTCGCAAGACTTTTTTGTATTGACTATTACTACTAACCATTATCATTGACTTGCAGTTCTCGATTAACTTTAGCGCGACCATCTTGATAATTAAACACAAAGCCAGGTTGAACATTAAACAGGTAGACGTTAAAGTCCAAACTACCATCAGTTGCGACAGCTTGCAAATTAATTCCGCGTGCCATTAATTCCTGACCTCGAAAAATTGGTGTTGCCTGATAAATCACTCGCTTGTTAGCACGCAAAGCTGACCTAACTTTACTTTCAAAGACTGTCTGAATTTTTTGATTAGCAAAAGCTGACTGAGTAAACAAGTTCTTGGGATTGTTCTGATCACCCGATTGATTATCAGGATTGTAATTACCACTCTGATCAATCCCAGCCGATACCGAATAAGCAATCAGATGTCCCCGATTGTATACTTGCGTCTTACCACGATGATTATAATGCCAAGCTGTTGGTTCCACATACTGCCGTACTCTTAAGTCACCGCTAGCAACGTTACGTTTCTCCAGAAAAGCAGTATTTGAATGAGATGTGCGATTCAGACTATCTAAGTCGGCATAGATCACCCGATTGACCTTCCAAGCATTTTTAATCAAAGTGGACTTATTCGCATTAACTGTAATGTATGCATCCCCGCCACTCTTAAAGTCTAATTTAGCTAATTTATCATAATCTTTTTGTGCCAAACCGCCATAGGCTGTTGTTGCTGGTTTAGCATGATCAATTTTGCTTGAAGTAGAACTTTGACCTGTAAATTGCTTTAGAAAATGACTGCCGTTAGGATCACTGCCACCTTTAGTTGATATCAGCCAAATTGCCGCAATCATAATAACTACAACTGACCAGAAGTTACTATTATCTTTGCGTTTGCTACGTCTTCTTTTCTTACGCGCCATTGCATTCTCCCCTTAATTAAACTCAATTAAGTATAACTAATCGAACTTCAGTTTGCAAGATGGCAAATAAAAAGTGCCATTTTATAATGACACTTAGTTTACTTTCTAGCCCATTCATCAAGCATATTTAAAAAATACTTTTCAGATAACCGCTTAATTTTACTACCTGTTTGCTGATAATTCTCCACCTGTTTTCTAAGTGGATCATTTCTGTCAAAAAACGTGTGATCGTCCACAATCAAATAATCAGTATCAGCTGTTAACTCAAGTTGTGCTTGACCACCCAAGTTATTAACCATTTGGCAAGCTTCTGAGTTATCCATTGCTAGATTGGGTGCAAAAGTGATTTTTTTATTTTTAACTGGATTACGAAAACCAATCTGCTCGTTAGTCAAAGTTTCCGCCAATAAGTCAAAATTCTTAAGCTGCTGCTTCGTTTGAGCAAGTAAATCAGGGGTAAAATGCAAGCGAAAATCATCGTAAACCTTTTTGGTATCAAGGGAATCAGCTAAACCGTGATGCTGCTCAGTCTGAGCAATCCCAGCACGCTGAATACAATCAAGCAAACGATTGCGCTGGCGTGGATAATAATTACGAGCAAAGCGCAAAACATCAACATAATCATTATTTAATTCTGATAAATTAAACTTTTGCGTTAGGTCATATAAAAAATTTAGGTCAAAGTTAACATTATAGCCAATGATGATATCTGACCCAATAAAAGTGCGAAATTCAGTCATAGCAGTTTTTACCGGAATACCTTCAGCAAGTAACTGGTCTTCCGTAATCCCATTAAGTTTGGTAATCGCACTTGGTACATGATTAGACCGTGGATAATAGACTAGCTGATTATACTGATCAACCACTTCACCGCCGCGAACTTTAATTGCACCTAGCTCAGTCACATGATCACGATATGGACTAAGGCCTGTTGTTTCAATATCTAGCAAAGTATAATCGGACAGAAACTCTGGTCGTTCACGCCCTTTACCCCGTAATTTATCTTGGGCACCTGACACTTGCAGGACACCGTTAGTTATCGTAATACTCATTTTATTGCTCTACTTTTCTGCTAAACTTTTAATTAATGTCGCGCTATCTGCATTAACAGCTGCACTGCGATCCTGAATCACTTCGGGTAACTCATCTTGCGAAAAATCGGCTGCTACATATGACCACTGAGGAAATTGTTCAACTAAACTAACCAGTGGGGTGAACAACTGAGGGCTAGCTTCATCAACACCTAATTCTAGAACAGTGACCTTTTTATCTTCATTACCTGTTAGAAACCAACGAAAACGACTATTAGCATCACTTTCTGGATAAAAATGATTATTAAGTGGCAAATGCAGTTCCAATGGCTGCTGGCAAACTTCACATTTAGGCACTAACTCTGCTGACAAATCATGATTTTTTGCTGCTTGGATAAAAGTTTGCACCACCTGCTGATCATCATGTAAGCCATGATTAATGCCACTCGAACATTGCATCTCAGACCAGTTGCCAACTACATTGAAAATACGGTTACCATTAAAATCAGCTCGCTCAAAGAAATCTGCAAAAGTTGTTGTCGCGATAAAATACTTTTTTCTTCCTATTATATAATGCAAATCTTGCATTGTTTGACTAGGTTGATAATTCAGAGTGTATTCTTGAATTAGTTGACTCCATAACAGCCACTGTTCTTGCCAAGAAGGGAACTTATATTCTAAAGCCTCCTGCACATTTGTTACACCGTATTTTTGCACCACAGTTGCAAAGTTATTTTGGAAGTCTTTTTTATCCAAAATATCTAGGCCTTCAATCTGCGCTAGCCCATTACCAGCCGTCACAATAACAACTTCTGCATCAGCAATCAGCTGCTTAGCTTGTTTTAAATTTTCCATTTATACCTATTTTCTATTTTTGATATCCTGTAAAGGAAAGTTTCCCATCATTAAAGTCAGCTAGAAAAACATCGCTGACATTATTAAAACCGGCCTTTTTGACTTCTTGCGTAATCCAGTCTTCATCCTTGTGCATTAATTCCAGTACATCTTGGTTGACCTGACCATCATTTATCACCGGAAACCGCACATTAGTCTCATCATTCCGAATAACCGTTAACTGGCCATTCTTTTCAAAAATACAGTTCTTAACCTTTTCAACCGAATAAATCCCCTGACTGCGCAACTTAAACATTAATTCATTGGCTGAAATCCCAGCAGACAGACAGTTTCTAACCAGAACTTTGCCATTCTTAATTACTTGAATTGGATCGCCATCAATTACCTTACGTACTAGGTTACTATGCTCACGAGCAAACTTCAGGATAAAGACTACTAAAGTCCAGACTACCAATACTAGCAAAAATTGCAAGACCGAAACATCAGCATTATAAATAACTCCACCGATAATGCCACCAAGAACGTAGTTTTGTAATTGATCCAAAGCGGTAGTAGGAGCTAAGTTGCTTTTACCAAAAACATTGATCTGAAAAATCAGAGTTAAAACACCAAGTGCAAATTTAATAAAAAGTTGTGTATAGTTCATACTATTCTCCTACTTTTGAATCTTAACTTTATGATCAATTACATAGGCTTGAGTCAAAGTATAACTATTATTATCATCATTAAGATTTAATTGATAATCAATATTCTTTGAATCAATCCGGACAATAATGCCATCTTTTAAGGTAGTTGAATTGACCAATACATCAGATTTAGGCACTCCTTGATCACGCGCAATCGATTTAATAAACGGCACAATTTGTACTGATTGCGATTTAACTAAATTAGTTTGCACATACTTTTCATATTGCGTTCCAGCAAATACTAACAAAAATAATAACGCGATAATTCCTAAATCACGATACCGGGTATCAAAACGGTGCCGCAAATATAACAACGTAAACACGAATACAGTTAATGCTGCTGCAGCAATCAAGACATACAGAATAGTTTTATTAGTATTTTGATTCTGCTCAATATACTTCAGTGTATAAAAATTCATCAGCTTGTCACCTCGAATAAAAACAACTTTTTTATAATTGAATCTATATAAACAAGTATAACAAAAAGTAGTTAGACTAGATCTAACTACTGCTTAGGATTATTTAATTTTCTGAAGCGGCTGATGAAGTATCTGGTTCTGGCTTCGCTTCCTCTTTTACTTGTTCCGCCTTAGTTGAAGCTCCCGTTGAACTATCTGGATCAGAATTACGGCGATAAGTTGCGCCAGTTGTAGCATCAGGGTCAACTACCAACTTTTGTCCAGTAGTTTCACAGAAGTATTTAACTAGTGGATATAAATCTTGAACCCATTCATAAATACCCGCATAGTTTCCTTCATCGTCTTCCATTCGCTTATAATAATGCAAGACCAGTTCTTCTAAATTACCAGTTGGTACTGGCATATAAACTGCTTCATGACCATCTGCTTTAGTCCGTAAAGCGTGCACCACCTTTTTAGCATTAGGGATAACATCGCGAATATCTGGATGAATATCTTTCATAGTATCGCCAACTTGTTCGGGAACTCGCTTAGCCTTCATTTTGGCATTCGGATCAACCGGACGGTTATACCACAAGAACTGATTATTCTCATCAACAAAAGTCAATTCGCCAATTGTATTGCGCAACATCCAATTGAGCTGGTTAACGGTCATCAGACCACTATCGAGTTTCACATAATCATCGCCACTAGCCGCGTGAGTCTTTTCTGCCGCCTTATCAAGCCAATCTGGATCTTCCTTGTTCAATCCATCAACCGTATAGCGACCATTACCTTGGGCTTCAAAGTCTTCTTTTAAGTATTCAGCTTTATCCATATTTTGTAGCCATTCAGGTTCTGCCATAATTTACCTCCAATATCCAATTCAAATAGTAATAATCAAATTATAGCAAGTAACCGCTTAATAAGCAATTAGCAACATCAAAATCGCTTAATACCGCTGTAGATATTGACCATAAAATCCAAAACTATTTTTATTTCACGCTATGAGCTAAAATAGTAGTTAATAGTTTAAAAAGGAGCAAACAATGAAAACTGGTACTAAAATTATTACTTTAGATAATGGCTATCATCTATGGACTAATACCCAAGGTGATGGCGACATCCACTTATTAGCACTGCATGGTGGTCCTGGCGGCAATCATGAATATTGGGAAGATACTGCTGAACAACTAAAAAAGCAAGGTTTGAATGTACAAGTTACGATGTACGACCAGCTTGGCTCACTTTATTCTGACCAACCAGATTACGACGATCCGGCCATTGCCAAAAAATATCTAACTTACGAATACTTCTTAGATGAAGTAGACGAAGTACGTGCAAAACTTGGTTTAGACAATATTTATCTTATCGGTCAAAGTTGGGGTGGCCTCCTAGTCCAAGAATACGCGGTTAAATATGGTCAGCATCTTAAGGGCGCAATTATTTCTTCCATGGTCGATGAAATTGACGAATACGTTGCCTCGGTTAATCGCCGCCGCCAAGAAGTATTGCCACAAACTGAAATCGACTTTATGCACGAATGTGAAGCAAACAATAATTATGACAATCAACGCTACCAAGATGATGTTCAAATTCTCAACATCAACTTCGTTGATCGCAAGCAGCCTTCTAAACTTTATCATCTAGGCGATATTGGTGGTTCAGCTGTTTACAATGCTTTTCAGGGTGATAATGAATTTGTAATTACTGGTAAGTTAAAGGACTGGCACTTTAGAGATCAGCTAGACAAGATTACTGCTCCAACTTTAATTACCTTTGGCGAAAATGAAACTATGCCAATCGCTACTGCTAAAACAATGCAGCAACTAATTCCTAATTCCCGATTGGTAACCACTCCAAATGGTGGTCATCATCATATGGTAGATAATCCTGACGTCTATTACAAACACCTAGCCGACTTTATTAAACAAGTCGAAACCGGCACTTTCAAAGGAGAATAAGCAAAAAAAGGACTGACCTTGACTTAAAAATCAAGGTCAGCCCTTTTTTGCTGTTATAACTCTGTATTCTTGCGCTGTCTTTCATATTGTTGCAGTGCCGTTAAAACCTGTGGCCATTCGCGTTTAGGCAAGATTAATTGTAATTTATTATGATAAATTGGAAAGTCGCTAGTTTTCATGCCCGTAATCTTCGCTAATTCTTGATCTGACAAGTGGTATTCGTAAACAATTCGCTTAATCTCAACTGACGCATGCCCGCGAAACCACGATAAACAGAAAAAGCATAATGCAAAAATTCCCGCTATTAAAATTGTTAATGTTAAGTTCCAATGAAAATTACGCCAGCAAATAAAAAACACTGCAATAAAGGCTATTAAAGCTGATATTAGACCATAAATCATCGGAAAAAAACTTCGTTTTTGCATAGCTGCCCCTTTTTAAAAGCTTAATTACCAAAAATTCCTCTACCATTTTCAGAATTACTATTACCTGTTTGATTAGCATTATCCGCATCAGCTTCAGACGTTACCGCCGAACGGTAAATCTGATAATTGGTAAACGGTGCAGGATCCATCCACTTAATATTATTATTTTGTTCGTTTAACTTATTAAGTCTAGTTTCATCATTATCTAAAGTCTGTGTTTCTAAATCAAGATTTTTTCGCATTGTATCTGACGTCTTTTGTAAGGCTTCAGTTGACGCAACCTGAATAGATGACCCGTTAATCCAGGCATCATGACCTTGCAAATAGCCACTATCTAGGTCATTCATACAACCGCGATAATTCATTGCTAATGCCAACATGTCATTAAAGGTCAAATTGGTTTTGACATATTTAGTAAAGATTTTGACTAACTTACGATAATTGGCAATCGTATTAACTGACATCGCTTGATGCACAACCGCTGTAATGACTTGTCGTTGCCGCATTTGCCGACCATAATCACCACGAGGATCATCATGGCGCATACGTACATAAGCCACAGCATGTCGACCATTCAAATGTTGCTTGCCTTTATGAAAATCGCACCAATCATATGAAAAATCAAACGGTACTTTAACATCAACCCCACCGACTGCATCAACCAAATTCTTGAGCGCCTTCATATTAACTTCCACATAATAATGAATTGGGACATTGACTAAAGCCGAAACAGTCTTCATTGATGCTTTGCTACCGCCAATGCCATAAGCTGAATTAACTCTAAACATATCATATTTATCTCCCGGATCGCCTAGGATATTAACCAAGGTATCACGTGGAATTGAAGTCATGGTTGCCTTACTTTTTGCTGGGTTTGCCGTTGCCAAAATCAAAGTATCCGAATTGCCCTTATCGTGACGACCTTCCATCCCTTGGTCTACTCCCAAAACCAAAACTGAGATCGGCTCTTTATTAGCAATGCGCGCAGAGGTTGCAGAATTATTGCCATTGCCATCAATGGCCGTATGCAGCGCAAAATACATATGTGCTGCAAAAGCTAACCCAAAACAAACACAGAGTATTCCGATAATTCCAACAATTCGCAGCAAGATACCACTTTTTAACGCCTGTGCTGGGGCCGCAAAAATATGATTACGATGTAGACTAGTAGTAGAAAACTTTTTATGGTAATCTTCTCTACGTTTAGAATTTTGATCCATTCCTTTTTCTATTTCCTTCCACAATTATCCAATGATATTTGTAACATGTTTGAACTTAAACTAAAATATTACTGAATATAATTAATAATATCTTATTTTTTAACCATTTAAGCAAATAATGGCTAACATTAAGTAAATATTTAATAAGGAGAATTTTTAATGACCATTCCAACAAGAGATCAAGTTGAAGATAACTTAAAGTGGGATTTAACCCGCGTCTTCAAGTCCGACCAAGACTGGGAAGATGAATATACAATAGTTAAACAGGAAATACAAACTTTAACTAGTTTACAGGCAGAATTTACCAAAACTGCTACCAATTTATTTACCAGCTTAAGTAAAATTTTAACTGTTGAACGTAGATTAGAAAAGCTCTATGTCTATGCTTCAATGTCCAGCGATATTGATACGAGTAATGCTCATTATTTAGGTTATGTCGCCCAAAGCCAAACTCTAATTAGCCAATTTGAAGCCGCTACTGCCTTCATTAAACCTGCTATCTTAGCGCTGCCGGCAGATACACTCACTAATTTTAAAACTAGTGAACCTAAATTAAAACAGCTTGACCATTGGCTAGAGCAAATTACCCGTCTGCGGCCGCACACCTTGTCTGCAAACGAGGAAAAGTTAATCGCAGATACCGGTGATGCGATGGGTGTCTCTGAAAATACTTTTAACGTCTTGACTAATTCAGATTTAGAATATGGCTACGTTCAAAATGAGAACGGCGAAATGGTGCAATTATCTGATGGCCTTTATGATACTTTAATTCAGTCTCAAGATCGGCAAGTTAGACGCGGCGCTTTTGAAACAATGTATGCCACTTATGGTCAGTTTGAAAATTCACTCGCCTCAACGCTAAGCGGTGTAGTTAAAGCACACAATTTTACTGCTCAAGTTCACCATTACGACAGTGCTCGTGACGCAGCTCTAGATGAAAATGGCGTGCCGACTATCGTATACGACACCCTAATTCAAGAGGTTAATAACCACTTGGACTTACTGCACAGTTACGTTGCCTTACGCAAACAAATCTTAGGGCTTAAAGATTTACAAATGTGGGACATGTATGTACCTTTGACTGGTAAACCTGCGCTGTCTTATACTTTTACTCAAGCAAAAACAGCAGCCAAAAAAGCCCTGGCTCCACTTGGACAGGACTATCTTAAACAAGTTGATTATATTTTTGATAATCGCGTAATTGATGTAGTTGAGTCGCAAAATAAAGTTACAGGTGCATACTCGGGTGGTTCGTATGACACTGATGCCTACGAATTGCTTAACTGGACTGACAATATCGATTCTCTCTACACTCTTGTCCACGAAACCGGCCATTCTGTCCACAGCATGTATACCCGCAAAAACCAGCCTTATGTCTACGGTGACTATCCTATCTTTGTTGCTGAGATTGCCTCAACCACTAATGAAAATATCCTAACCGAATATTTGCTCGATCACGTCACAGATCCCAAAACCCGTGCCTTTGTCTTAAATTATTATCTCGATTCATTCAAAGGAACGCTATTTAGACAAACTGAGTTTGCTGAATTTGAACAATATATTCATGAACAAGATGCCAATGGCAACCCATTAACTGCAGATAAATTAGACAAGTTTTATGGACAATTGAATCAACATTATTATGGCGATAGCGTCGCACCGGGTGGTGAAATCGCCAAAGAATGGAGCCGCATACCGCACTTTTATTATGACTTTTACGTTTATCAGTACGCTACTGGCTTTGCAGCAGCTACCGCATTAGCCAACAAGGTGGTCCATGGAACTGATCAAGATCGCGCTGCCTACCTAGATTTTCTTAAAGCCGGTTCTAGTGCTGCTCCAACTGATATTATGCAGCATGCAGGAGTTGATATGACTAAGCCAGATTATCTTGAAGATGCCTTTACAACTTTTGCTAAACGTTTAGATGAATTTACAGAGATTGTTCAGCACGATTTTAAATAAGGTAAACAAAAAGCCATGTTTCTAAAGCATGGCTTTTGTATAAGACTAATTAAACTATTGCACTTGTAATCATTAATGACTTTTTGCAACTTTTTTATGAGTAGTTTTTTTATGGTATTTTTTGAGATTTTTCTGATTATACTTAGCTAACCATTTATTTGAATCATTATTATTAACCCAAAAATAACGTCCTTCAGTCGCTTGACCAATGCCAGGAATATTACCAATAAATGCCCATGGCCAATTAGCCGGAGCCTCTACAGTTACAATCGAACCTTTTTTCAAGTTCTTTTTTTGAACTAATCGCTGTTCATAACGCGGCTCGCTACCATTAATTTTCCATAAGCTTTGCTTTTTAGTAGTAATCATCTTCCTAGGCTTCCACCAATAATGTGAACTTTGTGCCGGGACTGCTTGAACATCTTCTAGCGAACCTATACTGGTAAAAGTCAATACTAAAGCTGGTAAAATTGCTAAAATCAACCATTTTTTCTTCATCATAGAGCCTCCTAAACTAAAGATACAGTATTATTTAGCTTCAGCATAACAGCTTAATATATGCAGAGCAATTTTATTGTTTTGCAAAAAGTCATAAATACGACTTGCAACTTGGCCCTATAAATAATATAACAATTAAGGAAATAAAATATTTCTCACATCAAAAAGCGGGAGTACCCTAGGCACTCTCGCTTTTCATTTTGGCCATAAAAACCAACCAATTCGCCGATTGACATGTGGATTTTCATGCAACTTACTATGCTGACCGTCTGCGCCCTTAATCTCTACTTCCTCATACTTGCGAGTTTTTCCATGCAAGAGATATCGCAGCGAACGCGCCGACACGACACTGACTGAACCATCAGAATTAGTGCCATCTTGCTTGTTACCATAAATATTTAACACTTGCACATCAGTAGGGAAATTTTCACGATGGCGTAATAAATAGCGATAGGTATCGTTAAGATATCTGGGACACCCGTTTTTTTGCAAGTAATTATGATTGACTTGATCATCTATCCCAATAATCCCAGCAAAGTGTCCACCAAGATTTACTTGTTTTACTAGCTTAGGCAGACTTTGCTTAGCACCATATCGTTCCTGATAATACGCTAGCGTTAGATTTCCCATCGAATGCGCGACAGTATTATATTGCTTAATGTGATACTTCTGCTTTAGTAGCAACATTAAATGATAAATCCAATTACTAGTAGTAAAATAATCACTATTTTTATTGTCCTGCATGACTACCTGAATTATTGGTCGCTTAACCGTCTTAGGCCAGTTTCCTTGTAAATGAATCTTGCCATTTTTTTGCACGGTAACAGTCAAAACCTTACGTGCATGGTCATGTTTTACGGCATAGGCAATCATCCCAGCAGTTGAGCGTCCACTAGCACCCCAACCATGCAGATAAATTGTTGGTGTTGACTTAGCACGATTAGCAATTTTACCTACACTAGTGAATCGATCGCCTTGCAACACATAAGTCTGGTTCTCAACAGGTAGCTTCGCTTTATACCAACAAAGTCCACCAAAAACCAGCAATAAAATTAGCAATCCGCTGCTAATTAATATTTTTCGCCGACGAGTCATTTATCTAATCCAAGTGCAGACAAATATTGACAATAAGCCTTTCCAGCTGCTTGCAAATCAGTATCACTGATTGCCATCGCATTATAAACAATAAATGGAGACAAAAATTTAGTACCAATTAAGTTGCTAGTACTACGAAATGGCAATAATAGTTCCGGCAGTGTTACTCCGAACTCTCCATCATGTTGATACTTGCTTTTGGGTGCTCCCGCAGAAATTGCCAGTAATAATTCTTTACCGTGCAACTTGTTACCACCGCTACCGTAAGCCCAACCATGTTCTAAAACTTGATCCTCCCACTTTTTCAGTAACGGTGGACAACTATACCAATAAAATGGAAATTGTAAAACAATCCGATCAGCCCAAGCTAATGCTACTTGTTCTTGCTGAACAACAATCTTTTCATCTGGATAAAGACGATACTCATCATAAATCCGCAAATTAGGGAGCTTGCTTTGCTTGACCTGATCAAATAAATGTCGGTTTACTTTTGAAAGAGCTAAATTTGGGTGAAAAGTTAATACTAAAACATTCATTATTTCTACTCCTGATTACCAAGGCTGCTTAGTTGGTCCAATAGTAAATTCACTGACATTAGTATCTGCAGGCTGATCAATGGCAAAAGCTACCACATTAGCTACGCGATCAGGACTAATTTGATATTGGTCGTATGTCTGCCCCATATCACGAGCCGTTGCTTCATCTGTAATCTGCTCCAGTAATTCAGTCTTAATTGCCGCTGGATAAATTGTCGCCGTTCGAATATTGGTACCTTCCTGTGCTGATTCCATTCGCAAAACTTCCATCAAATCTTTTAGCCCCCATTTAGTTGCGCCATATACCGCACCATTGGTGTAGGCTTTTAGACCAGCTACTGAAGAAGTCGCAATAATATGGCCAGATTTTTGCTTAGTAAATTCTGGTAAGACTGCTGCGATTCCATTTAGCACTCCTTTAAGATTGACGTCAATAATACGATCCCATTCAGTAGTTTTTAGCGCAGACAACGGCGAATTTGGCATTAAACCGGCATTTAGAAATATCACATCAACTTGACCAAAAGCTGCTTTAGCTGCAGCAACCAAGTTAAGATTATCTTCCTTATTGGTGACATCTGTTACTTGATAAATCGCTTGGCCACCCGCATCCGTAATTTCGCTAGCTAAGGTTGCTAATTTATCAGTTCGTCTAGCACCTAAAACTAATTTGGCACCCTTTTGGGCTAATAAGCGTGCTGTTGCCGCGCCAATTCCTGAAGAAGCCCCTGTAATAACTACTACTTTATCTTTAATTGCCATAATTTTTCTCTTTCTTAAACTCTGTTAAACTTACTTGCAAGCGCTGTAAACTATCCAGCAACATTTGACTTGGACAAGCAAAATTCAGCCGCAAAAAGTTTGAACCATTACCTCGATAAACAGCACCAGCTGCTAAAACCAGACCGGTTTTCCTACGAATAAAGTCTGCTAAAACTTGTGAATCATTGGTATAAGCCGACACATCGAGCCACATTAAGTAGGTAGCTTGCCCAGATGTTATTTTGACCTCTGGGATATTTGCCATGATAAACTTCTCTGCTAAATAATAATTAGCCGTCAGCTGCTTTTTCAAGCCATTGAGCCATTCGTCAGCCTTAGTATAAGCCGCAATACTACCAGGAATCGCCAGCAGGTTAGGTTCAGTTAGTTCGTCATTATTCAACCCGCGACTAATCTGATTACGCAAATTTTCATTAGGAATAATCACTGTTGCCGCGTGTAGTGCTGCCACGTTAAAAGCCTTACTTGGCGAAGTTAAGCTAACAACTTCTTTATCTGCCAAATTTGCCAATGCAGCTAGCGGTATATATTCCTCTTGCCCCCAGACTAAATCGCCATGAATTTCATCACTAACTAACTTTACATGATATTTCGTGCATAACTTAACCAGTCGCTCAAGCTCAGCCTTAGTCCAAGTTTTGCCCACTGGATTATGTGGATTACACAAAATCATCATGGTTGTTAGTGGCTGCGACAATTTAGCCGCTAAATCCGTCCAATCAATTTCATAATGATAATTTTGATAAACTAAATCGCTAGTTAAAGTATGACGACCATTATTTTCAATTGAATGATAAAAAATATCATAAACCGGCGCTTGCACCAAAATATTGTCGCCAACATTAGTGACACTGCGAACAATTGATGATAAAGCCGGAATAACACCATTGACAAACATTAACCAGTATTTCTCTAACTTAGTATGATGCTGCCCTTGGAACCAATTAATGAGTGCCTCATAATATGTATCAGGGACAGTTTCATATCCAAAAACACCCAAGTCTAGTTTTTCTTTCATCGCCGTAACTATTTCTGGAGCTACAGCAAAGTCCATGTCTGCTAAAGACATCGGTAATTCATTTTCATCAACATTCCACTTAACAGAGTTAGTCTGTCTACGCGGAATAATGGTAGTAAAATCATATTCCATAGTTTGCACTCAATCTTTCTGGGTAATAATCTTAGTCTTGCTAGGATCAATTTTGGTATCATCCATAATGAGCGTACCAATTTTTTCTGCTTTAATTACGCCACTAATGGGATTTTTGACACTAGTAATTTCCGAAGCTATCTCTGCATCGATCTCAGTTGAATATTCAAATGACAAAGTTGTTTGCAATAAACGACAATTTCTCATAGTTAACTTTTCAACATAGCACAGACCCTGATCACTTTCGATAGTACAGTTAATCAGCGTGAGATTTTTAGTATTCCACCCCAAATATTCGCCATTAATCACTGAATCTGATATCGTGACGTTTTGACAATTCCAAAATGCATCTTTAGTTATCAAAACTGAATCGTGAATCTCTACGTCACTTGCTCCATCAAAAGCATAATTACCAACTACTCTTAAATTATTGGCCTTAATTTGTTTACTGTTCATCCCAAAATAATCGCCAGTAGCTTGCACATTTTCTAAAGTCACTCTCTGACAATCCCAACAGGTTTCTTCTGCATCTGCTAAAGTTACGTTGGTTAACTTAAGGTCTTGGCAACGCCGAAAATTTTTCGGAGCTTGCAAGACAGAATCTGTTACTTTAAGATGATTAGTGTACCAAACACCTGAGCGAGCCATCGTTTCCCAAAGCGTATTTTTAACTTCAACCTGATCGCAATACCATAACGGATATTTCCACTTAAAAATATCTCCGGTCAGTTGCAAATTTCTGCCTTCCTTTAAGGGAGATTCTCCGGGTCCAAAAGTAGTATTGCTAATTTGGGCATCTGTTAGTCCAAAGAGTGGTCGTTCACCTTCATAATATTCATCCTGATAGTTTTTCATTTTTTACCTTCTTATTTTTTAACTTAAAAATGTTATGATTAGTACCACTAATGCAAACATAATAGGAGCAAGTTTGATGGAATTAAGAGTTTTACGGTATTTTTTAACCATTGTGAACGAACAAAGCATTTCCCATGCAGCCAATAAATTACATATTTCTCAGCCGACAATTTCACGGCAAATTCATGAACTAGAAAGCGAATTAGGCGTTAGCTTATTCGAGCGCAATCATCGCGGCATTAAGTTAACTAGCGCCGGCGAATACCTAGCCAATCAAGCCAGACAATTAATTGCCTTAGCCGACAAGACCAGCGCCAACATCAATAAAGAACACGAAATTAGTGGTAGCGTCTTTCTTGGTTGTGCCGAGATTCCCATGATGAGTACAATTGCTCAAACAATCGCTAATTTAACGCATTCTGCTCCCAAAATTACGGTTAATCTGCACAGTTGTGATGCCCGAGAAGTCCACGAAAAAATGCAAAATGGTATTTTCGACTTTGGAGTTACCGTAGAACCCATAAATAAAACTGATTATAATTTTTTAGTATTACCAGGAAGTACCGCTTGGGGAGTTTTAACTCGTAAAGATAATCCGTTAGCCAACCAAACTGGAATTAACGTTGATGACCTACATAATCAGCGAATGATTGTTCCGCAACAACAAAGCAGTTTAGAGGTCATCAATCAATGGCTTGGTAGTAGCTTCAAAAAACTTAATGTGGTTGCCACCTATAACCTACTATATAATGCTTCACTACTTGCCCAAGCTAGAGTCGGCTCAGCAATCTGTTTAGATGGCATTATTAATACAGTTGATACCGATCTAGTCTTCATTCCCTTAGTTCCTCGCCAAACCGCTCAAGTTTGTCTAATCTGGTCTAAAGCACTGACTCTTTCTCCAGCCGTGCAAAAGTTCTTAACTGAACTCAAACTGCTCTTACCAGTCAGCTAGTCTTGCTAAGTCTAAAGTTCATGCAAGCGGTAGGCTTCTTTGGCACTATCAACTTGTAAAATTACTGGCTGCTTACTATCAAGCGCTGTTATTGCCGCCAAATCTTCCTCAGTCAGATTAAAGTCTGCTAGTGCAAAGTTTTCTTGCATACGTTCTAAATGCACCGACTTAGGAATAGCTGAAATCTCACTCTGTTCAAGCCATTTCAAGACTACTTGAGCGGCGCTTTTACCATATTTAGCACCAATCTTAACTAAAATCGGATTGGTAAATAAATGATTCTGACCTTCCGCAAATGGGGCCCAAGCCATAGGCGTAATCTGATACTTAGCCATTAATTGTCGTAAATCTTGCTGCTGACAAAACGGATGCAATTCAATCTGATTCACTGCTGGAATAACCCCACTAGTTAAAATCAAATCAACCAGTCGATCTGGCAAAAAGTTACATACACCAATCGCTCTAATTTTGCCAGCTTGGTACAATTCGCTCATTGCCCGCCAACTGCCTTGATAATCACCATAAGGCATATGAATTAAGTAAAGATCCAAATAATCTGTTTGCAGATTTTTTAATGTTTGCTCAAAAGCTGCAAGTGTTTCTTGATAACCATCTTTAGTTAGCCAAACCTTAGATGAAATAAAAAGCTCATTACGCGGAATTGAACTACGCTTAATCGCCTTGCCAACGGCACTTTCATTCCCATAATTGGCAGCAGTATCGATCATTCGGTAACCAGTTTTTAACGCGGATAGCACACAAGCCTCACATTCTATTAAGTCATTAATTTGAAAAGTGCCAAAGCCTAACTGCGGCATAGAGACACCATTGTTTAATTTGATTCGCTTCATATTTTTCCTCCTTTATGATTGATTGAGTTAATCTTACAAGTGGAGCGCTTTTTTGTCTAATACCTATAATAAATGCTTACCTATGCTTTTTAGCTATATTATGGCGATAAAAAAGCCGCTCCTTTTTGATAAGGAACGGCTCAGACAAGTTATTTATCAGCCTTAGCTTCAACATAATGATCGTTTAACCACCAGTTTAGCATAAGTAAAATTGTATCGTATAACAAAAATATTCCTGCATCACCAGCTAAATTAATTTTTGGCAATGGATACGTCAAATATCGGTAAGGGATATTGAACAAAGCATGGTCAATATTGACGATAACATGACGCAAAATATTATAACCAGAAACGATTAGCCAACTAACAACAAAAAGTAAGATAATTCTAACTGTCCACTTGACCAACCTATGTGACATATTTGGCCAAAAATCAATTAGCGCTACACTACTAAAATTCAGAAAGCTAACTGTTAAATAAATCGCTATTCCGATTAATAACAAGACTAGCACAGTCAAAACATACTTATTAATCACTACTCCAGACAAGTGGGTCATTGAATAATTAAAGTTATAAAATATTTTTCTCGTACTAGTATCAAAAAAAGAGAAAATAAATAACGCGATAATCAATTCAACTCCCAACAACAAGTCAAAGCAGATAAAAGCACTACCTGAACTAACCGTATTTATTACATACAATTTACTATCATTAATTGGTAGCAAGCGCCAGGTCTGATCACGATTAAAACGCTCATTCTGCTGACAACTATATACCAAATAAATCATATTGGCTAAAATGCCTAGTAAAATAAATGCTGTTTCAAAACTATCGGGATACAAATTCAGACGTTCTTTGGCATCATAATTAAAATTCAACATAAGAGAAAATACAATTGTTGCAAATAATTGTAAGCAAAACACTTTGTAAGTTGACTTTATTTTTTGTTTAAATAAGGTTTTGAATACTACCCAATACTTGACCATCAGCTTTTCTCCTTATTGACCTATTTTCATTTAACTTAGCATAGTCGTCGTCAAAACATACTAAGGTCAACAAACGTTTTACCAAATATTTAGAATTGTACAGTCACTAAGAAAACTTATATATCTCCGATGTATTTTATACTTTCAAATTTTCCTGCCAAAATTGCCATGCTAAATCTTGGTATAACTTGCATCCTGCCAAATAGTCATCAATTGCAATGAATTCGTTAGGCTGATGATCGCTCACGCCAGCAGCTGGTCCCAAGATAATAATCGGAAAGTTATTCGAAGCCTGAATATATTCTGAAGCATCTGTTGCGCCAGTCCCAGCAACTAGCTCACCTCCGCGACCAAGACTTTTGCGTACTACTCGCTGTGCCAATTTAGCTAGTTTAGTATCTGCTTGACTAGGCAGCGGCACTTCCGGATAACTGTACCGAATAGCTAACTGCGCACCTTGAGCATTCAATTCGCTAATAATCTGTTCTAGCTCAGTCATAATTTGCTGATTCGGATAAAGTGGAGTGGTTCGAATATTACCACTAAGCCAGGCCTGATCTGGAACCGAATTAATTTGATTACCGCCCTGGATTTGACTAATTACATGAGTTAACCCTCCTAAAACGGGATCTTTTTCAGTATGACTTGCCATTAAAGTTTGTGCTTCTTGAGCAAATTTTACTAACGGCATAATTGCATTGCGCCCTAACTCTGGTGTCGAAGCGTGCACACCAATCCCTTTCGACGTAACATAATAATCAATAATTCCTTTATGAGTTACTCGAATATTAAAATTAGATGGTTCGCCAATGACTAAGCCAGCCAGCTCATCCGCATACCCAGCTTTAACCAGTTGGGCAGCTCCAAATTCGCCAATTTCTTCACCAACTGAAGCTAGCAAACGCAGCCGACCAGGTAATTTTTTACCACTATTTAATAAATCCAGCATACTAACAACCATTGCGGCTAATCCGGACTTCATGTCACTGGCACCACGGCCATATAATTTTCCAGCTTTAATAGTGGGTGTAAACGGTGGCGTTTGCCAATTAGCTAAGTCGCCAGCATCAACCACATCTTCATGCCCTGAAAAGCCTAACATTGGTCCACTTTCACCAAGCGTAATTACTAAGTTATCGCGTCCTGGCGTATAAGTAACCCGATCAATTTTAACAGGATAATCTTTAAATAGATCAGTCAAATAATCGGCAATCTGACTTTCATGATCATTAGTTGTATCAAGTGCAATTATATCAGTCAATATTTTAATAGCTTGTTTATTTTCCATAATGGCACCTTTTTATTATGCTTCTAATATCTTAGCTAAAAAGTCCTGTGCCCGGCTTGTCTTAGGATGAGCAAAGAATTCCTGCGGTGTAGCCTTTTCCTGAAGATAACCATCAGCCATAAACCAAACTTCATCAGCTACTTTTTTGGCAAAGCCCATTTCATGAGTTACAACTACCATAGTCATTCCCTTTTGAGCTAAATCTTGCATAACTTTTAGCACTTCGCCAACCATTTCGGGATCAAGCGCCGAGGTTGGTTCATCAAAGAGCATAACTTTAGGATTCATTGCTAGAGCCCTGGCAATTGCCACCCGCTGTTGCTGACCTCCTGATAAACTAGCAGGAAAAGCATCAGCCTTATCAGCCAAACCAACTTGTTCTAGCAGTTCAATTGCCTTAGCCGTAATTGTTTCATCTGGCGTCTTTTTAATTTTAGTCGGAGCCAATTTAATATTTTCAAGAACGCTCATATGTGGGAACAAATTAAATTGTTGAAACACCATTCCCATTTCTTCACGTAAAGTATTAAGCTCTGTTTCACTTAAAGCAGTCAATTCCTTGCCCTCAAACAAAACTTTCCCTGAAGTCGGTTCATCAAGTAGATTTAGACAACGCAAGAAGGTACTTTTACCTGCACCTGACGGTCCGACCAAACAGATAACCTGCCCATCATTAACCTCAGCATTAATATCTTTTAAAACTTCATTCTTACCAAAAGTTTTTTGTAAATGTTCGACTGCCAAAATTGGTTTAGTACTAATCATGATTCATCTTCCTCTCAAATATTTTCATTAAACTAGACAAACTAAAGGTAATAATAAAGTACAGAATCATGGTAATTACCAATGGCATGACGCCCCGGTAGGTATCTGCCTGGACAATCCGTGATTGATAAATTAAGTCTTTGACCCCAATAACTGAAACAATCGAACTTTCCTTAATCAAAGAAACAAATTCATTTCCTAAAGCTGGCCAGATATTTTTCATTGCTTGTGGCATAATTACGTAACGCATCGTAGCTGAACGTGATAATCCTAGTGACCTTGAAGCTTCCGTTTGCCCAACTGAAACCGAATTGATTCCCGAGCGGATAACTTCTGCCACATAAGCAGCCGAATTAAGTGACACAGCAATAATCCCTGATAATAAGGCTGGAATGTTAACAATCAAGCCTAAGCCAAAGTAAATAAATAATAACTGCACCATGAGCGGTGTACCACGAACAAATTCAATATAAGCAGTGGCAATCGAATGAGCAACTTTATTATGACTCAACCGCATTAATGCTAGTACTGCACCTAGCAAAAAGCCGAAGAAAACCGAAATTGCTGAGATAAACAAGGTGTAACCAACACCAGCAAAAAAGAAATCTTTATAAGCCCACATTGAATTGGATGACTTGGTTGCTTTTTTAGATTTGCCAGTAGTTAGGTACTTGCTAACTTTAGGTAAATATTGCTTCTGAATTAATTTGTCGGCTTTAATTTGCTCAATTGATTTGTTGGCCGCATTCACTAAACTTTGAGCCCCTTGATGAAAGGCTACCGCTTTGCCCATATCACCTGTTTTAAATCCTGCAGGTATGTGCGTTAAGCCAGCCGTATTTTGTGAAAAAGCTTCAGCAGTTTCTTTATCAACGGCTACTGCATCAAACTTATTAGTTTTTAAAGCTAAGACAAGATCATTATCCTTATCCATTGTTTTTAGTTTAACTTTTTTGGCTTGCTCTTTAATCAAATCAGTCTGCAAACTTCCCGTTTGCGCTCCAATTGTTTTACCCGCAAAGGAATGATAGCTATGATATTTTTTAGCATCAGCTTTTCTAATAATTAATTCTTGTCCACTATTTTCATAGACCTCACTAAAATCAACACTTTTAGCCCGTTTCGGAGTCCGCGTCATTCCCGCAATTACCATGTCAACTTTGCCAGTTTCAAGACCAACTAACAGTGAGTCAAAATCCATCGTTTTGATAACCAATTTGACGCCCATATCTTTGGCGATTTTTTTGCCAACTTCGACATCTATTCCCACTACACCGGATTTGCCGTGCTGATTTTTAACAAATTCAAATGGCGGATAATCAGGACTAGTGCCCATCACCAGCTTACCTTTTTGCTTAACCTTTTTTAAATAATTATCGGTTGCTTTTGGCGTCTTAGCAGCTTGAACATCTGTGCTATTAACAGTTGCTGCGCTTAGCAGCATTAGTAGCGCAAAAATTGCTGCCAGCCATTTTTTTATCTTTTTCATTGACTAATCTCCCATTTTTATTTATGCAAATATTTCAGCTATTTACTACAACAAGTCAATGCATCGTCGCCTATTCACAAAGTTCATTTTTGCTCCCTAAATAAAAAAACTCGCCCTCTTCTTACATTACGTAAGAAGAGACGAGCTTTTACCCGCGGTACCACTCTTGTTGACACAAAGTATCCGCTTATTGATTTATCAAATTATCTATCAGGCACGCCTTCAATTATTCTTCTAGTCTGCCTTTCACCACCCGCAAACTCGCTAATAGAAAAAATAATTTACTACTCCTAATATCTTTAATTCATGATTATAACAGAAAAAAAGACCTTGTCCAATCTTTTTTGAAATTAAATTAATATTTTATGATTAAAAAATGATATTTATATACGTTAGTACCACTTTTACTAGTAATCAAAATTTTTAAAAAATAAAAACTGCTTACTGAGTTTTATAAGAATACTCAAGTACAGCAGTTTTGTATTTTTAAGCTTCAGAAGCACCGGAAACTACATCAGCACCAGTATTCTTTAATTGGTTATCACCAGTTACTGGGTATGGCTTAAGTCTAGAAGGATCCGTATCCGACTTCAAATTGTCAGCAGTATAACTAATATTAGTTAATTTTGCATGCTTAACATCTTCAATTGTCTTGCAACCAGTTAGTTGCATATCAATTAGTAATTCATCATTTAATTGCTTAATGACTGACTCGACACCTTTAGCACCACCAAGAGCTAAGGCATAAAGATATGGACGACCAATTCCAACTAAATCAGCACCCAGAGCCAACGCTTTGAAGACGTGTGAACCACGACGAACTCCTGAGTCAAAAATAATTGGCACCCGATGATTTACTGCCTTAGCAATTTCTGGCAACATATCAATTGTCGCTGGGCCACTATCAACTTCTCGACCACCATGATTAGTGACATAGATACCGTCGGCACCAGCGCCCATTGCTAAATTGGCATCCTCAGCACACATTACCCCTTTGATATAAACTGGTAAGCCAGACATTTCCTTAATTCGCTTAACGTCTTCAGGTCCAATCTTTTGTGCAGAAGAAGCATACATCTGTGCCACAGTCTGTCCTTCACCTTGTGCTCCCTGATAACGACTGAAGAAATCTAATGGAACTGGGAAAGCAAATTGTGTTCTTAAGTTAGCTTCACGATAACCAGAAACTAGTGCATCAACGGTTAAGAAAATTCCGTTATAACCAGCCTTCTTAATAGCATCAAAGACCATCTGGTTGAAATCCCAATCTTTACTTAAATAAAGTTGAAAGAAACGTGGTGCATCAGGCGCTGCGGCAGCAATATCTTCAACACTCTTATTACCATAAGTACTTGATGAAAATAATGCACCGGCAGCTGCGGCACCTTTTTGGGTAGCAACTTCTGCATCGGTATGAGCTATTCCGTGACAAGCAATTGGGGAAATCATAATTGGAGTTTTTAGCTTCAGTCCCATAAAGTCAGTGTCAAGTTGCGGATCCTGCATATCAGTCAATGCTCTAGGCACAATTTGAAAGTGATTAAACGCAGTCGTATTATTGCGCCAAGTCCATTCATTCTCAGAACCAGATGCGATGTAGTAGTAGGCACCCTCTGGCATCACTTCTTTAGCACGCTCCTCAAGTTCATCTACATTAATCATACTAATCGCCTCATCGCGATCACTTTGCGGAAAACCGTTATAATAAACTGTCATTGCAAAAACTCCTTTTAATATAAAATTATTTTAGCCTTATTATACTCGAAAGCACTTTCAAATGTTAGTGAAAATAATAAAAGAAAGTTTGCCCATCAATTATCATATTTGCCAATTTCAATTACACAGGAAAACTATACTTAAAGAGCCAATACCGGCTCACGAATTACCCATACAAAGTTGTAAATTACCTTTTCAGTAAATTGACAAAATATACCACTAAATAAATTGTTACTTCAATTACAGAAATAAAAAAAGTAACTGGCAAATTGGTAATAAAACCTAAATATAGCCCTAGCCAAACTCCAACTAATGCAAATAGGACTGACCAAGCAATAATCGATCCGACAGTGCGACCAAGGTAATTCGCACTAGCCGGCGGCAACGTTAATAAAATAAAGACTAACAAAGAGCCAACAATTTGTGAACCCACTGACACTGCCATTGCTAGTGCCACTAAAAAGACCACACTAACTAAATTGCTATTAACCCCATGTGCCAGCGCTCCAATATGATCAAAGGAATCGAAATTAAGTGGTCGCTGAATTGAAAAAATTAACAATAACACGATTAACGATAGCAAAACCATTTGAATAACGCCTTGTTTATCCACACCGATAATACTACCAAATAAAATGTTAGTCGCATATTTACTACTAGTACTAGAAATCGCTAAAAACAAAACTCCTAGTCCAACAAATAATGCAGAAATAGCACTAATTGATGCCTCTTTCTGATCACTATGTAAAGATAATTCGCCGACACTCACCGAGCCAAACAAGGTAAATAATAACATTCCCCATAAGGGACCAATGCCTAGCCAACCTGCAAAAGCAGCACCAGCAAAACCGATTTCCGACAAAGTATGTGCCAAAAAGCTAAAGTTGCGGCTAACTACGTAGACACCAACTATGCCACAAGTAATGGCAATAAAAGTACTAGCAACAAATGCATTACGCATAAATTCATATGCAAACATTACTCATACGCCCCCTCAAATTGGGTCATTTTTCCTTGCTCGATTACACCATGATTCAAGTACAAATAATTTTCCATATATTTACGAGCTAAGGGTACATCGTGAGTTACAAACAATACAGTAATAGCATGCTTTTGGTTTAAGTGTTTAATTAAACTCATCAACTCATCTTTAGCAGTTGGATCCAAACTAGCAGTTGCTTCATCCAAAATAATCATATTGGGGTTATCAAGCAAGGCCTGTGCTAGATACGCACGTTGCTTTTGTCCACCAGAAGCCTCGCCCATCCGAACGTTTTTGATATCTGCCAAATTTGCCTCAACTAATTGCTTATTGATTGCCTGTTTAGTTTTGCCAGTCTTGAATAATGGGGCATTCAAACCAACAAAAGCAGCAATTGACAATGGATATTCAGCATCGATATTGCGAAATTGCGGTACATAGCCCAATTTAGTATCTTGAGCAAACCTAAATGAACCTTTAGTAGGAGTAAGCAGCTGCATTAAAATATTAATTAGGGTGGTCTTACCTGTACCATTAGGACCTAAAAGAGCAGTCATTGAGCCTCTTTTTAGTTTGAAATTTATATCCGAAAAAATCATTTTTTTATCAAAACTCATTGACAAGTTATTGACTTCTAAAATATCAGACAATTTGACCCTCCTAACTTAGAGCTTACTTAAAGTTCCCAGCCTTAACATATTCATTAACATCAATTGGATAATACTTGCGATTACCAATCTTGACCTTACCGCCATATGTTCTCACTGAATTACCACGATATAATTTGCTATAACCAATACGACTACCACTATTATTGTATAAATAGGCATTGTGGGTTAACTTACGCATTCTGCCTTCAACGTTGCTGGCTACAACATATTGATTACTGCCAATCTGTAAGTATTTTTTATTATTGATGGTCTTATCGCCGTAAATTGTTAACTTACTGCCCGGCTTTTTCATGGCTGCATCAGTTGCCACACCATCAGCATCATAAATAATAGCATCATGCATTAAGGTCTTAGTAGCAATCGGTGCTGGCAAAGCCGGCTCAGTTGGCTTTTCAGGCTTTTCACTCGTAGTAGTGGTATCAGTTGCTGGGTCAGTCGCAGGTGTAGTTTGTAAATCATAGTAATACTTAATTAGATCATAAAATTGATCCATTGAATAACCAAATTTAGCAAAATAACCATCTGGATCTGTATGATCTGTTCCACCTAAAAAGTTAGATACAGCATGATGGGACCAAATCGTACCTTTGCCATCGTGAACAGCGTTATCTGGTTCAAGATTGAAACGATGCAGCATCTTAGCAACATAGATTGCATCGTTATTCACCCCTTTGGCAAAGTCAGCTTGATTGCTTTCTTCACATAATTCTACCTGGAAAAAACGATTGTTAGCATTAGCTCCTGCGCCCCAAACACCATAATTAGGCGTCATCATTTGAATAATTTGACCTTTATCAACAAACGCGTGGACGTAAGAATACATATTCATCCATTCGCGGTTAAAATAAATTGCTTCATCATGGGCACTTGCACCTGGAGTTGCAGTTTCGTGAATTACCACTCCTTCTGGCTTGCCATTACGGTACTGCAGCGGACCATTAGCATAAAAGCAGTTGTAGACAATCCCCTCTTGTTCTAGCATCTGATATAAATAGGTAACACCACTATAACTATTCTGCTTAGCTTGCTCATTAATTGAACTTGCCGCTGCTACTTGATCCACTTGATGAACGGTTGCAGGAGCAGCTATACTAGCAGCCAGTGCCAATGCAGCAATTAATTTTTTCATTGTTATTTCCTCTTTTGACTATTTTTGCACAATTTTGGCTAGTTTCTGATAATTATCAGTTAGCCACTCAAGATAAGTGGTTTTATCAGGAATAGTCTCTCTTACTTCTAAAACTGGAACATTACTTTTTTTCGCCTGTTTGACAAAGTTATTAACTACTGGACTGGTGGCTTGCGTATTATTGACGAAAAACGCAATTTTATGTTCCTTTATCCCCGTCGTCATCTTTTGAATAGTTGCCGGACTTGGATCAGTTTCGTTTTCAATAGCTTTTTCAAAGTCTTGATTGGCCACTTTCAAACCCGATGCTTGCAGCGCATAATCAAAGACAGGCTCGCTAACATAAACTGGTTTGTGTTTAGTACCATCTATTTTATCCGCTAGCTTTTTGACTTTGGTAATTTTAGCTAAATATTTATCTGCATTAGCTTGATAATAGTCGCGGTGTTTAGGGTCTTTTTTACTCAGTTTTTTAACTAAATAATTAACATACTTGGTAGGCATAGTTAAACTATACCAAATATGTGGATTAGCGTTTTTAGCTAATCCCATTACATCTTCACCAACTAAGATTGGTTTTTTGTCGACCGACGAAGCCAGCTTATTCATCCAGCTATCGTAACCTAAGCCATTAGCAACAACCAAATCTGCATTAGATAATTTCTTGGCATCATTAGTCTTAGGCTCAAAATCATGTGGATCCATGCTTGCTTTATCAATGATTGGCTCTGCTTTTCCGTATTTACCAACAATATTTTGCGCAATATCGGCATAGATATTCGTTGTGGTGACAATCGAAATTTGGTCATGCTGGTGACTGGAATCGGTATTGCCTGTGCAGCCACTCAAAGTTAAGAGCATTGTCCCCAAAACAACAACTAAGGGCAATAATTTCAACTTGATCTTTTTTCTCATTAATCTAGATATCCTTTTCCAAGTAGTAATCCATCTAATAAAATTACTAACTAACAAATTAGCGTAATTTCATAACTTCAAAATCTACTTATAGTTAACAATATTATACACTAAAAACAACAAAATCTTAGAACCTACTTGTTTCAGCTAACTGATTTCAGTTAAATAAATCGTACTAGTTACTTTTATTAAACGTAATTAGTACGATTTAAATATAAATTATCGTAATACAATTGTCAATCATTTTTTGAAAGTAATTTATTTTACCAAAATAATCAAGCCAGATAAGCAATTAGTTAAACGTAATTTATCCGATTTGTAGCTAGTTACGCTAGCTTTTCCCAGTCAAGCTAAAATTATGTTAATTGAATATTAGTTTTTTTACCAGCAAAGGTGGTAAACTAATATTGCTTAACTATTAGGCCCAAACACTTTGAAGGATGAATTTGATGGACAAATTAGCAATCGCACTAAATATTTTAAAAAAGAATCACTATAAGTTAACCAAGCAACGACAAGAAATATTGACTTATTTATACAATCATGAAGACTACTATCTTTCCTTAACCCAGCTTGACAAGCACTTACGTCAGCATTTTCCCAAAATGAGTCATGACACGATTTACCGCAACGTCAAAGAAATGCAAGAAATTGGTATTTTAGAAACTAAAATGTTTGCCAGCGGTTTGCGAGTTAAATTTCAATGTGACTTTATTTCCGCTAATCATAGCCATTTTATCTGTGAGGAATGCGGGCGGACAATCGAACTGCCACTACCTGACTTTACTAAAGCCCAAATGCAGTTAACTGGTTTTAAAATTAACGATTATCAAGTTGAAGTTCATGGCATTTGCAATCAGTGTCAATTGGACAGTAAAAAAGTAGAGTAGCGCATTTGCTACTCTACTTTTTTAACTTCGCTAAAAGGCACCTCCACCGGAGCCGCCACCAAACCCGCCGCTGGAACCACCTGAAAAGCCGCCACTTGAGCCCGATGATGACGAAGAATAATGTGAAACACTCTTTTCAAAGCTACTTTGAAATGCTGCTTCAAAACTAAGACCAGTATAGTAAGAGGAGTAATATCCAAAGTACAAACTATCATTATTATCCAATCGATCTAGGTCAAACTCAATCTTTAATTGTTTAAGCACTCGTTTGGACAAGCTAAAGCTAACCGCATAGGGCATGATCTGTTCCCATAAGATTAGGTCACCAACATCCTTCATCTTAAATTGCCCAATATCCTGCAGCATCTTTTTAAAACCACGAACTTGATTAGTCACTTCTGCACCTTTTTTGGTATAAATAGCGATTCGCTCAATTGCTACTAGATAAACAATTATGTCAGCAATCAGTAATATTGGCAGGCAAATTAACGTAATCATTTTCTGCAATTGAAAATGGAAAAAGATTAGACCAAGCACCAAGCAAACCATGCTTAAAAGACTCAGACTGCCTACCGTTGTCTTAAGATTATCAAGCTTATTCTCATAACGCGTCGAAAGAAGTCCTTTACCTTTAACAAGATTGCGCTGCCTGGTTTGCCACCTACTAAAACTGCGACCCAAATCATCCTTTTTATATTTACGTAGACCATAGGTAGTAAAAGATTTTTTATCTCCCACCTTATTAAACAAAAACTTGAGCAACTTATCCTGCTTGAGTAGCTCTTCATCAACTAGGCTAATCCGATAATATGTTTTGCGTTTTCTCTGATAACTAGTTAACTCTAGACGTTTTTGCCTAACCAAATCGAGCAAATAAGCTGTAAATGCCTTACTATCTGGCTCCTTAGCTGTATCCAGAACTTGGGCAGCAACCGGATTTACAGTTGGTATTTCATAGTTATGCACCAAATCATTTATCTTCTGTGGAAAAGTTCCAAACCGCTGAGCTCTAAGACCACGATAAATTGCTAAACCACTTAAACCAATTCCGCCAATAACTAGTAGCCAGCCAACTATATACCACAGTCTTAGACGTTGACGAACTTTTTTAAGTTCCTGATTGGCTTGACGAGCTAAATTCCGTTCCTGCTTTAAGACAGCTTGCCGCTTATTCTTGTCAACCCGCTTGCGATTAGCCTTAGTTACGGCTGGTGGAAAGATCGTGTCAACTTCAATTCCGCGATCTTTATCCAAGTTTTTAGCTGTCATTGTGATCTTGCCTTGGTCAGGCTGCACCTTAGTATAACCATCAAGAGGACCATGAGCCCATGCCTGTAACTTGTTGATTTTCCCAGGAAACAGTACTTGTGCACGAACATTATCAAGATCTTCATCCCAGCCATCACCAACAATCATAAAATTCAGGCGAGCAATATCGCGATAATTGGTGATCGCATTCGTAATCGTATAATAGTAGGTTACTCGAAATTTACTATCAGCAGCAATCTGATGAAATAACTTAATCTTGTAAGTATTATTAGCAGAAGCTAAAGTGTAACTATGGTTGGCCGTTTCTTTAGCATCATCAGCTTTAATCTTAATTTTTAAGTTAGTTAATTCTTGCCCTTTAGCTAAGTTTTGTTGGTAATAAACACCATGCGCGTCATCATCAAAGTCATAAGTAACTTGCTGCTTAATCTTCAATGAGCCGTTTGTTTGCACCCTAGCAATAACATTCAAGTTAGTAATATCGTAATCAATATCGTCAGCTTTAACCGTTGTTGATAAAAAAAGTAGCCCTAAAATTAGAATTAGGAAATTCCCAGCTTTTAATAATTTTCGTTTCATTCATACTCCCCTAGTAATTGTTTAACAAAAACCTTCCTTCTAAGTTTACCATAAGCTATCTGATGATTCTTTTTAGCCAATAACACAAAAAAGCTTATCAACAACTAGTCGATAAGCTTTTTTACTTTTATCTAAAAATTATTTTTCCACCGGTTTTTTCCACAAGCCGAGAATTACCCCTGCAACAATTGCACCGATAATGGTCGCCACAAAGTAAAGCAAGATATGATTGGCCAGCGGCGATACCCATAGACCACCGTGTGGTGCAGGAACTCCAATGCGCCACATGCCAACTAATGCTCCACCAACAGCAGAGCCAGCGATACATGATGGAATAACATGCGCAGCATCAGCCGCAGCGAACGGAATTACTCCTTCGGTAATGAATGAGAAGCCCAAAATCCAGTTAGTAACACCTGCCCGACGCTCATCTTCAGTAAACTTATTCTTAAAGAAGGTCGTACCAATAGCGGTTGCTAGCGGTGGTACCATACCACCAACCATTACAGCTGCCATCATTACAGCTGCCACTTTAGAATTAGGATCATTAGCAAAAGCACCTGAAGCAAAGACATACGCAGCCTTGTTGAAAGGTCCACCCATATCAATTGACATCATTCCAGCTAGAATGGTGGTTAAGACTACCAGATTTCCTGTACCCATTTGATTCAAGAAGTTAGTAATCGCAAAGTTGATTGAACTAAAGATTGGGTTGATTACATAGTACATTACCAAAGCAATTAGCAACAAACTCAAAATTGGGTAAATCAACATTGGCTTCATACCTTCAAGTGATTTAGGCATTTTGGCACATAATTTCTTTAGTCCAACTACGATATAACCAGCAAGGAAACCAGAGGCTAACCCGCCCAAGAATCCAGCTGGTGACTTGGCATTACTTAAAACGTTAGCCACATACGATCCACCGTAAGCACCACTATAAACAGTGGCCATAAAACCACCGACAAAACCAGGCATTAAGGCCGGTAAATCGCCAATTGATTCAGCAATATAACCAGATAGAATTGGTACCATGAAGGCAAACGCCATGTTCCCCGCATTGTTCAAAAAGATAAAGGCTGGAGATTTTGGTCCACCTGCATAGTTTTCCACAATGAAGGAAATTGCCATCAAAATTCCGCCACCGATAACAAACGGCAACATATGGGAAACACCATTCATTAGGTTTTGATAAATAGAATTCCAAAAGCTCTGCTTACCACCTTCTGATTCAGCAGCAACTTTTTCATCAGAATGATAGATCCCAGCTTTATCTTGTAAAATATCTTCGACTAGCTCATCTGGTTTATTGATTCCATCAACTACTGGACGCTTAATCAGCGGCTTACCATCGAAACGTGGCATGTCGACTTTTTTATCAGACGCGATAACTACACCTTTAGCTTGCTTAATTTCAGCCGCAGTTAGCTTATCCTTAACACCTTCAGAGCCGTTAGTTTCAATTCGAACATTGGCACCCAGTTGCTTACCAGCCTTAATCAAAGCTTCCTGTGCCATATAAGTATGAGCAATCCCATTAATACAGCCGGTGACACCAACAATTAATGGCTTATCTAACGAATCATTAGCAGCTGCCTTTTCAGCCTCGACCTGTTCCGCATCTTTTTGCGCTTCTGCCTGTTCAAATAGATCGATTACTTCTGTAGGTGTTTGCGCCTTTTTCAGCATACTTACTAACTCTGGATCAACTAAAAGACCAGATAACTTAGCCAAAGCTTCTAAGTGCGTATTATCAGCACCAGCTGGCGCGCTAATCATGAAGAACAAGTAGACTGGCTGACCATCAAGTGCGTCAAAGTCAATCCCTTGCTTACTCTTAGCAAACAAGACTCGCGCCTTATTAATCGACTTGTTACGCGCGTGTGGCATTGCAATGCCATCACCAATTCCCGTAGTAGATTCGTGTTCACGTTCCCAAATCGACTTGATGAACTCGTCTTCATCATTAACAATTCCGGTTTTGACTTCTAAATCAGCCATCTCCTTAATTGCATCTTCCTTGTTAGTCGCTTTTAGCGACATAATCATGGATTCAGGAGCTAAAATATCTTTAATTTCCATTATTGTTCCCCTTATACTTTATGAAATTTGTTCTACTGTAATTTGTGGTAAAACTGCATCAATTTGACTTTTGATAGCAATATCTTTAGTAAAAGCAGTGGCTGCCCCGCAAGCCATTCCCATTTTGAAACATTCACTCAGATCACCAGCTTGGACATAAGTACCAACAAAACCAGCAATCATCGAGTCGCCAGCACCAACTGAGTTAACAGCCGTGCCAACCGCGGCATTAGCATGATAAGCATGTTTAGCCGTGACTAGATAACCACCACTACCAGCCATTGAAACCATCACGTTCTGTGCTCCTAAATCAAGAAGTTTACGTGCCGCATTGAGCATCTCCGCATCTGAATTAAAAGTCGTGTTAAACAGCTCAGCTAACTCATGATGATTAGGCTTAATAACCAGTGGTCGATAGCTAAGCGTGTCAAGTAACGCCTGACCTGTTGTATCAATTACAAATTCCGCCCCCGCTGCTTTAATCGTAGGCAATAATTGTTGATAAAAGTCTACTGGCAAACTTGGCGCTAGTGAGCCACTTAACACCACAATATCGCCTTTTTGCAATACATTTAACCGATCCTCAAAAGCAAGAATTTCCTGTTTAGTAATCGTCGGCCCAGCTGCATTGATTTCAGTTTCCTTACCAGCGTGCAGTTTAACATTGACCCTGGTAGCGTCTGATATGGTAACAAAGTCGCTGACAATCCGGCGCTGATTGACTTGGCGCACTAATTCTTTACCAGTAAAACCGCCAATAAAGCCCCAAGCAGTATTGTCAACTCCCAGCTGATTAAGGATTTGCGAAACATTAATTCCTTTACCCCCTGCCAGAAACGAACAATTATTGCTGCGATTGACTTCACCCCAATCTAGTTGTTCCATTTGAATGACATAATCCAAGGCTGGATTGACCGTAACTGTATAGATCATCCTTTGACCTCCTCTAAATTAATTTTTGTTGGTAATAATTGTTTATGCCGAGCATTTAACTCTGGCGTAATCACGATTAATTGGCTAACATCTGCAAATACTGCAAAATTACGTTCACCAATTTTAGAAATATCTGCCAAAACATAAGCCTGCTGTGCCTGTTTAATTTCAAGTTTCTTAATTGCTGCTTCTTCAGGATCAGGTGTAGTCAATTTACCATGTTCATCTAAGCCATTAGTCCCAACAAAGCTAGCAGCAAAGTTCATTGACTCCAGCTGCTCGATAGCTGCTTGTCCTACTGCCGCATGTGTATCTGACTTAACTCGTCCACCCAAAAGCAACGTATTAATCCCGTGATTAAGGGCCCCTAAGGCTGTTTCTAGGCCATTAGTTACCACCGTAATCCCTGGAATATCTGCCAAAAATGGCACCATTTCATAGACACTTGTTCCTGCATCCATAAAAATATAATCATTTTCATGGACATAATGTTCGGCAGCATATCTGGCAAGCAAGACCTTTTCCTCGTGATTCAAACTAAAGCGAATATGCTGCGACACATCATGAGCAAACTTTTTAACAGACTGGGCTCCACCATGAACTCGCTTAAGCAAGCCTTTTTCTTCCAGCTGATTCAAGTCACGACGAATCGTAGATTCCGATGTCGTAGTCAATTGGCAAAGATCACCGACTTGACACAGTCCGTGCTGATTAACATAATTTTCAATCAAATTTTGCCGCTCTTGTGTTAGCATCACTTTCACCTCATCCAATATTGTATTCGGTTCCAGCTTCAAAAGCAATCATTTTCGTGCAAAAATATGCATTTTCATGCAAAAACAAGCAACACCAACAAAATGTAGTATCGCGTATCAAAATCAGGTATATTATGGATAAAGTATTGAGAGGAATTGCTATGACTGAAATTTCAATTATTGTTGCCGCGTATAACGAAGAAAAGCTACTAGCTCGCTGTTTAACATCCCTAATTAAGCAGGACTTTAACCAAGATTACGAAATAATTGTGGTTGACGATGGTAGCCAAGACCAAACATTAGAGATTGCGCAAGCTTTTCAAGCAAAAAATAGAAACAAAATCAAAGTTATTCACCAGACTAATCAGGGACAAGGACTGGCTAGAAATACTGGGCTAAAACAAGCCAAAGGTAAATTTATTGGCTTTACTGACGCTGATGATTGGGTAGAACCAAATTATTTATCCAGCTTATACCGTAATATCAATAAATATCAAAGTGATATCGCAGTTTGCGATGTACACAAAGTTTGGGTGGAAGAGGGCTACGAGCAAGACGTGCGTAGTTTACCTAGTACTGAAGGCTTGATTGACATTGCCCAATATATTACCGAAGCCCAAAATAATTCGTATTCCTGGAACAAATTATATCGCCGTGAAATTTGGCAAAAATACCATTTTAAACAGATGATTTACGAAGATTTAGATCTTATCATTCCGATTATTAGTCATTGCCACAAGCTATCTTACATCCCTGAGCCGCTTTATAATTACTATAAACACGCAAACAGCACTACAACTTCATACCGTAATCCACGGTTGTTTGATATTTTTACAGCATATCGAGATTTAATCAGTAACTGTGCGCCAAAATACCGCGAAGCAGCTGAATATGATGCGCTAAAAAGAGTGCTGATTAACCTAACAACACCGGGATTTAGATATTACTTGGCTTACTTCATTGAATTACTGCAGCAGCTAAATTTAGGTGATAATGATTTAATTAAAAGTAGTAAATTTTATCCAGATTATCAATATTACAACCAATTTGAGCTATTACCTAGAAACTTTTATTGCGAAGAAAATAATAATTTAACTGACTGGCTCATCTACCAAAATAACGAACGCTTTAAAACTTTTGCTATTAACAATTCAACGCAATTACTTACAGAAGTTTTACACAAGGGTGGTGTTATCGTTTTTGAAGCGCTCAAGCCACAGTCTCCAATTGGCTATTTGCGTGCCACAGATAATTTTATAGTTATAGATAATAATATCTGCGTAATGCTGGGAATCAAGCCGTTTCATCCGCTAATTAATTATTTAATCCACCAGAATGGCGACTTTTTAGTTAATCTAAAACAAATTGCTAGCAATCCTCAAAACTATGCCCAGTTATTATTTGATGTCAAAATCAGCACTTTAGCAGAATTACAAAACTTTGTGTTATTAGCATAAAAATAGAGTCTGAAAAAATCCTTCGTGAATTATTTCAGGCTCTATTTAATTAATCCATTAAATAATGAACCGTAGCAAGACCCGCGGTTTTAGCCGCAATAAGTAGCGAACGCTCATCTAACATAAAATTAGGGCTATGGTGGGGATGCGTCTGACCATCATCAACGTCACAGCCAATATATAGAAAAGAACACGATTTTTGCAAAGCATAATAGGAAAAATCTTCTGACGGATCTTGTGCTCCAAGATCACTAACTTCAGTTATCTCCGGAACATTAGCAACTTCCGCTTTTAGACTCTTAACTATTTGCTTAGTGAAATCAGGATCGTTATACAAAACCGGTACATCTTTAACAATTTCGTATTCAGCTTTTACGCCGAACATCGCTTCAGTCCCTTTAATTAGTTGTTCAAGTTGCTGCTCGATAACTGTACGCGTACTCTCCTGCATAATGCGAATATCACCCTTAAGGGTAACTGATTCTTTGATGGCGTTGCTGGTACCAGCCCCATCAAAAGACCCAATTGTAACACTAGCATGGGCATTGGGTTCAACCCGGCGCGAAACGATCGTTTGCACCGCCATGACAAAATATGATCCTGCGACAATCGCATCGTTGGACAATTGTGGCATGGAACCATGTCCGCCCTTGCCAATAAACTTAACTGTAAAGTTTGAACGACCAGTTTGACTCTCACCTAGATGATAAGCAACCGTACCTAGCGGCATTGTCGACATTACGTGCAACCCAATTACGTGATCAACATTATCTAGAACGCCACCAGCAATCATCTTTTGTGCGCCACTAGGAGCTTTTTCCTCAGCCGGCTGATGAATAATGCGGATTGAACCACGTAGCTTATCCTTAAGCTCAATCAAGTTTTTGGCTAAAACCATTAAATACGCAGTATGAGCATCATGGCCACAAGCGTGCATTACCCCACGATTTTGTGACTTAAACGATAAATCATTATCTTCGTCAATAGCCAGACCATCAAAATCTGCCCGCAATCCTAACTTAGGACCAGGTTTACCACTATCAATGTCAACCGTGATGCCATATCCAGTACCACAATCTTTGACCGTACAAGCCATCCCTTGATAAAAGCGTTTGATATAATCATGTGTCTCCCGTTCCTCATTTGAGAGTTCCGGATGTTCATGTAAATGTCGCCTAATAGCAATCATTTTATCTTCGTCACGCTCAAGACGCTGCATTAGTTCTTGCTCAATTGTCATTTTTATTCTTCCTTATTATATTTACCATTGCATGCCTACGTTAGCTGCTAATGCTCGATCATAAATTGACTTAGCAGTAAGCAAATCTTGAGCAGCAATCCCCACAGTTTCAAAAAAGATAATTTCCTGATCATTTTCACGAGCTGGCAAGTCGCCCGAGATAACTTGTCCCAGGTCTCCAACAAACTTGTCTTGATTGATCGTCTTCTGCTTGAGTGGAATAATTAAATCACCAGATTCTGCCAAAACCGCTTCTTGCGAATCGAAGTAGATTTTATCTGTACGTTGCAATAATTCAACTGGTGTCTCTTGCATTTGTGGTTGATATGCGCCCACACCGCTCACGGTCGCACCAGCTTTAACTAACTTACCATCGTAAACTGGCTGCGTTGAAGACGTGACCGAGATAATTAAGTCCGCATCTCTAACTGCTTCATCAGCAGTAGGTACTGCAACTATCTTAGCGCCATAATCTGCAAGTTGCTCTGACATTGCTTGCGCAAATTCTTGTGCCCGTGGATAGTCACGGTCGCTAACCTCAACTAATTCTAACTTGCGCGCATTCAGCATCGCTTCTAATTGCGTAGCTGCTTGACCACCTGTGCCAATTACAGCTCCTTTAGTACAATTTTGCCTAGCCAGATTTTGAAATGCCACTCCTGATGCAGCACCCGTGCGTAATTGAGTAACATAATTACCATCCATCATGCCGTTAATCACGCCTGTATTAGTATCAATTGTCAATACTTGAGCATTAATGGTCGGCAAATTTTGCTTAGGATTATCTGGAAACATGTCCAAGACTTTGACACAAGCAGCGTCTGCGCTCTCGCAAAAGGCTGGCATACATAAATATGAACCCGTTTGCTGCCGATTAACAATTTGGGTACGTAATGGTACCTCAACTTCCCCTTTTGAAAACAATCTAAATGCTTCAGTAACTGCTGCCATCGCATCTTTTAAGGTATAACATTTTTGAATATCGGCTTTTTTTAGTAGTAGCAAGGTTAATTCCTTTCATTAACTCATTTATCTTTAGCTTTATTATAGCTCATTTTAGAACTTACAGTTCTATTGGATCACGGAAGAACCAACATCTAAACTACTCCACTAGAAACAGCTACTTAGTCACATCAACCCATTCAGCAGGTTGAGCGTATTTTTCTAACTCTGCTAAAGTCAGTTCGATCCCAGAATTAGCTGAGCCGGCTGCTGGATAGACAACCTCGTGCTGCTTAAGACTTTGATCAAGATAAACTTTAACATTGGGCTTTAACGCGAACGGACAAACCCCTCCAATTGGATGACCAACTACAGATTCCAATTCATTAGGTTTCACCATTTTAGCCTTTTGTCCAAACGCTGCCTTAAATTTAGCATTGGCAATTCTGGCTCCTCCCTCCGTGACAATTACAATAGGCCCCTCTTTTAAATTGAAAGCCATAGTCTTAGCAACTTGATTTGGCTCTATATCCAGAACTTTTGCTGCTTGTTCGACTGTAGCCGTTTCATGATCAAAAACGTGAATTCGTTCTTCTAATTGATACTGACTGAAATACTCTCTGACTTTCTCAAGTGACATTTTATCTCTCCTATCATTCACTATATTATTAAAATATTATGAAACAGATTTTAAAATTAGTAAACAATTTTCTTTAGCAAAAAACTGCCCTGCCATTTCTGACAGGACAGTTTATTAAGATGGTTAGTCAATCACTTTTTATTTAAGAAGCTGCCTAAATTCTCACTGTTAGAAAACAGTCAATATTTGTCCTGTTAATCGGAATCGTTAGACTGTGAATTATCTGTTTGTGCATTTTTCAATAACTGCTTAAATTCAGCAATATTTTCTTGTTGTTCTTTTGCAGACATCTTGGTCGACTTACTTTGTAACCGTGCAGGTAAATTTGGCTCTATGCCAAAAATACCAATTTGATATGTCCAACTTTTCAATTCCGTCATATCATTGGAAAAATAATAATCGGCCAATTTTTGGTTCCAAATAGTCCACTGATCTAAAGGAATATTAATTAATCCAGCACCGTTTTCTATCATAATTTTGTTTGCTGCAATGGTAGCTGTTCGCTTATTACCATCATAAAACATTTGTTGACGCATATTGTGATACATTACGGTCATTGCTTTGTCGGTTGTAGAACGATGACTATTTAAAACAGAATTTAAATAATTTTTTTCTTTATCTTTGTCAATTGCTGGGGGTGAAAACTCACCACGATAAGTTTCTACACGACCTGAACTATTACGTAAATAACCAGGAAAAGCTGCAGTATCACGAGCAACAATTTTATTGATTTGTTTTTCAAAGTCCAAATTAATTGGCTGGTCATAATTAATAGCGAATTGCCAACCTCTTTTTAGCTGAACAATAATATTAATATCATCAATTGAAACACCGTCAACTCCCATGCCATCAATGATAGTTTGTGTTTGAGGCATAGTAGTAGTTAATCCTTCAAAACGCGAGCTAGTAAAAACTAATTTAGTTAAATTAGTTTTAGCAAAACGGCGATTTTCTTCGGCTGTAAGATGAAATTTATCTTCATACTTCATTTTGATCATCTCCTAGCTTGGTTTGTTTAGTCCTTTTATTTTCCTATGGCTACCTTAAAAAGACTGCTTTAATACTTATAATATATCATACATCAAATAATACATATTGCTTTTTGTACACAATTTTCTTTAACAAAAAACTGCCCTGCCATTTCTGACAGGACAGCTGATTAGTATGGTTAGTCAACCAACTTAATTTTTATCTTCTTGATATCTAGTATTAAATAATGGACTAATTGGCTTATGCTCTTGAATGCACTTAATTGCATCCCCCATCAGCGGTCCTACTGAAACTAGCAAGGTCTTATCAAGCTGCTTTTCTGCAGGTTGTTGAATTGAGTCAGTCAAAACTAAGTTTTTAATCGGAGAATCATTTAGCCGCTTAACCGCTGGCCCAGAAAGCACGGCATGTGTACTGCTGGCATAAACTTCAGTTGCTCCTGCATCAATTAAGGCTTGTGCAGCTAATGTAATCGTGCCAGCAGTATCAATCATATCGTCAATGATAATTGCACGTTTACCTTTAACATCACCAATAATATTCATTACTTCTGCCACATTAGCACGCGGACGCCGCTTATCCACAATCGCAATTGGTGTTCCTAAAAATTCAGCTAACTTCCGCGCCCGAGTAACACCACCGTGATCTGGTGAGACAACTACGGCATCTTTTTCTAAGTGATTACTCAAGAAGTAATCTGCTAATAGTGGTGCTCCCATTAGATTATCGACTGGGATATCGAAAAATCCTTGGATTTGCGGTGCGTGTAAGTCTAATGATAAAACCCTGGTTGCACCAGCAGTTTGCAACATATCTGCTACCAGCTTGGCAGTAATTGGCTCACGTGAGCGCGTCTTACGATCTTGACGAGCATAGCCATAATATGGCATCACAATATTAATCGTCTGCGCACTAGCACGCCGAACCGCATCAATCATAATTAGTAGTTCCATTAAATTATCATTGACTGGTGCACTAGTTGATTGAATCAAATATACGTCCTTGCCACGCACAGATTCATCAATATTAATTTGAATTTCACCATCGCTAAAGCGTTGCACACTTGACTTACTTAGCGGCACACCAACGCGATCAGCAATCTTTTGAGCAAGCGGACCGTTTGAATTAAGGGCAAACAACATTATATTGTCTTTATAAGACATAATTTCCTCCGTAAAAACATGTTAACAACTTATTATTCTACCAAAAGTTGACTAAAAAAGGACGCTTTTCTCTTTATTATTCAACTTTAACACGCGACATTCAAGTCTTTGGAGCTATTTTAACTAGAAAAAGTTAAAAATCTATAATATTCTTCATTAAAACAAAAATTCCCCAATCTGTGCTCTTACTTAACAAAGAAAATAGTAGATTGGAGAATATTTGATTTTTATTAATAATTAGCTACTTATCCGTAACTTCATTATTAAATACATCAGTTAACGTCTGACGGAAAAGATCTGTCCATACTTGATATCCAGCGTGTCTGGGATGGATAAAGTCATTAGCTGACACATACTTAGTCTTATCGGAGCTGAATAAATCATGAACTTCTTGATTGTGATAAATATCAAGCAAGGTGAAATGCCATTTCTTTTGTAATTGGTATGTTAAATCCACCATTTGTTGATATTTAGCATTGTTTTCATAATAACCTGTATACAGGATAATCGGGCAATGCCAAGTATCCTCAGCATACTTAATGATATATTCCATCGCACCAGCAACGGTATTAATATCAAAGTCCTGCAATTCTTTAGAATCACTCACCGATCCAAGTTTGTAACCAGAATTAGCATCATTAGTCGAAACTTGCAAAACAAAGGCGTCAAGTGGTTCATATGCTAAAGCATTTTTACCCTTGCTAGCGCCAGCAGCAGTATTACCATCTTTCATCTTTAGTAAACGATGAACATAAGTGTTACTACCTTGACCTGCCAGCGTTGTTCCTGTGACTGCTTCTTTAAAGGCTACTAAGCCGTCTTGTTCACGTAAGTTATCCACAAATGAATGGTTGTGATCTTGCCAACCAACGGTTACTGACGAACCTAAGAAACCGACACGTTTACCGTTAAGAATTGAAGCAAACTTATGGCCAGTATCTTGATAAATTACATAGAGGTCCTGGGGCTTGTTACTGTTATATTGATATCTTAACTTCTTAGGATCGACCTTTTCACCAGCAGCATTTTTAACGTCACCAGTTACTTGATATTCTTCATTATAAGTATCAACTACAGTTTGTGGCATTTCGATATCAAAACCAGCATTAACCACGCCAGCTAATGACACTGGCTTTTGTAAGTCAGTCTGGTTGCCGTCAACATAATGAACGTTAACTTTACCTTTTGGTTCCTCAACCTTGGTCGTAACTTGACCATTGTCCATGGTTTTACCATCAATAATCGTCTTGGTTTTAGCTTTAACTGCCAAATATTTTTGACCATCCGCTGCTTTAACAAAATTTTGCTTAAGAGTAGTTAACAATTCCGGATTATCCCAGTCAATCTGTGCATTAATCTTGAGCTGTAAATTATTATCATTAATCGCTGTTTTGCCATCACCAAAAGTTATCGTGTAAGTCTGAGTTCCATTAGCATTGTTCTTAGGATCACTCACCTTAGCAGTCTTAAGAATTTTAGCTGCATCTTTTTGGTAATTATAATTATTAAGTTCTAAGTTTTCTGGACCAGTTAACTTCGCATATTTAGGTAAAGTTAATTGTACTTGATATTGCTTAACAGTTTGCGCAGTTGGCTGATTAGGAAATGCTTGATACAAACGAACTTGGGCAGTACCAGGAATTTGATCATCCACCTGATCATCACTTGTTTCAGTAATCTTGCCTTGCTTATTAATTGTTCCAACTAGATCGCCATATGGCACTTCTTGGGCAATATATGGTTCACTAACATTACGGCTAAACATTGCATTAGGATAAGTTGAACCAGTCTTTACATTAGTAAAATTCAGTTCACCATTGTGGAAAACATAAAGAAAAGTTGTCTCGGCGTTATAAGTTCCTGAACCAGTTTGTCTGCTAGCACCACGCACATCGAAATATTGACCATTACTATCGAGATTCCCACGCAAAATCCCTTGTTTATTACCAGTAGGAGCAGGACCATAAATACGATCACCATTCTTAAGCATTTGCTGCTTATCGAAAGCATACATAAATTGAGTATTTACACTTGGAAATTCTACCGTACCAGTCGCTTTAACCGGACTTTGATCATCTGAATAGACAAACTTCACGTTGATATCCCAGCGTGAAGACACATCCGTCTGGTAATAGCCATGTGGTGCAGCACTGTTAGTCCACAAACTGAACCAATTACGCCGATTATATGATGTACCAAGATTTAGGTATACACTAGCTCGGCTGTTAGACTTAGCCCAATCGTGACTAGTATTATCGCCTTTCAACTTAAAAGTATAGATTGCATCAACCCAACGCTTATTATGGTGTAAATAATGTGGCACTGTCACAGAAGCTGATTGACTATTATCAATTAATTGAAACGATTTACTAGATCCTTGTGAAAAACTATGCCCGCTTGCAGGTTCTAGATTAACCAAATTACAATAGCGCTCTGGCTGCCAATAATTATCTGGTACAATCATTCCCAAAGAATTATTTTTCCTAGCTAGCGGTTGCTCGTTATTAATCGGACTGACCAATTGTTTAAATTTAGTATCTGTTAAATCTGCCCATTGGTCCACTTCTTTATTCCCAGTTTGATAGCTTTCTGCATCAAACGTCTTAACATCAGCACTAACAACTGACACACTGCTAAATAACAATGCGAACCCAGTAGCAGCAGCTAATAAAAAAGCTCGCTTCGTACTTTTCATAAAATTCCTTCTTATAATTACATTAATAAAACATTTTCACTGTGGATAATTTTAGCAGCTTTTCAATGAGTTTACTACACTATAAATAAAAAGTGATTAATAATTTATTTTTTCAACATAATAAGCATAAAATAAAAAACAATTTTCACTAGCTAGCGAAAATTGTTTTTTTATTATGAAAATTTATACTTAGAACTATCTAATCAGCTTGTAAAACTTGACTAACATTACCATGATTAGCTTCTAATAAGCTAGCTGCTTCTGCTTGAGCCTTACCTGTTTTAAGCATCACAATAGCTAAAGCAACATTATTATCAGTTTTCTCTAGTGTGGTCAATGCCTCCTGTTTAGTAGCACCAGTTGCCACATTAATAATGCGACATGCACGATCAACTAATTTTGCATTAGTCGGCTGCACATCAATCATGACGTTCTCGTACACCTTACCTTGCCGAATCATGATTCCAGTAGAAATCATATTCAAGATCATTTTCTGAGCACTACCGGCTTTCATTCTTGTTGATCCAGTTACAACTTCGGGACCAACAACAGCTTCAATCGCAATATCTGCATGTTCACCAATAACTGAATCAGGTACACAAGCAATTGAAGTGGTTAATGCACCAACTTCTTTAGCATAATCAAGGCAGCCGACTACATATGGTGTTCGACCACTCGCTGCTAGACCAATGACTGTATCGTTAGCCGTTAAGTTCAAATTCCGCAAATCCTGCTGACCTAATTCAGCAGAATCCTCTGCACCTTCAACAGCATGATACATTGCTTTCTGTCCACCAGCAATCAAACCAATGGCACGCTCAGATTTAATTCCATAAGTTGGCACTAATTCTGCTGCATCTAGCACCCCTAGACGACCACTAGTTCCAGCACCTACGTATATAAGGCGTCCGCCTGCCGCATAAAGTTTAGCAGCTGCATCAATCACTTGGGCAATTGGTTCAGCTTGTGTTGCTACCGCCTCAGCGACTTTTTGATCTTCACGGTTAATCGTTTTAACCATTTCAAGCGTTGACATTGTGTCAATGTGGGTGGTAGCTGGATTACGTGTTTCAGTTACTAAATTTTTGATTTCCATAAATTCCCTACTTAGTTGTTACTGTCATAATATTTTGGTCGGATTTAACTGCTGCTGGTGTTATTGGTGACATCTGCTTAACCTGATCCATATTAGTTACCATGGTCATAATTACTGTGTCTTTACCAGCTGCTTTAACAGCCTGCAGATCCATTTGCGCTAATTCTTGGCCACGTTCAACTGTTTGTCCAGCCTTAACTTTAATATCAAATGGTGCACCCTTCAAATCTACTGTATCAATTCCAAAATGCAACAACATTTCCAAATTACCTTGTTCCGACTTCATAGTAATCGCATGCTTAGTTTCCATAACCGCTACAATTGTACCGGCAACTGGAGCAACAATTGTACCTGAATCGGGTACTACTGCAAAGCCATCACCAACCATTTTTTGTGCAAAAACGTCATCATTAACTGAACTTAAATCTTCTAATTGACCACTAACTGGACTAACTAGATTAACTGCTACGCTCTTAGTTGTAGCAGTAGAAGGTTCAGGCACAGCTGTTGGTGCTACTACAGATTCAGGCTTGGCATCTTCAACCAGTGAACCATCTTCATTCTTAGCAACCATAGCTGACTTAGGAACACCCCAAAGATAAGTTACGATAAAACCACCAATATAAGCAGCTAATAGTCCAATACAATATTGTAACCATTTATGATCAGCGATTAATGGGATTAAGGCTAAACCAGAAGTACCAATCGCAATCGACCCTACGTTACCGAATGCACCAATTACGGCACCACCGATACCACCACCGATACAAGCAGTAATAAACGGCCGACCTAGTGGCAATGAAACACCGTAAATTAATGGCTCACCGACACCTAAGATACCAACGGGTAAAGCACCTTTGATTAACTTGGTCAATTCCTTATTTTTGCGACACTTAATCCAAAGAGCTATAGCTGTACCGACTTGACCAGCACCAGCCATTGCTAACATTGGTAACAAAGGTGTATAACCCATTTTTTGAATCATTTGTAAGTGAATTGGCGTCAAGATTTGATGTAAACCAAACATTACCATTGGTAAGAAAGCTACACCTAAAACAAAACCTGAAACTGGACCACCAACTTGCAGAACCCAATTAATACCACCAACTAGTGAATTAGATACCCAACCGGCAATTGGCATCACAATGAAAATAGTGAACAATCCCATAATTAACAAAGTCAAAAACGGTGTAAAGATAATATCTATCGAATCAGCGATATGTTTATGGAAAAACTTCTCCACATAAGACAACAGCCAAACTGAGAGTAATACCCCAATAATTCCTCCTTGACCAGCTGCTAGCGGCTGACCATTGAAAATGTTGGGAATAGTGATTGGTGCTACTACACCTGGTAAGAAGACAATTCCACCAATAATCCCACCAAGTCCGGGAGTTGCACCAAATTCTTTGGCAGCATTGATCCCAACAAAGATATTAAGATAGCTAAATAATCCACTAGCAATTACACTAAGAACAGTTATGCCTAATGTCCAACTTGCTGGCAACATTTTAGCAGTTAGCATGTTTTTCAAGATACCTGCCACACCAGAAATAAGTCCGGCACCAACAAAAGCTGGAATTAACGGTACAAAAACAGCCGAAATGTGTTGTAAAGCCGTCCGCCACCAAGTCTTCTTCAGACTTGCCTTGTGCGCAGCATGAACCTCATCAGCTTTTTGCGTAACTGCATTTTTATCAGCAGCATATGAGTTAGCCTGTTCTGGGAAAGGATCATTTTCCTTTACGCCAGCCTTTGCTACCATACTGGCCGCAACCTTAGTATTAACCCCTGGCCCAAGCACAATCTCTAGAGTATCGCCTTCGACCACTCCAAGTACACCGTCAATCTGCTTGAGTCCAGCAAGATTAACTTGATCATTATCGCGAATCGCAATTCGAATTCGGGTCATACAATGATACAAGGACTTAACATTGGCAACGCCGCCAATTTGAGCGTAAATTTCTTCGCCCATCGTACTATATTTATCAGCACTCATTCTCGTAACCTCCTACATTAAAATCAAAAACATTATAATACCAATTATACAGCTTTGCAAATCTAGCTTGTTATAGCAATAGCAGACTAAATATACCAATAATAGATTATTTTTTAAATTTAAAACTCTTCCGATAGTCTTGGACTACCTGCCGTGAAGCAGTAATAGCCTTGAGACTTTTCTTATAATTACGGCTAAAATAAAGATAAAAAATAACATCAATTAAATAAAACTGACCCGTCAAAGAATTCGTTGCTCCCACACGCACATCTGGCTCAATTGGCTTAGAGGTAGTCAATGCTAAATCCGCTAGCTTAAACAGGCTATTGGAACCAAACATTGTCAACGTAATTGTAAAGATATGTTGCTCTTGAGCATAACTAGCTAGGTATAAGCATTCCGGTGTTTCTCCAGAATTAGAAATGAGCCACAAAGTATCGGTTGCCTTGGCACTGCTAAGCTGTGCTAGCAAAACATTGATGTCCTCTTCCCAAACAACGTTGTAACCAATTCTGGTCCACTTCTGATAAATATTCTTAGCAGAAAGAGCTGACGCGCCAACACCAAAAACATAAATTGTCTTGGTCTTTAGTAAACGATCAACCACCGCATTACATATATCTTCTTGAAGTAAGTTTTTAGTTTGATTAATATTTTCAATTTCATTACTAATCAACTTATTACAAATCGAAGTAAAGGACTCATCAGCAGTGACATCAAGTTTTTCATCAGCATCAGCATCAGTCTGATTAGCTAGGTCAACCGAAATCATCACTTTCATTGCAGTATAAGAATCTATTTGCAGACTCTTAACTAGTCTTGAAACTGTTGCCGCACTTGTCTTAGAAGCCTGCGCCAATTCACTAATACTCATCTTAACTGCTGTTTCAGGGTGCCCTAAAATATAATCGGCAATCTTCTCTTCAGAAGTTGTCAGATTTCTCCGAGTTGCTTCAACTCGATTCTCAAAATTCATCTTTTCACCTACTAGTTATAATTTGAATTCGTTTTCATTATATCCCTTTTGAAAAAGTATTTCAACATCAATGATAAAAAAAAACTTCTTTTTTCAAAAGCTCGTTAAATACGCACTTTAAAACACAATCGCTACTTTATTTAGTTTTTAGCAACCTTAAAGGTTAACCTACGGCCCGCATCAATCTGCGCCAAAATTGGCAAATCTGCAGTTACCACTCTACCAAGTACATTAACACGCTCATCAGCTGGTAAATCCTTCTTAGTAATTTGTAACTCACCTTGATAGCGTAAATAGCGACTATTATCACAAGTAATCGTTCCTATTGGACGAGGCAGCGATTCCGATTGCGGCGTGACATCAAAGGACTGCCGCTTTCTACCTTCAACCAAGCGTACCACATCACGCGCTACATCTGGACGATTATGCCAAACTTGACTACTTAGTTCAGGCAACTCTTTTGCTAGATGCAAAGTTAAGGTATCATTCTTCAGATAATCAGTAAAACTGGCAATTGCTTCTGACGACAAGGCTGCATCCCCAACAAAAACGTGGTCACAATTTAATTGTTGCAATTCAAGCATTGCCGCTAGCGGATTTTCACCACGTTGCTTTTCAAGCGTTGGTAGTCCAGCATAGATTGGACCACGTTTAGTGCTATCTCCACCGATAAAGCCCATAGTTTGCAAGTTTTGCTTATGCAGCCAAGCGTTTTTTTGCTTAAACCAATTAGCATCAAGACCACTTTCAGGGCGTGGATAATAATTGTGCCAAGCTTGCAAATGATCAAAATCTGCTCCATGTTCACGCAACGCAGTAATCTCGCTAGATGTGATAGTGCTGGCATTAAGGGCGATAGGCATTGATCTAGACAGCTTAGCAATTAGGCTGGCATCAACTCCATCATCGATTCGTAATCCAGTCAAATTCAATTGCTGAATTTGCTCAAAGTTTTCAAGGCTAAGCCCCATTCGTGCCAAACCCTCCTGTGACACATCGGCAACGATATCGATATCCAAATTTTTGCACCATTTAGTCAATTCACCCAAACGAGTCAAAACGACGCCTGCATCATCTTCTGGTATTTGCAGCGATGTAAAAACAGTCGCAAAGCCAGCATTATGCATCGCCAATAAGTAATTATAATCTTGAGCCGTTAAATCACGTCCCAGATACATTGAAAAACCTAGCATTTTATCCCCTTTACCTTGTAAATAATAGCGGTTTATAATTAGTTAATGTTACCACATTTTATACAATTAAAAAAAGCGACCCTAGAATTTCTCCAAGTCGCTTAATTTTATTAGCTAATATCTCTACTTAGTTGTAGCGTAATCAGCAATATTTAATTTTTGAGCAAAACTATTTGAACCAGTAATTGTGAGAGTCGAATTGTTATCACTAAATTGAATAGCATTAACATCAACATCGTTAGCAGTTGCAGCAAGACTAGCAATTTGGTCAGCTTCAGCAATCGTCAGATTGTTCAAGTCCGCAACCACTATCTTCTTACCATTAAGTGCTGCTTGAGCAGTATTAATTTTCTTAAGAGCATCATTAACTTGCCCAATAGTTGAGCTACCTGTGTTAATCTGATTACCACTAGTAATAGCCGAATCATAATTATCACGCAAGGTCTTAGCTGATAATTTATACGCGTCACTGCCTTTAACAGTTGCAGCTTGGTTGAGAGCTTGTTGCAAGGCAGTCTTGTCTGATGGCATGGCAACCGTAATATCATTTTTAGCATCTTGCGGCGTATTTACTGGACTTAATTTTGGTCCACTAATTTCGCTGACATCGTCATCTTTAATATAACCACCATTTTTATCACTTTGCAGTTTATAGAATAATTCTGCCTTATTATCTGCTGAAACCCAGATGTACCGCAATTCAGTTACGCGTGCAGTATGACCTTTGGCAAAAGTTTGGGTTGGTTGCACAACTCCCAAATTGTTATAAACACTGGCATCTTTACCCAAAGTAATGATAGTTTGCGAATGGTCGACACCTGGCTTATCATTAGCGGGTTCAAGCTGTTTACCAGTAATTACACCAACATTACTCTTCTTAACCCATTGATCGTCACCAGGATAATTACTGTCGTTAATGTGGAAGTATAGTTTCTTGCCAATGTATTGTAATTTATCAACTGTAACTTGTTTACCTTTTTTGATTGAGTCATGTTCAGTATTACCCTCGCCATCATAAATATAGGCATTATGATTCAAGGTAATGACAGTTGATTCCTTTTGATCGTCACTTGGCTTATTAGCAGGTTTAGGCTTGTTATTAACTGGCTTTAGGTCCGGGCCCGTTGTGCTGGCTACATTAGCTGACTTGATAAACTGATCGGTCTGACCACTTATTCTGTAATACAATTTTTTGCCAATATAAATTAATTGGTCAACACTAACTTTAGTACCTTTTTTAAGCTTCTGCTTATCGGTCTTGCCATTAGCATCATAGATGTAAGCATTCTTTTTTAAAGTAGCAGTGGTAGTCTTAGCTTTTTTTACTTTCTTGCCATCGACATAGCCAACGTTAGTCGCCTTAACATAAGCATTATTGCCTAAAGAATAATACTGCTTACCAGCGATTTTTTTCTTGCCGTTATAATTGAGCGTCACACCTTTAGCAATAGTGGTATACTTCGAGCTACCCATATATTCCTTTAAGCGCTTACCGTTTTTGTCATAAACATAAGCATTATGGCTTAATTTGATTGTGCCCTTCTTGGAAGCAGGTTTCTTAGTTGAAGTCTTCTTAGCAGCCTGTACGGTTGTCGCTTGAACCGCAGGTACTACAGGACTTACACCCATTAGCGTTGCAGCCGAAACCATTAGCAATTTATGACTTAATTTCATATATTTCTACCTCACATCAATTTTAATCAATTATTTATCCAATATTGTAACTTAAATACTTGCTGTGTAAACCATTGTTACCAAGTCGTTAATGATTCTTAACACAATTACCTTTTTGTAAAAAAGGTAATTCGTTATTGCCAATCTGTACTTTTAGATAAAGCTAGTTTTTGCCAATAATCTGGCTTGTTAACTTGTCTGCCGCGGGCAATTGCCAGTTCATGGCGACCAACATCCTTAGTAATTGTTGAATCTGCGGCCACAAAAGCATGATCAGCTACATTAACTGGAGCAACCAGCGTCGCGCCAGAACCAATAAAGGCACAATCACCAACATTGGTATGATCCTTTTTAACGCCATCAAAATTAGCAAAAATTGTACCACAGCCAACATTTACTCCGCTACCAAGTGTTGCATCACCAATATACGTTAAATGACCAACCTTAGAGTTAGTACCGATAGTCGCATTTTTGATTTCTACAAAGTTACCAATGTGAGCACCGCTACAAATAATCGCTTGGGGACGCAAGTGCGAATTAGGACCGATATCCGTGTGATCAGCCATTTCAGCTTCTTCCAAAGTTGATGACGTGATAGTTACAGCATCACCAATCTTTGAATTGGTAATCCGTGAACCCGAAGTAATCAAGCAATTGCTACCAATTTCAGTAGTGCCTTTGATAACAACATTGGCCTCAATCGTCGTATCGCAAGCAATCTTGACACTGGCATCGATATAAGCCGTATCTGGATCAACAAAAGAAACACCATTCTGCATATGCTCTTCGTTAATTCTTTTTTGCATGATTTTAGTAGCTTGAGCCAGTGCCTTACGATCATTAACACCAAGACTTTCACTAAAATCATGCATTTTATAAGCACCAACTCGCTGACCTTCATTACGCAAAATTTCTAATACATCAGTCAAATAATACTCGCCCTGAGCATTATCGTTATTTACCTTTTTTAGCGCAGCAAATAACTGCTCATTATCAAAGCAGAAAACACCAGTATTGATTTCTTTAACTTTTAGTTCATCAGAATTACCATCTTTTTGCTCAACAATTCGTAAAACATTATCTTGCTCATCGCGAATAATTCGACCATATCCATATGGATCAGGCGCTTGAGCTGTCAAAACCGTAGCGGCATTACCCTTTTTTTGATGATAATCGAACAACTTTTGTAGTGTTTGACTAGTAAATAATGGAGTATCTCCAGTAATTACTAACGTTGCACCAGTTTTATCTGCTAATTCGCTTTGTGTGGTTAACACTGCATCACCAGTGCCTAACTGCTTTTCTTGCAGAACAAACTTAGACTTTCCCTGTAAAACCCGCTTGACATCGTCAGCACCATTACCAACAACGGTCACAACTTGATCAGGAGCAATTGCCTGCGCTGCATCAACTACATGTTCAACCATCGGTTTACCACAGACTGGATGCAAGACCTTATACAGCTTCGACTTCATTCGGGTACCCTTGCCAGCGGCAAGGACAACTACAAACTTTTTCATTAATTTTAACCTCTTTATATTCTTAAATTGCAACTAGATTCTAGTATATCATTTAATACTAAAAGCGGTTAAAATCGGTATGATCCACAATGTTGCCAGGTTGGGCTACGATATTGCCTTTTTCACTATCAACCTTTTCGATTTTGACTAAAGAAAGATGCCCTTCAATTAACTTCACATCATCAAAATCTGCTTCACACAAAACGCAAACACCCGCAATAGTACTATTAAATTCTTTGACTAATTGCTGCATCCCTGTCAAAGTACCGCCGGCCATCATAAAATCGTCGACTAGCAAGACATTGGAGTTTTCTTCCAAGACCCTTGTTGGCAATTCCATCTTGGAAACCCGATCTAGAGAGGATGAAATATAGTTCACGGAAACCGAGGCACCTTCTGTTACCTTAGAATGTTTGCGAGCAATGATGAAAGGAACGTTTAAATACTGCGCAACTACTTGAGCCAAAGGGATCCCTTTAGTTTCTATTGTCATTACCACATCAATATTGGAGTAAGCATAGCGCGTCGAAATTAACTTACCGATTTTATCCAAATATCTGGGATTGCACAAAATATCAGATAGGTAAACAAATCCTCCCGCCAAGATTCGTTGGGGGTCTTCGATCAGCTCAACCAATTCTCGAAGATATTCTTGAGCATGGCTTTTACCCCAAAACGGAATATACCGTACCCCTCCTGCAGCTCCTGCTAAAGTTTCTAAAATTCCGTCCTGGTTGCTAGCTAAAGTGTGCTTTAAGATTGCTAAATCCTCAGAAATCGATGATTTAGCTGCACCATAACGCTTTACAAAAAACGGTAGTGGAATTAATTTATGTGGTCGTTCCATCAAATATTTAGTCATATCTACTAACCTCTCTGAACGTTTCATAATTTCTCCTTTCTAATGTTTGTCTTTTAGTCTTTTAATACTATACCTTAAGCCAACAAAAAAGACACCAACATTTTTACAAAATGTCAATGCCAAAAGTTCTATTGCCTAATTTTATTCGGTTGCCTTAGCTCCGTCATCAAATTTCAAAGAAATATTTTTGGTTAACAAATCAGTGTAACTGTAAGATACATGTTCAAAATTATTCTGATCTTGATCTAAATCAACTACAAAAACTGCTGGAAAGGTCTCTCTCAAAACACCGCGGCGTTTTGTGATCTTCTTACGACCAGCTCTTGCAACAACTGTTATAGGATCACCTAAATGTGAATCCAACTCCTGCTTAATGGTAATAATTGATGTTGGCACTAAATAACAACTCCTTTAAGGGTCGATTTTACCACATTTTAGTAATTATTGCAATTATTACTAAATCAGAGCAGATATCTGTCATGTGCTAGAATAGGAACCAATTATAATTAGAAAGGTTGATAGTTTTTTATGCAAGAAAATCAGACTACTGAGCAACGTCATTTATCAAGTCATCACCACATGCGTATTCAATGGAAAGAGTTTTTTAAAAGTCCAGATGACACACCACTTAAAAATATTACCTTAGTTGAAAAAGGCTCGTTAGTTGGCAGAATTGGCTTGATGCTACTATCCTGTGGAACTGGGGCATGGCGGGTTAGAGACTCGATGAATATTATCGCCCGAGCGCTTAAGATTACCTGCTCAGCTGATATTGGCTTAGTTTCAATTAACTATACTTGCTTTGATGTTAACAACAAATCTTATTCACAAACTCTATCTTTACCAACAACTGCAGTCAACATGAATAAACTTAACCAATTGGAAAACTTGGTACGCCAATTTGAAACTGGACAAAAAGAATGGACGATCGGTGAAATTCATCAAACTCTAGATCAAATTAATCATCATAGCTTAAACTATTCAACTATCACTACTGCTTTGTGTGCTGGAATCGCCTGTTGCTGCTTCATTTTCTTGCTTGGTGGCGGTCTTCCAGAAATGTGCTGCAGTTTTCTTGGAGCACTCATTGGCAACTATGTTCATGGACTAATGGGTAAAAAGAAGATTACCCTAATTGCTAAAATCGCAGTAGCAGTTGCTATATCTTGCGGAGTTTATTTTTTATGCTTTTTAATAGGACAAAAATTATTAGGTTGGCATCATGATCACGTTTACGGCTACATCGGTGCCATGCTCTATGTGATTCCTGGATTTCCATTTATTACTTCGGGACTTGATCTATCTAAACTAGATATGCGCTCAGGTTTAGAACGCTTAACCTATGCAATTCTAATCATCATGATTGCTACGATGGTCGGTTGGGGCGCAGCATTAAGCCTCAATCTAACGCCTGGTTCAATGCCGCAACTACATTTAAATTTTTTACTACTAACTTGTTTCCGATTACTTGCCAGCTTTGGCGGAGTGTTTGGTTTTTCAATTATGTTTAATTCTTCATTACCAATGGCAATCGTAGCAGCGCTGATTGGTGCTTTAGCCAACACACTACGCTTAAGTTTAGTCGACTTAACTCATTTACCAGCTGCTCTAGCAGCCTTTATCGGAGCATTACTTGCCGGATTAATTGCTAGTTTTGTTCGAGATAAAGTCGGCTTTCCGCGAATTGCGATTACAGTTCCTGCTATCGTCATTATGGTACCTGGACTATATATGTATCGCGCAGCATTTGATTTTGGCGTCACCCAGATTAACGTTGGTGCCTATTGGATTATGAATGCGCTAATGATTATTATTGCATTGCCAATGGGGCTTTTAACCGCCCGCATCTTAACTGATGCTAAGTGGCGTCATGCAGATTAAATTTGCCCACGAAAAAAGACTGAAATTTAGTTGTTTCAGTCTTTTTTGATTATTTATGTTCTGCCTTAGCAACTGGTAAGAAAAATGAGCTCACTAAACCAACCAATGCAAAAATTAACATCAAAATAAAGCCCCAATGATAACCCTGTACTGCCCCATTATTTGCACTAGCATGAGCCGAGTTTAAGGTAATTACCATCATCACTAACGCTGTACCAAGCGAACCACCGATTTGACGAATTGTAGAAGAACCTGCATTAGCATGAGCAGTTAGTTTGCCAGCAACTTGGTTAATTCCAGCCGTAAAGGTTGTCATCATTGTAAAAGAAATCCCTACCATTCGTAGAGCATAACATGAAGCTATCAGTACCAAACTGGTCTGATTATCAAAATCAAGCATCGGCAAAGTGCCTAGTAGCAACATCATAAAGCCAAATAGTGATAATTTCTTGATCCCCAGCTTATCATATAGACCGCCCGAAATCGGATTACAGATAATCATAACTAATGCTCCTGGCATCATGACCAATCCAGCAGTCAATGCGCTTTGACTACGGGTTGTCTGCAAATATAGCGGCAAGACTAACTCAATCCCGACCATCGCAATATTACTAATGGTACTTAGCATTGTACAAAGGTCAAACTTTAAATTTTTAAAAACGCGCACATCTAATAGTGGCTCACTTAATGTTAATTGTCGCCGGCAAAATAGATAAATGATCACCAAACCACCAATTAGACATAAGCCTAAGATGAGCGTAATTTTCCCAGTATTACCAATCTCAGACAGAGCGTACAAAATTAAGCCAAAACCGAAAATTGCTTCTAAAAACGAAATAACATCAGTGGTAACATTTTTAGGCGTAGTAATATTTTGAATTGCAAAGCTCGCCAATAGTACCACTAATCCACTAACTATGCTTAAAACAATGAATAACATTTGCCAGTCGGCATACTTTAAAATTAAACCAGAAATAGTTGGCCCAACTGCAGGTCCAAAACCAATTACTAATCCAGTAATTCCCATTGCTATTCCCCGTTTTTCAGGAGGAAACATTAGCAAAATCACATTTTGAATAAATGGCATTAAGCCACCAGCTGCAACAGCTTCAATGATTCGACCAATCAGCAATACCGGAAAATTAGGTGCAAAAACACAAATAATTGAACCAGCAAAAAAGATACCCATCATTGTCAAATAATTCTGCTTTAGGCTAAACGATTCGAAAATCCAAGCTGACATTGGAATCATTAACCCAACTACTAGCAAATAACCCGTAGTCAGCCACTGAGCTGTAGCCTGAGTAACATTAAAAGAACGCATAATTGTTGGCATTGCATTATTCAAAAAAGTCTCAGCCAGCAATGATACAAACGCACCAAATAAAAGTACGCACATCATCCAAATTCTTTTTGATTGAGAAATAGTTTTGCTATCCTGTTTCATTTTTACTCCTTTTATGTAGTAAGCTACCTTTTTAGAAAAAAACTAAAAATTACCAATAATTTTATTTAAAAATTGTTCTAATTGGGCAGTTTCTGCTTCGGTGAGACCCAACACAATTTGCTCATTAATCCCATTCATGATTGTATGAATCTGAGCAATATTCTCTTTAAGTAAAGCAAAACCTGTTGCCGATAAAGTCAAGACAATTTGTCGTTGGTCACTTTTTAAACGAGCAGTTTCAATTAAGTTGCTAGCTTCGAGTCGCCTTACAATTCCCCGAATAGTCGGATGACTCAAAACAAATGTATCTGCAATTTCCTTCTGAGTAACAGTTCGGCCGCCAGCATCATATAAGTAGACCAACAGTGAAATTTGGGCACCAGTTAAAGAATAATCTGCAAACAAATTCGCAAACTGCTTATTTAATTCTTTTTCAATCAATGTATTGGCAATTTTAATTTTTGGTCCTAGTCGCTGTAAAAGTAGCTTAGTAATTTTTTGTTCCATAATTATATAGCATACTACATTTATTGCTGTTTTTCCACAATATACAAAAAATACGAAACTACTAGAGTTCCGTATTTTAATAAATATTAATTATAGTTCTGTCCCATTAGTAGCAATCACATGTTGATACCAGGCAAAAGAATCTTTCTTGTAACGCGCTAGACTGCCGTGACCTTGGTCATCTTGGTCAACATAAACAAAGCCATAACGCTTGGACATTTCGTTACCACTAGCACTGACTAAGTCAATACAACCCCAAGGTGTATAACCAATTACGTCAACGCCATCTTCTAAGGCTTCACCAATCTGCTCAATGTGATCATGCAGATAAGAAATTCGATAATCATCATGAACTTGGTGATCAGCAGTTAGCTCATCTTTAGCTCCTAAACCATTTTCAACAATGAAAATTGGCTTATGGTAGCGATCATAAATCTTATTTAGTGAGACTCTTAAACCAACTGGGTCAATTTGCCACCCCCAATCACTAGTCTTAAGGTACGGATTCTTCTTAGTACTCATCAAATTGCCAGCGGTTTCTTCTCCTTCACCACCAGCGATACCCGACATATAGTAACTAAAACTGACAAAGTCACAAGTATTTTCCTTGAGAACCTGACGGTCTTCAGGGGTAATATCAAGAGTAACATGATTATCTGCAAACAAGCGCTTAGCGTAGCTAGGATATTCGCCATTTGCCAAAACATCCATCATCAAGAAGTTAGCATGATCAGACTCAACACTAGCCATCACGTCTTCAGGCTTAGAAGTAGCTGGATAATTCTCAATTCGCGCAATCATCGATCCCATTTGAGCAGCAGGATCAATTTCATGAAGCAATTTAGTTGCTTGGGCTGCTGCTACTAATTGATGATGCATGGCAGTATAGTTAACTTGAGTTTCTGATTGATCACCATTTTTATCAGCTAAAATTCCGCCAGCCAGATAACCAGTCATTGTAATAAAGTTCATTTCATTAAAGCTAATCCAGTATTTGACCTTGCCCTTGAATCGCTTGAATAAAATTTCTGCATAATGAGTAAAAGCAGCAATCGTCTTCCGATCCGCCCAACCATTTTGCTTAAGTGACAAAGCCAACGGAAATTCATAATGACTAATAGTTACTAATGGCTCAATATTATATTTGAGCAATTCATCGATGACATTCTCATAGAACTGCAAGCCCTGCTCATTCGGCTCATCATCATCGCCATTGGGCAAAATTCGTGCCCAAGAGATTGAAAAGCGGAAGGTTTTAAAGCCCATCTCAGCTAACAATTTAATATCTTCTTTATAATGATGATAAAAGTCGACACCATAACGCTTAGGATATAGGCCCGCTTGATCGTTTAGCGCAGCCTCAACCTTTTCAGTAGTCATCGGTGCAAGCATTTGCTGCATCCTTAGTTTAGGATCTGGTTCATACTTGGCAGTATCAGCAGTTGTCCAACCTTTACCATCTTCTCTAGTCGCCCCTTCAAATTGGTTGGCAGCCGTAGCACCACCCCATAAGAAGTTTTCCGGAAAACGATATACTTTACTCAATTAAAAGTTCCTCTCTATTATTCAACTGCTGCGGCGATGTTATCGCCAACAACAATATCTTCAGCCTCAACCATCGAAATCACATCAACATAATCGGCAGTATTAGTTACAATACATAAAACAACTGGATCATAACCTGCAGACTTAACTGCCTCAACGTCCATTTCCATTAGTAAATCACCTTGATTTACATGGTCGCCTTTTTTAACATGAGGGATAAAATGCTTACCCTTAAGTTCAACTGTATCAACTCCCATGTGAATTAGCAACTCAACCCCATCGGTACTCTTTAGCCCAATAGCATGATTAGTTTCCGCAACTAGTGTTATTTCTCCTTCAAAAGGTGCCACGATATCATTAGCACTTGGTTCAATGGCAGTAGTCTCACCCATAATTTGCTTAGCGAATGTATCATCTTTAACTTTCTCTACTGGAACATTTTTACCACTAACTGGAGCAACAATCTTAATCTGCTTGCCAGTACTTTGAACAGGGGAAGTTGACTCAGTTTCAGTATCAGCAACTTCTTCAGTCGCTTTACGCTTGCCATCACCATCAAAGCCAATTAACCAAGTAGCAACAAAAGCAATCACAAAAGAAACAATTGAAACAATAATCGTAATAATCAAATTCATACTATTATGCGGATCAATGAATCCCGGAATAGCAATTAACCCTGGCATTGACATCCCAAATGATTTGGTTTGGAAGATATTCATTATGGCACCACCAATACCACCACCAATAATAGCGGCAATTAGCGGACGCTTTAACTTCAAAGTCACACCGTACATTGCTGGTTCAGTAATTCCTAATACAGCAGAAATACCAGATGATAAGGAAACTTGTTTCATATCTTCATTTTTAGTCTTGAAAAATACAGCAAAAGTAGCACCAGCCATTGCAAAAGTAGCACAAATAGTTGATGGCGTTAAGAAGTTATCAAATCCCTGTTGACTAAAGATTTGTAAGCCAATTGGACTTAGTGCCCAGTGCATCCCAGTCATGACTAACAATGGCCAGAAGCCACCTAATAAGGCTCCTGCTACAAACCCAACATTATCAAACAACCAGAGGATGATACCAGCTAATCCATTACCAATATAATTACCTAAAGGTCCTAAAATAGTTAACGTAACCGGTGCAACAATTAACATAGTTAGCATTGGACTAAACATAATCGTAATTGATTTAGGCATCCAACTCTTAACCCACTTGTAGACATACTTTAAGAACCAAACGGCTAGCATAATCGGAATAACAGATGAGCTATAAGATAGATAAGGCATTGGCAATACACCAAATAACTTCAGCGTGGCAATATGCTTACCCGCAGCTAGCGCGTTATAGCCGTTAACCATTGTTGGATATAGCAAAATCCCGGCAATACTCATGGCCAAGTATTCATTGGTCTTTAACTTTCGTGCTGCAGAAACTGCCAATAAGAATGGCAAGAAGTAAAAAGCACTATCTGAAACCATTTGCAAGATTGCAAAACCAGCGCTACTTGGTGCCATTAACTTGAAGGATTGAATAATTGCAACAACCCCTTTTAATAGACCCGCACTGATCACGGCCGGCATAGCTGGCGTAAATGTTCCTGAGATAAAGTCCATTAACCGACTAATAACATTTTCTTTTGGCTTTTCGTCCGACTCATTATCATTAGCAGCAATATTGCCTAATTGGCCTTGTACCGCATCAAACGCATCCTCAACTTCATTGCCAATAATTACTTGAAATTGGTCACCTGAAAATTGTGCCCCCATTACGCCATTAACTTTTTTGATTTCATCCAGTTTAACAAGATCTTTATTAACTAGGTTAAAGCGTAACCGCGTTACACAGTGCCAAGCATTAGTGATATTCTTTTTACCACCCGACAGTTCAATTACCTGCCGCGCCAATTCATTATAATCCTTTTTCATTTTTTCTCCTTTTTCAAAAAAATAACCAAATAAAACTAAAGTACTCCTCTAGTTTTATTTGGTTATGCCTGATTTAACAGTAACAGTCCAAATATTATTGTCTTCTCGTCACGCGATCAATATGCAGAGTTAGATAAAATAACTCCTCTTGACTAACTTGACAAGCAATCTTTTCCGTTAACATTTCTCCAACCTGCTGGGCAGCTTGATAAGCTTTTTGATAATTCTGCTTTACAATCGCGAGTAGTTGCGGATCAACTTGGGAAACTGGTTCTTTGCCGTGATGCATTTGCCGCAAAATAAAGAAGCGTAAATGCGTCACAAAACGCACGTAATTAGCAGAATTCTGATCCAAAATCAATTGATAGTGATACTGCACAATTTCAATTGCACGATTCGTTAGTTCAGCCAGTTTAGCACTTTGCTCCTGCCCAATATCATTGTTGCTTTGCGCATCAACATAATGATAAGTTAAAAAGGTTAGTTCACTTTTTGGTAGTCTAATTCCCGTTTGCTGCTCAATGAAATACAATGAATCAAGAGCAGCATCATATTCTTCAGGATAAGTTTTTCGCACTTCCCAGCGCAAATTTTCGGGATAATCCGTGTTTGCACCACGCTTTAAAGCATAATCCAAATGATCAGCTAAAGCTAAGAAGTGACTGTTATTAAAGTCAACGTTTTTTAAACGTTCTTGCACCCTTTTCGTCAATTCCTGCGTTAGAGTTAAGACCTGTGGGTCAATATCTTCAAAAGATTTACCAACAACTTGACTATCTTGCTTCAACTCTTCTGGACGAAAAACACGTTCAATTTGGCTATCAGCTATTTTTTGATTTACTTTTTTATTAAAAGAAATTCCTTTACCACCAACAATTACATGTTCATCACCATCAAGTGCCCAAGCAAAATTGTTATTGATTTTCTTTTGAAAGTACATCGCATCACCTCTATTCACTCCATAAAAAAATACGCTAAAGAAAATTCCACTAAAGTAGAATCAGCCGGAACATTCTTAAGCGTAGGTTATGCCGAATAATTAAATCCGTAACAGTCCTATTTTTCATTCGCTTACTATAGCAAACATAGTAAGCGGTGTCAACAGTATTTTTAACTTAATTTTTAGTTGCTTTTCTCATCCAAATATAATGGATTAAATAACAAATTGCTACAAATGGAATTGTACAATACAATGCGATTCGCTGTTGCGGATCAAACCAAATTAAAATGCAGGATAATCCGCTAGCAATTAAGGCAAAGTATGGTACAAACGGCCAACCAGGCGTACGAAATTTCAATTCACTTAGCTGATGGCCTTCTTTTAAAAAGCGTTTGCGGAAGTTAAGTTCACTTAACGCAATCGCCATCCAGACAATCACGACAGCTAAGCCAGAAATCGATACTAATACTAGATAAACGGTATCAGCTGCTACAACACTAGAAACTAACGCAAAAATCCCACCCAGCATACTAAAGACTAACGCCACATTGGGTGCACCGTTCTTGTTAGTCTTGGCAAAAAATTTAGGAATCGTCCCTTCATTACCTAGTGACCATAACATTCTTGACGAAGCATACAACCCAGAATTAGCTGCCGAAACAATCGCAGTTAACACTACAAAATTCATCAGATCGGCTGCAAACGGAATATGCATTTGCTTTAAAACATAAACAAAGGGACTTTGGGTAACTCCTGCTACTTTGTAGGGAATTAAAGCTGATAAGACAACAATACTCCCGACAAAGAAAATAATTAGCCGCCACAAAGTTGTGTGAATTGCTTGTGGAATCGTCTTTTCTGGATCTTTAGCTTCGCCAGCTGTCACACCGATTAGTTCAGTCCCAGAAAAGGCAAAGTTAACAGTTAACATCGTCGTAAAGACGCCATACCAACCATTAGGGAATAAACCATTTTTAGTCAAATTACTTAATCCTGGCGCATGATGCATCCCTTCAAGCGGAATAACCCCAATAATTGCCAAAAAGCCTAAGATGATGAACCCAACAATCGCAAACACCTTGATGGCTGACAACCAAAATTCACTTTCAGCAAAAATGCGTACCGAAAAGAAGTTAATCAAAAAGATTACTACCATAAATACCAAGCTCCAGCACCAGACTGGCACTTGCGGAAACCATTGCTGCATAATTAATCCGGCCGCCGTGAATTCTGAGCCTAAAGCGATTGTCCATGTTAACCAGTATAAGATCGCAACCACAAACCCCGTTGCTGGTCCAATATAGTTTTTAGCATAAACATGAAATGACCCTGTATAAGGCATCGCCACTGCCAATTCGCCAAGACACAACATTACCGTATACACGATCAGTGCCCCCAACAAATAAGCCATAATTGTTCCAACAGGTCCAGCTTGATGAATAGTATAGCCGGAACTCAGGAACAGTCCTGTTCCAATTACCCCACCTAACGAAATCATACGAATATGTCGTGATTCCATTTTACGTTCTAAATGTTTATTCTTACCCATACTTTTATTCCCTCTTGTTTATGTGGATTAAATAAGATTATAATAATTAAAATAATATTACTGTTACTTGCTAATTACAATAGTTTTTTAAGGAGATACGATGGACTTATTACAAACTTGCCAATATAAGGGACTGGTACTGGACGGTGCTATGTCCGATGAGTTAGAAGCACAAGGCGTGGATACCAACAACAAATTATGGACAGCAACTGCACTAACTAATAACTTACCAGCCGTGTATCAAACTCATCGAAATTATTTACAGGCTGGTGCGCAATTAATCATCACCAACACTTATCAAGCTAATGTTCAGGCCTTTGAAAAAGCAGGTTATACTAATCAGCAGGCAAAAAACTTTATTGTCGATGCAGTCAAAGTCGCGCTAAAAGCTAGAGATGACTATGAAACAATTACTGGTAAACATACCTTCGTTGCTGGCACAGTTGGCGCTTATGGCGCTTATTTAGCCGATGGCAGCGAATACCGTGGTGACTACAATTTAGCGGATGCAGAATATTTAGCTTTTCATTTACCGCGTTTGAAGACCATTATTGAGCAAAAGCCAGACTGCATTGCGATTGAAACCCAACCCAACCTAAAGGAAGTTAAATGCCTTTTAACTTGGATGGAAAACAATTATCCTAAATATCCAGTTTATGTTAGCTTTACTTTGCGCGATGCTCAAACTATTAGCGATGGCACTAGCCTAGCCGCAGCGATTACTGTAGTTAATCAATTCTCCCAAGTTTTTGCAGTTGGCATTAATTGTACTAATCCTAACCTAGTTACAGCTGCAGTTAAGGTAATAAGGCCACTAACTAGTAAGGAAATTGTGGTTTATCCTAATCAAGGTGCTTCTTATGATCCGACTACTAAGACTTGGCAAGACCTACCAGAAAAGATCGATTTTTACCAAGCAACTAAGAAATGGTATGCTGCTGGTGCTCACCTAATTGGCAGCTGCTGCACCACTAATCATGAGCAGACTGCAGAAATTGCTCGAGCATTTGATGAGATTAACTAGTTGCGTCAGAAAAAGAGTAGCTCAATGCTACTCTTTTTTGGGTTGTTCATTTGCTCCATAATACTTTGGCTGTGACCAATTAACTTCAACTTGCGATAACCACCTATGCAATCGCTGCCCCAACTGCTGCGTCATTTCACTGGTCATTGCTAATTGCCGTTGGCTAATCTGATCAACATGAACTCCAGCTAAGACAACGCACAATCCTGGAAGATTATCCTTAATGATAGTCAAGATTTGTTTAGCTAAAATACCATCTTTATGCAAGCGATTATCATGACTAGGAAAAGGACGATCCTGAATATCACCAGTCTGATCAACAAAACAAACCGTACCAATATGTGGATGATCACCGCCAAATATTTTAATTGCCAGATCAGGACCAATAAATTCTGCTTCCAGTGTAATTGTAAAACCCAGTGCTGTTACTGTTGATTGAAAACTTTGCTTTGTCATAATTTATCCTCTTAATATCTTATTTGCTACTTTTTTCTAAACCGAGTAAGCTGAATAGATAACTAATTTAGTTATAGTTTATTTTAGAGGAGCTGAAGCTAGATGACAAATAACAAATGGGACTTACGTAAAGTCCTGAGTGAAATTGAAGACGATCCGCAAAACTATCATGAAACCGATGTAGCTGTCGATCCTGATGCAGAACTAGCTGGTGTTTACCGTTATATCGGTGCCGGAGGAACTGTTGAGCGTCCTACTAAAGAAGGCCCAGCAATGATGTTTAACAACGTCAAAGGTTTTCCAAATACCCGTGTCTTGATTGGACTAATGGCTAGCCGTAAACGGGTAGGTAAAATTCTCCATCATGATTGGCGCACTTTAGGGCAATATTTTAATGATGCTGTAACTACACCCGTGGCGCCAGTTTTAGTTGACGAAGCAGACGCGCCCAGTCACGAAGTAGTGCATTTAGCAACAGAGGACGGCTTTGACCTACGCAAATTAGTAGCAGCACCAACCAATACCCCGCAAGACGCTGGACCATATATTACCGTTGGTGTCGTCTTCGGTTCCAGTATGGACAAGTCAATTTCCGACGTGACTATCCACCGGATGTGTATTGAGGGCAAAGATAAATTAGCAATCTACATTATGCCAGGCGGTCGCCATATCGGTGTATTTGCTGACGAATACGAAAAAGCTAATAAACCGATGCCAATTACTATTAGTATCGGACTAGATCCCGCTATTACCATTGGTACCACTTTTGAACCGCCAACCACCCCACTTGGTTATAACGAACTAGGTGTTGCTGGAGCTTTACGTAAAGAAGCCGTTGAATTAGTTAACGGTGTCTCTGTCGATGAAAAGGCGATTGCCCGTGCTGAATACACCATTGAAGGCTATATTATGCCCCATGAAAGAATTCAAGAGGATATTAACACCCACACCGGTAAAGCAATGCCTGAATTTCCTGGTTACGACGGTGATGCCAACCCAGCTGTTCAGGTCATTAAGGTCACTGCCGTAACACACCGTCAAAATCCAATTATGCAAAGCGTAATCGGTCCTAGCGAAGAACATGTTAGTATGGCAGGCATCCCAACCGAAGCCAGCATTTTGCAATTAACTAATAAAGCTATTCCAGGCAAAGTCGTTAATGTATATAACCCACCAGCAGGCGGCGGTAAACTAATGACTATCATGCAAATTCATAAAGATAATGAGGCCGATGAAGGTATCCAGCGGCAAGCTGCCATCTTAGCTTTTGCTGCATTCAAAGAATTGAAAACAGTCTTTTTAGTTGATGAAGATGTCGATATCTTTGATATGAATGATGTTGTTTGGACTATGAACACCAGATTTCAAGCTGACAAAGACTTAATGGTTTTATCTGGGATGCGTAATCACCCATTAGATCCATCGGAGCGGCCAGAATATGATCCGAAATCAATTCGGTTCAAAGGAATGAGTTCCAAACTAGTAATCGATGGTACAGTGCCATTTGATATGAAGGATCAATTTGAACGAGCACAATTTATGAAGGTACCAGATTGGCGTAAATATTTGGAGTAAGTAATAATGAAGAAAATAATAATTGGCGTTTCTGGCGCTTCTGCTACCACTTATGCGATTGACTTACTCAAGAAAACCAGCCAAATGCCTGACGTTGAAACTCATTTAGTCATGAGCACCTGGGCTAAAAGGAACTTAGCAGTCGAAACTAGCCTAACCCTAGCAGAAGTTACAGCTCTAGCTAATTACACCTACGATGAACACAATCAAGGTGCAGCTATTGCGAGCGGGTCATTTCTAAGCGATGGTATGGTAATTGTGCCAGCCAGCATGAAGACTGTATCAGGTATCGCTCAAGGATATGCCGACAACCTGATTGGACGAGCTGCCGATGTCATGATTAAAGAGCAACGTAAATTGATTATCGTTCCGCGCGAAACACCACTTAGCGTTATTCATCTTGAAAACTTGACTAAACTAGCCAAAATTGGAGTACAAGTTATTCCACCAATTCCAGCCTTTTATACTCAGCCTAAAACTATCCAAGATTTACTTGATCATCAAACAATGAAAATCTTAGACGCGTTAGGAATTAAAAATGAAGTAGCTAAACGCTGGCAAGGAAAGTAAAAAAATTTACTAAATTTAATAACCCCCGAAATTAGTTGTTCTAACTTCGAGGGTTATTTCATTATAGTTAAATTATCTAAATTAGAGAAAATAAAGTTCCTATTTTTTGGTTTAATCCTGCAAACTCTTAGCTACAAAATTAATTTCATAAAGCATTGAACCTGCAATTGTTTCTGTTTTTCCTGAACGAGTAATTTTCAATTCTGTGGTCGCCAAAAATCTAGTATAGGTTGGTTGCATTTCCATTTTATCAAACTGTTTCTGCGCAGCAGTAGGCGACATTCCATAGATATCAATCGTATTGATCTCCTTAGGGTTGCTAATAGTATACTCAACTTGAATATCCGGATGTGTAAAAACGTAATGCAATTTTTTAGGCATCACCTTATTGGTTTCTTTTTGCACATAAGTATCCAAAATCTCAACTTTAACATCATCAGCACTGGTATTTTCAAAAATTCGCTTGCCCTGATTATCATCAATAGTTAATAATGGGATTCTCGGTTGGCCAAAGCGATCAGCACCGACCATGTCATAAAGTAAGACACTATAATTACCAATGTTTTGTCTACCCCAAACCCAATGATGAAAAGCATTGACAGGACTGATATTAAACCATTGGTGGTTATAATAAGCCGATCCAGTAACTGCTTTTTCTTCACCTGCAATTGTCACCTTACCACTAACAGATAGTTTAGTTACACAAATGAAGTTATAATAATATTCATCATTTGGTCCAAAGGTAATATAACCACTACCAGGTCTAAACGGCTTCACTTGAGCTTTAAAATGCAGATCAACTGCCGTCTGGTGCTTAACAGACCTCTTGCCTTCCATTACGATTTCTTGATCAGGCTCTGGCTCAATATGAATATCATATTCTTGCCAGTCTTTACCAACTAAAGTACTAGGACCCCATTTTAAGTCAAGCTTATCCCGACTAGAGAAGGTATCTTGCACGTCATACAACCGATAATCATAAAATGGCTTACCAGCTGCACTAGTATAATTAATAGCAACGTTCGGATTATCCCCTGCCTGATCAACATGATCAACTGACTTAGGTCTAAAACCCAAGACAAGCGTTGATTTATCATCAAAACTGCAATCTAAGTACCAAACTTCAGCATGACCCGGTTGATCATTATCCCTGCGACCATCTTCTGAAGCTTCGACTTTGTTTGGGTTAATTCCTAACTTTTTATAATCCTCAGGACGATTCATAATTCTACCTTGTGACATTTTAATACCTCCTGCTAAGAAAAATTTAGCTCTAGTTAGTAAATATTATTTATTTTCTGGTAATTCAACGTGCATTTCAGGAATTTCTTGCCAAACGACATGGTCTAATGACGGCACTCCGCTCAATGAAGCTGATGCTGGGACTGCAAAGTCAAGAAATGCTTCGCGAAATTCTTCAGCTGTTGGATCCTCTTGTGCTGAAAGCATTGTCTTTGCATAATCATCATGATTGGTCGATTCATCAATTAACATCCAAATCTCACGGTCAGGATTGTCTGGATCCTCACGGAAAAATGTTCTAGATAAAGTATATCGAATCAATGCTGGATTCTGGCGTTGATAGTCCAAAGCCTTATCTAAAGCCGCTACCATTTTTGCATGGTTCTTCTTTAACACATAATAGTGCATTGTTTCTATTTCGGTCAATTTTATAGTCCCTTTCTATATCTATAAGCTACCTTTCACACTAAATAATAAACTTAAGTTTATTATTTATTATGACTGAAGTATAATACGAATATCGCTTATGTCAACCAATAAACTATAACTAAAAGTTTAATATCACAGAAGGTAACTACTTATGACCAAATCAGAAGACAAACGAATTCAAAAAAGCAAACATGCAATTAAAGAAGCTTTTTGGCAGCTACTGGAAACCAAAGACTTTTCGAAAATAAGTATTAAAGAAATTCTAGCCCTAGCTCAAGTCAACCGCGCAACTTTCTACAAATATTTTGCTAATAAATTTGCATTGCTTGAGTCTGTCGAGCAAGACTTAATTTCTGAGTTCGAGCAGACAGCTAATCAAGCGCCGCAATTATTCACTAAGGAACTTGATTCTGCACAACTTGAAAATTACTATCACGAATTTATCAATTACATTTATCATAATAAACAAAAATTTTCTGTTTTGTTATCTAGTGCAAGTGCACCAGCATTCATTAGCAAATTAACTACAGCAGATCAAAAGATCTGGCAACAAAAACACTTAACTGAATATCTTGCAATTCCAGAAAACTATGCTTCAGCAGCTCTAACCGGATTAATTATTAACCTAATCGTTGAATGGGTGAAAACCAATTTTCAAAAAAGTCCTCAAGAGTTCAGTGAACTGTTAGCTACCATTATTAGTCCAATCATTACTAATGGAATTTTCTTTAACTATCAAACATAGTCTGACTAAACTCCACTTTTATTCCCAGCAAAAAAATTGACACATGACTAATATCAGCTTATGGTGAAGTTGTATAGTAGTAAGTAAATTACTAGCAATCATAAAGGACGAATCACATGACACAACGAGCACGTTTAGCTGATACTAGCGAAGATTTTAAGAAATATGATATAAATAAACACACAATTGCCACTTGGGAAGATGGTATTAGAACTAATCCAAATACCAAAGGAACTTATGAATGGTGGTATTTTGATGCAAACCTAAATGATGGTTCACAATTAGTGATTACCTTTTTTGCTAAATCCGCGGTTAATCCTGGTAGTGAGTTGGAACCTTCTATAGATATTGAACATACTCAAGCAGATGGCAGCAAAATTAGCGATCATCTTGAATTTACGCCAGCAGAATTTTCAGCTGCCAAAGATGATTGTAATGTCAAAATCGGGCAAAATTACTTCAGAGGCAATCTAAAGCATTATCAAATCGGGGTGTTTTCTCCGAAGATTACCGTTGAACTAGAATTTGACAACGTCACTCCTGCCTGGCGGCGTAATGTCTGTATCTTTTTTGGTGATCACGATGAAAACAACTTTGGTTGGTTACCTGCCACTCCGCGCGGAAAAGTTACTGCTAAAGTAACCATTGCGTCAAAAGAACAAACTTTAACCGGCGACTGCTATCATGATCATAATTGGGGCGATGTCGCTCTAATGAAAGTTATGCATCACTGGTACTGGGGGCGCGCTAATATTGGCGATTACACGGTTATTTCTAGTTATATGACTGCTGAGAAAAAATATGGCTACCAAAAGTTACCAATTTTCTTTTTGGCTAAAAAAGATCAAGTTTTAGCTGACAATCCTAAATATATGACCTATTCTGAACAAGACAAACAAATTGATGAACAAACAAAAAAGCCTTTTCATAATCAAATTATTTACGATTATAATGATGGTAAGCATCACTACAAAATATCTTACCTTCGCGAAAAAACAATCAGCAGAATCTCTTTCATCGATCAAATTTCTGGAATTAAGAAGTTATTAGCCAAATTAGCCGGCTTTGATGGCGCATACTTACGGTTCTCCGGTAAGATTAAGTTAGAGGTGTTTGATGACGACCAAGTTATAGAAACACAGTCTAGCCAAGGTTTATGGGAAGAAATGTATTTTGGTAAAACGCTGGATGTTTAAAAAATAGATAAATCAAAAATAGTCTTAATAGCTCTTTATTCCAGCTATTAAGACTATTTATTTTAAGCCATATTAGTAACGCACGTATAAGTCCCTATACTAATTTTTCATAACTGTGAATTGGTGTCTTTAGAACGCCATAAGCATCTTGAACACCTAACCAACCAAACATTTGTGAAACTATACAAATGTTGATTGTTGTTTGCCAGCCCAATGCTGAACCAGCTGTAGTACCACCAGCATACAAGCCTTCAATAGGTCTACCTTTACGGTCCATAACTTGACCATGAGGGCCAATTACAATTCCACCACGCGTACAGCAAGGAGTTGAAGTAATTCTAGAAGCATAAAATGGTCCTTCATCAATTGAATTAAGCCAAATAGGCTCTTTAATGAAGTCACTATCTGTACCCTGAGCACACATTTCATTGTAGCGCTTAACTGTAGCTTTTAACTTATCTACCGGAACATTAATCTTAGCTGCCAATTCTTCAATAGTATCAGCTTTAACGGTAATACCATCCTTAACATCACGTTCCAACTTCTTACGATTATTCATACCTGGTGATGGCCAACTAGTAGTTACACCACCAATGTGCAAGACACCATTTTCTTTGGTCTTAGCTTTTTTATCCAACTTTTCTTCTGTCTTGTCATCAAAGATTGACCAGGCTTTATTATCTGGTGTTTGCCAAAAAATGCCATCTGCAATTCTCATTTCATTGGCTGTATCACAAAACAATGGATTTTCTCCAGCCTTGTACCCACCTTCATTAATGAAGCGTTCACCATTATGATTAACATACAATTGCGGTAAACAAGCATATGCTGGCCAGTAAACGATGTCAGCTAAACTAGTCGAGTTTGTATGATTATTAAATCTAACATCTGAAGTTAAAAAGCTATCGCCCCAAGCAATTGATTCCATATCAGCACCAGCTTGTAAAGCCATAATGTGGCCATCTCCAGTTGATTGCGGGTAAAACATATCATGAGAATATCTTTCCTCACGTGGATAGAAGTCCTCCATCATTTCTTGGTTCTTACCAAAACTACCGGTAGTTAAAATAACGCCTTTATTAGCATTATATCTAATATATTCTCCAGCTTCATTTTTAGCAATTATACCCGTAACCTTACCATTACCGTCTTGAACCAATTGCTCACCGCGCATATTCAAAATAATCTGAGCACCATTTTTTTCCATGTACTTCTTTAACGGTACAAACCAATCTGGTTCTGGATAACCTGGTCTTCCATAGGAAATACCATATGGGCCCCATCCTGGTTCAAGTTCCAACCTAATATCCGAGTTTTCTTCTATAATCGGCTTAATCCAATCAATTAAAGGACCACTCTGATCAACAAAAGAGGTTACCACTGCTTGATTAGCCATCGACCAGTGATCATCGCGCATTAAGTCACCAATAATTGTTTCTCTTTCCTCAGCTGTAAAAGTTTTACCAGCATCACGTTGAAATTTTGAATCAAAAGCCCATTCAGCTTGACGAACAGCAGCAATATGTGGCATCTTATCTATAACTATTGTTGAACCTAATTCTGATGCTTTTGCAGCGGCGACCATTCCGCCTAAGCCTGCTCCAACTATCACAATATCAGCTGTTCGAGTTTCTTTGATATCCTCTATATCTTGTGGTTTCTTACTCCACTTTTCAATGATTTCAGTACTTGTAGTCATGTTAACTTCCTTTCTCAAGTAAAACGATTGTGCCTACAATGTTGTTATACTATAGTATTTTTGAAAGCGCTAGCTTTTGAGGAGTTATTGTGACAGATAGTAAAAAATGTAACAAGCAATATACTGAAAAGGAAACTTTAACCAAAAAATATCTTTTTATTGCCTTAATTCAACTAATGCAAAGAAAAAAGTTTATTAAAATAAAAATAAGTGAAATTTGTAAACGGGCTGGAGTTTCAAGAACCTCGTTTTATCGCTATTATACTCACAAAGAAGATATTCTAATTAACTATTTAGATAAAGACTTCAAGAACTTTTTTAGTCAAACCATAAAAAAGAAAGATATTACTAACCATGACTTTTGGAACGCCTTTGTAGATAAGGTACTTAAAGATGACTTTATCGACTTTTTAGAAGATCATGATTTAAATGAATTATTAATTACTAATACCAATATCTATACCAAAGAAATGGTAGAAAAATTTTTTAAATGGGATTTAGAGAGTGGAAATAATAAGCAATTATTTTATTACAGTGTTGGTGGTTTGCAAAGCTTAATGACCTATTGTATTTTAAATAGCAATAAGGTTTCCAGAGAATCAATAGTTGCAACCATTGAACAATGTTTTCCAGATTTACAATAAAATTTATTCTTTATAAGGCAATTAATACATGGTCTAAGCTACCTTTATCTTAGATTTACCCAGTAAAATTGAGCTAGTTACAACAGATAATGAGCTAAAAGCCATCGCTAATCCCGCTATTTCCGGACTGAGAACCAAATTAAAACTGGCAAAGAAACCTGCGGCAATTGGAATTCCCAAGATATTATAAATAAACGCCCAAAATAAATTCAATTTTATTCTGTTAAAGGTCTGCTTACTTAATTCTAATGCTTTAGCAACGTCGAGCAAATCATTTTTAACAAGGACAATGCCACCAGAATCAATAGCAATATCTGTCCCAGACCCCATGGCAATACCGACATCAGCTTGTGTTAAAGCGGGAGCATCATTAATTCCATCACCGACAAAGGCAACTTTACCAGAAGCTTGTAATTCTTTGATTTTATTAGCCTTATCTATCGGCAATACATCAGCGATAACTTGCTCGATACCAACTTGCTTGGCAATTGCTTGTGCAACTAACTTGTTATCTCCAGTTAGCATTACCGTTCGTAAGCCTTGTTTTTTCAGCGCGGTGATTGCAGTTTTAGTAGTTGGCTTAGGAGCATCCTGAATAGCAATCACACCAATAACAGACCTGTTAAGTCCCACCAAAACAACTGTCTTAGCTTCTGCTTGCAATCGCTGTATGCTTTTTTCTACTTCAGAATCAATAGTTAAATTCTCGTTACTAAATAGCTTGCTACTGCCAACCAAGACTTTTTCTCCAGCAAGTTCCCCAACAATACCTTGTCCTTCAACCGCCTTAAAATTATCAACTTTAGTAATTTTGGCATTATGCTCTTTGCCACTTGCTAAAATGGCTGCTGCAAGAGGATGTTCAGAAGCTGCTTCTAAACTCGAAGCAATTGCTAAAATCCTGTTTTGATCTTCACCGATAATATCAGTTACTACCGGAGTGCCGTTGGTAATGGTACCAGTCTTATCAAAGACTATTGTATCCAAATTGTTGGCTGCTTCTAATACCTCACCATTTTTAATTAAAATTCCCATTTTGGCACCCTTACCAGTACCAACCATTAGTGCCGTAGGCGTAGCAAGACCTAAAGCACAAGGACAGGCGATTACCATTACTGAAACCGCAAAAATTAGTGCATCAGCAATATTGGCGCCAATCAGCGAATACCAGATAATAAAAGTCGCAATGGCGATTATTAGCACTGTGGGAACAAAAACGTCGGAAACCTTATCGGTTAAATTTTGAATCGGTGCATGGCTATTTTGGGCTTTTTTCACAATGTCAACTATTTGGGATAACATAGTATCGCTGCCGACTTTTTGCGCTTCAAAAATCAGAGTGCCATTAGTATTGATGGTTGAGCCAATTACCTTGTCACCTATTTTCTTTTGCACGGGCATACTTTCACCTGTGACCATTGATTCATCAATCGTTGAACTGCCAGAAGAAACTACGCCGTCTACCGGGATTTTTTGTCCAGGCTTAACTTGGACGAAATCTCCCACATTGACTTCATCAATTGGCACTTTGACAAAAGCTCCGTTCCTTCTTACCAATGCATCCTTCGCTTGCAAACCTACTAGCTTGTCAATCGCGTTAGAAGCGTTATCGCGCATCTTTTCTTCTAGAACTTGTCCTAGCAAAACAAATGTTATCACAAACGCTGCACTCTCAAAGAAGACACTTTTACCTGTCACCATTGCATAAACGCTGTATAAATAAGCCGTTAAAGTACCAAGCGCAACCAGTGTATCCATATTGGCATGGTGCTTGCTGAATGATGCCCAAGCAGACTGAACAAATGGCCTAGCCGAAATTAGCATAATAATTGTAGTTAAAACGCACATGGCCCATTCCGGTAACATCCAGCCTGTAAAAGGTTCTACAAGCATTGATACTAGCATTGGCAACGATAATATTAATGAAATCCAAAAACGAGTTTTAAGCTTCATTACTCAACCACGACTTTGCCAAAAAACATCTCCATACCACAACTAAAATCATAATTCCCCGATTTTAAAGGCTGCAGATTAACCGTAACTGGCTGATTAAGCGGTAATTCAGCAGAAAAAGCTAGCGTAGTAGAATTCACGTGATTTAAACAGCCTTGATCACTAGTTCTGATAAAAATAAGTTGTGCAGGAAAGCCTTCTTTTAAACTAACAACATCAGGTTTAAAGCCACCATCAACAATTACTTTGGCTTGATTTTGCTCCATCTTAATTACCTCCAAACTATTTCACGATCAGCGTGCCATGAAACATGTTCATACCACACTGCCAGCTATATTCACCTGGCTTACTGGTATCAATCTTTATCTGTTCTGCTTTACCCTGCGGCAACTCTTGATTAATCCCAAAGTCAGGGAAAATCACATGATCGAGACAGCTCGACGAATCACTTCTTGTAAAGTTGAGCGTTGCTGGTACGCCCTGTTGCAAGATTATCTTTTCTGGTGAGTATCCACCTTTAACTTCAATATTAATTTTTTGTTTTGCAGAAGCTATCGTTGCTTGCTCAGTTTGCACATCATGTTTACCAAAAAACCACCAAACAATAAAGCCGATTAATATTAATCCAATAATTGCTACACTGATCCTCATAATTATTCTCCCAAATCACTGTCTACACTTGTAAACTTATATTTATGATACCACATGATTTACATTTGTAAACATTACTGCAACTTTTTTGGCTCAAATTATACAAAAAAACAGGCTGATTGCCTGGTTTCTTGCGATACTCAGTTAATTTATGTAAGCCAGCCAAATGATGAAAGTCACTAGCATCAAAAAGAATAGTGACAGATTCACTTTTTCCTTTATGTCCTAGTATCATTTTGATTTTTTTATCAATTAGCTTTTCATACTCTCTTGCAGCTGTTATTAATAAGTCCTTTTCAGATTTTTCAACCATCATTTATTTTCTCTCAAAAAAATAGGAACTCCTAAGAGTTCCTAAAATTATTCACAATGAGTGTTTTCTATTGGCTCGAGGTGTTCACACACAACCCTTCAAAGACTCCTTGAGAAAGTGCAACTAAGTCCAATTCACCTAACTCAGATCTACATCTAACAGATACTCTAGTTATCTGCTTTCAAAAGTTATGTTACATGACTTTTGAAATATAAAGCAAGTATTATTAACCATCAAAATTTCTTGGATAATACGGCTTTATTGCAACAATTTGCTGCTTAATAATTCAGTAAATTTCTGAATCTGCTGCTCATTTCTTTTATAATGCGTCCATTTACCTACTCTCGTTGAAATAACCAGATTCGCTCTTTCCAAAGTTGCCATATAAGAAGAAACAGTAGACTGTGCCAAATTTACCTTTTCTTGAATTTGTGTTACACAAACACCAACAGTATCTGGGTCAGCAATTGCCTGCTCAATTGGAAAATAGCGTCGTGGTTCTTGTAGATAAATCAAGATTTTTAGCCGTATTGGATTACTTAAGGCCTTTAAGAATTGCGTAAGCTCATTTATTTGCTCTTCACTAATGTTTTTTTGCGCCATTGCCATTATAAAACCTCTCTGTTACATGTTTTATCCCCTCTCTAGTATAAATGATTTTTCGCTTGCTGTGAAAGAACAAATCATTTTACTTTTTATTCAAAAATACCGAAATAGTTAAAATAATTAATGCACCAATATTAAGAATTACACCAACACCCAAAGGTGACGCTGCGCCAAAGCCAGCCTCTATTGTTAATCCACCTAACCAGGCACCAACAGCATTACCAACATTTAAAGCAGCAATATTAACACCTGATCCTAACGTTGGAGCTTCAGCAGCATAATTCATCAAACGTGTTTGTAAACCCGGAGCAGTTGCGTAGCCAATTAAACCCCACAAAAACATACAAATAATGGTTAATATTTGATTATGAATGATCACAAAAAGAATACTTAGGACTACAACCATACCCAAAATAATACTCAATAAGGCTTGATCAAGATTATGATCAGCCGCTTTCCCACCGATAAAATTACCAATTAAAGTTCCAACACCAAATACTAATAGTATCCAAGGAACCTCCGAAGTTTGAAAATGAGTTTCTTTAGTTAAAATAAAAGCAACGTAAGAGTATGGTCCAACCAGTCCACCAAAGGTTAGAATGCTAACCAAAGTTGACAACCAAACTTGTGGCTTACGGAAAATAATAATTTCCTGGCTAAGTTGCAAATCTTTTTCTGTTGTCACAGTTACCTGAATAAAGAAAGTGATGCCAATAAAAGTTAAAACTCCAATTAAAGTAATCGCCCAAAAAGTTATCCGCCAACCAGCAGCTTGTCCCAAAAAAGTACCTAATGGCGTACCAACAACATTTGAAACAGTCAATCCAGCAAACATTATAGCGATTGCACTAGACTTTTTGTTTTCAGGAACCAAAGCAGCAGCTACGACTGAACCTACACTAAAAAAAGCACCATGACATAAAGCCGCAATAATTCGACCAATTAGCAACATTAAATAATTAGCCGATAATGCCGAAAGCGCATTGCCAATGATAAAAAGTATAATTAACCCTAAAAGCAATTTTTTACGTTCGGTTTTTCGAAAAATTAAGGGAATCAAAATAGCACCAACTGCAACTGCCAAAGCATATCCAGAAACCAAATACCCAGCTAAGCTTTCGCTAATTGAAAAACTTTCAGCAATATTGGGTAACAATCCCATAATTCCCAGTTCAGCTAGACCTATACCAAAACCGCCTAGCCCTAACGTTAAAAGTCCTACTGTATTTTCAGACTTTTTATAATTTAAAAACATTTTATTTAGCCCTCCTTCTAATTTATATATCGAATTATATAGATATATAAATATGAAGTCAAACAGATTTTTTATAATTACTCACAGTTACACAAAAATAGCGAGCATAAAGCCTGCCATTTCAGCATATGTCTTACTCAAAAATATCTATTATTAAACAAAATCAACCTTAACTTATCTTCGAAAAATGTTGATAAATCAAGGTTGATTACTTTGAATTTCTCTTAAAAATGCTGATTACCCAGTAGCTTATTAGCATTAGCAGTCAAATTATCTAACAAAAGTTGTAAGGCTTGTAGTAAACTTCTTTTTTTATTTTCCTCACAAATACTTTACGCTAACGAAACTGCTAAAGCGCAAAGAATTATGCAAGTAGATCAACGGGTTAAAGCCAAGAGCTTACCGTACTATGAAGAGTTGCAGGCTGAGTTTGGAGAAGCAGCCAAGCCCCATTATTGGAATCAAGGAATCATTAATGGTGGACAATTAATTGAATTACCAGAGCAAATAATTTAAAAAAGCAAAAACTACGAAAAGCAGCAGGTAAAGGCTAAGAGTTTATTACCCACAAAAAGTTGACACTAACCCAAAAAATTATTAAATTGCCTACTCTTTAGGATCATGCTATAATATTGTTGTAAACAAAAAGGAAGCCCTATTGGCATTAAGACTTCCTGAACATGGGTTTCCGCATAAAAAGCGGTGACTTAACAATTATTACAACTAATAACCGCCAGCCATCGAACTAGAGCGGTTATTTTTTCGCTTTAAATTTCTTTAAAGCAGCCTTTAGCTTGTTCAAAGCGTTAACTATCTTGATAATTTCAGTAATAAGCAGATTTAATTGCTTAACTACTGTCGCCAATACCAAAATAATTATTGCAATGGTTAGACCAAAGGCAATAACAATATCCATGTGGATACTTGACTAATCCTTTCTTTAGAAATCTAAGGTTGATAGCTGTTACACCATAGGAACCACTTCCTCAGTCTAGAAATTAGTCACCACTATCTAGCTTTTTGCTCATGTTCACTATTAATTATAACAAAAATTAATTATGAATTTATCGGTAAATTCGTAATTTACATTATTTTCGTGATTACTGATTATTGGATCGATTAGGTCATAGTTTTTGTATCTAATACTTCACAGATCAATATTCATTTAATACTTCACAGATCAATATTCATTTAAAAGAGTTTACAGATATAACCTATGCACAATTTTAAAAAATTTAATCATTCTGAGCTTACTAAAGATAAAATACTATCTAAAATGTACGATAATTATTTAACTCAATTATCTTCAAGAGAAAAGCATGTGTTTAGAATAAATCTCTCTTAAATCAATTTACATATTCCAGCATAAAAAGCGGGTATAAAGCCCACCATTTCAACATATATTCTGCTCCACCATTTCAATTTTGGCACCACATCAATTTTATTGGTGCCATTTTTGGTGCCAAATATCTATTATTAACAAAAATCAACCTTAACTTATCTTCGAAAAACGTTGATAAATCAAGGTTGATTACTTTGAATTACTATTAAAAATGCTGATTGCCAGAATCGAACTGGCGACCTTTTCTTTACGAGGGAAACGCTCTACCAACTGAGCTAAATCAGCAACTCGCAACGTTTAAATTATACCAGAACTAAAAAAGGCGTGCAAATTAAATTACACTCCTTTGCTGATTATTGCCAATCAAGACATAATTCCTGCTCATGCAATAGTTGCGGTAATTGGTCACGATCAATCCGCTTGTCGTTCAGCTTGTCGCCAGTAATTTGCTTAGTAAATGAATCAATGCGGCGATTAGCATCCCGCAAATCATAGTAAGTCGTCACTTCAGCATCATAATCTGCTAAATCACTTACTTTAAAATCGCGTGGATATTCATTTTCAAAGGTAGTAAATTTCAGTGGTAAACGCGGCTTGAGTTGTGGCTGTTGATCAGGTACGCCTACCTGCATTCCTAACGCTGGAAAAGTTAACTTAGGCAAATCCAGAACTTTGAGCATTTCTAACGGGTGGTCGTTAATCGTACCAAGTGGCACCATGCCCAATCCCATGCTCTCTACCGCATTGGCGACATTTTGAAAAGATAACAAAGTATCATCCAATCCCTGAAAGAAAATATCAGTCGTATGCACTCGTCCATCATCTTGTCCCAATTGCTGGCGAATTTGCTGATTACGATATAAATCCACGACAAAGATGAACAAATCACCTTCTGAACCAACATATTGTTGGTTACACAATTGCCGAATTTGCGCTCTCTTATGTTCGTCCGTAATATGCAATAACGAAGCATTTTGCATGAACATGCTGGTCGCTGTATGTTGAAAAACCGTGTATAAAGTAGTTAACTCGTCTACACTTAAAGTTTCAGCCTTAAATTTACGAATTGAACGATGCTCAAGTTGCTGATCGATTGTTTCATTATGAATCATTTACTTACCTCTTTCTCTATTTCTTACTAAAAGTAAGTTTATGGCAAATTTTGCTTAGTGTCAATTAAACCTATTTTGCGAAAAGTTAAACTTTTTTCCTAATAGCTATGGTAAAATTTAACTAAAACCAGATTCTTAATTGGAGGCAATTATGCGTATATTAGTCGTTGGTGGAGCCGGTTATATCGGTTCAATCGCAGTCAAGAAGTTGCTGGCAGCTGGCAATCAAGTAATCGTATTGGATGCTTTATACACCGGTCATCGAAAATCGGTCGATCCTAAAGCCAAGTTTTACCAAGGCGATCTCCAAAATCAGTTCTTAGTCAGCCAAATTTTGCGTAATGAAAAAATTGATGCAGTCATGCACTTTGCCGCATATTCTTTAGTACCAGAGTCTGTAGCAAAGCCGCTCAAATATTATGATAACAACGTTTCTGGCATGATCGCCCTTTTGACAGCAATGAAAGATGCTGATGTTAAGTATCTCGTCTTTTCTTCTAGCGCTGCAACTTATGGTATCCCGCAAAAACTGCCAATTACCGAAGATTCACTGCTGAATCCGATTAATCCTTATGGTGACACCAAGGCCATGATGGAAAAGATTATGCATTGGGCAGACAAGGCTGACGGCATTAAGTCAATTGCCTTGCGCTACTTCAACGTTGCTGGTGCTTTAAGCGATGGCAGTATTGGTGAAGATCACAGCCCAGAAACCCATTTAATTCCAAATATTTTACGCAGTGCAGTTTCAGGTGATGGACAATTTACTATTTTTGGTAATGACTATGACACTCCTGACGGAACTAATGTGCGCGACTATGTCCAAGTTGAAGATTTAATTGATGCTCACTTGTTAGCCTTAAATCACTTAGTCAAAACTAATCAATCAGATGTCTTCAATTTAGGTACAGCACACGGTTATTCTAATTTAGAAATCCTGCAAGCTGCTTGTAGCGTAACTGGCAAAGAAATTCCCTATACCATTGGGCCACGCCGTGCCGGCGATCCAGATTCGCTAGTTGCTGATTCAACTAAGGCTCGCACTATTCTTAACTGGCAGCCTCGTCATGAAAGTGCAACAGAAATTATGACTAGTGCTTGGAAGTGGCACCAAACTCATCCCCAAGGCTATAATGATTAAACAAAAATGACTAGCAAACTGAGCTAGTCATTTTTTATTTCATTAATTATCGTATATAAATCCATATCGTGAAATTGGTTATCATGCTTAAATTCATCTCGTAAAAGTGCCACATGGGTAAAATTCAAACGTTGTGCAACAGCACGACTGGTCGTATTTTTATGATCTGCTAATAAGTTAAGTCTGTGCAAGCCTAATTCATTAAAAGCGATGGCTACTAATTGCCGCACACTTTCAGTCATAATCCCTTTACCCCGATATGACTCGCCTAACCAATAGCCAATTTCCGCACTTTCATTAGTCCAATCAACTTGATGTAAATCTAACATTCCCGCTGGCTGACCAGCAACAGTAATCACCAATTCTAACATTTCATAATTAGCAGTTTTAGTTCTAGTCATTTTGATAAATTCTGCTTCATCTTGCACACTCGACATCGACTTAGCCCAAGGCAGAAAGCGAGCAAGACTAGCACGACTGTCAGCTACTTGTTGATAGATCGCTTCTGCTTGACTGACTTCTGGCAAAACCAGTTGAATTGCTAAATCATTAACCATAAACTCTGTAAGTTTAAACATTTTTAACCTCCTTAACCATTTCTTAATAATACTGATATTTCGGCAAAAAAACAATCTTATTTACCACTATCATTTAATATTAACAGTCCCAGTAAAGCATAAATCATTCAAATTTGCTACAATAATAAGGTGTTATATATTATTTAAGAATAGGAGTAGTTTAATGAGTAAGGAAGATCCTAAAAATAGCACTGGCTATGAGCGTACCCTGACCAATGCACATATTCAATTAATTGCGTTAGGCGGTACCATCGGGACTGGGCTATTTCTCGGTGTGGGTAATAGTATTCAAGCAGCTGGTCCAAGTGTAATTTTAATTTATATTATTGTCGGAATTTTTCTATTTCTATTAATGCGGGCATTAGGCGAATTAATTGTTTCCGATTTATCCAAGCATACCTACATCGATTTCATCGAAAAATATTTAGGTAATGATATTGGCCATATCACAGGTTACCTCTATTGGCTCAGTTGGATTACCTTGGGGATGGCTGAAATGACCGCTTTAGGAATTTACTTTCAGTATTGGTTCCCTCATTTACCTACTTGGATTCCAGGGCTGGTTACTATTGTTGTTTTGCTATTTATTAATCTGCTATCAGCTCGACTATTCGGCAACCTAGAATTTAGTTTTGCCATTATTAAAATTGTGACGATTATCGCTTTTGTATTACTAGTTGGCTTTTTACTAATAAAAGGCGATCAAACCAGCTTTGGCCCAGTCGCACTTGATAATCTAGTCAAACATGGTGGCTTTTTTGCTAAAGGCAGTTCTGGCTTCTGGTCAGGATTTCAAATGGTGATTTTTAGTTTTGTCGGCGTAGAATTAGTTGGTTTAACCGCTGCTGAAGCTCAAAATCCACAAACCACAATTAAAAAAGCAATTAATGAGGTACCACTAAGAATCATTTTATTCTACGTGCTAGCTATTGTCGCTATCCTAGTAGTCATCCCTTGGAATAAGGTAGCCACTAACTCTAGTCCATTCGTCCAGGCGCTTGGAGCAACTGGAATTCGGAACGCTGGATCAATTATTAACTTCGTGGTTATCTCTGCCGCGGTTTCTTCAACCAACAGTATTTTATATAGTGCGGGACGCATCCTGTTTTCAGTCTCATTTGATGGTAAAGGAAAATGGAGTCAGACCTTTGGCCATTTGCGCAGACAACTACCACAAAACGCATTGATGCTATCTGCCTGCCTAATGGCAATAGCACCAATTATTATCGTTGTAATTGGTGATCAAGCGTTTAGCTTTATTTCATCAACTTCAACAAGTATGTTTTTAATCATTTGGTGTTTGATGCTTTTAACTCACATTGCTTACCGTAAAAATACAGCTCCTGATCAGCTAACTGAATTTCAGATGCCGGGATTCCCATACCTTGATTACGCAACTATTTTATTCTTTGTCTCAATGATTGTTTTACTGCTTATCCTACCAGACAATCGTGTTTCAATGATTGCCGCGATCGTGTTATTTGCAGTTTTAGCTGCTAGCACTAAAATATTTCGTACAAAACAAAATTAATTAAAAAAACACCTCCTTAACTATCAAAATTAAGGAGGTATTTTTATGCTCTATTTAGTAAAATTAGCTTTGATTTTTTGCCATAAAGTTAATGACTTGCGCATTTTATCAGCCGGAAAATGATTACGAATTGCATGTAGCGTCTGTTTATTTTTTCGCGTTGAAAAAATAAACGTTCCATTACTTTTAGTCCGTAATTCAAATCGCGGAATATAATGTCCACCAAAATGAACATCTGCCACAACATAGGTGATTTCATCCCACGGTATCTGGACATAATCTTCAAGATGACGGTCATTATAGAATTCAAAAGCATGATCGCCAATCATTACCTTGCCATAAGTCGCGACGCCCCGAAACCAAGTCGCGCTAATCGATAACTCACTTACGGCATTACTCGATTTAACCATATAAAATTAAAGAACGTGCAAAACATGCAGGACAACCCCAACAATGAAAATCGCAATGATGATCACAATTGGTGAAATCTTCTTCTTGAGTAACCACATACAGAAGAATGTCAGCAATAATCCGGCTAATCCCGGAATTAAGCTATCAAGATTCTGTTGCAGCGTCGTCGTCTTAAAATTAGTTAACGACAATCCTTGTTGCTGTTGCAACAACGCCTGTTGAATTCCTTTAGCTCCTGCTGGTAAGGACCCCCAATCAATGTAGCCACCTTTTTGTACAGGTGTCTTAGAAACAATTGGCGTGAAGTTAATATTAACCCAACGTTCAATTAACGAACCAAGGACAAACATCCCCATCATTGACGCGCCACGGGTTACCTTTTGCAGCAATCCACCAGATACATCGTTAGTAATTGCTGAACCAGCTTTATAACCAAATTCTTGCGTATACCACATGAATGCTAAGCGCACTACGTTCCAAATTACGAAGAATAAGATTGGTCCCAAGATATTACCTTGAATCGCCATCGATGCACCAAGTGCGCCAACAATTGGCCGAACCGTGTACCAAAAGACTGGGTCACCAACACCAGCTAAAGGTCCCATCATTCCGACCTTCACACCTTGAATCGCCTCATCTTCAACTTCAGCCCCATTAGCCTTATCCTCTTCTAGCGCTAAGGTAACTCCTAGAATCGGGGAAGCTAGATACGGGTGCACGTTAAAGAAGACTAGGTGCCGCTCTAAAGCTTCTGCTAATTCATCTTTTTTCGGATATAACTTTCTTAATGCTGGAATCATCGAATAGACAAAACCACCATTTTGCATTCTTTCATAGTTCCAAGAAGCCTGCAAAAATTGCGAGTGCCACATAACTTTGAAGCGGTCGGCCTTGGTCAATGTTATTTTTTTATCAGCCATTATAAAATCCTCCTCTTAATATCACTTTAATAGTCATCAATAATATCGCCGAGTGGATCACCAGTATCGCTTGCTTGCGAATTAGTACCACCATTGCCGCCTTTTGATTCAAGTGCCAGATACATAATCGCCATCGCTAGACCAATTGCGCCTAGAGCAATCAAGGTTAAGTCCTTGATTGCTGCTAATGCAAAACCAATAGCAAAGAATGGCCATACTTCTTTAGAAGCCATCATGTTGATAACCATTGCATAACCAACAGCCACCACCATGGCACCACCGATTGACATTCCATCACTTAACCATTTTGGCATTAATCCAAGCCAATACTGCACAGTCGAAGTTGGAATTAATAGTAGTAAGCCAGCCGGAATAGCAATTCTTAATCCTTGTAAACAAACATCAATCCATTGCCACATATTAATCTTGCGCCAATGACCCTTTTTAGCTTCTGCATCCATAATATGGACAATCCCTGTGGAAATAGTCCGTACGATCATGGTTAAAAATAACCCAGCAACAGCTAACGGCATCGCAATTCCCGTGGCCATCCCGATACCATCAGTACCTTTGCCACTTTGAACTAAAATAATTGCCGATGCTACTGAAGCTAGCGCTGCATCTGGTGCAACCGCCGCACCAATATTAGCCCAACCTAAAGCAATCATTTGTAAATGCCCACCAAGAATAATCCCTAAGTCAAGGTGTCCAGTTACCAAACCGATTAATGTACAAGCCACCAATGGTTGGTGAAACTCCCATTGGTCCAAGATTCCTTCCATCCCTGCGAGAAAGGCAATTAGAACCACTAAAATCATTTGAATAGCGTTCATTTTTTCGCTCTCCTTTTATTTATTCTTTTGCTCATTAAGTAAATTCTGTGCCTTATTGAGAATTGGTTCTAAAGCACCCGTCTTATCAGTTGGTACCTTCCGCACATCAAACTTAACACCCAATTTTTCAAGTTCGTGGAAAGTATCCACGTCTTTTTGATTCATTGATAACACATTATTCGCATTAACATCGCCTGGTGCATACGACATCGAACCCACATTGACCGTTTCGATCTCAACACCGGCTTTAATTACTGCTAAAACATCTTCAGGATTTTCAAACAATAGCAAAGCATTAGTATCACCAAAACGTGGGTCTTTAGCAATTTCAACCATTTTAGCTAGTGGAACTGTATGTGCCTTAACACCGGCAGGCGCTGCCTCACGAATCATACTTTTGCGCATTTCGTCTTTGGCAACACTATCTGAAACCACGATCACCCGATCAGGATGCATCGTCGGAATCCAGCCCGTAGCTACCTGACCATGCAATAACCTTGAATCAATTCGTGCTAACACAATCTTAATTTTACCGTCACCAACAACAGTACCTTCAGGAATTGCTTGTTTAGCTATGCTTTCCTTTGGTGCTGCTTGTTTTTGGCTGTTTTGCGGCATCAAGTCAACTGGCTTAGTTTTAACACCATCTTTAGCCGGTTCCACAATTGCAGTCGCGATTTCATGCGCCGAAGCATCCGGATTAGTCAAACGCTGCGTTAAAGCTTCAACAACCATTGGTAAATTCATTCCAGCAACTGCTGCCCAATTAGGATGTTTTTCAAGTAACCCATTAGCCTGATTAAAGGGGGTTCCTCCCCAAAGATCAACTAAAAACAGTACATCCGTACACTCTTTAAATGAAGCTACAGCCTGCTCCATCTTATTGCGAATATCATCTGGCCCTTCTTCAGGTGTCAAAATGACATGGGCAAAATTTTCTTGTCCGCCAAACAGCATCTGCGCAGATTGCGCGATCCCATCAGCGAACCCACCATGGCTGGCTAATATAATTCCCACCATGCGAATTCCCCCTTTTAAAATAAATGTATCCGCTCCAATTATACCATACAAGTAGAGTTAATAAATAACTTATCCACAGTAAATACCCGTCAAAACTCAATGATATCAACAAAATAGTTTTTGCTGTGGATAAAATAAAAAGCTCATGAAAGTCTAATAGTTTCATGAGCTAAGCTTTAAAAATATTTTATAAGTTGTGCCTGATTAAGTTATTTTTTGGTAAGCACCGTGACAGCCTCAACATGAGGAGTCTGTGGAAACATATCAACTGGATCGATTCGATTAAAATCATATCCTTGCTTTTGGAATTCTTGTAAATCCCGCACCATAGTTGCAGGATTACAAGAAATATAGACAATCTTTTGCGGACCGGTCTTAACTGCGGCTTCAATAAACTCCGGTGTCAGGCCTTTTCTTGGTGGATCAACAAAAATTACATCACTTGTAATTCCTTTTTTAGCCCAACGCGGCATTAGTTCTTCAGCTTTACCAGCAAAATATTTGGCATTATGAATATCATTTAATTCAGCGTTATTATTAGCATCTTTAACAGCATCACGCACTACTTCGATTCCGCGGACACTTTTAACATGCTTAGCAACGCTCAGACCAATTGTACCGATTCCAGAGTACGCATCAATAACAACATCTGTTGGCTTAAGTTGCGCTTGCTTAATGGCCAAATCATACAATCTTGGTGTCTGCTTAGAATTGATTTGGAAGAAACTTTCAGGTGAAATTTTAAATTCAACTTCACCTATGCGATCTGTAATTTGCGGTAAACCAAACACTAAATAATCCGTTTTACCCAAAATAACGTTAGTTTTCTTAGGATTATGATTCAGTACCAAACTAGTGACACCGGCAATCTGTTTAATTTCTTCTGCTACTTGCGGTAATTGTGCAAAATCTTTATCTAAGCAAACTAAAATTACCATGATTTCGCCAGTTGCCTGACTGCGACGTACATCAAGATAACGTACTTCACCGCTATTGTGCACCTCATCATAAGCTGGAACTTTGTTCTCCCGCAAAATATCCCTTACTTTAACTAAAACTCGGTCAATTTCTGGATCAGTAGTAAAGAAATTAGTTAGTGGGACTAAATCATGGGAATGTTTTCTAAAAAAGCCAATCTCAAGCTGTCCATTGACCATTCTCACTGGAACTTGGGCCTTATTACGATAACCAGTTTGATCAGGACTTGGCACCGTTTGACCAACTTCAACTTGGTCTAAGTGAGCCTTTTTGAGTAAATTTACTACCTGCTCACGTTTAAATTCAAGCTGCTGATCATAACTAAGATGGGCTAGTGAGGCTAGACCTGTTTGCACCCATTGGTTGAGTTCAATTTCAACTCGATTGGGACTCTTCTTAATAATTTTTTCAATCTTAGCAAAGGCAAAGCGCTTCTTAACTTTTAGCACCTTTGCACTAACTACTTCACCTGGCAAAGCATTAGTTACAAAAACTGTCATGCCTTCATAATGTGCAACACCCATTGCTTCGTATGACAAATCGGTAATTTCTAATTCAATAATTTGATTTTTTTCCATCTTCGGTCCTTTTTTACAAACACTATTTATAATTATATTTTACTAGGGACAATTATTTTAAACAATAATAACAAATAAAAAGCCAAGTAACATCATGATCTGATCCTACTTAGCCTCAAAATCAACAATTATTCTTCTGTTTTACGTCCTTTATAGAGAAAATTAAACACAAACGAAACAATAATCGCAATAAAGGAAATAACGTAGACACCTTTTAAAGCACTAAACAATACTTGCCGTAGTTGTGGAACTAAGTTAGCTGCTAATTCCTTGGCTTTAGCTGAAGAAACAATTTTATTCATCATTCCCTGTGTTAACTTGGGATAATGACGTAATTGATCAGCAACTACCGTATTAAAGGCAATTCCGTAAATAGAAACTAACATGGTCTGTCCTAAATATTTCATCAATGTATTAAAAGAAGTAGCAACCCCAACGTTTTCAGCATCAACTAAAACCTGCGAACGAACTTGTGCAGCCGTTATTATTGAACCAAAGCCAAAACCATTTAACGTTGCAATTACGCAAAAGACCCAAAATGGAGTATGTAGAGGAACTATTAATAACAACACATCAGCAACTAATAGTAGGCTCAATAAGCCAAAGAAGGTATTACGAACTCCCCAACGGCTGAGCATACCACCAATAAAGAATGAGCCAACGACCCACATAATTGAACTTGGTGTTACTGCAAAGCCAGCAATTGTGGCACTAGTCCCCAAAATTCCTTGCATCCAGGTTGGAATATAAAATTCAAAACCAATAACAATTCCAGCGATAAATAAGGTAATTAAGTTTACTGCTAAAAATTCCTTATTCTTTAGCATTGACAACGGCATAATTGGATCTGCTGCGCGCTTTTCTGCATGATAAAAGGCAACTGCACTAATCCCAATTAAAATAATCAGCAAACCAATTATTACAGGCTTTAACGTCCCTAATTCTTGCAAAGTAAACATTAAAGTCAACAGCAAAACCGTTAACCAGCATGTTCCCTGCAAGTCTAATTTGGCACTCTTCTTTTCTTTTGGCTCTTTCAAAAAAATGACTACTAATGCCAAAGCAATCAACCCAATCGGAACATTAATATAGAAAATCCAATGCCACGACAAGTTTTGCACAATAAATCCACCCAGCAGTGGCGCAATAACTGATGCAACGCCCCAAAAGCCAGAATTTAATCCCAACATTTTAGTCCGTTTTTCTAAAGTATACATATCGGCAATGATAGTCATGGCAACAGGCTGAACGGCACCTGAACCAAGTCCTTGAATAACCCGAAATAAGATTAATTCGATCATATTATTGGCTTGACCACAAAGTGCAGAACCAATAACAAATAAAGCAATTCCAAATAAAAAAACTGGCTTACGGCCAATGCTATCCGCCAGTTTTCCATATAAAGGAGTTGATACAGCCGTCATAAATAGAAAAATTGAAACAACCCAATTCATTATTTCTAAACCATTTAAATCAGAAACAATTGTTGGCATAGCAGTTGACACAATTGTCCCTTCAATTGCAGTCATAAAAGTTGTCATAAAAATCGCAATTGTAACTATTGGTACATTGGTTTTTTTCATATTTACTCCTCTTCTAAATTATTTATTTTGCTTGATAAAATCGCATAAAGCTGCAATTTTATCTGTTTTTTCCCATGGTAAATCAATGTCAGTTCTACCAAAATGGCCATAAGCTGCAGTTTGCTCATAAATTGGCCGCTGTAAGTCAAGCATTTTGATAATTCCTGCTGGACGCAGATCAAAAATTGTTCTAACCGCCTTAGTTAGCAATTCGTCACTTACTTTACCGGTCTTGGCAGTGTCAATCATTACAGAAACCGGATGAGCGACTCCAATTGCATAAGCAAGTTGCACTTCACAACGTTCAGCTAACCCTGCAGCTACAATATTTTTAGCAACGTAACGTGCTGCATAGCTAGCGCTACGATCAACCTTAGTCGGATCTTTACCTGAAAAGGCACCACCGCCATGACGTGCATAGCCACCATAAGTATCCACAATAATTTTGCGACCAGTTAACCCAGAATCACCTTTGGGGCCACCTATTACAAATCGACCTGAAGGATTGATTAAGAATTTTGTCTGCTTATCAAGATACTTAGCAGGAATAACTTGCTTAATTACCTGCTCAATCATCGCTTGCCTAATTTCTTTATTTGAAACTTGATCATCAGTTTGAGTTGAAATCAGTACAGTATCTACCCGTTGTGGCTGATTTTGCTCATTATATTCTACTGTTACTTGCGCCTTGGCATCTGGACGTAACCACTTCAAAGTATCATCTTTACGCAATTGTGCTACCTGGCGCATTAAGCGATGCGCAAGTGAAATCGGTAACGGCATTAATTCAGGCGTTTCTTTAGTCGCAAAACCAAACATTAACCCTTGATCACCTGCACCTATTTGATCAAGTTGATCCGTATCAACTTTTTGCTCACGAATTTCAAGCGAATTATCGACGCCCTCGGCAATATCCGGTGATTGTTCATCAATATCAACTAATACCGCACAATTATTGCCATCAAAACCAAGTTCTGGCTTATCATAACCAACCCGTAAAACCGTCTTACGCACAATTCCCTGAATATCAACATATGCGCTAGTCGATATTTCTCCAAAAACGTATACGATACCCGTAGTAACGATCGTTTCACAAGCCACATGGGCATCAGGGTCTTGCTTAATAATTGCATCCAAAATCGCATCTGAAATTTGGTCCGCGATTTTGTCAGGATGTCCTTCAGAAACCGATTCTGAAGTAAACAATCTTTTTTCCATAATAGTCCCCCTATATAGACAATAGCTATTCGGTTACAAGGCATCTCCACTTCAATGTGAATCCTCTCAGGACTTGAACCGATAATATATTTCGTTCTGAATTATACCATATAAAAAAGACTACCGATAACCGGTAGTCTCAGAACGATGGAGGATACAGGGCTCGAACCTGTGACCTCCTGCTTGTAAGGCAGATGCTCTCCCAGCTGAGCTAATCCTCCAAAGTGACCCGTACGGGATTTGAACCCATGTTACCGCCGTGAAAGGGCGATGTCTTAACCACTTGACCAACGGGTCATAATTACAATATTTTGAATTTAATAACCAAATCCATGAGTAATGGTGGTGCAATTACTACACCACCACTACTCAATGGAGGATACAGGGCTCGAACCTGTGACCTCCTGCTTGTAAGGCAGATGCTCTCCCAGCTGAGCTAATCCTCCAGTCTACCACTTCAAAACATAATAGCATAATAATTATGTATTGTCTACTTCAATTAGCAAATAAGCGACAAACATAATACGGAGTGTGAGAGATTTGAACTCTCGATACAGGATTAACCCATATACATGATTTCCAATCATGCTCCTTAAGCCACTCGGACAACACTCCAACGCGCTCCGGCTGACAGACTCGAACTGACGACATCTTGATTAACAGTCAAGCGCTCTACCAACTGAGCTAAGCCGGAATATTAAAAAAAGCACGGCAACGTCCTACCCTCGCAGGCAGTTTCCCACCAACTACTCTCGGCGTTAAGAAGCTTAACTTCTGTGTTCGACATGGTTACAGGTGTTTCCTTCTTGCTCTTGCCACCGTACTTTTTATTCTCTTTGAGTTTTTACACTCAAAACTAAATATAATCTACTCTTTTACCGTTCCACTCTCTTACCAAATTGCACTCGCTTTTGGTCAAGTCCTCGACTGATTAGTACTAGTCCGCTCCAAGTATCACTACTCTTCCACTCCTAGCCTATCTACCTCATCGTCTTTGAGGTGTCTTACTACTTTACGTATGGGAAATCTCATCTTGAGGGGGGCTTCGCACTTAGATGCTTTCAGCGCTTATCCCTGCCATACTTAGCTACCCAGCTATGCCTTTGGCAAGACAACTGGTACACCAGCGGTATGTCCATCCCGGTCCTCTCGTACTAAGGACAGCTCCTCTCAAATTTCCTACGCCCACGACGGATAGGGACCGAACTGTCTCACGACGTTCTGAACCCAGCTCGCGTGCCGCTTTAATGGGCGAACAGCCCAACCCTTGGGACCTACTACAGCCCCAGGATGCGACGAGCCGACATCGAGGTGCCAAACCTCCCCGTCGATGTGAACTCTTGGGGGAGATAAGCCTGTTATCCCCAGGGTAGCTTTTATCCGTTGAGTGATGGCCCTTCCATGCGGTACCACCAGATCACTAAGCCCGACTTTCGTCCCTGCTCGAGTTGTCTCTCTCGCAGTCAAGCTCCCTTTTACCTTTACACTCTATGAATGATTTCCAACCATTCTGAGGGAACCTTTGGGCGCCTCCGTTACTCTTTAGGAGGCGACCGCCCCAGTCAAACTGCCCGTCTGACACTGTCCTAAATCTCGCTTAGAGATCCTAGTTAGAGTAGCCATCAAACAAGGGTAGTATCCCAACATTGCCTCTGATAATACTAGCGTACTATCTTCTCTGGCTCCTACCTATCCTGTACATGTTTAACAGCTACCCAATATCAAATTGCAGTAAAGCTCCATGGGGTCTTTCCGTCCTGTCGCGGGTAACCCGCATCTTCACGGGTATTATAATTTCACCGAGTCTCTCGTTGAGACAGTGCCCAAATCATTTCACCTTTCGTGCAGGTCGGAACTTACCCGACAAGGAATTTCGCTACCTTAGGACCGTTATAGTTACGGCCGCCGTTTACTGGGGCTTCAGTTCGAACCTTCGCTTGCGCTAAGCTCTCTCCTTAACCTTCCAGCACCGGGCAGGTGTCAGCACCTATACGTCGTCTTACGACTTTGCAGATACCTGTGTTTTTGATAAACAGTTGTTTGGGCCTATTCACTGCGGCTGGTTCTTACACCAGCACCCCTTCTTCCGAAGTTACGGGGCTATTTTGCCGAGTTCCTTAACGAGAGTTCTCTCGCTCACCTTAGTGTTCTCCACTCGACTACCTGTGTCGGTTTGCGGTACGGGTACATTAGCTCTCACTAGAAGCTTTTCTTGGCAGTGTGACTACTTCACCTTCGCTACTTTTATTTCGCTCCTCATCACGTCTTGTGATTATCGAAAGTAAGCATTTGACTCACTCTCTCACTTAACGCTTGAACATGGCTTCCAGCGCCATGCGTGCTTCACCTTCTGCGTCCCTCCATCGTTATTAACGATCTAATGCAGTACAGGAATCTCTACCTGTTGTCCATCGGCTACGCCTTTCGGCCTTACCTTAGGTCCCGACTTACCCTGGGCGGACGAGCCTGCCCCAGGAAACCTTAGTCTTTCGGCGGATAGGATTCTCACCTATCTTGCGCTACTCATACCGGCATTCTCACTTCTAAGCGCTCCACTTATCCTCTCGATTAAGCTTCTCCGCTCTTAGAACGCTCTCCTACCACGCATTACTTTCATAATGCATCCACAGTTTCGGTACTATGCTTAGCCCCGGTAAATTTTCGGCGCAGCGTCACTCGACTAGTGAGCTATTACGCACTCTTTTAATGATGGCTGCTTCTAAGCCAACATCCTAGTTGTCTACGCAACTCCACATCCTTTTCCACTTAGCATAGATTTTGGGACCTTAACTGGTGATCTGGGCTGTTTCCCTTTCGATACGGATCTTATCACTCGCAGTCTGACTCCAGTGCGCAGATATCTGGTATTCGCAGTTTATCTGAATTCAGTAACCCTTGACGGGCCCTTCGTCCAAACAGAGCTCTACCTCCATTATCTTTTCTCGCACCAGGCTAGCCCTAAAGCTATTTCGGAGAGAACCAGCTATCTCCAAGTTCGTTTGGAATTTCACCGCTACCCACAACTCATCCCCGCAATTTTTAACTTACGTGGGTTCGGTCCTCCAGTGCGTTTTACCGCACCTTCAACCTGGTCATGGGTAGGTCACTTGGTTTCGGGTCTACATCAAATAACTACTGCGCCCTTTTCAGACTCGCTTTCGCTACGGCTCCGTCCTTTTATGACTTAACCTTGCTATTTAACGTAACTCGCCGGTTCATTCTACAAAAGGCACGCCATCACCCTTTAACGGGCTCTGACTACTTGTAAGCACACGGTTTCAGGTTCTCTTTCACTCCCCTCCCGGGGTTCTTTTCACCTTTCCCTCACGGTACTGGTTCACTATCGGTCACAAGTGAGTATTTAGCCTTACGAGATGGTCCTCGCTGCTTCAATCGGAATTCCTCGTGTTCCGACCTACTCAGGATACTGCTCAGCGTGCTTGAAATTTCGCTTACGGGGCTCTCACCCTCTCTGGCTTATCTTCCCAGATAATTCTGCTATCTCTTACACTACCTTTATTGCAGTCCTACTACCCCAAATGATAAATCATCTGGTTTGGGCTCTTTCCGTTTCGCTCGCCGCTACTATGGAAATCGATTTTTCTTTCTCTTCCTGCAGCTACTTAGATGTTTCAGTTCACTGCGTCTTACCCTTATTAGCTATGTATTCACTAATAAGTAATACAATTTCTTGTATTGGGTTCCCCCATTCGGATATCTCCGGATCTCTGCGTACTTACCGCTCCCCGAAGCATTTCGCTGTTTGTCGCGTCCTTCTTCGCCTTCTTGTGCCTAGGCATTCACCGTGCGCCCTTTCTTTTTCTTGACCTTACCTATAAGATCTTCTCTCTCGGTCGCTCGTGCAATCTGTTTTTCTCTTTGATTGTTTCTCGGTTTTTTCTAGATTATATTCAGTTTTCAATGTCCTAACTTGAGGTACTACCCTCAAAACTAAACAATGTCTTCGCTTCTGTGTGCTTCCTTGCTCCTAGGCTTCTTTTAGTATTCCTACTCTCCACCTATTCGCTCTTCCTTAGAAAGGAGGTGATCCAGCCGCAGGTTCTCCTACGGCTACCTTGTTACGACTTCACCCTAATCATCTGTCCTACCTTAGACGGCTGACTCCTTACGGTTATCCTACCGGCTTTGGGTATTACAGACTCTCATGGTGTGACGGGCGGTGTGTACAAGGCCCGGGAACGTATTCACCGCGGCATGCTGATCCGCGATTACTAGCGATTCCAGCTTCATGCACTCGAGTTGCAGAGTGCAATCCGAACTGAGATTAGCTTTAAGAGATTCGCTTGCCTTCACAGGTTCGCTCCTCGTTGTACTAACCATTGTAGCACGTGTGTAGCCCAGGTCATAAGGGGCATGATGACTTGACGTCGTCCCCACCTTCCTCCGGTTTGTCACCGGCAGTCTCATTAGAGTGCCCAACTTAATGCTGGCAACTAATAATAAGGGTTGCGCTCGTTGCGGGACTTAACCCAACATCTCACGACACGAGCTGACGACAGCCATGCACCACCTGTCTTAGTGTCTCCGAAGAGAACATCATATCTCTATGATTTGCACTAGATGTCAAGACCTGGTAAGGTTCTTCGCGTTGCTTCGAATTAAACCACATGCTCCACCGCTTGTGCGGGCCCCCGTCAATTCCTTTGAGTTTTAACCTTGCGGTCGTACTCCCCAGGCGGAGTGCTTAATGCGTTAGCTGCAGCACTGAGAGGCGGAAACCTCCCAACACTTAGCACTCATCGTTTACGGCATGGACTACCAGGGTATCTAATCCTGTTCGCTACCCATGCTTTCGAACCTCAGCGTCAGTTACAGACCAGAGAGCCGCCTTCGCCACTGGTGTTCTTCCATATATCTACGCATTCCACCGCTACACATGGAGTTCCACTCTCCTCTTCTGCACTCAAGAAATACAGTTTCAGATGCAATTCCTCAGTTAAGCTGAGGGCTTGCACATCTGACTTGTCTTCCCGCCTGCGTTCGCTTTACGCCCAATAAATCCGGACAACGCTTGCCACCTACGTATTACCGCGGCTGCTGGCACGTAGTTAGCCGTGACTTTCTGGTTGATTACCGTCAAATATATAGCAGTTACTCTATACATCCTTCTTCACCAACAACAGAGCTTTACGATCCGAAAACCTTCTTCACTCACGCGGCGTTGCTCCATCAGACTTGCGTCCATTGTGGAAGATTCCTACTGCTGCCTCCCGTAGGAGTTTGGGCCGTGTCTCAGTCCCAATGTGGCCGTTCAGTCTCTCAACTCGGCTATGCATCATTGCCTTGGTAGGCCTTTACCCTACCAACTAGCTAATGCACCGCGGGTCCATCCTTTAGCGACAGCTCGAAAGCCGCCTTTTATAGCTTGATCATGCGATCTTACTTCTTATTTGGTATTAGCACCTGTTTCCAAGTGGTATCCCAATCTATAGGGTAGGTTACCCACGTGTTACTCACCCATCCGCCGCTCGCGCTCTTAGCTTCCTACCCGAAGGTATTCTGTTAAAATTGCTCGCTCGACTTGCATGTATTAGGCACGCCGCCAGCGTTCGTCCTGAGCCAGGATCAAACTCTCATTTTTATCTGTTTGTTTGAATGTTTGCTCATTCGTTCTCCAAGATTTGCATCTCGGATTTATTTGCTTGCGAAATTGACTTCGCTCTTGTTTTGGGCTTTTACACCCGCACACTTTTGCGAAAACATTGTTCAGTTTTCAAAGTACTACCTGCTGCTTATAGCAGCGCTTTTCTATTCTAGCAGACCGTTTTGATCTTGTCAATAACTTTCTGCTCTTTATTTCTCGCTAACCTGATTAAGCTAACCAGCTCTCTCAAGCGCAAGTAATACTTTACCCTCTTTTGCTTTCTTCGTCAAGTTTGACTATTTGTTCGCTAATTAGGCTAATTATTAACTTAAAAAGTTGCGATTAATCCTTTTTAAAACGGATATCTTTGATTAAAAACAATTTTGTTGATGTTATTATTCGGTATTAAGTGCTTTCAGTATAAAATTTTATTCAAAACTTTTTCTAAAAAAATAAAAAAAGAGATCATAAAAGATCTCTTTTAGCTTTATATCAAGCTTGGTTGCTTAACAATTTTTTTCATGCCATTCATATATGGGACTAAAACTTCCGGTACAGTTACTGTACCATCTTCATTTTGGTAATTTTCTAAAATAGCTGCAACTGTCCGGCCAACCGCTAGTCCAGAACCGTTAAGTGTATGTGCTAAATACAGCTTACCATCTTCCGCGCGGTAACGAATTTGCGCACGCCGTGCTTGGAAATCTGTACAGTTCGAACAGCTAGAAATCTCCCGATACTTTTCTTGTTGAGGCATCCAGACCTCTAAATCATAAGTTTTAGCACTAGTAAAACTAGCATCCCCAGTCGCTAGTGCAACAACGTGATACGGTAAATCTAGTTTTTGGAGCAAGCTTTCTGCATTATGGGTCAATTTATCTAACTCTTCCCATGAATCCTCAGGCTTACATACCTTAACCATTTCTACTTTACGAAACTCATGCATTCTAATTAAACCACGCGTATCACGCCCAGCCGAACCAGCCTCACTTCTAAAAGCTGGAGAAAGGGCAGTTACATTAATTGGCAAACGATCTTCATGGATAATTTCATCACGGAAATAATTAACCAATGGTACTTCTGCTGTTGGAATTAATGTCAGCTCTAATTCCTTTTCGGGATCATCATTATCAACAATCGTATAGACGTCTTCAGTGAATTTCGGAAATTGTCCAGTTCCCTGCATTGATTCTTTATTAACTAAATATGGAGGAATAACTTCTGTATAACCAGCTTTGGTATTTTCATCCAAAAAGAAGTTAAAAACTGCACGCTCTAATAATGCACCGGCACCTTTATAGTAGACAAAGCGTGCACCAGAAACTTTTGCTCCACGATCCCAGTCTAAAATATCTAAATCAGTTCCGATATCCCAATGTGCTTTTGGTGTAAAAGTCAATTTAGTCGGTTCATGCCATTTACGAACTTCCTCATTATAATCTTCATCAGGACCAACTGGTGCAGAATCATCAGGAAAGTTTGGTAGACGTAGCAATATATCATTCTGCCTTGTAGTTAATTCATTAACTTTAGCGTCTAACTCTTTAATTTGGCTGCCAGTTTCACGCATCTCTGCAATCGCCGCAGAGGCATCCTCTTGATTGCGTTTAGCTTGAGCAATTTTTTGAGAAACAGTGTTACGTTTAGCCTTTAACTGCTCACTTTCATTCAAACTCTGGCGCCGATCAGCATCGATGCCAATTAATTCATCAATTTGTTCAGGCTTAATACTACGCGTAGCTAGCTTCTTCTTAGCCCAATCCGGATTATCTCGAATTACCTTAATATCTAACATTTTTAACCTCCACAAAAAAAGAGCCAACTCATCCCTAAATCTTGGGACGAATTGGCTCTTGCATCGCTTCGCGGTACCACCCAGTTTCAGTTGTCATTACCACAACTGCACTCAATTAGCTTGGGCGATAACGGTGCCGCAAACCGTGCAATGATTAGTTGCCCACAATTGAAGTCTGGAAACGACGTCTATTCGCTCACACCACCCGCGAATTCTCTGTATATAGTCTTAGGACTCCGTGTTTTTACTTATTTTAAGCCATTGCGCTCTTTCAAGCAAATAATATTTCACTTGATTAGTAAAATAATTTTTATCAGTTGGCTGACTGGCAGCATAAATATACTTAAAGCCTAACTTTTTTAGCAACTTTTGCGCACGTAAGTTGCTGTTAAACGTACCAGCCCAGATTTGAGTTTGAGCTAACTCTTTAAAAAAATAATTAAATAATACCCGCAGAGCCTGAGTCATATAACCATGCCCTTCGTAATCTCTATCTAATAAAAAGCCAACTTCTTTAGTCTTAGCCAAATCACCAGATTCACCGCGTGAATACAACTCAACTATTCCAATCAACTGATCATCTGTCTGCAAACATACCGCATAACTATTATCTCGCTGTTGATACTGCTTAATCGCAGTTTTGGCTTCAAACAAACTGGCATAGTGAGCAAAACCTGCTGTCTTGCGATAATGATCATCTTGCCCCCACTTAAGCAGAGTTGCTGCATCCGTATCAGCAAATTGCCGCAAACATATGTCTGCCATCACTTGCCTACTAACTTTAGCAGCCAGTCCATGCCAAACATTAAGGCAAAGCTATATGCCGCAATCGTCCACGGTTTACCCAAAATAATAATCCAAAAGTACGTTGAAAATTTCATCTCGGTTAATCCGGCTAGTAAACATAAAACATCATCTGGTGCCATCGGCGCTACAATACAAATACCGAAGAACCAGTTAAATTTATGCTGGTCTTTAGTCCATTTCATGTATTTTTCAAGGGTCTTTTCAGAAACAATATGCAAAATAAATGGTCGACCATAATAACGCGCCAAAAAGAAATCAATAATTGAGCCAATGCAAACGCCAATGTAGTTATAAATAAATCCCGCAATTGGTCCAAAAAACACAACTCCTCCAAGTAGGGAAACACCTCCAGGAATAATCGGAAACACTACTTGAACAATTTGAATTAACACAAAAATTACAGGACCAATAATCCTTTTATCTGCTAAATATGCACGCATCTTTGCTTGATTAGTAAAAATTCCTAGCTTATACCAGTAAATGCATAAAAGAACAATAATGATTCCGCTAACAATAGTTAAGATGTTAATCAAACGGCGACTGGCTTTAGGTGACAGCTGCATAAAAAACCTCCCTGACTTTTAAATTTTATTCTACCAAAAATCACCTTGATATAATTGCTTTTTAGCACATTAAGGATAATAATTACCATAATTTAAGAATATTAATTAGTAATTATCCGGAGGATATAAAATGGATATTTGGCAAAAATTATATCAAGCAGCCAAAGTTGAATACCACCCGCAAGACGTTACTCCCTTTATTTATGCACATAATGTCGTCAGTGCGCTTGAAGCTGCAGACGGTCAAATTTTTGTTGGTTTTTGTGTAGAAAGCTGCAGTGGTGTACTTGATCTTTGCGCTGAGCGAGTTGCCGCATTAAATATGTATGTTAACAGCGGACAAACTCAAATTAAACGAATCATTGCCTTTCGCGATCAAGCTCCTTCGGGCAGTGGGTCTGGCATGCCTTGTGGAGCGTGCCGCGAATATTTAATGCAATTGGATGAACGAAATCGCAATTTAGAATTTATGGTCGACTACCAAAAACGCCAAACAATCACCCTTAATGAACTAATGCCTAATTGGTGGGGCAATGAACGATACCAGTCTGCTAAACAAAAATAGTAAGGAACTAAAGTCTATGATCAAAGTTGAAAATAATGTTGTTTATGATGAAGCAAACCAGTTAACGTGTGATATTTACAGCCCTAGTGACACAACTATTGCCCATAAAGCCCTGATCTTTTGGCATGGTGGCGGTTGGATTCGCGGGGATAAACAAGACGTTAAAAACTTAACTACTGCCATAGTTGCACAAGGCTTTACCACCTTTGTCCCTAATTATCGACTCGCACCTAAAAACACTTTTCCAGCTGCTCACCACGATGCCATTAATTTTGCTAACTGGCTGCTAAAATCAAAATATATTAGTCAAGAAACCCTGAGCATTGCTCAAATAGGTGCCAGTAGCGGTGGCACCTTAGCCTTGCAACTTGCTGGTATGTTCGGTTTTCCAACCGTAACTTGGTCAGCACCAGTTAACTTTTCAGATTGGCTAAAAAATCACAATAGTACAAAACCAGCACTTGACGCCAAGAATGAACTCGGTTTAACTGACCAGTCAGAAATTAATAATTGCTTCTATAAATATTTCACCTTAACTTATGCCGGCAGCAATGATTGGCAAAAGCTCACTAAGCTAGACGCTAAGTCCTATAATTATCAAAACTTAGCTGACCTACTAATGTTTAACTCAGCTGCCGAATTAACCCCACTTACAGACGTACTTGACTTTATTGATAGTCTAGCTAGCCAAAATCATGGCGTAACCTTACAAATAATTCCCGGAGATAAACACGCTATGGCCTATGCAAGTCAATACCTGAGTGCTTCCCTATCATACTTAACTCACAGCCTACAAAAACTTAATAATTAGTAAACTTGAGCTAATTACTAAAGTTAATTTTGATAGCGTTTTATAATATGTTTAGTAATCTAAAATTAACATGATTTTTAATGAGGTACAAGATGGCAAAATATCAATCAATTAATCCGTACACTAATGAAACTTTTGCAAACTATTCATATTCAACCAATAGCCAAATTGACGAAGCAATCAATTTGGCAAATGCACTGTACCATAAGTGGCAGCACGAACAACCCCAGAGTCGGGTTGAGATTTTACACCAAATCGCTAAGACCTTGCATGAACATGAATCCGAGCTAGCCGAAATAATGACCCGTGAAATGGGCAAACTAATCGGTGAAGCTAAGGGTGAGGTTGAACTCTGTGTTCAAATCTGTGAATACTATGCTAATAATGGGTTAAAAATGTTAAAGCCGCAAAAAATCGATTCTGCCTTGGGTAATGCTTATTATCTCAAGCAAGCAACTGGCGTAATTATCGCTTGTGAGCCATGGAATTTTCCTCTTTATCAAGTGATTAGAGTCTTTGCTCCTAACTTCATCGTGGGCAATCCAGTATTACTCAAGCACGCTCACAACGTACCAGGTTCAGCAGCTTTAACCGCCAAACTTATTAAGCAAGCTGGAGCTCCTGAAGGGAGTCTAATCAACCTTTATCCAAATTATGACCAATTAGACGATATTATCGCCGATCCACGCGTTCAAGGAGTGGCTTTGACTGGCTCTGAGCGTGGCGGGGCTTCCGTTGCTGAAAATGCCGGTAAAAATCTGAAAAAGTCAACTATGGAATTAGGTGGCAATGATCCATTTATCGTTTTGGCAGATGCTGACAAGCAAGTTTTACAAACAACCTTGCATGCAGCAAGAACTTACAATGCAGGACAAGTATGTACTTCTTCTAAACGAATTATTACCGTTAAATCTCGCTACGAAGAAGTCTTACATGAGCTTAAATCCGCATTTGCTAATCTAAAAACTGGCGATCCGCTCGATCCAGAAACTACTTTAGCACCGCTTAACTCACAAGATGCTAAAGAAAAATTAACTAAACAAGTTGAGCGAGCAGTTGCAGCTGGTGCCAAAGTGTTCTATCAATATCCTGAAATTGATAGTGATGGTGCTTTCTTTAGGCCGATTATTCTAACTGACATTGACCAAAATAATCCAATTTTTGATGAAGAATTATTCGGTCCTGTCGCTATGGTCTACCAAGTTGAAGATGAGGACGAAGCAATTGCCTTAGCAAATAACTCTAGCTATGGGTTAGGCTCATCAATTATCAGTAGCGATATCGCACACGCTCAAGAATTAGCTGCACAAATCGAGACTGGAATGACCGTGATTAATGGCACCTGGATTTCCTCTGGTGAATTGCCATTTGGTGGTGTTAAAAAGTCAGGTTATGGTCGCGAACTAAGTGAATTGGGAATGATGGCTTTTGTTAATGAACACTTAGTCATCGACTTAAAGCAGTAAAAAATATGTAACTAAAAATACTGGACTTGCAAGTCCAGTATTTTTTATTGTCGCTTTTTAATTAAATTATAGCAAGTAAGTCCGGTCGTCATTACACTAGCAAATATTAAGAAATAGATCGAAGTTCTAAATGACACTACATAAACAATCAGCTGACTTGTAACGTGATTAAGCAACCCAACATTAGCTCTAGCATCAGTTGATAAGCGGAAAAGCAAATAAAGCAAAAATACAGATTCAATTAATGAAAGCGCAAATGCTAACCATTGAGCTTTTTTCGTATTTCTTAGCGTATTACGCATAATTATCAAAGGAAAAATAATTAACAAAACCCAGATTAAACACAACTGGATCCCAATATAAACCGTTGTACTATTTTCAAACATTCGACCTACTAGTCCCATAAAGACTTTCGTCAACGAAACTTTATCCACTGAACCTGACGTGAATAGAACTACTAAACTAATCAATGCCGTTAAAATAATTGAAAGCTGAACATAATTGACCGGTTGTTTAACTATATCTGAATCAGATTGTTCCGATTTAGGGTGACGCTTTTGTCTACCATCCTCAATTTTATTAAAAAAATTCGAACCAAGTTGATTGGCTTTCTGCGTTAACCGCTCATCAACTGTATAACGTTCAATTCGATCTTGTCTAGCACAAACCCAGAATAGTGCAAGCAGCAGCAAACAAAAACACAGCCAGCCAAGACCACGAGAAAAGCTCATGACAATCAACAACATTATTCCAACTAAGAATACAATCATACTATTTTTATGAATCCAAAGAAGCATCTTCTTTACAGTTGAGTTTTGTTTTTCAGGGTAGAATTCTTGCCGATAAATCTTCCGACTAGCAATTTTCGCTCCTGCATGCTCATCTTCATATTTTTCCTGTTCATATTGATCTGAGAAAAATGTATCACGATATTTTTGCACATTAAAATGACAATTAGGACAAATTTCAACATCATCTGTGATTTGCCTACCACAATTGGGACAAGTAGTCATAGCTTAAAACTCCTTAATCTTTATATGTCAGTGCCGTTTTAAGTTAATGATAAAGCAAAACCATAGTTTTACAAGTTGAAATTATAATTCTAACTAAAAAGATTACCAATTTACTATTACATAAATCAGTAATCCCTTTTCTTTAATTATTTATTTTTTCGACTCTTTTTTCTAAAAGTTGGTTCATACGTCAGCTTAATAGCCGCTGGCAAAATTAACGGTAAGATAAAGACTAAGATAATCAAGCCAATGATTACTGCTAACGCAACTTCGATTAATGTTGGTACACCTGAAGGAATTAGTGCCGCAAAGGTTCCACCCAAAATAATTGCTGCAGAAACCACAACAGTCCCAATCACTCCGCAAGCCTTTAAGATACGTTCGCTTAATTTGCCATGATCTAGACTGCGATATCGTGTCATTAAAAAGATACTGTAATCAACACCTAAGGCAATCAGCATAATAAAGCTGAAAAACGGTGTATTCCAAGTTAAGGTATTATTGCCTAAAATTGCTTTAACCAGCCATTCTGTAATTGATAATGAACAGAAGTAAGCTAATAATAATGTTCCTAAAATATATACTGGCTGCAATAATGATTTAGTAACAAAAATTAAGGCAATACCAATTCCCACCAGCATAATTGCAGCAGTCTTAACGAAATCATCACTGGCTATTCGCTTAGTATCAGCAATTTTAGCACTTTCACCGCCCATGGCAACTGTCGCCTTATCAAGACGTGTTCCTTGCAAGGATTTCTGCGCCATCAAGCTTAAGTCTTGTACTCTGCTAACCGCGCGATCAGCACTTGGATCTGAATTAAGCACTACCATGAGCATTGCCGACTTCTTATTAGGGCTAAGATATACTTTGATCGAATTCTGGAACATATCTGTTTTGAGATATTCTTGTGGAATGTAAAAAGTATCAGCCGCACTAGAACTAGCCAGTCCAGTTAAATAGGCTGCTCCTTGCCCTAATCCGCTATTGACCTCATCAACTCCAGTAGTAATTTTCGGTACACCGGTAGCCAATTGTCCTGCCCCGGTACTTAATTGTCCGGTACTAGAGTTGAGTTGACCAACACTACCTGCTAAATTAGCTGCTCCAGAACTTACCTGATTAGCCGCTGCAGCAAGACTACCGACACTTGACTGTAACGATCCATTCGCATTACCAGCCATCGATTCATTTAAAGCTGCACTTGCAGCTTGCATAACTGCTGCTTTCTGCTGCTTAGTTAGGCCAGGTACACTAGATAAGTTTCTAGATAAACTTTTACGATACACCTCAGCTTGAGTATTCGAGCCTTGTGAGCTATTGGTCAATTGTGAATTAAGCTGGTTCAGTCCACTTGTAAGCTGCTGACTGCTATTCTGCAATTCAGTTGCACCTGCTTGCAGTGAACTAGTACCACTCTGCAGTTGATTAGTTCCAGTCTGCAGTTGATTAGCACCAGTGGCTAACTTTTGACTAGACTTGCTTACTTTACCTAAACCAGTTCGAGCATCATCTACACCATTATTGACTGTATTTAATTGGTTATTGACATACAATTGCTGAATGTTTTCACCATAAGGTTGGGTAACTGAAGTTGCAAACGCCACTCCTTTAGAAGCCTGCAATTGTCTAGTTAGCTGATCGATTATCTTTAAATCAGCTTCATTATCTAAACGATGATTACTCTTAATATATAAAGTTGATGGCTCTGCCATTCCAGCTGGGAAATGCTTTTTAACAACTAACATCCCTGCTTTAGCAGGATTATCATTACTAATTTCAGCTGTATCATCATAATTTAAATGACCCGAATATAATAGAGCAAAAGGTGTCACTACTACTGCCAAAATCAGCAAATAAATTATAGGATGCGCTAAAGAACTTTTAGCAATTCCATGCCACATCTTATTTTCATGTTCTTTAGGAATTTCTTTAACTGGCCAGAACAGCTTGTCACCTAAAACTGCCATGAAGAATGGATTCAAAGTTAGCAATACTAATAACAATACTGCTACTCCCACTGCCACTCCTACTGCTGATTGGTAAATCGAAAATTTTGCTAATCCTAAAGCAGCAAAACCAATTAAAATTGTCGAACCTGAAAATAGGATTGTTTTCCCAGCAACTTTGAGTGCATCTTTCATTGCCTGATAACGAGTTTGACCCTTACCCAGATTTTCCTTAAATTTGTCAAATAGCAAGATATTATAATCTGTACCTATCCCAAATAAGACAATAATCATGAAGACTTGGGTAAAGTTAGAAAATGGAAAATTATTGTGTTCAACTAGGTTAGTTACAAGAGAAAACGAGGTAATAAATGCTACCCCAACAGTTAATAATGAAACCAACGGTACAATTGGTGATTTAAAGACTAAAACCAAAACAATAAAAATAAAAATTACTGTGATTAGCTCAGTCTTTTTGATCCCTTCTTGAATTGAATCAGAAAAAGCATTCTGTAAAACGTCCGCTCCAGTGACATACGTGCTAACTCCAGTAGTTTTGACAGCATTAGTTAATTGCTCTTCGACTTCATTAATTGCCGCATGCTTTTTAGCCACATTAAGTTGCATTACCCAAGTAGTATTATCCTTAGATTGTAATCGTTTCTTGGTAGCAATATTTTCATCAGGTGCTAACACCTGCTTAATTCCATACTCCGACTGATGTTCTTGTAAATTAGCAACAGTATGATTGATCGCCTGCTTATCGGCTTGCGTCAATTTACCTTTTTGCTTATTAAATACGACAGCAATCTGGTAGGTGTTTTTTTGTTTTGGACCCCAATCTGTTTGAATTGATTGAGCTACCTCACTTTGAACATCTTGGGGTAACGAAACTCCAGAATGTTGCCGTGTTAACCCCGTAATATTAGGTAAGGCTATTAGCGAAACCACCAAAATCAAAATCCATGCAATTAGCGAAAAAACATGATTCTTTACTAGTTTTTGCAATCTACTTTTCCTTTCTATATCCGCAATTATGCTTGCGATTGAACTAACTGTAAAATTAACTCATGATAACCACGATCAGCTTCGGCTGCGCTCTCCTTAGTAAAAGATGCAGACACATCCAAAAAAACATAGCCTAAAACTGCACCAATTAGTGCGTGGAGCGAAACTTTACTATCACCACGAATATTCAACTTCTCAGCTAACTCAATTATCTTAAGAATTTCTTGATTAATTGCGTCGTCTTGCTGATATTCATTTAAATGATACAGGATACTGAGTAATGCTTGATCGGTCAAGATAAAGTTACGCACAATATCCGCAAATTTAAGCAGTGCCTCAACACCAGAAAAACCTAGTAGGTTTTCAATTAATTTTTGGCTCAACAACTTAATTCGACTTGCACCAACCAAAGATAATAATTGCTTGCGTCCCGAAACATAATGATACAACGACTGCGACTTAACTCCTAACTCTTTAGCAAGACTTGGCAAAGTTAGCGCCGCTAACCCGTGTTGATTAATCAGTTCAGTTGCTTTAGCAATCAACTTGTCTAAGTTTAAGTCCCGCTTTTTGACCAATATTAATCAGCTCCTTTTAGTACCTGAATAATATAGCACTACAATTAGAAGAAAACAATTTACACTTTGTAAATTATATTTAATTAAAGAAGTCAGCGACGGTCTTGCTCAAACGTGTCAGTTTGCGAGCGCTATCACTCCAAACACTAAGACAATAAGTATGACCACCACTTTGTACTAAAATTACGGCCGCCTTCTTATCACCAATTGCATACACCGTGCCATTAACTCCAGAAGCCAGTTTAGGCTTATGCTTAGTCGAATTAAGCGATCCTAGAGCCAAATTGGCATGTTGTCGGTCAAGGGTTTTATCTTGATAAAGATCAACCATAATACGAGCTAAATCCGTTGCAGTTGTCTGAGAGCTAAGTTGTGTTGTGGTGTGCTTAATACTCGTATCAGTTGCTCCCATCTGCTTAATTACTGGCGCAATCTTAGAGCCAACTTTACGCATTAAAACATTAGTGGCAGTTTGATTACCTTGAAGCATCGCTTGCTTCAGATAAGTAACACTATAAGCAATTCCTGCGCTAAGCATTTTTTCCCCCTTAACGCGATCAGCTTTTTTAACTTTAAGTGCACTATGCCCAGAAAGATTCCCATGTTGTTCTTGATAATAAATTGTTACTAATAAAAATAGCCGACTGCTTACCTTGGCTTGATGTAGCTTAGACGTATTAGCAACTTGTGCAAATTTGGGTGAATTCAAATCTTGCAGGCAAACTTGATAACTATCATTCTTGCCCATTATCTGACTAATCTTTTTAGCCCAATCTGCCTGACTACCCTTTTTAACTTTAACTTCACTTGGATACTCCATCCCAGCTACTTTAGGTTCAGCCTTAGACTTTTTATTTTTACGTTTAACTACACTACTTCGATTATGATCAATTACTTGCAAACTTGCATGACCCAGCTGCTTAATGTTAGCCGTATACAGCATAAACGCAAACAGCGTCGCTATTAATGAACCAATGATTACCTTATTTTTCATCTTTTATGTCTCACCTCAAAACATATGGTGTCGCTTCATCAAGAAGATTAACCAAGCCATTAAAATAATGGCGAATATGGTAATCACTATCCAATCTGTTGAACTGTGATCGACTGGCAAGCTAACGTTCATTCCATAAAAACCCGTTAAAATTGTCGGAATTGTTAAAACCAATGACCACACAGTCAAGAACTTCATCGTATCATTCAGGTTATTATTCATCATATTATTGGAAGTCGCTGACAAAGTCTTAGTCACTTGCTGCGAAATTTTCACCATTTCAGAAGCCTGATTTGATTCGATTAAAACGTCATCAAGGCGTTCTCTAGCATATTTGGTAAAATCCAATTCTGATATTTTCAAGCTGTGCAACATCATCAAGTCAGTCTGAATTGAACTTGAAAGGTAAACCAAACTTTTTTCAATGTTGGATAACTCAACTAAGTCATGATTGTCAATATCGTCTGATAATTTTTGATCTAAGCCATTACGTTCAACATCTAATTGAGTAATCGCTCTTTGAAAGTATTGTGCTGCTGAAAGCAAAAATTTCATTAACAATTCGGTAACATCCTCTGCCCTGGAAAGCTTATTACGCATTAACCGATCATTAAATTCCTCAAAAACATAGCTAGTTGATTCTGTATGGAAGGTAAAAATGTTTTCACCCGAAACCAGAAAAGTAATTGGATGCGAAGTAAAATGTTTAATGCTTTTACTGGGCCAAATCGGCACATCATAAACCAGCAAGTGAATCTTAGTGTGAGTATCATAATCATAGTGTGGTCGCTCGTGTCGGTCGGAAATATAAGAAATCATGTCTGGGGTAAAATTAAATTCATCCTGGAGTTTTCGACTATCTGCCTCACTTAAGTTGTTGATATCATACCATCTATATCTAGTTTCGATGGGAAAATTTTGTTCTTTAATCATCATTTTCACCCCTTGAATAAGTTATCCATTGACTAAATCAAATTAGTTTTCGCACTTCTATTATCTTACCATTCAAGCTCAAAACGACAAATAAAAAACAGACAATTACGTCTGTTTTTAATTATGAACCATAACTTGAGATTACATCAGTATGCAACTGGACTCAATATGATTGATATCTTTTAAAAAGTCAATTACGTCAGAAAGCATTTTTTTACCAATTGCCTTAAATTGCTCACTCGGAATTTTATCAGTATATTTAAATATTCCCACAGATGTATCAAATATAAGATAAATTTGCGTTAATACTCCAACATTAAGTTCCTTTCTAAATCCATATCCATTGATAAAGGAGTTTATCAATCTTTTATCAAGACAAAAATCTTCATAAAAAAGTTTAATAAAGTCTTGATAAGCTGGTCCCAATCTAGCACGTTCATAGTCAATTAACATCAGCTTATTGTCGACAAATTTATAATTTCTAGTTCCTACATCTCCATGAAGAACAAGATTAGAGTGCTTTGCTATATCGTTTTGAATAATTGGTTTATATTTTAAAATAATATCGAATTGGCTTTTTAATATATCTTTTTCTTCTGTAGACTTTAAACTATCTATATTTGTTTTAATATCAATGAAAGTATTTGGTGACTTTCTAATATCCTTAAAAGGTTTAAGTTTACTGTGAAAATCACGTAAGACTCGTCCCATCTTATATGACAGCTGTTCCGACATTTTTTCTTCTACATCAGACGGAGATATATCTGTCATTACAAGCACAAATAAATCTTGGATATCGGTCAACTTAAAACTTTTTAGAACTCTATTATTTATTTCTAAATTTACACTTTTTTCAGTATACATTTTTTGTTTCGAAGCAAACACTTTAACAAATATGGTCCTATTATAAACTGTACTGTATCCAGTAAATGTTGAATTTAGAGATTCGTGAGTTATTTGCTTAAGGTCTGCTTTTAACTTTCTATTTAATAACTGAAACTTGAAAGCAGTAAAACTAGCCAGATTCCTTATTGAGTCTGGCTTTTTTGGTTCTTAATTATATTTTAAACGCTTCTCTGCAGCTGCTTTTGAATAAATCCTGGCAGTAATTTAATAAAATTATTTATTATCCGCTCGACTTCTGTAGTTATTTCTTCTTTAACTGCTTTTAGGGCACTTAGCAGGTAGACCAATGCTTCTTCAAACGCCAAATCCGGCAACGCATCATTCATCAAATAGAATAAATCCCCAATTGTTCGCTCATCAACTGCTTGTCTCTCTTGCCAAGCCAGCAAGTCATAAGTTAAGGCGGTAATTGCAAAATATCCGCACTGACCATCGTAACTTTGAATTTGTGATTTATCTAAAGCTAGGTATTGCTTAGCTGCTTTAAAGTAGGTTTATCTAACTTTGAATTTGTGATTTATCTGCCATCTACGACCATAAAGCTGAATGACTTCTTTAGGTTGCAGCTGATATCTGGTGGTAGCCAAGACCAAGTACTTTATTATTACCACGTTTAGTAACATATACTAATCTGATAGGAAAACTATGTCCTTGATACTCTGCCTCGACTACACAACTATAAAGATAGTCATCTTTGGCTTTCAGCTTTGAGCCAGCTAAGCGTTCATACAAACTTTTTACATCATAAAGGCGACCACGATAGCAGTAGTATACCTTCTTGCTCAACTTAAGCATCGAGACACTGTCTAATCCTAACTGCTTTAACTGCCAGAACATTTTGGGCGAGGCAAACCAGCTGTCAAACAGTACATAGTCTGCTGGTACACCTTCATTGATAGCTTGCTTAAGCAATTCAACCGTGACATCATTCATTTGCCTTTGGGCTTGGGTTCTTCTTCTGCCTGCAATAGAACGATTATCGGTTGTAGTGGCTTTACTGCCAAGCAGATTTGTTTTCTTATCTGGTGGACATCAAAGCAAAATTAACTGGCAAAAAAGTATTGCCGTCACTCCAACCAACGGTCAAGCCACGATAACCATTAACATATTTATGCTCATTATGATCGTAAACTTTGGCAAGTAATTCCGCTTTCTTAGAATAGGAACGTGCTAGCAAAGTATCATCTACAATCAAAGCTAGTCTTCTACGCTTGTCGATTACCGGTTTAAGTACCTTAATTAGTTTGGCAGCAGCTAAGCAAAGCAGTTTTTGCCAATTGATGCGGCCATCATTAAGGATATTTCTGCCAGTCTTAGAGGTAAATTCAGCTGGTTGGTCAAAACGATACAGTGATTTACGGGCAAAACGTGATTGGATTAACCATTTGACTACCATGAGCAGGCTAACTAAAGAATGACGTTTAAAATTAACCTGTTTACTTAAGTCAGCTAGACCAATTAATTTTGTAAAAGATGAAATTAAGGAAGAAGTGTCCTTTTCTTGATTGAATTGCGGTATACTGTTCATAACGTAAGAACTCCTGTAACTTTAGTTTTGGTTATTTAAAGTATAACGCAGAGAGGGCTTGCGTTTTTATTTTTTAGGCAAAAAAGCTAGAAATCACGCTCTTTTGAGGTGATTTCTAGCTTTCAAGTTTCAGTTAATAAATTATTTATATCCATGTTATAGTGCTCCAATCAATCTAAATATCGACCGAATAAATTAAGCTAATTTTCATATTTATATTATCTTACCATTCAAGCTCAAAACGACAAATAAAAAACAGACAATTACGTCTGTTTTCAGTAAATAATTTCTATTGTTGCCAAGCGGCATCAAATTTAGTTTTGCCAGTTTTAATAGCAGTCTTCATGTTCTGCTTTTTCTGAGCAGCTGATAAGATTGATTGCATAATTGGCTTTAGCTGGCTATAAGTTGCTCCAGCATTTTTAATTACTGGCACACTATACATCTCATTAGCTTTAGTAATAGTTTCTAACTTAGCTGGCAGTTTGAACTGACTGTCAGTCTTATAGGTAGCGGATTTAGCAACCTCTGTATTAACTGGCATATAACCTGTGGCTTGAGCCCATTTAGTTTGACTCTTTTTAGAAGACAAGAACTTCATATATTTAAAAGCTGCCGACTTTTGCATAGCACTAGCATGATCAAACATATAAATATCTGTTCCCTGCTGCATGGTATATTTACTTGGCCGCGGTGCAACTTCATATTTAAAGCCCTTTTTGGCTGCCTGCTTAATCCAAGTTTCAGTTGAAGACGACGTTACCATCATAGCTAGTTTTTGATTAGTAAATGGAATATACAGATATTTATCTGAACCCGGCATTCTAAAGTAACCAGCTTCTTCACCATCGGCAAAGTAATTAATCACTTGCTTAGAGTCTGTACCCGCAAAATTAATCTGCTTAGAAAAGTTCTGACCAGCATTTTTCATTCCTAAGACATAGTAATTATCTAAATTATCAAAACCTGCTCCAACTACCTGATGATGACTCTTACGATAAATCGTCTGTGCCGCCTGTTTTAATTGCGCCATCGAACTAGGCACTTGCTTAATGCCATATTGCTTGAGCATCTTAGGATTATAAATCAGCAGCTCAATCGACTTATTAAAAGGAATCCCATACTGGACACCATTAATTTTGGCACCATTCAGTAAGTCTTGCTTAATGTTACTTGGTTGCTTACCCCAACCAACTTCTTCGTTCTTCATGTAAGGACTAAGATTAACCAACATTTTATTTCTGGCTGCACTTTCTAGCCAATCTGGATAAGCCTGCGTAATCGTTGGCAAATCCTTAGGCGATTGCATTGTCGAATTAAGCTTGGCTTGCAAATCAGTGTACGCACCTTGCTGCTCTAGTTTAACCTTGATTTTAGGATTTTGCTGTTCGAATTGCTTAGTTAAATCCCTAAGAGTTTGCTCCTGCTGTCCCTGCATTCCATGCCAGAAAACTACCGTAGTTTTTTTAGTAACTTTGGGAATTGCTTGTGAATCAGAAGTAGTTTCCTGCTTAGAACAAGCCGCCGTCCCAATTAAAGCCGCAGCCATTACCGTTAAGACAAGTAGCTTTTTACCGAATTTCATTTTATATTTCCTCCAAAATGGGATTAATCTCTAACAATTAATCACCAGATATTAAATACTTGTTAATTTTATAACAAGGTAAATAAAATAGCAACTTAATTTTGCAGTAATATCCGTGTTATTTGTATTTTTTTACCATTTTTTTAATTAAAGTTCGTCTTTTGTACAAAAATATAGCTAAATCGATAAATTTGTTCCAATTATCAAGTATTAAATCAAAAAGCAGACCTGTCTTTAAATAGACAGGTCTGCTTTATTAGTAAAAATACTTATAACTTAGTTTTATTGTTTCCAGGCAGCATCAAATTTCGCTTTACCAGTCTTAATGCTGTTATCAACATTCTGCTTCTTTTGAGCAGCAGACATAATGTTTTGCATAATTGGGTTCAGCTGACCATAAGCAGCTCCAGCATCTTTAACCACTGGCACACTATACAGATGCTTCATTGCACTGCCAAGCTTGGCTGGCAATTTAATCTGCTGGTTGTCCTTGTATTCCTTAGAATTAATCACTTGTTGGTTAACTGGAATATAGCCAGTCGCATTAGCCCACTTGAGTTGGCTTGATTTTGAAACTAAGAACTTAATATAACTAAATGCTGCAGACTTTTGGGTAGCACTAGCATGATTGAACATGTAGATATCAGTTCCTTGTTGCATAGTGTATTTACCTGGACGCGGGGCTACATCATAAGTAAATTTTTTACCAACACCTTGCTTAACAAAACCCTCTCCAGCAGAAGTACCGATATACATTGCGACTTTTTGGTTGGCAAATGGTCCAGAAAGATAATGCTCTGAGCCTGCTACTCGGAAGTAACCTTTCTTAACCCCATCAGCGTAGTAATTGATAACTTTCTTAGAAGTATCACCGGCAAAATCAATCTTCTTAGAAAAATCAACGCCCTCATTCTTCATCCCTAAAACATAATAGTTAGATAGTGAGTCAAAGCCAGCACCAACTACCTGATGATGACTCTTCTCATAAATAGTCTGGGCGGCTGTTTGCAACTCTGCCATAGTTGTTGGCGCCTTCTTAATGCCATACTTCTTAAAAAGATCGGCATTATAAGTTAAAGTTTCAATTGACTTGTTAAACGGAATCCCGTATTGGACACCGCCAATTTTAGCGCCATTTAGCAATGCTGGCTTAATATCAGATTTCTGACTGCTTCCCCAACCAAGTTTTTGATTGTTGATGTATGGCTTCAAGTCGACCAGTAATTTATTTTTCGATGCCGTATATAACCAGTCAGGATACGCTTGGGTAATCGTTGGCAAATCTTTAGGTGATTGCAACGTCGAATTAATTTTGGCTTGCAGATCGCTATACGCTCCCTGATTTTCTAATTTGACTTTGATTTTAGGATTTTTCTTTTCGAATTCCTGCGTCAATTGCTTTAATGTCTGCTGCTGGACCCCAGTCATGCCATGCCAAAAAACGATATTAGTCTGTTTGGTAATCTTGGTCGGAATTTTATCCGCACTTGATGATGACGAAGAACTATTGCCATTAGAACACGCTGCTGTTCCTAGCAAGGATAAGCCAATTGCAAATACAGCTGCAATTTTTCTACGAAACTTCATTAGGTATATACCTCCAAAAAACAAAAAACTAAACAATATTTTTTTGATTTACTAAAGCGTAATTGTTTGCTTACGTTTAGGTAAAATCCTTTTTCCAAATGGGTTCTCTACCAACTCCGGATGCAATGTGTGCACCGGAATTAACGTTGGCGGCTGAACCAGTTCAATAATCTCTGCCAGTTCTTTTTGGTCAGCATGACCTGAGCAACGTAAGGCTCTAAACTCAATTTCCAATTCTTTAAATTGCTGGACAAACGGTGCATAACTGGGATCAAAATCCCCTAACGGCTCAGCGTTGGAATGCAGGTATAATCCGCCCGGTTGCAAACTAGCAAAATCATCAACCACTTGCCAAAGATATTCATGTTTATCTTGTAAAAGCTGACTGTATGGAATTGCTAACTTGGGGTTTAACTCAGAAATCTTTTCTTCTCTAGGTAAGTAATAATAGTAAGCATCTTTACCCAATTGCTTAAGTAGCTGCGCACGCTTAGCATGTAAAACTACCGTACGCGGCGAATTTGCCATAATCTGCAGCAATCGCTCCACGTTAGTTGGATAAGTATTAAAAGTAATCTGCCGGTTAGGGTTAGCTTTTTGCAACTCTACTACTTCCGCCGTCAATTCTGTTTCACTTTTTGGTCCTTGAAATTCCTGATCGTCTTTAGAAGCGGCTTCTTCCGGCCAAGAATACCCAGTTGCTTCAGTAATTAACACGTCAGAATGCTGTGCCCTTGTTAAAAATTGCTTGACCCAATCAGGATGATAGCCATGCAACCGAATATCGCCAGTATATGCAACTTCCCGATCCGGTGTGGTCACAATCAATCCTGTTGCACCATAGGCATCATGATCACTCGACCAAACTTCTAAGCTAATCTGACCAACTCGCACTGTTTCGCCAGGCTCAACGGCAGTAATTGGGCGAGTATAACTAGACTGACGTCCTGCTGCTGGCAAAAGAAAATCACCTGCTGCATTTAAAATTGGTAACATTTTAGCCGTTAACGGGCCTGCATAGACTGGAATTTCCGGTGCAATCAGGTTAAGAGCCTTACTATGATCTAAATGCAGATGAGACAGATAGGCGCCAGCATGCTGCCAGCGCTCAGTATCTAAAACGACTCCAGTAATTTTTGGATCATAAAAGTTGGCTACATCACCAATCAGCTGATTTTGAATTAACGTCCGATAATTTTCATCAGGTAAAGCTAATTCTGGACGATAAACTTCTCCTAAATCAAATAACACATGATCGTGGCCATAAGCTACTTCAATCATAGGTCCGCCAATAGTCGTCAAGCCATTATAAAAAGTGATGGTAGTCTTATCCTTTAATGTCATTGCGCACTACTCCTCGAATAATCTGTTTTCTAAAAATTAAATACAGAATTAAAATTGGCAAAATTGTTAACGTCGCTGCAGCCAATTGCAATTGAGTTTCACTACCTGCATCAGAAGCAAAGGCCGATAAGCCATTATTGAGCAAGCGCATATTATCCTCGTTAGTGACTAGCAGTGGCCATAGAAATGAATTCCATCCGGAAATAAAACTGAGTAGGCCTACAGTAAATAAACCACCCTTAGACATCGGCACTAAAATTTTCCAAATATAGTCCCAATCACTTGCTCCATCGATTTTGGCTGCTTGATAAATCGTATCTGAAATTGATCCGAAATAGCTTTGTAAATAATACATATAAAAGATTGAGGTCAAAAATGGTAATACCAGTCCAATATAGGTGTTAAGCAGTCCCAGATGAGCAATCGTATTATAATTGGTAAAAATAATTGCTTCCCCTGGCACCATTAATAATGACAGCAATACCATCTGGATGAAGCCCTTACCTTTAAAGTGCAAGTTAACCATCGCAAAGCCGCCAAGCAACGCATTAAACAAACTGACCAAAGTAGTTACGGTAGCAGTTAAAATCGTATTGAAGAAGTAGTGACCAAACGGTGCTCTAGCAAAAACTTTAGCATAATTGGACCAGTTAAAATGATGCGGAATCAGTGTTGGTGGAATTGAGGTGGTTTCTTGGAAATTCATCAAACCACCTAAAATCATATAAATAAACGGAAAAACAGTAATAACAGCAAAGATAATTAAAATGAGATAACTAAATAAAACGCCCCACCGAATTTTCTTCATTTACTTTTCTCCAATCTTATTCATCATTTTTCGTTGCAGGAATGTGGCTAGTAAAATAATCAAAAACAGAATAACCGTTGCCGCCATTGCCACTCCTGGTGTCCCAACAGTTTGGAACTTGTTATAGATATAAAAGACTGCTGTAGTTCCAGAATTACCAACTCCTGCTTGCCCGTTGAATAGTGCATAAACCGAAGTGTAAATCTTAAAAGCCCCGATTACATTCATGGTTAACAAGAAGGCAATTGTTGGTACCAGCTGTGGCATAGTAATTCGCCAGAATTTATCTTTACCACTGGCACCATACATATCGGCAATCGTATAGTAATTAGGATCAATATTTCTTAATGCACCCATCAAAATTACGATATTAAAAGCCAGCGAACTCCAAATTCCAAAAATAATAATTGTAGTTAGTGACATTGCCGGGTCATCAAGCCAATTAGGTGCTGGTAAATGCAAACTACGTAAAATAAAATTGAGCATCCCATAATCGCCGTTAAAAATATAACGAAAGACAATCCCAATTGCGATCGTCGAGGTAACATAAGGCATGAAAAAGGTAGTCTCAAAAAAGGCTTGATGCTTTACCTTACTAAAAATAATCCACGCTAGCATAATCGAAATTGCAAGACCAATTGGCACTGAAATGACTGCATAGAGAATCGTATTTTTCAATGCTAACCAAAACTCGGGATCTTTAAAAATATACTGGTAATTGCTTAAGCCGGTCCACGTCAGATCAATTAAAGATCCCTTTTGAAAACTCATGCCAAAAGCACGCAAAATCGGATAAATACTGAACAAAGTCACAAAAATGATTGTCGGTGCCAAGAAAAGCCAAGCCTTTTTTTGATTTTTCTTCATTATTAATAAACTCGCTCCCCATCAAGAGTAAATAAGAATACCCGATCAAGCCGCATGGCCAAATTTACCTGCTCACCTGGGCTAATTGGTGTTTCTAAATCAATCAGTGACCGCAGTTGCGTGCCATCATGCGTAAACTTCAAGATACGCTCACGCCCAATTAATTCAATATCGTCAATCTCAGTAGTTAAAAAGCCGTTAACATCCGGTTTAATATTTTCTGGTCGAACAGACAGATAGTAATCTCCGTCTGGTAATTCCCGTTTAAAACGTGAATTATCCAAATCTGCTAACTTAATCGTAAAATTACTGCCCGCAAGTTCAGTCGCAGTTTTCGTTACCTTAAAATTATCAATCACTGGATTACCAACAAAGTTGGCTACAAAATAATTGTTAGGTGCTAAATAAAAGTTCTGTCCCAAATCATCTTGCTGAATTACTCCATCATTAAAAAGAATAATCTTGTCACCAATTGACAAGGCTTCTTCTTGATCATGAGTGACAAATAAAGTCGTAATCCCAACGGATTTAACTAAGTCGCGGATTTCTTCACGAATCTGCAAGCGCAAGCGGGCATCTAGATTACTTAATGGCTCGTCCATTAACAAAATTTGCGGCTCCTGAACTAGCGCCCGAGCAATTGCCACTCGTTGCTGCTGACCACCAGACAGTTTACCTGGTTTTTCATCAGCTAATTCCGTAATTTGAGTTAACTTCATATATTTACGAGCAACTTGCTCAGCCTCAGCTTTTGATCGCTTGTTTTTGCCAACAGTTAGCGGAAACATGACGTTCTGCAGGACAGACATATGCGGATAAAGCGCATAATTTTGAAAAACATAGCCAATTTGTCGGTCTTTTGAAGCGACATCAACGACTGATTTTCCACCAAAGCGGATATCTCCACTAGTAGGTTCAAGCAGTCCAGCTAAAATATTCAAAATAGTAGTCTTGCCACAACCAGATGGCCCTAATAAACAAACTAAATCTCCCTTTTTAACCGAAAAGCTGACATCTTTAATAGCTTCATGGCCGTTATCATAAACCTTTTTTAAATTCTTTACTTCGACGAATTTGTTATTATCCATTCATTCACACCACAACATCTTGTATCTATCTTTAATTTATCCCCTTAATTTTAAGCTAAATAGTAGTTAAGCACAACTATCTTTCATTGCTTTTTATTTGGGTTTTAGCTCTAACTGCAGAGAGATTTTTGCGTAATTTCTCTATTTTTACTACAATTAAGCTAATCATTAGCAGCCCCAAAACTACCTAGTTAAATAATGGCACAATTTAAAATTATTAAAATACAGGAAAGATGATTACATGATCAATAATACTCCCCAACCGGTTAACGCTTATCTTGCTGGTGTCAACTTAAATGATCCTAACTTCGACTATTACATGAGCGAATTAGCTAACTTAACTGAGGCTGACAATATGGAAGTCGTCGGTCAAAGTCAACAAAATGCCCAACAAGTTGTCAGTAGCACCTATTTAGGTTTAGGTAAAATCAATGAAATTAAAAATTTAGCACACGGGCTTAAAGCAAAAGTACTGATACTTAATGATGAGTTATCACCAGTTCAAATTCGTAATCTGGAAAATTTAACTAAGCTTCGAGTAATTGACCGCACAGAATTAATTTTAGAAATTTTTGCTAGTCGAGCTCGCAGCAAACAAGCAAAGTTACAAGTTCAGTTAGCACAATTACAATATGAATTACCGCGTTTGCACCCTTCAGAAAACCAGCTAGATCAACAGCGTGGTGGGGGATTTGCTAACCGCGGAGCTGGTGAATCTAAGTTAGAACTAAACAGGCGAACCATTGGTAAGCAAATTGCTGCAATCAAAAAAGAATTAAAAGCAATTAATGGACAAGAAGCAATTAAAGCTAAACGTAGAAATCAAAAACAGATTCCTAAAGTAGCTCTGGTCGGTTATACCAATGCTGGCAAGTCAACCACCATGAATGGATTACTAACAGAGTTTGCTGAAGATAGCCGTGATAAGCAGGTTTTTGTTAAAAATATGCTATTTGCAACTCTCGATACTAGTGTCAGACGTATTGACTTAGCACACAATTTCAGCTTTATTTTATCCGATACAGTTGGTTTTATCTCTAAATTACCACATAATTTAGTCGAATCGTTTAAAGCTACTTTGCAGGAAGCCAAAGATGCCGACTTATTAATTAATGTAGTTGATGCCAGCGATCCAAATATGATGCAAATGATTCGCACAACCCAAAGCGTTTTAACCGAAATCGGGATTAAAGATATCCCAATGATTACTGCATATAATAAAGCTGACCTAGCCAAGCGTAATTATCCGCAAATTGAAGGAAATGATATTTTGTATTCTGCGACCGATCAAGCTTCCATTAAATCGCTAGCAAATTTAATTACTAACCGGATTTTTGCAAATAATAAAAAACTAGAACTTTGCTTGCCACTTAGTGCTGGTAAAGTTCTAGCTAGATTACATGAAGAAGCACAAGTCCTTGATGAGGATTTCCAAGCTGATGGTGTCCATGTTCAAGCTTACTTATCACCTAAAAATCAACAAAAATTTCACCAATACATCATTTAAAAAGAAAAAATAAGCAGTTAATTATGTTGCAATGCACTAATTAACTGCTTATTTTAATTAATCTAAAACTCTTTTAGCTACCGACGGATAAAAGTATGAACTAATCGTCTGCGTAATTACTCCCTGGTCAGGATCAGCAGCATTAACATACTGATTGTCACCAATATAAATTCCTACGTGATACGGAGCATCAGTTGATCCCCAGAACAACAAGTCGCCAGGTTGTAATTGATCCATCGACACGTTCGTGCCGACTTTTACTTGATCTGTAGTTACTCGCGGCAAGTTAAGACCAGCTGCCTCACTATAAACATATTGGACTAAGCCCGAACAATCAAAACTGTCAGGACCATTCCCGCCCCATGTATAAGCTTTCCCTACCTGACTCTTAGCCAGTTTAACTACAGCAGTTTGTGAATCGCTGTTACTAGAAGTTACTGTTGAATTGGCTGTAAGTGTAGTGTTACTAACTTCATTACTAGGGGATTTCTGTGGCTTTTTATTACTAGTCGTTGTTTGTGGCAATTCAGTTGTGTAACGTGCCTCAATCCACTCATTAACCCCAACTTTATACCACAAATTTCCTTTTTTATCAGTTGCTATATCTGCTACATTCCACTTACTCTTATTTTTGGCTTCGAAATTAACCAACTGGCCGTTTTCATAATTAGTCCAGATTTTAACTCCTTTACCAGCTAAATAATTAATTTGAACTCGCTTAATGGGATTCTTTACTTTAGTAGCAGCCACTGTTTTAGGTGTTGACACAGCAGCAATGCCAGTTAGCGTTAACGCCGCGGCCAAACTCATCTTCAAAAAATTGTGCTTCATTGACTTATTCTCCTTTTTGGTAGCGAAAATGATCAAAAATTACATTCATTCTTATTTTAGTCGCTTGAGATTTTTAATCAAGTTATGTAATTTATAGCAAAATAAAAGACACTTACAGAGTTAAAGTGCTTCTAACTGCTTATTAACAGTTGGACCGAATCACTTTAGTTATCTAAGTGTCTGGTATTTCATTTTATGCGTTATTAATTATAGAACTCGCTTAGCAACCGCAGGATAAAAGTAAGTACTAATACTTTCCTTAACTACCCCTTGACTAGGTGATGCAGCGTGAACATATTGGTTATCTCCAACGTAGACCCCAACATGATAAGGAGAAGTTGTTGAACCCCAAAACAATAAGTCCCCTGGTTTTAAACTCTTCATTGAAACAGTTTTCCCTTGCTTAACTTGTGAATAGGTTGTTCGCGTAATATCCTTACCGGCTGCTTTATTATAAACATATTGTGTTAGTCCTGAACAATCAAATGAACTGGGACCACTAGCTCCCCATGCATACGATTTGCCCACTTGCGAGTTAGCTAGATCGACAACTGCCTTAGCACTTTTAGTAGTGGTCTTGGACTTCTTAGCTTTCTTACCAGCCTTAGTCGTATAACGAGCCTGAATCCATTGATTCTTACCAATCTTATACCAAGTATTACCTTCGTTATCAACAGCGCTAGCTAATACATTAACGGTCGTCCCATCTTGAATACGCTTGCCAGTAAAGCTAGGATTTTGGTAATTATCCCAAACATTAATGCCATATCCAGGTACATAACTAACTTGCACCTTCTTAGTCGCAGCCGCAACGTGAGAAGTTGTAGAATTGGTTTTAATAGAGCCGATAGCTGCCATTGCCGTAATACTCAGGGCAGCAGCAGTAGTAAATTTAGCTAAGTTACTCTTAATCTTCAACTCATATTCTCCCATATTAACTCAAGTGGTTATGGCTAATCCAGGCGCCACCTTTAATATCTAATTACATAATTTAGTTTACTCACATAGTATTACAAAAATGTTACAAAAATAATACTGTTAAGTAAAAAAGCCATAAATGGAGAAATTCCATTTAGGCTCTTTATATTACTTTAAATATCAAGGAAATTATCTATTAGACTTTAAGTTAAGCTATTAATTATTCAAGTACTCGTTTAGCGGCAGATGGGTAAAAGTAGGTACTAATAGTCTGTTTACGAACTCCTTGATCAGGAGTAGCAGCGTGAACATACTTGTTACCACCAACATAAATACCAACATGATAAGGTGAATCGGCTGAACCCCAGAATAGCAAATCGCCCTTCTTGAGCTTATTCAATGATACCTTTTTGCCAACCGTGACCTGTGAATAAGTTGTACGAGGCAAAACCTTGTCACCAGCTTTTTTATAAACATATTGCACTAGACCAGAACAATCAAAACTGTTTGGACCAGCTGCACCATAAACATAGCTTTTGCCAACTTGCTTTTTAGCTAATTTTGTAACTGCTGAACGCTTCTTAGTAACCGTACTGGCATCTACATCATCAACACTAGCAGCCGAAACTACACTGGCAGTTGTCACTCCAATAACCAAAAGAGCTGCCATTACCATGAATTTAACTAAACTATGTCTATGTCGCAAAACTATTTCCTCCAACGTGCTTAACTTTAATATCTAGAAAGGATAAACTTTATCGGTTCATCAATTCAACTGACAAAATATATCTTACTCACTAAATGTTACACGTTCGTGTCAAACGAGCTACAAAATATTTAGAATTATTTTGTAGCGGAGCTGTTTTTGTAAAAATTACTTAGTTATTAAATTTGTGACTATTTTTTGTAATTCCAATTTGGTCTTGGTCCAATCATCATTAACTAAGATATGAGCATCTTTTTTCAAACTTTCCGGCAATCTGTTTAACTCACTACCACTGAGACGTTGCTCAATTTTAGCTGGATCATCACCGCGTTTAAGTAAACGTTGAGCCAATTGCTGTCTGGTTGTTGTCGTTAAATATAAAAAATACACTCGCTCTTTTAATTGTTTAAGATATGAAGCAGCACCCTTAATATCAACTATTAATGAAGCAAGTTCATGAGTTTGCCAGACTGTATCTAGTGCTTCTTTGCTTGAGCCATATTGATATGAGCCATATGTTACATGTTCAAAAAAGTGCAATTTGGCAAAGCTGTCATCACTTTCAAAATGATAGGACTGTCCTTGGATTTCCCCAGGTCGAATTGACCTAGTAGTATGAGTCACAACCCGTGGAATATCAAATTCATTTGCCAAATATTCTGAAACAGTGGTTTTGCCAGCACCACTTGGACCAGCAATTAAAATTAATTTTTGCAAAATTTAGACTCCCTTTACTTGAAAACAATCGACTTTTATAATATCTTTGCTATTATAATTAAAACATGGGTAAGAGAGGAAACAAAGTTCATGATCAAAAAAGCAGACGTAAAATTAGACGACATTGTCAGTGCAAAATCTGAAGAAGAACTTACTAAGCCGTTTATTGGCAAGGTAGAAAAAATCTACGAAAATTCTGCCATGTTAGCAATTATTGATTACGATCCAGCAGACAAAACTGCGGTTAGTGACCTCAACAAAAAGCTTGTAGTCAACTTTAAGAACTTAAAACCCGCACCTAAGCGCAAGGTTAAAGAAATTCAAGCTTTGGCTAAAAGTGATGTTAAGGTTGAAAAAATTGCCACTCCTGAAACAACGGATGAAGATTCTAAGAAAAACACTAAGGACACTAAAGATAATGCCTAAAAAGCTATCTTTTAATTAAAAAGTTGCGAAATACGTTCTTCGCTCTTTTTTTTTATGTTTTTTTTCCCTAAAATTAAACTAACAAAAATTTTATGGAGTAAAAAACATTGAAAGAAAAAGTTAAAACCATTTTATTTTGGTTCATTTTAAGTCAACCCTTTTTAGATTTATACTGGTTTTATCATGGTAAATTAGCTAATCTCTTGCCCTTTACCTTACCAACAATTATTCGTATTTTAGCTGTTGGGGCACTAATTGGCTTATATTTTAGCCAGAAAAAGTCCTGGCAGAAACTAACTAAGCAAAAATGGTTAATAATTTATCTAATTTTACTAATTGCGTATACAATTTTGCATTTGATTCATGTCAAAGATTTTACCAGTGTTAGCCCAACGGATTATGGCTACTCTAGTAGCAGCGAAATCTTTTATTTAATTAGAATGATTTTACCATTAATTATTTTATATTTAACTAATGAGCTGCAATTTGGAGAAAAACAACTACGACTGATAATTGAAGGACTTTCTGGATTGTTTTCAGCTACTATTGTTTTGTCAAACTTATTTGTAGTTTCACTCAAGTCCTATGAACATGGCACAATTAGCGCTAATATCTTTGCTTGGTTTTTTGATCCTAACATTGGCTACTCACACATGGCTTCTAAGGGCTTTTTCAACTTTACCAATATGGTTTCAGCAGTGCTCTTTATGCTACTACCAATGATGCTATATTACTTATTTACTAACTTTAATTGGCAAATTATTACCCTAAATATTATCCAAGCCTTAGCTATGATTGAAATCGGGACCAAGGTAGCCGCAATCGGTTTAATCGGTGGTATCATTGTCAGTTTACTAGTTTTCTTGTTACACAAATATTTAATTAAGGATATTACTAAAGGCGGCAAAGCTTTTAGCGTGGCAATCCTAATTGGGATCGGATCCTTAGCAATTTTGCCTTTTGGGCCCGCAATTCAACGCTATAATTATGAAATTTATCTCGCCAAGCAATCAGATCATGATCTTACTGATGAACAGCATGAACTTGACAAAGGTCTTGCAAAATACCCTAAAGGTAAACAACGGCAAACTTTTTTACGCAAATATATTAAGCAAAACTACCAGGCATATGCTTTGAATCCTAAATTCGTACTTAAAAGCTATCCTTACCAATATGATCCAGAGTTTTGGCTAAAAATGATGCAGGAACCAGGTCAAACGCGCATGCAAAATCGTTATGTTGAACGTGCAATGCTAAATCAAGTAGTCAAAACTAATCATAACCATTTGGATAAGTTTCTAGGAATCTCTTATACTCGTGAAAATAACATCTTCAACCTTGAGCGAGATTTTTTGGCACAGATATATTCACTTGGCTGGATTGGTATGTTGCTATTGGTTGGGCCATACGCAATAATTCCTATCTATGCAGCTTATCAGTGGTTACGATATCAAAAGGCGCGCACTTACTTAACAAGCTCACTCCTAGTTTCAAGTGGTTTCATGTTGTTTGCAGCATTTTCATCCGGCAACGTGGTCGACTTCTTGACAGCGAGCTTTATTTTAGCATTTACCGAAGGTGCCCTTTTATCGAGTGTTAAAAAGTCTAATTAAAAAAATAAAACGGCTAATCACAATGGACTATCCGTTTTATTTTTGTTTGATAAATGAGGCATCTGGTATTCGAATCAGATAATACCGCGTTGCATTATGCCCAGCATGCATCCCAATTCCATTTTGCCAAACCTTTTTATAGGTAGCAGTATAAGTGGCAACATAGGCCTTTTGATAACGACGATCCATCTTATGCAATTGTTTTTCATCATACGGTATCCGTTCAGCGTTTAAGTCTAATGGATTTTGACCATAAACAACTGTGGCAAAGTCACTAGAGACTTTAACTTTTTTACCTGAACGATAATATGTATAGGTCTGTGTCCCGATTTTTTTCTTTTTGGAATCAAGCGTTACATAACTCGAGTTCCCCTCTCCTGTACTCATGACGAGTGGCTGATACGTAACCTTTGAAGCAATTAACTTAGTATCATCAAGATCAGGATTATCCAGCATAGTTTGCTTAAATAGCCAAACAGCACTAACCAACAAAATCGCAATTTCGATAATATTCAATAAAAAATTAGGCCAACTGAAGCGTCGGTGCTGCTTAATAATCATATTAATGCGCCGTTTACGAATATGTTGAATCACAAATACTGCATAAAGAATGACGACAACCCACAATAGGATGCCCAGTAAATTCCAGCTAAACATAGTGCCTTTCCCCCTGTCGTTGATGTGATCATTATAATGTAAAAAATCACATTTGAATAGCTAGCTTTTTTTAGCTTTGGTCTGTTTGCCCTTCTTCGTAGTTGACTTCTTATTACTTGTCTTAGTGACTTTTTTAGTCGTCGTTTTTTTAGCAGGAGCTGCTGGCTTTTGATATTCACGCACCTGCTTTAATTTAGCCGAAATCTCAGCAGTTAGTTTGGCTATTACCTCATTAGGGTTTTGATTAAGTTCTTCTTGCGTAGCCAATTGATCAATTCGAAAGTTAGAGGCATTTAAATAATCAGAAGCAGTTTCAAAATAAACCAACACTGGATACTCTTCGTCTTCATTAAAAAAATTAGCTACTTTTTTGTAATTACTGTAAGGCAAATTAATCAAGTTAGTTTCTAGGCTAAACCTGACTGGTCGCTGTCCAGTTACCTCAAGAGCAATTTGACTTAAAGAATCATGTTTAATTGCCGTCGCAGTTTGCTCTACCATCTTCTTAGCATAAGCCTCAATCTTAGACTTAGACTTACTTATTTCGGCATATTTAGCAGTTTCTAAATCTTGTAAATAATCTTCTTGTTCAATCTTAGTAGTTAAATCTTGTAAATTAATCTTCAAACTAAAAATTCCTTTTTCACTTTATTAAAATAGCTAGTACTTTTCTCTACCTTACTCAAAATTAGCTATAAAAACAATTTATTTTTATTTATTTTTAAAAAACATTAATTTAAAAAAACAACAAATTATTGGTTTAAGTATTACGCAAACTTTTCCAATTGTACATCATTAGGCTTTTTTATCTACCAGTTAAATAACACTTAGATTTTAGCTCTGAGCAAAAATAAAGTTTTTGTTAATTGAAGCGAATTCATGCTTCATAGCACTTTACAAGCGTTTTCACAAAGAGTAAATTTATAGGTAGTAAGAATTTTTGCTAAATTTTTTAACTGAAAGGTAGACGAATATGTCAGATAAAGTTTACACAGATTATTTCTATAACGAAGAAGACTTTGACAAGAACCATGGCATGGGTTACAAAGAACTCCATATGCCAGAAGGTGTTGAAGCTCAACCTTTAATTGTGCCACCAGTTTTGGAACCTGATAAACAAGAAGGTAACGATGTGTGGTTCACAATTGAATCCCAAGAAGGCGAATTCCAATTCTTGCCAGGTAAGAAGACACATACTTGGGGCTACAATTTCCCAGTTCTTGGTAAAACTATGGTTCTAACGCGCGGACAACACGTTCACGTAACTTTGAAGAACAGTTTGCCAGAACTAACTACTTACCACTGGCATGGTATGGAAGTCCCAGGACCTGGTGCTGATGGTGCTTGTCACTCACCAGTATACCCTGGAGAAGAAAAACACATTGACTTCACAGTTAAGCAACCAGCTGCCCTAACTTGGCTTCATGCTCACCCATGTCCATCTACTGCTATGCAAGTTTGGATGGGTCTAGCTATGGGTGTTGTTGTAACTGATGCTAACGAAGCTCAATTGCCAATTCCTAAGACCTACGGTAAAGATGAATTCCCAATCATCTTGCAGGATCGGATTTTCCATGAAGATAACCAATTCGATTACAAGGCTGATTACAATTCAATGGGTGTTTATGGTGATACTCCAGTAATCAATGCTGTGGTTAAACCATATGTTGATGTTACAACTCAAAAAGTTCGTTTGCTCTTCTTAGGTGGGTCAAACCGGCGTGAATGGCGTTTACACTTTGATAATGATTTAGTCATGACTCAAATCGGTGGTGACGATTCATTCCTAGAGCATCCAGTTAAGATGACTAAAGTTTTAATCGGACCAGGTGAACGTCAACAAGTAGTTGTTGATTTTGGCGATTACCAAGAAGGCGACGTAGTTAACCTTTACACTGATGACTTCAAGTTAGTTGAATTTAGAATTCATAAATACGAAAAAGATGACAGTGTCATTCCTGATACTCTGTTCACTCCTCATGATCCAGTTGTTAATCCAAATGCTGAAGTTCCTAAGGTTACAATGGATAACCACAACATGATGAATGGTCAACAATTCTCAATGCAAAGAATTGACATGACCCAACCAATTATGCAAGCAGAATACTGGGACGTAACTAATACCAATGATAAGAAGAACGGTATGCTTCACCCATTCCATATTCACGGTGCCCACTTCTTAGTAGTATCACGTGATGGTCATGATCCTTATCCAAATGAAAAGAATGTTTACAAGGATACTATTGAAGTAGCTCCTCAAGAAACTGTTCGGGTTAAGGTTTACTTCCAAAACACTGGTGTCTTCATGTATCACTGTCACATCATCGAGCACGAAGATGCTGGTATGATGGCACAAATTCAAATTGTTGATCCTAAGGATCCAGACAAGAAGTATCATTTAATGGACATGGAAACCTTAACTAAGGCTTTCTCAGAAGAAAAAGGTATTCCTGAAGATGAAGTTTGGTGCCCAGGAATGGATGTTGAAGGCATGGACGTTAAGGGTGAAGATCACTCAATGGACGCAATGTCTGGCGCAAGTCACCACTAATTTAACTTAAAAAATACCAAAAAAATCACTCAAATTAATTTGGGTGATTTTTTGCTTATTGCTTATAAAGAAGATTTTATGGTTAAATAGTTACATGAATAAAAACAAATTTTCCTACAAATTTTGGACGTATGCTATCTTAGGAGTCGTTTTAGTGGGGATCGCCCGCTTTACGCTTAATACTACTACTTTTAAAGATAAATTCGCCTGGCTTACACTTAAAACAGAGCAAAAACTAGATGTACCACTTGAAAATCAATTTCCCGAATTGCCTAATGGCTGCGAAGTAACCTCACTAGCTATGCTCATGCAGTATTATAATATCAAAGTTAATAAGTTAGATTTATCCCAAAAAATTGATCATGTTGATTCTTTTACTGACAATGGGCAATATCGCGGTAATCCTAATCTTGGGTTTGTCGGGCTAATGAGCCAGGCTAATGCTGGCTGGTGTGTCTATCATCAACCGCTTGAAAGAGTTGCTCAGCAATATACTAACCGAATACAAGATTTTACTGGGCATGATTTTATCCAAGTCATGAAATTGGTTTCCGATGGTCATCCAGTCATGATTATTACTACACTTAAGTTTAAGCGCGTCCACGATATGCAAACTTGGCATACTAAGCAAGGCAAGGTTCATGTGACCCCCTCATCACATGCTTGCGTAATCAGTGGCTATAATAAGAAAAGTAAGGTAGTCTACGTCAATGATCCTTATGGTCATAAAAATAAGGAAGTTTCTTGGCAACAATTAGAAGCTAGCTATAACCAGCAAGGTAAGCAAGCCCTGTACATTAAATAAAAAGAGCAAGTTCAATTAAGAACTTGCTCTTTTTAAATCGAGGCCTATAAAATAATAGGTGACTACTTCTGTTCACATCAGGTTGGTCAACCACCAACACTTCCCGTGTCTGTCACTCAAGACGGGCGTCCTCATACAAATACGCATCTCGCGTTTTTGTCGACTCGTATAATTAATTATAGCGATTTAATTGCTAAATGCAAATTTTAGTTTGCACTCGCACCGCTAGCAGTATCTACTTTTTCAGCTGATGATAAAGGCTTTAAGTTTTCACGTCCGTTAATTAAAAATGGCGTATTTTCTTGTACTAATACATCAATCATTACTTTAGGAATATTTAAAGTAGGTGCAGATTCGGCTGTGATTGCTGTCTGAATTTGGTCTTCTTTACCGTCTTTGATTTTTTGGATAAAATTAGGCTCAACAATCGATTCCCTACCAATAGCAATAATATCACCATGATTTAGAGCATCTAACGCATCATCAGCAGTGTGTACACCAGATGAAATTATTGTAGTAGCCCTGTCACCAATTGTTTGCTTCAATAACTGACCATAGCTTTGATTGCTATCTTTTGGACCAGCATTGTATTTAGTAAACAATGAATAATGAACATAATCGATACCTTCATCAGCAATTGCACTAGCCAATTTTAAGCCATCCTCAACTGTATAACCAGAAGTATTGGCCACATCTTTAGTCATTTGGCTAGGCATATCCTCTTCAGGAGTCATCCGAAAACCGATAATAAAACCAGGCTTATCTTTGGCTGCTTCTTTGACGGCCCTAAGTACTTCTAATGGAAAGCGCATTCTGTTTTCTAAGCTGCCACCCCACTTATCCGTGCGATGGTTATAAAAAGGTGAGAAAAATTCGTGAACTAAATACCAATTGGCACCATGAATTTCAACACCGTCAAAACCTGCTTTAATTACTCGTTTAGTTGCATCAGCAAACTCTTGAATAACCTGCTCGATCTCTGCTTCACTCATTCCTTTTCCTGGAGTAGGATCAGCTGCAGTGGCAGGCATATCACTTGGGGTTTGTACATAACCATATTTAGCTGCTGAACCAGTTGCTTGTTTTCCGGCATGATGAAGCTGAACAATTGCTTTATTACCATCTTTTTTCATCGTTTGAGCTAGCTTGGTTAAGCCTGGAAGAAATTTATCATCATCCAAACCTAATTCGCCCTCATAATAGCCCTTGTCAGATATATAAGATGCACCGGTAATTAACATTCCTTGAGACTTAGAACGTGTAGCGAAATAATCAATTGCTGTTTGTCCTACGGTTCCATCTTTTTCACCATACAAGGTTAACATCGGTGACATCGCAGTATGAGTTGGGATTGTACCACCATTTTTAAAAGTATATTGAGTTAATAATTTACTATATTTTTCGTTCATAAAAATTTACACTTTCTTGATAAAGACAATTTAGTTACTTTTTGTATATTTGAGCAATTTAACCGGCACTTTTACCGCCATCAATTGTGAATTCGGCACCCGTTGTAAATTCAGATTCATCTGAACCTAAATACGTACAAATTTGGCCGATATCTTCTGGTTTACCAAGATGTCCCATTGGAGTACCGGCGGTAAACATCTTTTCCAATTCTGGTGTTACCATTGGGGTTTTTATCGCACCTGGATTAACTACATTGACCCGAACTTGATAGTCATCATTAGCACCGTCTAGTGCCGCAGCTTTAGTAAGCAATCTTACGCCGCCTTTTGAAGCACTATAAGCATCAAATGTTGGACTACTTATAATTCCACCTAATGATGCAATGTTAATAATAGAACCGCCTTTGCCCTTCATCACTTTCATGGCATGCTTAATTCCTAAAAAGGTTCCAATTAAATTAACATTGAGCACATTTTTGAAATCTTCTAGCGATTCTTGATCAACCGGAACCGACTTACAGTCAATACCAGCACAATTAATTAGAATATCTAAGACCGTACTTCTTGACAACTTCATCAATAACTTCGGTCCATTTTGATTCATCAGTGACATCTTGATTAATAAAATCAACATCTTGCTCACTATTAACTAATGCTTTTTCTTGTTCACTTTCTCTGATGTCCGTGATAATAACTTTAGCACCTTCGTTTAAATAGCAATGAGCTATGCCCATCCCTATTCCACCAGATCCACCGGTTATTATTGCAACTTTATTATTTAAACGTTTCATGTTTATGCCTTCTTTGATTACGCTTTCATAAAAATTCACTAAGTAAGAGTAACATTACCGGTAATCATTTTCAATACAAAGTAAATAATTTCACAATTTTATTAAGATAGTTATATAAAAACAATTAGTGTCTAATATTATTAGACACTATATCGTTTACTTATTTTTTAATTTTTCTTCAAATATCATTGATTCATTGTTTCAATATCAATCGTCTTATCGATCCAATCACCTTCAAAAAAGTCACGTTCATGGCTCACAATAATTACACCACCTGGAAAATTAACTATGGCTTTACGCAAGGCTTCTTTAGTATCACGATCCAAATGATTAGTTGGTTCATCCAAAAACAACAAGTTAGCAGGCTCAAATTGCATCTTAGCCAGTTTAACCTTTTCCTGCTCACCACCCGACAACTTTTTAAGCGGGCTCATTGCCTGCTGGGCAGTTACACCTAGTCTTGCTAACGCTCCCCGCAATTCTTTGGGCTTTTTACGGTCAAATTCTTCTTGGAGATATTGCAACGGCGTCATATTATTATTTGGCCAAGTTAAATCTTGCTTAAAATAAGCTATTTTGGCAGTCGTTGACAATTCAAAGTTCCCAAAAATCGGCGTTAACTCGCCAAGTAAAGTCTTCAATAGTGTTGTTTTACCAATTCCATTAAAACCAGTAATCGCGACCTTCTCATTGCCACCAACCGAAAAGTTAAAAGCTTCTTTAACCAAGGCTTGTTCATAACCAATCACTAAATCTTGGGTCTGCAATAACAGATTAGAAGCTGTTGCCACATACGGAAAGTCAAAATGAGCTTGCCGATTAGACTTAGGCGGATTCAGAACCGTCATTTTCTCTAATTGCTTTTCACGTGACTTGGCACTCTTAGACCTTGTTCCCGCCTTATTCTTACGAATGTAGGCTTCCGTTTTCACAATTTTGCGTTGCTGATTAGCATAGGCCTTAAGGTAAGTCTCTCGATTAGCAGCCTTTTGCTTCATTGCCTGTTTCAGCGTTCCAGTGTAACGGGTAATTGTGCCAGAATCCACATCAATAATACAATTAGTTATTCGTCCTAAGAAATCATAATCATGGCTAACGACAATAAAAGCACCGGCAAAATCATTCAAATAATCAACTAGCCAATCAATATGACCCACATCAAGGTAATTAGTTGGCTCATCTAATAGCAAAACATCAGGCGTTTCTAACAGTAATTTCGCCAGAATAATTTTAGAACGTTGACCACCCGAAAGTTGTGCTACATCATGATCATAGCCAAGCTCTGCCAGGCCTAATCCTGAAGCAACCCGCTCAATTTCAGTATCAATTTGATAAAAGTTATTCTCTTCTAAGTAAGTTTGCAATTTACCTGCTTTAATCAGTAACTCTTCATCACCATCAGTAGCATACTGCACATATAAGTCATTTAATTCTTGTTCTTTTTGATAAAGCCCAGCAAAAGCTGTACGCAAAAAAGTCCGAATAGTTACTCCTGGCGTCAATTTAGCATACTGATCTAGGTAACCTACCGAAACTTTATTTTGCCATTTAACTTGTCCAGTATCCGGCAACATTTCTCCAGTCAAAATTTTTATCAAAGTTGACTTACCCACGCCGTTTTGACCAGTCACTCCCATGTGATCTTCTTTATTAAGGACAAAGTTTGCAGCTTCATATAAAGTTTTATCCACAAAACTCTGACCTAAATTTTTAACCGTTAATAAACTCATTGGCTATCCCCTTAAGCTGAAAAAATACAACTCGTTCTAGTATATAATAAAGTCGTCTTTTTTGCTGGAGACCAAGATAAATTGCATAAACTTAAATATAAGTATTACAACATTTGCTAGATTTAACCTCCAACCCGCTTATTATCTACAAATTTTTCGTAAGCTACCTGTTCAGAGGTTTGGGTGATTTCTATCTGGTCAAGATTAAAGCACGCTTGATGAAGTTGTTCTTCTGGAATTTGAATTTCATGTGTTACCGTCGCATTTCCGATTAATTCTAACCAATAACCACTTTCAGTCTGATGAATCTGCGTCTGAACCACGCCACCAGGATTATATACAGTTATTAGCTGTTCTAATTGAACTTGCGTAGGATAATTTAAATAAAAAGCTAAGCTAGTTGCCGACATTCCCGTTCCACAAGCATTAGTAAAACCAACGCCTCGCTCATAAGTTTCCACAAATAATCGATTTTTTCCTAAAATTTGAGCAAAACTAACATTTACACCAGCTGGAAAATAAGGGTTAGCTTGATTCAACTTATGACCTAATTCTCCAAGTTCACGATGTGCTAACTTAATATCATGAACAAAGCTGATTAAATGTGGATTAGGCACAGCAATTGCGGTAAAAGCTAAATCTGAATTAAGTTGCGGCAATTTTTGGTTAATGATTTTGCTTAGACCAAAATTAGCAAATTGCAAATCCGCTTGTGCAAACGAAACCGGAGCTATTTCCACACTAAAAGCTGGCACACTAGGTGCTAAATCTGGATAACGCTTAACCTGCAGGTCGGCCTGCGGTGTTTGTACAATAAATGCTGTTTCTCTGTATTTTTCAGCTAAATAGCGCGCAACTGTCCGCAAGCCATTTCCACACATCAGTGCTTCAGAACCATCGCAATTAAGTATCTTCATCTGTGCTAGTGCATCAGCATTAGTTGCCTGATCAATGACTAGTAAGCCGTCACTGCCGCCAAGCAAGCCTGACGCATGGTTGGTTATGTTAATTGCTAATTGTTGTAATTCACTAATAGTTAACGGTTGTTTCAGGACTGTTTGATCCAAAATAAAAAAACTATTCTGTGAGCCGTGGACTTTTTGCAGACTAATCATTTATTCTTACCTCATTTTCAAAAAAATTATGATAAATTTGCCGAACTGCTTCAGGCGCATCTACCCGTCTAGTTCCTAACATCATTGAAATACGTGAAGCTCCCTGATTAATCATATAAACTCCAATCTTTTTCTTAGCTAACGATTCAATCACTTGCTCCATAACGCCAACTTTACTTCTCATTCCTTCCCCCACAACCATGATAATGGCATAATCATCAATCCACTCAAGGTGGTCTGGTTGCAATTGCTCTTGAATGTCACGGCACATTTTTTGACGAAGCTCAGCCGTAAATTGCCGCTGATCAAAAATCACCGTTAGGTCATCAATTCCAGAAGGCATATGTTCATATGAGATACGATACTTATAAAATATTTGTAGCAGTTTCAGGGTAAAACCAACCTCTTTATTCAATAAATAGCGATGGATATATAAAGCGGAAAAATGACTATCAGCAGCTACCCCAGTAACTATCGTATCAGGCTTGAAATTTTTCGCTGGAACAATCACTGTTCCTCGTGCCAGTGGATGATTAGTATTTTTAACTTCGATGGGAATGTTAGCAGCAATTGCTGGTAATATCGCTTCATCATGAAAAACTGAAAATCCAGCATATGACAACTCTCGCAATTCCCGATAAGTCATGCGTTTAATTGCCCGTGGTTGTTTTACTATCGCTGGATCGGCTGCATAAATTGCATCAACATCAGTAAAGTTTTCGTAACTATCAGCATGCAAACCGCGTGCTAGAATCGCTCCCGTAATATCTGAGCCACCACGTGAGAACGTCGCGATTTGCTGGGATTTAGTTAGACCATAAAAGCCGGGAACTACAATATATCCTCTAGGAAGTTGAAAATTAGCTAAGTGCCCATAAGTTTCTTCCAAAACTTGTGCATCTTGTGGATTAGCTGAAACGGTGATTCCTAATTTGGCACTGTCAGCAAAGTGGGCAGAAATGCGCAGTTTTCTTAAAATTAGCGTCAATAACTGTGCATTTAAGATTTCACCATGAGCCTTAAACGCTGCCATTAAATAATCATCATTAGGATATTTATTTTTAGGCAGTTGTAATAAAATTTGCTTTAACGCCGCAAGTTCTTCTGTTTCAAGATCAAAATAATCAGCAATTGCCTGATACCGCGCCCAAATTTCAGTTTGGATGACTGCTGTATTCTCGTTTTTCAACGTTTTTTTGGCATATACAATTAACAAATCTGTTACTTTGCGATCGTCAGGAAATCTTTTCCCTGGTGCAGACGTAACGATAACTTTGCGCTCTGAATCTGCTTGAATAATCTTAATTATCTTCTGGACCTGCTTACCATCTGCTAGCGAGCTACCGCCAAATTTTACAACTTTCATTTGCACTAAAACTCCTTTTCCAATGGTCAATTTTTAAAATCAAAAATGATTAGTTGCCATTCTAGCATGTATTTTATAATCTGCAACTCAGCTGATTTTTATTTTCTAGTCAAAAAATAATTTTAATCCAAGTCTCTTGACATGCTGACCAAAAGAAGTTAGTATTTGCACTATCGAATGAGGTTGCAATAACCATCAGTAAGTTGACCGAGCTTTTGCTTAGCGTTGAAGCCAACTGAAAGGGGAAGTTGCCGAAGTTCTAATCGTAATAAGCAAGCGATTAGTTACTGGGTCATAGTTTAAGAGACTATGAACTGTCGCAGAATAAATCTGCGGAGCGCTATCGACAAATTGATCCCAAAAATTTAAAGGTTCTTTTGTTTCAAGCGTAAACAAAAGAACCTTTTTTAGTTAGTAAAGCTGGAGGAATGTAGCTTGGTTAAGACAAATACACAAGGACATCTGACAATTGGCGGTTGTGACGCCATCGACTTAGCTCATAATTTTGGTACACCATTAATCGTTTATGATGTGACCAAAATCAGATATCAGTTTGAGCAATTTCAAGCCGCTTTTGATGAAACCAAGATCAATTACGAAATTAGTTATGCTTCAAAAGCACTAGCAATCAAGGCAATTGACCAGGTTATCAATCAAGAACAAGGGCACCTTGACGTAGTTTCTAGCGGTGAACTAATGACTGCTGTTGCAGCGGGCTTTCCCATGGCAAAGGTCAGTTTTCATGGGAATAATAAAACCCGTGCTGAACTAAACCTAGCTCTCGACCAGCACGTTGGGACGATTATTGTCGATAACTTTTACGAATTAACACTTTTAGAGCAATTATTAGCTGGAACTGCCAGCCAAATAAATGTCATGTTGCGACTAGCACCTGGAATTACTGCTCACACTCACGAATACATTCAAACTGGGCAAGTTGACAGCAAGTTTGGCTTTGATATTGCTTCAGGACAAGCAGAACAAGCTTTAAAACAAGTGTTAGCTAGTCAACATTTGCATTTAATTGGCTATCATGCTCATATCGGTTCACAGATTATGGCGGTTAACGGCTTTAGTGCCTTAGTAAAAAAACTAGTCAAACTGTCTGCTAATTGGCAAGAAAAATATGGCTATCAACCAGCAGTTTTAAATTTGGGCGGCGGTTTTGGCATTCAATACACTGCAAATGATCAGCCATTACTACCCAAAAACTTTATTCATCAGATTGTGACCGACTTAAAAGCTGAAATCGCTAAGACTAATTTAAATTTACCAGCGATTTGGCTAGAACCAGGTCGCGCAATCGTAGGTACTGCTGGTTATAGTCTCTATACCATTGGAGCGCGCAAAGAAATTCCTAATCTCAGAACCTATATCAGCGTTGATGGCGGTATGGGCGACAACATTCGACCAAGTCTTTACCAAGCTAAGTATCAAGCGCTCCTAGCGAGCAACCCCCTAGCTTCACCAACCCAAACCGTGACCGTTGCTGGTCGTTATTGCGAATCAGGAGATATTTTAGTGAAAAACCAACCACTACCAGATACTAGTCCAGGAGATATTTTAGCAGTGCTAGCCACTGGAGCTTATGGCTATTCGATGGCCTCCAACTATAACCGAGTTGGACGACCGGCAGTGGTTTTTGCAGAAAACGGACAAGCAAAGCTAGTAGTTAAACGAGAAACCGCTAGCGATTTAATTCGACTAGATTTAGATTATCTCAATTAAGCGAGGCAAAATTATGAAAAAAGATGCACAAGAATTAATTAATTTGATTAGCAATGCAGATAAAACAACTCCAGTTAAAGTTTTTTTAAAGGGAAAATTACAGCAGTTAGTTGTTCCTGCGACTATTCAAGCTTTTTTAGATGACAAAATTGGCGTACTATTTGGCGACTGGCCGGTAGTTAAAGAGTGCTTGCAAGCAAATGCAGCACTCATCAGCGATTATCATATTGAAAATGAGGCCCGTAATTCTGCACTGCCATTGTTAGATCTTAAAGAAGTGGACGCTCGGATTGAACCAGGGGCAATTATACGTGACCAAGTAACGATTGGTAAACAAGCCGTTGTTATGATGGGGGCAGTCATTAATCTTGGTGCCGAAATCGGTGCTAAATCCATGGTTGATATGGGAGCAGTCATCGGCGGTAGAGCGATTATCGGTGAAAACGTTCATGTTGGAGCTAATGCCGTAATTGCTGGTGTCATTGAACCTGCATCTGCCCAGCCAGTAACGATTGGTAATAATGTGTTAATTGGCGCTAACGCCGTAGTTTTAGAAGGAATTACAGTCGGAAGTGGCGCTGTAATTGCTGCTGGTGCTGTTGTTACCAAAGATGTTGCAGCCAATACAGTGGTCGCAGGTGTCCCTGCTAAAGTAATCAAACAAGTAGATCCTAAGACTAAAAGTAAAACTGGCTTAGAAGATCAGCTGCGAAAGTTGTGATTTAAATGCCCGCACTCAATGAACAACAATTAATTAAGATTAGAAGACAACTCCATCAAATCCCTGAGCTGGCTTTAACAGAACATGAAACCCACAAGTTACTGTTAAAAATTATTAGCAGCTTCCCGCAACAATACTTAACAATTAAGGAATTTTCTGAGTTGCCAACTGCCATTATGATTTACGTTCAGGGTAAAAATCCGCACAAAACGCTTGGTTATCGTGCTGATATTGATGGGCTACCAGTCAGCGAACAAACTGGGCTGCCATTTCAATCAACCCATCCCGGCATAATGCATGCTTGTGGTCATGATCTCCACATGAGTGTTGCTCTAGGAATTCTCAGCTATTTTGCTGATCAGCAACCTACTGATAATTTAGTCTTTTTCTTCCAACCCGCCGAAGAAAGTGAGAGTGGCGCTAAATTAGCTTATGATCTTGGACTTTTTCAAGGAAAATCACACATTACTGAAATCTACGCATTGCACGATACGCCTAAACTTGCAACAGGTAGTATTGGTACATGTCTTGGAACCTTATTTGCCGGAACAACCGAAATTAACGTCGACTTTTACGGTCGAGATGGACATGCTGCTTATCCCCAAAATGCTAATGACATGGTGGTCGCAGCAGCAGAATTCGTCAACCAAGTACAGACAATCATTTCGCGCAGTATTGATCCCTTAGAGGCTGGCGTCATTACCCTAGGAAAAATGACTGCTGGCAGTGTACGCAATGCCATCGCTGGCAGTGCTCATATCGAAGGGACTATTCGCGGTTTAAGCCAACCAATTATTGAGCAAATTAAACAGCGTCTGCAAGCAATTGCTCAAGGAATTGCTACAAGTTATAACGCACAAGTAAAACTTGACTTTAACCAAGGCGGTTATTTCCCAGTGAAAAATGATCCTAAATTAACTAAGCAATTAATTAATTTTTTACAGCAAAAATCCGATATTGATTTTGTCAAAACATCCCCTGCCATGACTGGCGAAGATTTTGGTTATCTTCTAAGCAAAATTCCCGGCACCATGTTCTGGTTAGGAGTTGGCAAAACTAGTGCACTGCATTCAGCTACTTTTGCACCGGATGAACGCGCAATCATGATCGGCGTCAAAACCGTTATTGGTTTTCTAGAATATCGAATGGCGAATTTATAATATAGGAAGGAAAAATAAAAATGTTACTACAAGAAGCAGAAGTTATAACTGCGATTATTACCCCTTTTAATGACGATGGCTCGCTTAATTACGTTGGTCTTAAGCAACTGGTTGACCACTTAATTGCCCATGGCAGTCAAGGCTTCGTCTTTGGCGGTACAACTGGTGAAGTCGCTACGTTATCTAATGATGAAAAAATTGCACTTTATCAAAAAGCCGTTGAAATCGTAGCAGGTCGGGTACCCATTATCGCTGGCACTGGTTCTAACAATACCGCAGCGACTATCGAGTTAACTCAAAAAGTTAGCCAAATTGCTGGAATCGATGCATTACTCGTGGTCGTACCATATTACAACAAGCCTAATCAGCGCGGGATGTTGGCCCATTTTACTGCAATCGCTGATCATTCAGACTTACCAATCATAATTTACAATATTCCCGGTCGCACTGGTGTCACGATGACTAACGAAACCGTTTTACAATTGGCAAAGCATCCCAACATTATCGGCGTTAAGCAATGTACTACCACCGAAGATTTAGAATATCTCGTAGAACATGCACCAAGCGACTTTTTAGTATATAGCGGTGAAGATAAGCAAGCTTTAATCGCTAAAGTCATTGGCGCTCAGGGGATTATCTCTGTTGCTTCCCATCTTTATGGTGACCAAATGAAACAAATGTATCAGGCGCTTAAAGCTGGTAAGATTGCTGAAGCCGGCAGTTGGCAGCGGCTCCTTACTCCTAAGATGGACGCATTATTTTTATTTCCATCACCTTCTGGAGTAAAAGCTGTTTTGAACGCCCAAGGTTTTCATACTGGTAGCTGCCGCTTACCAATTGTTGATTTAAACGAATCTGAAAAACAACAATTAGCCCAGGCACTTGAACTACCCAATTATAATTTAGCTGCGCCGCTTGTTTTAACGTTAGGAGAAAATCATGCTTAAAGTATTTTTAGCCGGTTTTAACGGTTCAATGGGACAAGAAGTTGTTAAGTTGATCGACTCTTTACCTGATTACGAAATAACTGGTGTGTTAGCGCCGCATCTAACTAGCCTAGATCCCGCCACTTATCAGTTAGCTTCATCTGTCAAAATGTTTAAAAAGTTGACTGATATTACTGGTCAGTATGATATTTGGATTGATTTTACCGTTCCGAGCGCTGTTTATGACAATACCAAATTTGCCATAGAACACAACATTAAACCTATAATCGGCACTAGCGGCTTAACTGACGATCAAACTATTAAACTACAAGTTTTAGCAACCGATAAAAAAGTTGGTGGTATTATTGCCCCCAACTTTGGTCTATCAGCCATTTTATTAATGAAATTTGCTCAAATTGCAGCTGCTTACTTTCCAGATGCCGAGATTATCGAAATGCATCATACCGATAAAAAAGATGCGCCTTCAGGAACTGCCATTCAAACCGCGCAAATCATCGCGCAAAATCGCAATCATCAACCCGAAGCAAACTTTGCAAATAATCCCGCACGTGGTGCTGACAAATATGGCATCCCCATCCATGCAGTTCGTTTACCCGGCTACGTTGCCCATGAACAAGTGCTATTTGGCGGCGACGGTGAAGCTTTAACCATTAGACAAGATTCTTTTGACCGCCATTCCTTCATGCACGGGGTTAGATTAGCACTTGAAAAAGTTAGCGACTTGCATAACCTAGTTATTGGCTTAGAGAACCTTATATAATAGGAAGAAAGAAGAAAATATCATGCCACAATTAGCTACAGACTTAATCGAGATTGAAAATCAGCGCTTGGCTACTACCACCCCATCAGCTATCAGGAAGTTTGACCAAGAAATTTCGGATATTCCGGGAATTATTAAACTAACTTTAGGCGAGCCCGACTTAAACACTCCAGAACATGTTAAGCAAGCTGCCATTCACAGCATTGAAAATAATGAATCCCATTATGGCAGACAAGCTGGAAATCTCCAGTTATGTAAGGCAATCAGTGCTTATCTTAAGCGCAAACAAGAGCTAGTTTATAATCCTAATAGCGAAATTATCGTTACCGTTGGTGCAACCGAAGCAATCGCCACCGCAATTATTTCTCTCTTTAATCCTGGCGACGAAGTGATTGTGCCAACTCCTACCTTTGCTCTTTATTTTTCCTTATTGCAGCTATTTGGAATAACAGCTGTGACTATTAATACTGCAGATGACGATTATCTTTTAACTCCTGAAGCACTTAAGCGAACTTTAAGGCGGCATCCCCAAGCAAAAGGAATTATTTTAAATTATCCTAATAACCCAACTGGACGTGAATATCCACCTAAATTAATTAAACAACTCGGCTCGCTTTTAGCCAGTCAGCAGCTCTATGTAATTTCTGATGAAATTTATAGCGAATTACTTTATAAAGCGCAAAAACATTACTCGATTGCTCGTGTTATTCCTAAGCGAACTATTTTAATCAACGGCTTATCAAAGTCACACGCAATGACGGGCTACAGAATCGGTTATCTTGCTGGTCCGCAAGCAATTATCAAAAAGATGACCACGACTCATGCTCTTTTAGTTACCACCGTGGCTAATACTACTCAAGCAGCCGCTACAGAAGCACTATCGCCTGCTGGTGACCTAGATCCACAAGCTGCTGTCAAAATATACACCGAACGCCAGCAAGTTTTGAGCGATGGCTTAACCAAATTAGGCTTGAAAGTAATTCCACCTGAAGGCGCATTCTATCTATTCGTTAAAATCCCAGAAAAATATCAAACCGATGATAAATATTTTGCCAAGTTATTGGCGACAAAGGCACGTGTCGGTTGTATTCCAGGTAGTGCCTTTGGTCCTGGTGGTGAAGGGCATATTCGCTTTTCCTATGCAGCCAGTCTGACTGACATTGAGAAAGCACTAAACAGAATTGCACAGTTTTTAAATAACGGGGGTACTAAGCATGAACGGTTATAATGTGGCAATCTTAGGAGCAACGGGTGCCGTTGGAAGTCGCCTAATCGACCAACTGGCTCAATCAACTATCCCTGTTAAAAATTTAAAGTTGCTGGCTTCTAAACGTTCGGCTGGCAAAATACTACAGTTTAAAGGTGAATCGCTAACTGTTGAACAAACAACTGTTGACTCATTTAAAAATATTGATTTAGTTCTCGCTTCTGCTGGCGGTGAGGTTTCTAAAAAATTCTTGCCAATTGCCGTTGAGGCAGGTGCTGTTTGCGTTGATAACACCAGCGCTTTTCGCATGGATCCCGATGTGCCACTAGTTATCCCAGAAGTGAATCGCAATGCTTTAAAAAAACATCACGGAATTATTGCTAATCCTAACTGTTCAACCATCCAAATGGTTTTAGCTCTAGCACCGATTCGACAAAAATTCGGTTTAAAACAGGTAATTGTTTCAACTTATCAGGCAATTTCTGGAGCCGGACAGGCAGCATGGCAAGAATTATTGGATCAAACCAAGCAACACTTGTATGACAAACCAATGACTGCCAAAATTACACCAGTCAAAGGAGCAGCTAAGCATTATCCCCAGGCTTTCAACTTACTACCGCAAATCGATGTTTTTGAAAAAGACGGCTACACTCATGAAGAATGGAAAATGATTCATGAAACTAAAAAGATTTTGCTAGACGACATGGATAGCCCAGACATCAAAGTCACCGCAACTTGTGTGCGCGTTCCTGTAGAAATTGGTCATGGCGAATCGATTTATTTGGTTACTGCAGATAAAACTGCTACAGTTAGTGACTTACATACGTTATTAGCTACCGCCCCTGGCATTATTGTTCAAGATGAACCCGCTAAACAACTATATCCACAACCGCTAACTGCCACGGGTAAACGCGAAACCTTTGTCGGTCGAATTCGTCTTGATGAAGAAAATCCTGGCGCATTCAATATATGGGTTGTTGCCGACAACTTATTAAAAGGCGCAGCTTGGAATACGGTCGAAATTGCAGAATGTTTAGTTGCAGATGATTTAATGTAAAACAAAAAGACGATATCCGAGTTTAAACTGGATATCGTCTTTTGTTAGCTATAATCTTATTTTACTTGTGATAATGCATCTTTTACTGCTTCTTTGAGCGCAGTATCAGTTCTTGATGCACCAGAAACTGCATCTACTTCATAAGTGTTTTGCTCAACCATTAACTTAGGTAATGTTGCCAAAGCTTTAGCACTAATTTCTTCAGTTTCGCTTTGCTTAAGCACTTCCACATTAGTAATGTTTTGGTCATCATCAACTGTTACTCTGACCACTAATTCGCCGCCCATACCGGCATTACTCTTGCCTAAGTATTGATTATGATCAAGTTCAAACTCTTCTTTATTCAAGTCACTAGTTGGATTAAAATCAGTCACAGTCTCTTCCACATTAGCTATTGTTTTAATAGGTGCCTTTTTAGTTGCAGCATTTTCACCCGCAGACTTTCCTGAAATCAAACAGTCGGCTAAATTACCACCAGCAATATATTGACTTGGGAACGGTGCACCCAATTCACCTGCTTCATATAAATGCGGAATCGGTTGACCATCAGGATTAATAACTTCTGATTTACCATACTCAGACGAATTACTTGAACGAAGATTAGATTGCATCTATCAAATTAATTAATGCAGTTTTTCAACTTAAAACTGAAATTTACAAATTTTTTATGATCAAATTTACATATGAATAAGATTGGCCTTGCCACACACGCCATGTATCGTAATTATACAAATAACCATGCTTATTAATTTCATCTTCCTTGAAGCAACGCGTGCTATGCTACCAACAACGAATACAATATCTGCAAAGCCGCCCGCTCAAAAGTAAGTATATTTAAAGACTATAAAAATTAATAACCATGATGCCTAGCAATATTTCAACTTACCATATATAAAATTGAACGCTAATCTCTAGTTTCAATCAGGTACTAATAAATAACATACAAGATTAGAATATTTTATGGGAAGGGTAAATATTTAAACGCATTGGGAAAAATTCCTTTCTTATTTTTAAAGAAAGAGATTTTGTATTTTAAAGGATCAAGCAAAGAATTAAAAATATGTGGATAACAACCAGGTGCAGAGATTTTTATTACATATCCTGATTTAGTTTTACTTGGCCCTGAACCCAAGAACATTATTTGAGGTTCAATTTGTAATTCACTTGCCACAATTTTAATATTTTTAATTATCGTATTATTTTTCATAGGATTCTGCGTTTTTATGTTGTGTACTTCATTTCCCTCATCCAGATAACTATAACGTTTTTTAACAAAATTAGGAGTTAGATTATCAAAAAAAATAGAATCATATGAAACTTGAATAGATGATAGATTACATAAATCAGCATCCAAGCTATCAAGTTCTTGTTCCCTTTCCTTAATCTTATAACTCGTTATTTTATTTGGCCTAGTACCCATAGCTTCTGACAAAGCTTTGCTTATAGCTTGTTTATATGTATAACCTGTTCCAAGTCCAATATTATAAGAGTTATTATTCACACCAACAATAAGTATAACTACCACATTATCAACAAGAGAAATATTGTTAACATATAAGGTTGTAAAGTCATATCCTCTATAATTCTTCATACTATTTGCAATCAAATTATTGTCAACTTTGAAACCAGGACTTTTAGTCAGAAAAGAGTAAACTAAGCTCTGCCTTTCAATAAATTCAAAAAAAGCTTTTTCAATTGCCATTTTAATATTTGTAAAAAATGCAGATCCACTTGAATCACCAAATGTACTTAAATTAAAAAAATCATCTTTATTTCGAAGCAAAAAACCATCTATATAGTTTTTAGATATTATTTTATTATTTAATAAGTCATATGATACAATTTTATTGAACCCTTCAGGAAACGATAATTCAACGGCTCTTTCTGTAAATTCACCTAAACTGGCTAAAAATGCATTATACATGCTTTGATTCGTAGCACTACCTTTTAAATTCAGGCTAGATCCCAGAATATTGACACTTACAGTATCTTTTTCAAAAATAGAATTTGATACAAGTATTTTTTTTATTAATTCAGTCATTTTTCACCTATAAAATTGGACAATTTATAGAATCAGTAACGTCTGCATAATCTATAAAATTATAATCATTATTTCTCAATTTGTCTTTATATATTTCTTTATTTGGTACATGAGATATTAAATTCGGACTAAAGCACTTTACTACACTTAATTCTCCTTTAAATAAACTACTTGGCAAATAGACAATATTTAAGTGTTTTACAGTCTTAGAAAGTTCTAAAATAATTCTTGATAGACTGTTTATATTTTTATTTCTACTCAAAACACTATACTTTTTCTTTGAGTGCTGTAACAGAAAACTTAAATGCTTTCTTTGTCGATCCGTCCAGTTATAATACGTAGATTGCATTTGCTGACTTACATATTTATTTGTATTTGAAAAAAGTTTATATACATTGTTTTGAAACCAAATCATTTTCATTTCATCAAAGGCTGCTTTTTTAGCATCATTTAAACTATAGGGAACACAACCTAGCCCACAGTGCCACATTTCATCAGTATCCTTATAGGCGGAAACAACGACTATCAAAGGTGAAAAATAATCGTTTAATAAAAAATAAGTTTCTTTATTAAACGGACTTTCCGGTTGCCAACCGATTTTAGTAACGTTAATCGCATCATCTTTATACCAAATTCTAGATAGAGCATTTTTCTCAATAAGTTCACATATTGCATGTATAATTGCCTTTTCAGGATTGGTATGAGCTGCAACGCCTGTTGAATCAATATATTTGGAATAACCTAATTCACTGGATACAATCATTCCTTTCTTGCCAGTAACTAAATCATAAAAAGAAAACTTTTTGTCTAGATTTATGACTGGATACATTAATATTCTACGCTCAATAGCTTCAGAAAGTGCCTTTTTAAAGCTTTCAAAAGAATGCTGTGAAACAGCATTCCCCTCACTTGGGCCTATTTTATCATGAAACAACTTGGGACCATATTTAACATCCGTATACACGAAATCCTTTTCAAAAAATTTGTACGTCTGACCTACTTTAATATACGCTGTATCAATCATCTATAATTTTACCTACCCACTGTATCATTTGAACAGGAGCATTCTTAGTATCTAAACCTATTAATTTTGTGAGCATCATACTGTTAAAATCTTGGCAACTATACTCACCTAAATTATTACTTAATGCATTTTTAAGTGACTGTGCCATTAATCCAACTTCAATCAAAGCATTTTTATAACCTAAATAATTGTATTTTTTAACAACCTTTCTTAAGTCAGCAGCATAAGCAAAAGCAATTCCTGAGTTTGGTTTTTGAACTGGAAATAAAGCCTGTTGTATTACATTATTTGGCACATCTTTAAACTGCTTTAAACAGTAAAGACTGTATGACATTGGATTATAATAATAGGCTCCTCTAATTAACCCATCAACACAATCATCATTTAATAATATTAGAAAAACATTTATAGGAAACAACGCTCCTCCAGAACCATATGGTCTACTCTTAGTATTCTTGTCGCTCCCAAAAGCATCGTAAAGTATAGATGAAATCTCATCTATACTTAAGCTAGTTTTTACAAAAGTTCTATGGGAGCCACGTTTGATGTTTGTTTTCCCTTCATTTTTTAAGCTAATTTTAGTATAATAACTTTGTGGATCTCTATTATTTCTTTCGGCTGTCTTTAGCCAGCCCAACATATTTTTTGTCAAAAACTCTTTCTTATTATTTTTTAATTGGACTGGTGACATACGAAGATTCATTTTAACAATATCATTTAAAGTTTGATCTGGAAAAAATTCATCTGCATAATCTGACCAATTTCCATCGTCAGCGTTTAAATCCAAGGGTTTCCTTTTTTCATTCATCAATCTCCATCTCCCAAAAATTAGCACTATCGTTTGAGACTTTTCTAGTATCCATATCAATATCAGTAATTTGTAAAATTATATCGTTTACATATAAATTAGTCGAATCATTAAGGTCAAATATTTTAATTATTATGTCGACCAATACATTTGAAATCAAAATCAGATCTTTCCATTCTAGTGGGAACTTTAAATTAAAATTTGAATCTTTCCTAAAGATGACATTTACTAGATCTTGATATGTATAATTTGTCTTATCTGAATAAATACCAGATTGTATATATCCAAGATGGTCGAAATGTGTTGGCAAACAAAGTTGTGGATTATAAATGTTATCTAAATAAAAATGAAAATTATAAAAGAATCCTACCAATAAATATCCATTACTATTTTTTCCTTTACCAAACTTATTGTATATCTCTTTAACCATACTTGGATTATAGGGATTTAATATAACGACAGTAAGTTGATCTGGATTAATAGGTACTTCTTCTACTTTATTAAAAAAAACCGATTTATCAAAGTAATTATTTTTAATAAAGTGAAAAATTTGTTCATCATTGGTAGCAAATAATGAACTAGTTAAATTAAAATTAAGCTTTTCTACAGGCAGTAATATACCATTTCTTTCTAGATAATTTATGACTGCCTCTTCTTTTGTTTTACAATTTAAGAATTCTTTTAATTCTTTTAATTCTACCTCTTTTTTAGTAGTTAATTTTTTCAACAATACAATCAGATCTTTATCTGTAATAATATTAACTTTATCTCTAGTCTGCAATACCCAAGATTCATCGTCTAGAGAATATATAATAAACGAACTAACTCTATAATTATCTTTCATTTTCTTTCATCCTTAGTGTCAAATTAAGAAAAGCATCTTCTATATTACCATTTCCAATTTTTAACAACTCTTTATAACTGCCAGAAAACATAAAGCTTGATGGTGAAATATAATTTACTGTACATGAAATATTTTCAAATGGTTCTAAGTCATGCGAAGTTACTATAACTGGAGCTGTACAAGAAAGGACCTCTAGCAACTTAAGTATTTTTTTCTTATTTTCTATATCTATACCTGATAAAGGCTCATCAAATAAATAAAGTTTTTTAGAAACTAGAGTTGAGGCATAATCAAACACTAATCTTACTTCTCCACCTGAAAGTATTCCTAAATTACGACTTAGTAAAGGATTAATATTTTCATAAAAAAAGTCTTTACTTAAGCTGTTAACTTTTTGCTCTGAAGTATTAAAAGAGGTATACATTTTTAAAAGCTGGCTAACTGTTACATCTGTAAAAAAAGGGACATTTTGAAATACATACATAATATCTTTTTGCTTAGGTACACCAAAAATCCGACCACTTTCTATCCTAGTCAACCCACTTATTGTATCTAGCATCGTCGTTTTACCAATACCATTTTTACCAATAATGATATTCAATTTAGTAAGATCTAAGCTTCCATTAAAATTTTTAAAAATCCGATTTTTTTTGTTATATGTTACAAATAAATCTTTTAATATTATTTTCATTCTTTATGCCCTCTATTTTGTAAATCAAAAAAGCTATAGCCCAAGTAACCAACTAGTCCATAAATTAAGAAAACCGTTCCTATATATATCCACAGCTTTACACTTGGGGAAAACAATGCTTCTAGTAAAAAAGCAACTAACGTATATGGATTAAACAAATAGACGAACTTTAAAGGTAAATTGAATGTTGCGTTGAATAGCATCAAAAAGCCTAATAATAATGCTGTAGATAAAATAGATAAACTTGATCCTCTTATCCTTAGCAGTAACAAGAAATTAAAGCCTAAAGAAACAAAAGGAAATGAAATAAATACTGTGCATAACAGTGCTAGTAAAATTTTAAAAGAAAAGAAATTAAAATACAACATTGACAAAATAATAAATATCAAATTTTCTAAGACTACCATAAAAAGTTGAACTAACATATTTGCCAAATAAATTGCCCATCTACTGCCACTTGCAAAGTAATAAGCCTTAATATAGCCACTTTCTCTAGTTGCTATCATCCGCAATGTTACCCCATTCAATGCTGTATCAACAACTATGTAAGCTACCATAGGCATTATTGAAGAAATAAACTGATTTTCTCCAACTATAGGTTTATTTTTAAAAACAAGAAGTTGATAAATAATTGGAAAAACCAATGTAAACACAAATGTCAATTTATTATCTAAAGCTAAACTAAAATAAAAACTAATAAAAGCTCGTATTTTTTTAAAAAAAAGCATTTTAATCACCTAAATCAAGAGTCTGGAAAAAACTCATAACAAAGTTTTTCCCAGACCCTTTTCTATTTCTTACGATAACTAGTAGCACCAGAACCTCCAGAAGAGCAGCAACAACAACAAAGCGTAAAATGATCGTGATTTTGCTCTACCATAATACCATCTGGGTCCATTTCAACACCAAATTGAACTCCGTCAGCTGGTGATTCGTGATGAAAAACTATCTTTTTGTTTGATGACGAATCTTCTTTGACTAATGATCTTTTTCCAATAGGTATTTGAGAAAAATTATCAAGAATATTTTCATTAACTAAAGCCATATTATGCCTCCTAAAATAATTAAACATGTTTTTCATGTTTTAATTATTTTAACATTTATTTATTTAAAAAACAAATATTATTTTATTTTTTATAATCACAATAATATAAACTATGCTATTTTCTTGGTAAGAATGTACCACTTAACTAACATAACGTTAGTGTCACCTTCATTCTACAAGCCACCAATATTATATTTTTGCTAAATTCTTTTGATTCAAAACACTTTTTCCCACAAATTATAGATATCAACCTTATCTTGTTGAGTTAGCATAAAGTATTGGTGGAAAATAAAAAATAGAAGATTACCTTCTGCTAAAATGTAGTTTGAACAAGATTACATTAAGAGAGGTTTTCTTCTATATGATTAGTTTACTACAAGACTTACAACTTTTGTTAGCTAATTTAACTGCTAATACTAATAAGCTGCTTGGTAACCAGCTTACTTTTGATGATTTGTTAGAAGCTTTTATGCAAGAATTACGCCATTGGGGCTTAAGCCTAATTAGGTCTTATCTTGAGCAGCTCGATGATAATTATCAGTAGTTGTCCAGTTGGAAACAAAAATTAATACTAAAGCCAATGCAGCTTATTGATTATATCATTGGGATTTAACAGGTCAGCGGGATAAAGTAGCGTTATACTTTAAAACCCGTTTTAGTGATCCAGAATTAACCACAACACAAAAAGAGGCACTAAAGCAGGCAAAGACCTATCTATTAGGTAACTGGCAGGCAATTTTAAATACCCAAGCTCCAGACTATCAGCGCTGCACGGCTGAAGGACATATTAGTCATTATTTGTCAGAACGCCTAAGCTCAAGACCAATGGGCTGGAGTAAAAAGGGCGCTGAAGGTGTAGCTAGGAGTATTATCTTCCAGTTAAACGGTGGCAATGTTGCACAATATTTGCTTAAAAAGCAGCAGGCAAAGGCTTAAAGCTCATTACTCACAAAATGGTTGACACTAACTCTTGTTGAAATAATTTAGTCTACCATCTCATTTAGGATTATAATTAAGCTAACAATTAGTTTAAGAGGAATTTTTAAAATGAAAAAAACAAGCTGTTTTCAAAGAAAAGCCAAATCATTACTATTAGCAGCTACAATCCTAGTGAGTATTGGCACATTAGGATTTAATCCAACTCCAATCGCTGCAGCAGAAACTAGCACCAACACTTTTGCTACTTTATGGAGCGGACAAGATGGCGAATGTAATTGGTCATACGATATTATCAGCAGAACTATGACTATCAGCAAGGGCCCTAATGGACAGCAACTAGGAACTAAACCAATTGCAAATTTAGTTTCTTGGGGCCCAACAATTGAACATATTGTCTTTGCTACACCAGTTATCTTACCTATTAACTCTGATAGTAAGTTTAATAATTTATATAATCTGATTAGCATTGATAACTTCAACCTAGTTGATACCAGTCAAACGGTCAATATGAGCAATTTATTTAGTAACAATCCCAAGTTAACTAGAATTGATTTAAGTAAAATTAATACTGCTAAAGTCGCCAATATGACCAACATGTTTGCTGGAGATATAAAATTGACTAACCTCGACTTAAGCCAGTTAAAGACTGAACACGTTAAAAAGAAACAAAACATGTTTACTGGCTCTGGTCTAAATAAAACTAAACCCAATAACGATCAAACAGCTAATAGCATTATCGTTAACGATCATAAAAATTAGTTAAACAAATAAAGGAGCTTTACCAGCTCCTTTATTTTTTATGGTTAATTAATGCTTAGTCCATTAATCTTTATTATTTAAAATTCCTTACATTATAAGAGGAGCTATAATAAATATTATTAATGAGAGGTGCCTATTTATGCAAAATCTAACAAAAATTAGTTCCAAAATAACCAGTAAAAATCAAATTACTATTCCCAAGACTGTTAGAAATATCCTCCAAGTTAATCCTCAAGACAAAATCGAATGGTTAATCTCTCCAGACGGAAAAATCACTGTCACTACTGATAAACCAAATTTATGGGATATCATTGACGAACAAGAAAAGCAATACGGCAGTATTGCTACATCTGAAGTCGAATGGGGTAAAGATATCGAAAGTGAGGACTTTGGCTAGTGCAATTGCAACAAGGAGATATTATTTGGATTGACCTTAATCCAGCCAAAGGTACCGAAATAAAAAAGACTCGCCGATGCCTTGTTGTCAGTAATGAGCACTATAATCGACATTTCAATACCATAATTATTGTGCCTATTAGTTCTTCGAAAAAATATTTAACTGAAGAAAAATATCTTCAATCACCAATGTTTATTACTATTCAACAAGAAAAAGTACACAGTACTGCATTATTGCAACATTTACGTGCGATTGATCCTACAAAACGAACAAACTGCCGAGTTGTGGCAAGACTTGAGCCAAACAAAGTAACCCAAATTAGTACAATTATTAAGCAATTTTATTAAATTAGTATCACTATAAACAAATAAAGGAGCTTTAGCAGCTCCTTTATTTGTTTATAATTAATTAACGTTTAGTAGTCTTTACCAACCAAACAACTTCTTTTACTTCAGCTTTAGTAGCTGAAGCCGAGTTCAAGACCTTAGCCGCATTTGCCAAAGCATTTTCATAATTAACATTATCACCAGTTAAATTATTCTGTCCATCTTTAAACAGCTGCAATAATTCCTTCTTGTCATCAGCCGTTGCTATTGCCTGATCTGCTTCAGCCTCTTGTTCAGTATTCACAGGTTCCAATTTAACATAATCATTATCAAGCTTGATATCACTTGCTTTAACAAAACCATTACTAAAAGTTAGCCGGTTAGGATCTGTTGCTGGAATCTGCTCATTAGTTTGCCTTAATACATGATAATAAAGTTCTGCTTTTTGCTGAGTCTTATTCCACAGGTAAAACAAACCATCGACACTGACAGTTTCATCTTTAGCAGGCGTCAGTGGCTTAGATAACTCTACTGCCTGATTATCATAAAGCTTAAGCGGCTCATTAGAAACAGCCGTAAACTTCCTCAAAGCAATATCATTGTAATTAACGATTGGCACTTCATTTCTTATCTTTACTTTCCAGTCATCAATGTATTCATTAGGATAATCATGTAGGCGATAGCAAGTATCATAGTAATCACCATCCTCATCATCTTGAGTAAAGGACAAATCTAGCTTAATTTTTTGTCCTTTCTTGAGCTTATGGAGAGCCTTTACGCCAGTAAATGAAGTTGTACTGGTATTTTCTCTAACAATAGCACTAACGACACCATTATATCGTGCCACATAGCCATCAATTCTTGCTACATTAATAGCCTTAATATAACGATTCTTACCTAATGAATAAAAATCCTCGCCCTTAATCCGATGAATTGGTAAATAACACTGTTCTGTCTTCCCCTCATCCAGATATTGATAATAGAAATATTTAGGCATTTTATTGGTCTTTTTTATTTTACCAACATACTTGACCAAGGTATTATTAGCTAGTACTTTAGCTGTCTTCTTGCCAGTTTGGTTATAAACTTGAGAAGCATGATTGAGTAACAACTTCCCCTTTTGAACATTTTTACCATTTACTGAAGCAACATTAACTGCCTTAATATAAGCATTCTTGGCAAGCTGATAATACTTCTTACCCTTAATTTTTTTAGTCTTACCAGTATAAGTAACCTCACCAGTTTCTTCACTATCAATATAAGCATATCCATCAGAATTTATATCAGGAGCACCATATCCAGCTATTTCATGATAATATCTATATCGCTTACCGTTGCTTTTATAGATAAAAGGGTCATCGATCGTCTCTAACTCGTACTTAATAGCCTTCTTAGCTTGCACAGTTTCCGGTTGAACAGTTGATATTATTGGGCTTATCCCTAGCAATAATGCAGCTAGAAACATCCCTAACTTTTGAAATTTTTTCATTTTATGATACCCTATCGCGTATTAATTTCCCTTTATCAACAATATAATAATATTTATCTTTAATTTTAACCGCATCTCCGTAAGTTCTATATGGTGTATGAGCTGGAATTTCACCTATTCTTTTACCCTGATTATTATAAAGCGGGATTGCTTTATCTTGCCATTCAACTTCGTTCTTCATTCCAGTGATGTTACGCACTGGTACATAAAGTCCCTTGCCAACTAAATAAAAAAACCGCCCAGCCGCATAGTTAATATTGTCTTCTTGAGCAATTTCATGAATTTTGACATACGAGCCAGCTTTTAGCGTAATCGCATTGGCTCTATGACCTTTTTCATCATATAGATAGGTACTGTGCATGACTCGCTGCAGCTTTTTACCTACTTTAACTTGTTGCTTTTTGCTAACCTTAAAGTTACTTAGTGGTAAAAAGTGTTGGTCATCTAAAACATAGAACTTATGACCCTTAATTTTTTTCGTACCATTAACGTTAACAATTGAACCAGACTTCAACAATGTCTTATTAAGTTGCTTACCCTGCTCGTTAAATAAATAGGTATCCTTTTTAAGCTTGACTTGTTTTTGCCCAGCAATCTTGACGGTTACCTCAACAAATTTAAATGTACCATCTGGTAAAACTATTCCTACTCTACCATCGGATAAACCATTAATGATTGTCTTAGGCTTCCTGATCCAAGAAAAAGTTGTGCCTGCTGGCATATCCTGCCAATTAGCCAAACTTGATCTAGCATAATCATCATTTTGAGTTATTTTAGTGTTAGTCGGAATAACTACTTCTTGCCCCTTGGGCTGAGCCACTGGTGTAATTGCATCATAGTCAATTTCCGCTGCCGAATCAGTAGTATCAGCAGCAAAAACAGGTCGATTGGTATTTGCTATGTAGCTAAAGAATAATAAACATGAGCAAAACGCTAGTTTAAGACAATTCCTAAGTTTCTTTTCTTTCATTGTTTTTCCTGATTCTTAACATCAATATAAGTTTACCTTTATCATAATTCTTTAGTTAACCAGTGTAAAGCGCTTATATTATATTTAAAAGTAGCAAGAATAATTTAGCTACAATAAAAGCCATTGAGTCTGTATTGACTTAATGGCTTATTTGAAACCTTTAACTATTCTGCTTGAGTAATTGCTTGGACAGCGTTTCGACCAGAAAATATACAATAACCTGCATGAGTACCCGGTACATTAACACCGTAGGTGTCACCATAAAGAACAGCTGACCCATCACTACCAATAGCATACAATCCCTTAATCGGTCGACCTTCAGTGTTCAGAACTTCATTATCAACATTAACTCGCAACCCATCGCCAGTCGTATATGCTCCTACTCCTAATTCAATAGCATAAACTGGACCATCTCCTGTGATTGGCAACATATACTTAGCTGGCTTATGAAAATCGGTATCTTCACCATTTTTAGCCATTTCATTATAATGCTTAACATACGCTGGCAAATTTGGCGTATTAATTGCATGTGCTAATTCTTCAATAGTTTCGGCTTTATGTAGGTATTTGCGACCATCTTTTTCTGCTTGTTCAATATCAGCCCGCAAAGTTGGATAACGATCTTCAGGAATTATCGGTTTCATTGAACGTGGATATGACTTATCAGTAAAATCATCTAAAATATTTTGACTAAAGATACAGAAAACACGATCCTGCCGATTCATCGCATTGCCTTCATTTGCCCAATTAACTACGCAGGCACTTTCATCAACAAAGCGCTCACCTAGTTCGTTAACCCACATCTGTGGTTGATCACAAACAGAACTCCAAATTGCTGTACCCCAGAGTTTAAATGATGGAACAGTTTTATCTTTTAATTGTCCACCAAACATCATTGACATACCTGTAAAATACTTTTTAGCACCAAGTTGCCAAGCCAAGCGCAATCCATCACCTGTACTTTTGCCAGAATTAACTGGAATAACATTCTCGGGATTCTGATGAGGCGTTTGACTAAATAATTTTTCATCGTTTAAGTATCCGCCAGTTGCTAAAATCACATTCTGCGTATTAACAATTTCAGTTACCTTATCGGTAACATTTTCTAAAACAACCTCATAGCTCTGATCTTGGACTTGCTTTAAATCCGTAACTTTAGTCAGTGTTTTAATAGTTAGCCCCCTTTTCTTAGCATATGGTTCTAGACCATTATGGATCGCATCATGCCCTTTACCTTCAAACAAGTGCCAACTTCTAACGCTAGTTCCCATACTAACTACCATGGCAAACTTAACTCCACGTTCTTCAAGCCAAGAAACATTCTTACCAGCACTGGCAATATACTTCTGCCACATCTTGCCGTCACCTTTATAGTGTGAGTATTCCAGCTCTTCTTTGAGCAGCTCGGTTTTATCAATTACCGCATGCTCTTTTTTCTGTAATTCAGAATCAGCTGCAAAGACCCCTTCAACGTAGTTACCAGTCCCGCCTGTGATCTTGCCTTTTTCAATTAATAACGTCTTTAAATTATTATCAACAGCTTCAGTAGCAGCTGCAAAGCCAGCTAGTCCAGCACCAACAACCACTACATCATATTTTTGAGTCATATTTTTATCCTTCTTTATCTGTCTTCACCATTTGGGCAGCATCAATTCCGGCCAAACGACCAGAAATATAGGCAAAACCAAGTGTTCCACCTTCAAAATCAACATAAGCCTTACCATACATTCCTGAGGCATCCGCTCCTGTAACATACAAATTAGTTACAGGTTCACCAGCAGGTGTAAGAGCGTGCATCTTTTCATCAATTGTGGCACCGCCAAGTGTACCCAAATTGCGTGCGATAAATTTCACCGCATAAAATGGTCCTTGTTCTACAGGAATCATACGCTCAGGATCAGAAAAGAATAACTCGTCGTCTCCTACTTGTTTAGCATGATTATATTGGTTAACAGACTGTTGTAAATTAACTGGGTCAACACCAATTTTGTCAGCCAATTCCGCAAGGGTCTTGCCAACAAACACTACGTCAGTTGTTGATAGCTTCTTGAGCAAGCTAGTAAAATCAGTTTTTTCATGTTCACGCTTAATACTCTCAGCGGTATCAGTTGGAAAATTAAATTCCATGTAAAATTGTCGTTTATTCTTCCATTTGTCATAATGTTCCTCAATTGCCGCAGTACCACCTGCCTTAATCTTATCAAGCATGGCTTGATCAAAAATAACAAATTCAGTTTGTTTAGGCTGCTCAGACAACTCAGCACCATGTACAGCAAAATCCAAAGCATGCGTTTCACTAGCATAGCGTTGTCCACGAAGATTAACCCGTAAGTTGGGAAAGTCTGCTAAAGCATTTAATGGCAGCCAATCTGGACCAATTAACTTAGCCATCGCATTAGTATCTTCATTGCTAAAAGTCTGCCAGAAATAATGCGTTGAACCATTAATATGATGAGCAGTGCCAGCATCCCAAGCCATATTTAAGCCATCACCAGTGTTTTGCAAAACTTGACCTGGTGTACTAACATCACCCAAATATTCCTTACGCATTTTAGGATTCCCACCAAAACCACCAGTAGCAATAATAGTTTTTTGAGCATGAACTTCAAGCTCACTCTCATCACCTTGCGCAATTAATCCCGTTACTACGCCAGTATTATCTTGCAGTATCTTTTTACCAGCAAAACCAAAATACACCTTACCACCTAATGATTTAAACTTATCTATTAAGTTAGTAATTGCCTTAGTTCCACCTTCTTGATAACCATGAAGTGTTGCGGGCATACCAATATGATCATAGCTGCCACCTGTACCGGCATCAACCAGTTTCATAATAGCACCATTTTCATTAAGCCAATCAACAGTTTTGCCTGATTCATCAATAATCCGGCGCACTAAAATTGAATTCATGTAGCCTTGAGAAGCATCCATATATTCGTCATAAAGCCATTTTTTAGATACTACTTTTCCTGCGTCTTTTTGCTGCTGACTATCCACCGCAAACATCCCTCCAGCAAAAGTTCCCGCTCCAAGTGGGGATACTGTCTTTTCAATCAACGCTACACTTACACCTTCTTGCTTAGCAGCCAGAGCAGCCGCAACACCGGCTGACCCAGCACCAACCACGGCGACATCAACGTCAATTACTTCTTTAGTAGTACCTGTATTCTTTGATCCATTAGACTTTAGAGCAGTAAAATCCACATCTGCTTTAGTCAAAGCTTCTTTGACACCCGTAATTATTCCGCGAGAGGTTTCCGAAGCACCAGACACAACATCAACATCAACAGATTGCTCATTAATAATTTTCTGTGCCATTTTTTGGAAAGCATTGGCAGCCAAACTATCCGGAGCAAAATTATTCATAGCCTTGATCTGATTTATCTTATCTTGACCAATTTCAACTTCAACATTAATTAACTCATCTTTACCCTGACCTGAGCCAGTATATTTACCAGGTTTATTTGTAATTTTATTTTTCATTTATAACCAAAATCCTTTCGAATCCTATCCGTGGCGACGTGCACTGTTAGCATCAGGTAATAGTGCAATAAAAATCGCTGTTAAAGCAAAAACTGTCCCCTGAACGATAAAAGTAGTTACATAGCTCTTACCAGCAATCGCAGAAATAATTACCGGTACACAATATGAAAGTAGTAATGAAATCGTACCAACTAAGCCACCGGCACTACCAGCATATTTAGGTCCAATTTCAGGAAATTGAATTGGCATTGCTTGCATAATTGGTCCAGTCATTGCACCTAGCAGTCCACCCAGAATTAAGTTAGCTGTTAGCACTATTCCTAGAGGCATGTACCAAGTAATTGCCATTGAAATACCACCTAAAATAGTAATCAACATCATTAATGGTTTAGCACGTTTTGATTTATCAACAATTGCTGGACCAAAAGCACTACCACACATACTACCTACAGTAGCAATTGCCGCAATCGTACCGGCTTGCGTCGGTGTCATTCCTCTAGCTGCAAAAGCTTGAGGTAAAATTCCAGAAAAAGCTTCACTTGCACCCATACCGAAGCCAACAGACATTGCAACAATCCAAGTCTTTTTACTTTTAGCAGCAACTTTAAAGAAGTCCCATGAAGATTCCTTGTGTTCGGCTACAACTTCTTGTTTAGGTAATTCCTCACCAGCTGGAACATCCTTAACAAAAACAATCCAACAAACTGCTAAAATAAGTAAAACAACTGATGAAAAAATATAAGCGGTCTGAACATTAGGAAACATTGGTCCCGTAATTTGCGAAAGCATGATTCCAACACTGGCTGATGCAAAGAAAATTCCCATCGCCATGTTAGTATCTTGTTTAAACCAAGTCCCAAATAATTTCATCGTATTAGCGTTGAGTAACGCCATGTAAACACCAAATAATAGTAGCATTATCATCATTGTAATAAAGTTACTAGCCCATAAGCGACCGAATGCTCCAATAACCGATACAACTAAACCAACTGTAACTATTTTCTTAGCGCCAAACTTATCTGCTAATGACCCAGCAGGAATACTGAGAAACACGGCAATTAACATCGGCGCCATCAATAAACTCGAAAATTGTGGTTGAGTCAAATGTAGCTCCGGCATAATCTGAGTGGCTAATGCAGATATTTGAAACTGAACATAATTGCTAATCATATCAAGTGATGCTGCAATCGCTAAGATCACCCACCGATAATTAGAAAGTTTTGGTAATTGTTTTTCTTCCATTATTAAATCTTCTTTCTTAAATAAAATTAATTCTCACTAGCAAACTGCCCAGCTAATCGACCGAATGTTTGAGCATGACTACAAGTAAGTCCTGGTACTCTGTCTGGATAACTACCCCAGAAGAACCCTCCGCTAGCATTACCTGCTGCATAAAGATGTGGAATTGCTTGCCCTTTTTTATTAATGACTTGCATTTTGGTATTAATTCGTAAACCATCTAGTGTGGCTAGCAGACGGCCACCCATAATAACACCATAGTATGGTCCCTTTTTAATTGGGAACAATCTAAACTGTTCTTTACCAAAATCCGTATCAATGCCTTGGTCACACATTTTGTTGTATGTCCTAACGCTAGCGACTAAGTTATCTCCTGGTAAGTTTAATTTCTGGGCCAATTCTGCAATTGTATCTGCTTTTTGAATCATGCCATCCGCAATTCGGCGCTCAACCTCAGCCTTATTTTCTTCAGTGTTATAAATTCCTGGAAAACCTAACCGTGAACAACCTTGCGTCTTAAATTGAGCTAGGTGATCCATAGTATCTCCCGACCAAATCTCAGCCTCCAAATATCCTGGTTGCTTAGCTGCCGCATTAATATCAAATTGGTACGGAACACTTTCGTTGCCAAAACGTTCCCCATTTAAATTAACTTTGAGTAATGGGTAAGCTCCCATCCAAAAATAACCCGGATCTTTATAGTCAACCACATAGTGTTTTTCCGCATCTGTACCAACATGAACTGCACCGCGATCAAAGATAATTTCTGCTGGTTCTTCATCTCGAGCAGCACCAGCCTTTAACCCTGCTAAAATACCTGACCCATCATCACGTGGACTATCAGAATAGACATTTTTCTTATAACCTAGTGGATCCCACTTCTGCATTAGCTCAGTGTTAGCACCATAACCACCTGTACAAATGATGACACCTTTTTTAGCATAAAATTCCGTCTTAATACCTGAATTACGATCACTAGCAACAATTCCTGTAACACTACCATCATCAGCTGTTATCAACTCTTCCAGCTTGGTGTTGTACTTGAGAGTAACTCCAAGTTCCTTGAGTTTATCCATGATCCAATCACCGTAGTGTGCCCAATCATTATCTGGAGTAGCTACTGCTAATTCAGTATTAAAAGCAGTGTTGACTACAGTTTCATAATTTGCATCTACTTGAGGTTTTAAAATACCGCCATTAGGCTTTAGAATATTGTCTTCTAGCCAATTAGCTGTTTCATCAGTGTGGTTAGCCCATGTCCAAAGCAACCGCTCATCAACATTATCTTGAAAAAATAATGTTAAAAAATTCATTAGCTTAGCTTTATCAACCTTTATTCCAGCTCTTCTTTGTGCATTACTGTCTAAAGCCGCAAAAAAAGACCGAAAAAGAAATCTGGAGCTAGCCATTTTATCAATTAATAAAACTTTAGCCCCATTTTCTGCAGCAGCCATTGCTGCCATGGCACCAGCATTACTAGCACCTGCTACTATCACATCATAAGTATCTTTCATCTTTAATCCCTCACTAAAAAGAATTATCTTAATCCGCTTTCATAATACTATTATTCAAGTGAATCTTTGCACTTAATTTAGAATTGAGGATTACATAATGGAATAAACAAAATATTTAGATACAAAAAAAGCCCGTAATAGTTAAATTAGTAAGCTATTACAGGCTAAAAATAATTATTATATTTTCTACGATTTGTTTTTCAGAGGAACAACTTCTCTAATGGCACTTTTCAAGGCTTTGCTAATCTTTTCTAAGACAGCTTTATTATTAAATGAATCCATATATGCTACTCCATATGGTGAAATTTCATGATAATCAACTGGAATATAGCTAGCTCCATTAGCTTGATAATCAGCAATAAAATTAGGTAAGATGCCATATCCCCAGCCAGCTTTAACATAAATATCCATTGTCATATAATCTTGAACAAACTTGACATTTTGCGTTCCCATATCTTGAATTAATAAATTTTGATATTGGATTTGTACATTGAGTGAACTATTAGGATCAATTAAAAAGATATTTTTATCTCTAAGATCATTTAGTGTTACTAACTCTTTTTTAGCTAGAGCAGAATCCTCAGGACAAGCTACGACAAAGTGTCCAGAAATTAACGATTCAAATTGCACATCCGGCACAATATCTACATCATCACGAGCAATAATACAAACGTCCACATGATGATTAAGCAATTCACCAATAGAATTCTTCAAGACAAAAACAAATTGTACATTTAATTCACTATCTGATTTGCGTAACTTTCGTAAAAAGATCGGTAATACTTTTTGTTCTAACGGTGTATCACAAACTCCAACACGTAATAAAGTTTCCGTATTATTTTTTTGATTCTGCAAATAGGCAACCGTATAATCCATGTCATCTACTACATTGCGGGCAACATGATAAAAATATCTACCAGCATTAGTAAGTGAAATACGATGGTGGGCACGATTAATTAAAGTTACACCAACAGTATTTTCTAAATCTTTAATGTTTTTCGATACTGCCGATTGTGAAAAATTAAGCCTTTCAGCAGCAATTGTAAAACTAGAATTATCAACTGCTTTGATGAAACATTTTAATTGGGTAAAATTCATTTTAAACTCTCCATTATTATTGAATTATTCAACATCGGATTAGAGTTTTTCTTTTAATGTGATTTAATTTTAAATTATAAAAGCGGATACTTATAAACTAAGTATATTACTCTTGTGATTATTTGTACAATGCTATTTATTACTTTTTATAAGCTTTTTTCCTAATGCAAAGTTTCCAATAGTAGCAGATTTATTATTTGCAAACATCGGCATCGTAATATATTTGTCCAAGTTGGGCATCTCTACATAACCATTAAGCATAGCATTTAAATCTTTTCTGACTTTTTTCAAAAATGGCTCACTTGTCACACCACCGCCAAAAACAATTTTTTCTGGACGTAGGATAAGTGTTGTTTGCATCGCAGCTTGAGCAACGTAATAGCTCATAATATCCCAAACATGATTTTCCAGAGAAACACTAGCACCTTTTTGACTAAGCCGAGCTTCAAAAGTAGGCCCAGAAACTAAGCCCTCTAAGCAATCATTGTGATATGGACAAATTCCTTGAAACTCTATATCATCTGGATGTCTTTTCACAAAAACATGCCCCATTTCTGAATGACCCAAACTACCTACAATTTTGCCATCCAGTATTGCTCCACCACCTACTCCTGTTCCGATAGTGTAATAAACCAGTGAACTAACTGGCGTCTCAGATAACTTAGACGCAATGTATTCACCATAAGCCGCTCCATTTACATCTGTGGTAAAAAATATCGGAATATCTAATGCTGTTTGCAAAATGCTAACAATATTAACATTTTGCCAGCCTGCCTTAGGTGTAGTAGTAATGCAGCCATAATTAGCTGCCGTCTTTCTAATTTCTATTGGTCCAAACGATGCAATACTAAGAGAGTCCAACTTATACCCTTTAAAATAATCGATAACTTTCGTAAGTGTTTCTTCAGGCATAGTTGTCGGCAAGACAATTTCATCTTTAATCCGATATTCTTCATCACCCACTGCACAAACAAACTTTGTCCCTCCTGCTTCGATCGACCCAATTAACATATCTACCTCCATAATTAATAACTAGTTTTGATTAACATACTAATAGCATCTTTAATTTCTTGCGGATTTTTACTTCTATCAATAATTTGACGAAAACTTGTATTTCCTTGTAAGTCAACTATAAAATCAAACAGCTTCTGAATACTTAAATAATCTTCTCTTGAAATTGCTAGTAAAAATACATATTTTACCTCATTGTTCTCATCCCAAAGAATTGGTCTTTTTAATCTTGCAAATGAAACCTTAGATTTTTTTGTGGCATACCCTAGAGAATGTGGAATAGCAATCTTACCGCCAATTGCAGTAGAATACATTTTTTCTCTCTCATATACTTTTTTCATATAATCTTTAGTTACAACTTTTTGGCTCTCTAAATTTTTGATTAGCATATCTAGTAGTTGACGCTTTGTCAATTGCTCATCTAACAAATAAATATTATTTCTATCAAATAACTTATCAATTGCACCATATGGATTATTCAAAGATTTTAAATAATCAGACAATTGCATAAGATCATTATGAAAATTTGCCAAGTCAATTTTTCTACTCAAAGTCAAGTATATCAAGGTATTAAATCATAATTCTTGTAGTCCGTCATTAGAATTATCTTTAAGTAGATTAAACTTAGATAATATGTTGTAACCCAAATAAGCTTAGTCCAATTGCATTTTTGAACTAAGCTGTTATAGTAATCTTATGATCAATTGGTTTTAGTTAAAGCCCTGTTTATTTTTGACTACGCTATAATCATATAATTGATCATGCACAATCAAATAGTAGACAGTCCGTGTTAGTTTGTGGACTGCTGCGATGGCGATCTTCTTGAAGTTTCTACTTTGAGAAGATCGTTTTTTCTTTTCGTAATAATCGGCAATGTGACAAGGCTCAGAATATCTTACTGAATCCATTTGTCCAATCGTACGGTAGAGAATCTTACGACCAATGGGATTGCCACGTTTACTAATATGATCAGTCAATTCCATTTCGCCCGACTGGTAATGACGTAAGTCTAAACCAACAAAGGCATTTAAGGCATTAGGATTACGAAAACGTCTGATATCGCCTAATTCACCTAATAATCTAACTGCGGTAATTTGTGAAATACCTGGAATACTTTCAAGAATTTTTAGATCACGGTTGGGTAATTTACTAGCTAAGTCAGACATCTTTTGAATGACATTTTCACGCTCTTTAGTTAGTTTGGTTAGTCGTTGAGCATAATATCTAGCTTGTTCAACTTCAAAAGCAGCTTTATCAACTGCTGGATAAGCTGTGTCAGCCAGTTCAAGTAAGTTAGTTGCCAACTTATTTGCACGCTGCTTACCAATACCATGGAAGCTTAAAAAATACTGCATAACTCCTTCGTAACCTAAATTTTTAACGATTTGTGGATGCGTAAAAGTTTGGACATAGCGCCAATAATTCGTACCGTCAGGATGACTAGTTAAGGTTTCTAGCTCAGGAAAAGTAAACTGTAATACGCGGTGTAACCGGTTCTTAGCTGAAACCAAATCATGAGTTAATTGCTCATAAAAACGACTCATGGCACCTAACTGCTTATAGTTAGGGTCTTGTAGATAAGTTGGTCCGCGATGATAAATAAACTGTGAGTAAGCTAAATCTTTAGCATCGCGGCGATCAGTTTTATTGCGTCTAAATTGATCTAATTGCTGTTTGGCTTTAAGTGGGTTAAGCATAGTGTAGCGATAATGATATTGGTTAAGAAAAGCCTGCAATCTGCAAGAATAAACCCCAGTTGCTTCAAAGACAATCTGTGGTTGTTGGTGATAAAATTCTAATTCATCAAGTAGCTGCTGAAAACCAATGGCATCATTGGTGATATTAAACTGTTTAATGACTTGCTTATTAAGCATGATACAAACAGCAGATTTACGACTGCTCACGTCAATTCCCACTACAACTAAATTATTCATCTTCAAATACCTCCAACTAACTTAATTGTGCAGGGTAGAAGTTACAAGCTAAACTATATCTAATTTTCTATACCGGACATCAAGTGCCAACATACTACGAAGAGATTTAAGTTTAACTGATGAAGCTGTCAGTTTTATTTAGGGCGTCAAGTACTAGGTACAAGCGTCAAAAGTAACTAGGGCATATTAACTTCAACCCTGCTTCAATTTTAAAACAAAGAAAAAGCAGTGAATCAATATTCCGTCGAATATTGACCCACTACTAGGTTAGTATGTTTTATTACCGGTATTGGTGAGTTATTTAATGGAACAGTAGCTATTAAAAAATCATTGTTAGCAGCGCTACCTTCTAAATATTCATCATAAGTATACGTACCTGTAATATTGATAAAAGAACTAAATTGCGTTTGCAACTTTGCCTTGATTAAGGCAGCCATAGAAGCACCAGTACTACAAACCAAAGCAACATTTTTCTTGGCAGATAATTCTCCTTGTCTTTCAACAGCAGCACCAATATGAAGCGTGATAAAAGATACTTCATCATCATTAAGATGCAACTTTAACATATTTTCTAAGACGGGTGCCGCGTAAACCGTCATTTCATAAGCATAAGGAAAAGTAGACAAGATCACGTTCAGTAATGGATTCTTTCTGTCACCATTCATTTTTTTGATCTTAACCAAATTTGTTAAATGTTGAATTAAATTAACATGCAGTTCTTGATCGTTTAACAAATCAATTGCAAATTTAACTTTGATATTTGTTAAAAAAGTAGTTACCGCTTCTTCAATGCTTTTACTAATATCAAATTTACTATTTGTCACACATTCAGGATAATTTATAGCAAAATGATAAATTAAATCATTTGCTTCATTTTGATTAAATTTTATTTGAAACTTTTCTTCAATCTTTCTTGATAAGACCAACAACGAATTTAAAACTGTTTGATCTATTTTTAAGATATTACTTGAATCTAAATGATGTCCTAACTTAACTCTAGAAATACTTAATGCTACATGTAAAATTATGTTCTTAGCATTGATATCCGTTATTTTATAATTATAATGTCGTAAAAAGCCATGAACAATTTGCTTAAGCAACTCTAAGTCAACATTATAAAAAATGGTCTTTTCTTGTTCTGTAAAATCAACAATATAGGTATTGGCTTTTTTATTTATTAATCTAGTAATTATAAAATTTCTTTTCGCTAGTTCTGAACCTTCCACAAAATAATTATCCTGATTTTTGGAGATTTTTAAATCAAATTTTGAAAATTCCTTTTTAATTGTTACCAAATAACTAAAAAAAGTATTATCACTGATAAAAAATTGCTCTGTTAATTCGGTAATGTTTACCACATCATTAACTAACAAATATTGTTCAATTTCTTGAATTCGCTCTAAAAAATTTGAAGCCGGCAATTTACTCTGCGTGATATCCAGTAACCTTTTACGAGTTTGTTTAGAGACACCTTCGATATAAAATCCTGCCATACGTTTATTCTTGATTTGCACATTATATTTATCCAGCTCTTTATTTAATTCTTGGATATCATTTCTAATTGTTCTGGTACTAACACCAAAGTTTTGAGCTAAAAATGAAGCAGAAAAGTATTTATTAGAAGAATCATTCAATAGAATTTTCAGGATATTGCCTAATCTTTTATGAGAAAGTTCCATACAAGTCAACCTCTTCTCAATCGATTAAAATAATAGAACTAGTTACGCTATTTAACCTTCTATATTTTTTTAATCACGGTAATCATATCATAAGGCTGTATCTTAAAGCTTTGAGTTACAGTTTGCTCTAGGCTATCTACTTGAATATATCCTTGATCCTTTAAATAAGACATATCCTTTGCAAACTCAGTCATATTTGATAAACGTAAAACTAAATGGTCTTTGAGCGTATAAGCAGGATATAGAGCTGATACCTCAACATCAGGAATAATTGTTAACCATGTTTCATCCGTACCTAACTGTGAATCCCCAGTTGGATTTTCAATATCCCACAACTTATTGTCTAAACGATTTACGAATAAATTATATTGCTGCATTTGATAGCTAACCGAAGGTGAATACCAATGATTCATTTCTTGAGAAAGTTTATCTTCTGATAATTCTTCGTCGCACGGCGCATATAACCCAAATTCAAATTCATTTATGCCAATTTCCTGCGCCATCGGAGTCGGCATCATCACATGCCCAACAGAAGTCGTATCCCCTGATGCTCTACCCGGGCGCCATAATAAATCTGGTTTACCAAGTTCTCCAGTTGTTGCCATTAAAGTTATATAGAGAGCATCATCGACTCGCTCATACTCTTTTTGACCTTTACCCAAAAAGTACAAACCATTTTCAGCATCTTTTAAGCCAACATAACGATCAAAAATATAGATATTTACTGGCTTTTCAACAAATTCATCATTCCAATTATCAGCAATAGGAATATTCTTAGTTTTAGTAAAACCACCTTGAATTTGGGCATGAGCAAATTCAGTATTAATTCCCGTTTTAAGCCTAAGTCGCAGCCGATGTGAAAAAGCCTGGTTATCAATCTTTAACTTTGCTGTGACAATTTTAGCTGTTGAGCTTAAACTTAAAACTAGTTTATATTTAATCACAGCCATATCTTTATCCGACTGTTTTACCCTATCAGCTAAAGTAGCTGGAATTTGCCATTCACCTGATAAGACCAATTGCTCAATATCTGCTGAACTAGTCTTTTTAAGCTTACCATTCCATGGCAACCGCATTTCACTATCATCGATTAAAGGAGAAAAGTCATATGTATCACCATCATTGGCTTGATCATAGATACTTATAATATCTGTAAATACTTGATTTTTATTTATTAACTTGAATTTTCCATCTTTAAAAATAAGCTTAACGTTGTCGTTAGAAATCGAGTCTCCCTGCACTTGCTCTAGTGCTGGCATTGACGATTCACTATCTTCAAAATGAATCACCCGATAGCCTAATCCTGCCATCGTTATTGACAAACTGACTTTTAGCTTAAAGTAACCTGGTTCATCCTTAAATTCATAACCATTTGGCGTTAGTTGCATTATATGCGGACGAGGCGGAACCTCTTCTTTAGCTACTATAACCGCATCATATTCTTTAGGAAAACAAACATTCTCACTAGAACTTATTATTTCAACTATCTTACGACCATTAAATTCATAAGGATCAGTATTAAAGACCATTACATCATGATCTGATAAGGCCAAACTTTGAGCTATTCGTTTCTTAATATAATTTTCAACACCATCTGCAATTTCGAACGCTTGCTTAAATCGATGATTAATATCTTCTGCCACATTGTCTGTAACACTCCCACCCAACGTATCATGTGGTTGCACATTAAATAATAACTTCCATAGTTTAATCACTATTCCGTTAGATATGGGCACTTTAGCAAACTTCGCAATTACCATTAATGGTTCTAACCGACGAGTAATTATTTGTTCAAGTTTAAAATTATTGCGCTTGTTTCTTGACCTAACTGATGAAATAGTGCGATGAACTCTTGAGTAGGTTGGATATCTTAATTCACCCTGATATTCCGGTAAATCTTTTTGATGTAATTTAGCCATAAATTCTGGATAAGTACTAATAACTAGCTCATTTTTAGAATACTTATTAACCTCAGTTATGGTTTCAGAAATGTTATGAATAATATTCATTTGATCAATCCCTGAAGGTACCAAGACTTCAGCATTATGACCATTTAGAGCTTCAAATTCAATCCCTTGGTCTAATCTGTTTTTTACAAAATCCTGTAAATTATTCTTAGACTCTAAGTCTATTTGACCCGTATAATATCCCAAAGGAAAATTCGCTGCAAAAACAGCTTTGCCACCTAATGCTTTCCACTTAAAGTAAACTGAGTTAGCCTGTCTCTTAAAATTGGTACCGCGCCAAGATAAAAAGTCATGAATCCCGACTTGATTCAAAATCATTGGTAAATTCGCATTAAAACCAAAAGTATCAGGCAAATATCCTAACATCATTGGTTCACCAAAGTTTTCCTTCGCATCTAATATCCCAATTATTAAGTTTCTTACTAACGATTCCGCATTTGGTATTAGTGCATCAGTCTGCGTATACCATGGTCCAATAAACAGCTGCTTACGCTCTACTAAGTTATGAATTCTACTCTTAGCTTCCGGATGAATTTCAACATAATCGTCAATAATCGACATTTGACCGTCTAAAGTAAAATTAGCTTCTGGATGTTCCTCCAATTCATCAAGCACTTGCGTAAACAATTGGTCACTCAGCACTTGTGCATCTTGGGTAGTGAAATACCATTCTCTATCCCAATGGGTATGATTTACAAAATAAGCTTTAACCATAATTTCTCCTATACTTCAAAATAAATTGTTACAAACTTTGCATGTTCTATTTGTGGAATTTCTACAATATTCGCTTTAATCGTCAAATCCTTAATCTTGTTTCCTTTCAAGTTAACTAGTTGAACCAATTTAGGATGCTTAGCAAATATCATGCGATCAGTTACAACATGAAACAGTGGATTATATAATCTGACAATATATCCTGCGCCCTGTTGACTCTTTTCAATCGTACTAATAGTCAAATTTCCATCGGTTTTAAATAAACTAAATTCCTGTTCATATGAACGAGAAACTGGATTAAACGGAAAAGTTAGCCTACCATTTAAAAATTCCGCATACTCGTAAACTAGCAACGGAGTTTCGAACTCTTTTACAATATTTGCTAAATCAGTCTGATCATATTCTGTTTGTTCAAGAATTAAGGCAAAATCAAATGATAGTTTTTTATTTAATTGGGCTGCAGGAGTTGGTACCGTTTCATCGCCCGAAGCACGCCCTGGGCGATATAATAAGTCTCTCTTCCCAAGCATTCCATACGTTCTAAAAATAGTTAATCTAATAACTCGATTATCAATACCAACACATTCATATTCTCTAACACCATTTGATACAACCCCCATACACCGGGTCTTTTGTGACAAAGCAACAAAACTTTGCATAGTGTTGATGGAAATAGGTCTTTCCTGCCAATTATCTGGTGACTTGCTCCATTCAGCCAATTCACGCTCTTTAACCAAGGGGCGTTTGATACTACCAAATTGAATATCAGCAATACTAACTTTAGTCATGATTTGACTATCAAAGTTCACACATAAGCGATGACTTTTTGCCCATCTATTATCAATATCGATTTTAAAATTAATAATTTTAGACGACTGGTTTAAACTAACTTCTAATTTGACAGGCATACTAACATCAGTTATCTTTTTAGCTCGTTTTTGTAAATTACTTGGAACTTTAAAGTCAAAGCAAATAATTATTTTACTTCTTAATTTGTTGGAATAAGTCCTAATTCGATTTTCTTGTTCAGTTGAATAAATAACCAGATCATCCTCAGGCGGTGAATAGTTGTAGGAATCACCATCATCACCATTTTCTTCTATAATCGCTTGATTTCGATAATTATAGTTATTTAATTTATCTAAAATATCCAAACTACCGTCTTGATTAGCCTTAATCTTATAAAAGTCATTCTCAATTACACTATCTTTTTTAGGTTTATTAAGCCCTAAAATACTATCTTCCAATGGCAATAGATAGCACTGCCTATAACCAAAAGCGGGAATATTAGTTAAATAAAGATCTATATTAATTTCATATACTTTTTTGGGATAATAAATCTCCCTTCCAGGATCTAGCTGAATTGTTGAACCTAAAATCAACTCCGTTACATCTTTAATAGAATTAACTTCATATGATATTTCACTACCATCATTAGCTTGTAGTTTAAAATTCCTACTTGGTGAGTACAGTGTCTTGTTAACAACATCATTTCTTACAAAGGGCAAAGTATTAAATACCGTCAGAGTAATGGGATTATCATTGTTGCTAATCTTAGTTGCAATTTGGCGCAGCGTAATATCAACTAACCCTGTTGCGATATCAGCTACTTGTTTATATCGCAATTTAATATCTTCATTGACAGCATCAGAAACACAATTTCCCATTGAATCGTGGGCAGCATTCTCGAACATTTTCTTCCAAATATCCTGTACAGCAGCTCTCGGATATTCCAAATCAAAGTAGTCTCCCATTACAAGCAGCGGTTCCATGATATTACTTAAATAATATTGCAACTTAGTATTATATTTTTTTATATCTGCCCTAGAAGAATATATCGATTTATGAACCCGCATATCTCGACCACAATCTTGCTCTCCGCTTAAAACGACTAGATTAGGATCATCAGCTTTAACAGCGTTAATATAATCCATTATTGTAGAAATTTTAAACTGATACTTACTGTTGCTTTTATTAAGCTTATCAACAAAGCTAGGTAAATCGAAGCGAATTGGCGCCATATCTGAGCCATTAGGTAACAATAAATTATTAGTTGTTGCCTGCTCAGGTATTATTTTAAATGGTTCTCGCTCCATAATCTCTTTCAACTTGGTCTCATCGATTACTCCTCCTACAAAATAGCCAGCTGCCATCCGGTAAACATTGATCTTAGAACCATCTTCACCTTGCCAAATAAACTCTGATTTTTTGACATTATCAGTTGAAAAGCCACGATAAAGGACTGCATCAGTTATACCTAAATCTTGATATATTTGCGGCATACTAGACTCTTGACCAAAGGAGTCTGGCACATACGCTACATTCAGATATCCACCTAATCGCTCACTTTTCTGCATACCAATGAGCAAATTATTTACTATACTTTCTCCTGAAACCAAATATTGGTCAGTTTGGGTATACCATGGACCAATGTTCAACTTATTTGTCTGAACCAGTTTTTTAACTCGATCCATGTCTTGCGGACGCCAATGCAAATAATCAACTATTAAAGAGGCTTGTCCATCTAATAAAAAACATTTGTAATCCTCGTTATTTTCCAGTAAATTAATCACATCTTTTAAGTCTTTTAGTAAATACACTTTCGCCTTAGCAGCAGAAAAGAACCACTCTCTATCCCAATGTGTATGGGGAACAATGTAGACTTGCTTAACCAATTTTTTGCTCCTTATAAAAAGGCTATAGTTTAAAATCTTGATCAACTTCAAAACTATAGTCTTCACTCACTTGTTATTGAATATTCAATTGAATATCATCTTCATTAACATTTTCTTCGCCTGTTGCATCTTTATCAGTAAAATCTGCAATTAGTGGAGCAACTACTGCGATAAATAAAGCACAAACAAGGATTCCAGCAATATAAGCAAAAACATTATCAGCTGTTAAGATTCCTGGTAAGCCGCCAAGTGGTGGTACGTGTGAACCTACACCCAAAAAGGCAGCCGTAGCAGAACCTAAAGCACCACCTATCACATTAACTATAATCAGTTGTGGTGCCTTCATCATAAATGGAATCGCACCTTCCGTAATACCAAAAGTCCCCATAATCAAGTTATTGTGACCCATTTCCAATAATTCAGCCGAAAAACGTTTTTTAGGCCACATAAAACTCATAATTGCGTAGCCCATTGGAATAGCACAAATAGCAATATTGGTATACAGACATGGTTTATATATTCCCTCAATCATAAAGAAGTTTCCTACACCCCATGCTGCCTTGTTAACTGGACCACCAAGATCAACACCAATCATGCCACCCATAATAGCAGCAAGCAAAATTGCATTGGTTTTTTGATTAATCATGTACTTAACCCAAGCAGTTAATCCAGAATTAATCCACGCTAACGGTGGTGTTAAAATTACTCCAACAAACACCGCGACAGCACCCACAGTCAATAATGGCATAACGATTAATTCAATTGCGGAATTCCATTTTTCAGGTACTTTAATCTTTTTACACCAACGTGTTACATATCCTGCAATGAGCCCAGCAGCAATTGCACCTAGAAATCCCAAGTTATTATTGGTCGCTAATTGTCCACCAATGAAGCCAGCCCCAAGCGCTGCTTTATCACCCAGTGCATAAGCAATGTAACCACCTATTACTAGGTTTACTAAACCTATTCCAATCCAACCAACTGAATTAATTTGATACAGCATATGGAAGAAACCTGTGCTTTTAGCAAATTTTGACAAGTCACCATAACCAAAACACATTCCAATCAACTGCGGTATCCCAACAATCAAGGCACCACCTATTACTGTTGGAATCATATACGAGATTCCACTCATAATAGCGCCTTCCCATTCCTTCAAAATTCGTTTCAATTTCTAATCCTCCTTTTTAATTGCTGTAGCACATTTTTTTAAGACAGCCTTTGGTGCCTGAATACACGTATTGATGTCAACCCGAATTACAGGTTTACCCTCAAAGCGTTCCATGCTAGTAATTTTTTGGTCAGAAGCAATTAAGACAAAATCTGCTTTATCTGCTTCTGTCTGGGTGATCGCATTAACTGGTCCCATCATTCCTTGTTGTTCAATCTTTACATTCCAATCAAGCTCTTTACCTGCTTTTTCTAAGGCTTTAGCAGCCATTGGTGTATGTGCTAAGCCTGCTGGACAAGCTGAAACTCCGACTACATTCATAATTTTTATTCTCCAATCTTTTGATTAATAAAATCTGCTATTTTTGTTTTAGAAGTTAATGTCCGCAGTTTTACTTTAAAATCTTCCTCAAGCAAAGCTGTTGATAAATTTGCTAACATCTTTAGGTGAGTATTACCCGCATTTTCTGGCGGAACCATTAAGGCAAAAACATCTGTTACTGGCTTATGATCATATGTTTGCCAATCAAGTGGATTTTTTAATCTGAAATATAAGAAACCAGTTTTTTTAATTACCACAGATTTAGCATGTGGTATTGCAAAACCATCTTCTAGTCCAGTCGAAAATTCCTGCTCTCTTTCTAAAAAACTATTATTCAGTTCCTTAGGATCCATGGTAAATCCCGCATTAACTGCAGCTTCAGCAGCATAAGTTAAAAAAGCAGTAACACTTGCTACATTTACTTCTAAAAAAATATCATCCGCGGAAAAATTCATTAATTATTCACTCCTATTTTTTGAAATCGATTACATTATTAATCATAATACCCGTTAAAGACTTTGTAATTAGGTAATATTTCCAATTAAGTTGGAAAATACATATTTTAAAATATGCTGTAAGTTACCAAGGCTCTATAAGCTAAATCGCTTTTTCATCCTTTAAACTTTATTTACAGATGAACAACAAAAAAGGCCTCAACTATCAATTAAGATAATTGAGACCTTTCTAATCTAAGTTATTATTTTATCTGACTCAAGGCATCTTCAACCGCTTCCTTATATGCAGTAGATGTAACTGTAGCTCCCGAAACAACATCAATATCACTACTATTAGCAGCCAAAACTTCTGTACATAATTGCGAAAAAGCCTTACCACCAATTCCTGGTGTTTCATGACTTTTGACAACTCGTACAGTCTGAATCTTTTTATCAACATAGTGCACCCAAGGTTAACTTGCCGCCAATTCCATGGTCACTTGAACCGAGATATTCATCTTTTTCGAGATGGTAATCTTCTCTCTCATTAACAGCTGGTTCACTAACTGACGCTGACGAAATAATTTCATCAGACTCCTGATTATCCTTGGTAGCAAGTATATGATTAGCAGCAACATAGCCAAAAACTTGACCTGATCCAATTGTACCACCTGCACCAGCATAACCACGTCCTGGTCCACCAAATCCAGTAAAGTTGCCACATACATATAAATTTTTTATTGGTCTACCCGAAACATGCATAATTTGTGCACAGTTATTAATCTTAGGGCCACCACAAGTGCCTAAGGTGTTTGTTGCAACTTCAACAGCATAATATGGGCCGTGGTCAATCGGACCTAAGTTCTTTTCAAATGGCAAACTCATATCGTGCATCCGATTAAACATCTGATTCATGTAGTCTTCACCACGATGAAAGTCAAGATCTGCACCGTCTGCACAATACTTATTCCACTTCACTACCTCGTTCATTAGCCCTTCTTTATCGACACCAATCTTATCAGCTAAGTCTTCAAGTGTATCTGCTTCGACAAAATAAGGTGGTACACCACGTTTATCCATCTTTCCAACAAAAAACGAAGTATTAAAGCCAATGTCATCAACAAATTTACGATCAAAAATCTGCCAAGCAGGTAAGTTAGTTTTCTCATTTTGACCATAAGTTTCAAATGGAGCAAAAGTTAGATATGAAGCATCGTAACTACAAGACTCATTCATGAAACGACGACCTTTTTGGTTAACAATGATTTGTCTTGGGAAGTAACGCTCAAACACTATATTTGCTGGAACACGATCCCTTTTCTGTTCTTCTGCTTTTTCCTTAAAAGTTAATTGTCCCCAACATTCAGACATGTTAATTAGGTCTGCACCTAAAGCCATTGTGATTTGCAACGCTGTCCCATCATTAGTAGACAATGAACAAGCATAAGGAGTTTCACTAGCTAAGAAAGAATTACGCAGATCATCATTCCATTCAAATCCGCCAGCTGCTATTAAGACTGCATTTTTAGCTCGTAATGCTATTTCTTTACCATCACATTCAGCAATCAATCCTAATACTTCTGGTAGTCCAGTTTCATCATAACGATAAACGTATTTAGTTACCTTAGTTGAACATAGAATCTTACCACCACGTTTTTTAAAGGCGTCAATATATGCATCTTCCCATTTAGGGATATCTGGCAGTCCTTTGGCATTTTTCCACGAAATTGTTCGTCAAGCATCCGCACGACCACCATCCCATTCCGCATGGTAATCTCCGAACAATTCAGTGCCACCAGGTGTTGGATAAAGCCCATAATCCTTAAAAATGGTTGCCATGTATTCCATCATCGGATTAGAGTTACCTATATAGGACTCAATAACGTCTTCTCCAATTGGCACTTCACGCTTCTGTTTAGTTAAGTAAGTCATACACTTAGCTTTAGTATCACCATGTTTAACTGAAAACTTGTTTAATGGCAAATACGCTCCGCCACCAGAAAAAACAGTTGCACCACCAGGAAATTCATTTGCATCAATAGCTATTACTTTTAGTCCAGAGTCAGCAAGCTTAATAGCTCCGTGCATAGAAGTTCCTGTACCAACAATCAGCACATCGGCTACATAATCCCACTTTGCCGGCTGATTGTATACATAATTTTGTTCAGTCATTTTTTAATACCTTCAGATTATTTTACCTGTGACACAGCATCTTTAACTGCATCACGTAAAGCATTGCTGGTTGAAGATGCACTGGATACAGCATCGACTTCATAAGTATTAGCTTCCACCATTCGTTTAGGCATTTCTCTTAAAGCTTCAGAACCATGTTCAGTTTCAGATTCCTGTAAAACTTCTACATTTTCAATCGACTTATTAGGACCAACGGTTACTCGAACCACTAATTCATCTCCCATACCAGCTTTACTACGGCCAATATATTGATTAGGTCCTGTAGTAAAAGTAGCTTTCTTTTTATCATCACTAGTTACAACAAAATCACTAGTAGTTTCACTGCTTAACAAGTCTTTAGCATTATCATCTTTGACAACTGCTTTTGTACTAGCGGCATTTTCACCAGCTATTTTACCAAAAATTAAACATTCTGCTAAGTTACCACCACCAGAATATTGGTTAACAAATGGTGCACCTAATTCACCGGCACCATAAAAGTGTGGAATTGGATCGCCATCTGGATCAAGAATTTCAGCATGACTATTACGCCGTGGTCCACCTTGAGTGTTCAGCATTACCTGTCGCAGAGCAACAGCATAGTAAGGTCCATCGTCAAACTTGCGCAAAGTTACAGGATCACGATGATATGCATAATCTTTACCTTCATCACAAAAGAAGTTAAAGTCAGAAATTGTTTCTGTCAATTTATCTGGATCTTTATCAATCTTCTTTGCTAGTTCCGAAATCGAATCAGCCTTAATTGCATACTTCATAAAGTCGATTATTGGTGGTTCTTGTTGATTCTCTCCATATTCTTTAGCTAATTCATCAGCTTTGCTTCGATCAAAAATCATGTACGGATGAACTTGTCCTAGTGGTACTCGATGCATTCCATGATTATCAGTATGACCATGACGATTGACATCATCTTCTTTAAAGTAGCGAGTACCATCATCACCAACCGCGATTATACTACCGTTGCTAACTGGTTGCCAAGTTACACCTTCAGTACCAATACCTCGTTTACCCTTTTCGGTTCGAACAGATAAGCCATGCATGAAACCTAGTGATTCATAGCTACGCATATGCCACAAATCGGCACCTACCTCTAAGGCCATATCGATACCAGCACCTTGATTATATAAAGTACCTACTGGGGCCATATATGGCTCTTGCAGATAGTCCTTAACTTTTTGTTCACTATTTTCAAAACCACCAGTAGTTAAGACCACACCATTGCGAGCTTTAATACTACGCAAAACATGATCTCGCTCAATTTGAGCACCAATAACTGTCTTAGTCTCAGGATCTTGAATCAAATGACGTGCTGGAGAACTATACCAAACATCAATCTTGTCAGATCTCTTATCAACTTCTTTTTTAAGCAATTTCCACAAAGCAGCTTGACCATACTTAGGCTGAACTGTAATCATATCATAAGCAGAAGCACCAGGTAATTCAGGATACTCTTGTAAGAATTTGACAGCCACAGATTTACCATTAAATTGCTTTTTATAACTAAATGGTGGTACTCCCAAATACTTCTCCACATAATCGTACATGTTGACCATTCCATGTACCAAAGTATCAACGACATCATCATCAACGTGAAACGGTGCATTCATTGCCGTTTCATACTGCTTCAAGCCATCAAAATCGTCACCTGAAGCCAAAAATTGTTCAGCTACACGGGTATTACCACCTTCACTACCTTCTGGAGCAGAATCAACTAGTAAAACTTTTGCACCATTATCAGCTGCAAATCTTGCTGCGGTTGCACCCGCGCCACCATAACCTAAAACAACTACATCATAAATTGCATCCCACTGCTTTGGGTAATGTCTTGCCATAAAATAACCTCCTAAAATTGTTACTGTTTCTACAAGCGGCTAGATTAAGCTTAATCTAACTATCTTGCTTTTCTTTATGGTATCACGCTTACACATTATATAAACCGCTTTCTTTATAATGTATAAAATTTCACAATATATTTAAACTATAATTAATTAATTTTAAATCTGTTACTATTTCTATACCAATTTTAAAGGCTTCCTATTCTACAATCATCAAAATGTTACTTTTGTTACAATTAAATTCACTTGTTACTAAATAATTGCAATTAGATAAAATACTGCCAACTCGAATATTCTGGTTTGGCCAATTCCTCAGAAATTGCTTGATTCGTTTTTTGAGGATCAGAAAAGTGATCAAAAGGTCTCACTGTAAATTGATATAAAAGATAAATTAGTTGTTTTTTATTCATAAAACTCGGATCTTCAACCCATGCTTTAATAATTTCATTAGTTCCAGTAGTTAAAAAGTTACATAATACCGTTGCTACTTTTGTAGTATCCCAATCAAATTCTGGTAAACACTCAGTTAACCGGCTTTGCACAACATGACCATTATCTGCATACACCTGTTTATTCATTCGTTGCTCGCTAACAGTATTCAAGGCCTTAATCAAGTGTTTATTATGGTCAACAAAATTAACCAATCCAACCACCTGCTTGAGTGTTGGCTTTTCTTGCAAACTAGTGACTGAATAAAGTATTTTCTGATATCCCTTAATTGATTTCTGGTATAACTGCAGTGTTAGGTCTTCTAAGTCATGATAATGAGCATAAAAAGTTTTACGAGCAATATTAGCTTTATTGGCAATATCAGTTACCTTAATTTTAGCTAGCGGTCTATATTCCAGTAACTCTAAGAAGGCATCCTCAATTACTTTCTTAGTTTTATTAATTCTACGATCTTGCACCATTTTATCCACCATTAAATATTTATATAATAACTAATTATAGAGAAAAATAAAGCAGCTAAAAACTGCTCTATTATAATTGTTTTTAATATAATACAATTGACTTAATAACATCACTGCCCTTATTGGCCATATAAGTAAATGAATCAGGTATTTTATCAAAGCCATGGTATGCCCTAGTGACAATATTTTCTGGGTGAATACGCCCATAACTAATTAAACTAAGTAATTGCTCCAAGTACAGTCTTCCTGCATTAAGGCTAAGCGTGCGATAAGCAACATCTCCTACACTAGGAGATGTCGGAATACTAATTTCTGGCACTGTGAATAATGTTAAATTAGCAATCTTGCCACCATTTCTAGTTAAGTTAAAAGCATCCATAATGACACTGTTATTACCACCAGCAACTAGCACCTTATCAACTTTTTGATTATTATTGGCAGCCAAAACTTGGTCAACAATCGGACCATCGTGATAATCAATGATAACATTAGCACCATATTCACGTGCAACCTGTTTAGTGGCAGGACGTGAACCAACTGCAATAATTTTACCAGCACCATCAATTGCAGCTCCTTCAACACCAATTAATCCAACAGGTCCTATACCAATAACTAGCACAGTTTCACCAAATTTAATATCTAAAAAGTCAATACCTGTTAGGGCAGTCGGTACCATATCAGCCACCATTAGGGCTTGCGTATCAGTAACATTATCTGGAATATGGGCCAACCCAGAATCTGCACGTTCAAATAAAACTTTTTCAGTAAATAAACCATCCAAATTTGGATTAGTTGTCCGTGATGAGTTAGGAGAGTAATTCGCCATGCCGGCTTGACTAGTCAAGTCTCCATAGTTAGGACTGAAGTCATGAACAACCACACGATCTCCCGATTTAAAGTCATGAACCTGGCTGCCAACTTTATCAACGATACCAATAGCTTCATGCCCAATAACATGGCCTTTCATGCTTGGCATAATTCCACTTTCAACTAAATGAATATCTGAAGTACAGAATGCAACGCCAGTAATTTTGATAATTGCATCAGTTTCCCTAACTAATTTGGGTTCAGCTAGTTCTATCCAGTCTACCTTACCCTTATCTATCATACCAAAGCCTCTCATCAGTAACTTCTCCTTTAACTTTTAGATTTATTGCACTTTTATTTAAATATTATAACAGTTCTAATCCATTTTAAAACAAACTAAAACTGCTCCAATATTTTCACTATTAGCGCAGTTTTAATTTTAAAATCTAAATTTATTTATCAGCTTTATTCAGCGCGTCTTTCACCGCATCCTTTAAGCCGCGACTAGTGCTAGACGCTCCAGAAACAGCATCAACATCAACTGTGTTCTCTTTAACCATTGCAGCTGGCAGCTCTTTAACAGCCTTCAAGCCGTAATCGTCAGATTCAGCTTGCTTTAAAACTTCTACTTGTTCGATATCCTTGCCATTAGGTGTAGTTACTCTGACAACTAGCTCGTCACCCATGCCTTGCTTAGACTTACCAATATATTGATTTGCCCCAGTAGCATATTGTTCTTCTTTAAGATCAGAGGTTAAATCCGCACTAGCAGACGTAGCAGGTTTTTCACTGACAATCGCTGCCTTAGTTTCAGCTGCCATTTCACCAGCAATTTTACCAAAAATCAAACATTCAGCTAAATTACCACCGCCTTGGTACTGATTAGCACAAATTCCGCCAAGTTCACCAGCAGAATACAAATGAGGAATCGGTTTACCTTTAGTGTCCAAAACTTCAGCTTTAGGATTACGTCTTGGTCCACCTTGCGTGTTCAAAACAGTTTGTGCCAACCGGACAGCATACACATTCTCCCCAGCGAATTGACGTAAAGTCTTCGGATCACGGTGATATTCTGCATCATTTTGGGTTTCAGCTGCCTGATTAAAGCGACTTAAAGTAGTTTCAAGAACTGCTGAATCTACACCAATCTTAGTTGCTAAATCTGAAATTGAATCTGCTTTAACTACATTTTCAGTAAATGGCTTGTATTGTCCAATAATCTCATCAGCCATCAATTCTTGATATTTAGTTTCATCAAAAATCAAGTATGGGTGCTCTTGATTTAGTGGAACTTTCCATTGACCATGGTTCTTAATATGACCGTGGCGATTTTCTTCAGCTTCATTGAAGTATCTAGTACCGTCATCACCAACTACAAATGAACTACCGTGTGCAACAGCCTGGTTCTGCTCGCCAATCATCAAGCGGCCCCGCTGTCCATCTGCAACATAAAATGACATTCCGTGCAATAAGCCTAATGATTCAAAGTTAGCCATATGCCAAAAATCAGCACCAACTTCTTGGGCCATTGTAACCCCAGCACCTTGATTATAAAGGGTGCCTAATGGCGCTAACTTTTTAGCTCCTAAAAAGTCTTCTACCATTTCCTGATTATTTTCAAAACCACCAGTTGCCATAACCACACCATTCTTGGCCTTGATATTAAGCAAATTATGATCTCGTTCAATTACGACACCCAAAATAGCTTTAGTTTCAGGATCTTGGATTAATTCACGCGCTGGCGTGTTATAAAATACGTCAATTTGATCTTGGCGCTTAACCACTTGATCCTTTAGGTTTTGCCACAAAGCTGCATCAAATAAGCCTTGGTGCACTGTAGTAAAATCGTAGTCCTCTGAACCAGCATATTCTGGATATTCTTGATAGGCACTCTTCATTTGCGGTAAATATTCTTTAACACTACATGGCTCAACATCTAAGTATTTTTCAATATATTGCGGCATCTCAACCATGCCGTTGACCATAGTATCTATCATATCTTCATCAAGATTCATTGGTGCCGTTAAATTCTGATAATATTGCTTTGACTTAGCAAAATCCGTTCCAGTTCCAATTAATTGAGCTGAATAACGAGTATTACCACCTTCGTGTCCTTCAGGAGCTGAGTCAACCAACATTACCTTTGCACCTTTATCAGCTGCAAAGCGTGCTGCTGTCGCACCTGCACCACCAAAGCCTAAAACAATTACATCATAACTGGCTGCCCAGTTAATATCTTTAGTATAATTCATTATTTTTCTCCGCTAAAAACTACTTTAAATTAACAAGTTAATTTTATCACTTTTAATAAAATATGAAAGTGCTTTTTAAAAAACGCTACCATTAATTAAAAGCTTGTTTCAATAAATATTACTACACTCTTTACTCATATATTTATTAAAGATTATATTGCCTATCTTATATTTGAATTATCAGTGTATTTCATTATTAAAAATGTCATACTCTTATTTATTCTTAGAAAAAAAGCTTCTATATTGACTTGGATTAATTTTTGTACGCTTTTTAAAATTTCTGCTAAAAGAAGTTGTGCTTTTGTATCCAAGCTCTTCACTAATATCATGAATGGATTTATTAGTAAGCGACAACAATTTTTTCCCCATTTCAATTTTTGTTTCGCCTAACTTATCAGAGAAACTTTGTGAAAAAATCTCTCTAAACATTTTTGAAAAGTAATTTGGCTGATAATTAAAATGCTTTGCAATAGTTACTAAATTGACTGTTTTAATATGCATTACCATATATTTCAAAATTGCACCACCTTTCATTTCTTTTGACGTATAACGAATATTTTTGGTTCGGGGAAAATGAGAATCCGAAGCAGAATTGCTTTTTGTCCGAACACGTAATAGTTCTGTAAGTAAAGCAATTACTAAAATTTGTATTTCATAGTGAAGATAACGATCTACACTATTACTCTGCTCTAAAGTTGCTATTTGGTCACAATAACCGTGACAATACTGCAAATGCCGAAAGATAAGAAAAGTGCTGCCTTCATTATCATGCTGCAAAAAATCAGAAATCAGTGAGTTATCACCAGCAATAAAAATCGGTCTGGCCATTAGTAAATCAATTTCTTCAAAAAAAGTTCTAATTACTACTTCAATCTGTCTATCGGGAGAAGCCAAAGAAATAGATTTAAAGGAAGACAGTAAAATAAGGTCCCCTGTATGTAATACAATTGCTTTTTCATCGACATTTAAAATACAACCAGTCAAGCATTCAATTATGTAAATTTTACTGGCATTTTTATGTTTTGTTTGTTCTAATCTAAGCGGCAAAGTAATCAGCATTTTAGTTTTAAAAATTTTCATCATAGTTATCATTATCACATGGAAACAATGATAAGTAGCAACAATGTTTAACTATTTTATTGATAATTATTAACCTTTAAACTTATAAAAAGAACTTCGGGATGAGTAATTTTCTCGTTTTAGCACCATCTGTATTATCTCTTAATCAAAAAATGACAGCGATTAATTAAAGCATTATCATAATTAAGATTTAAATCACAAACTTTAATCATGATTATGGAAATTGTTGATAACTTTAGGAGAACATAAATGGAAAAAATAATGAATACTGATGTTTTAGTTGCAGGCGCGGGTGGTACTGGTTTAGCTGCTGCTTATGCTGCAGCACAACAAGGAGCAAATGTAATTATCATAGAAAAACAAGATAAAATTGGTGGTAACACTAAAATCTCAAGTGGCTTTTTTGCAATCGACTCACAAGAACAAAGAGATGCTGGATTAAAATTAACAACTAAAGAAGCTATTGCTCAACTAGCTGAATACAACCATTTCTTATCAAATGGTACTTTACTTGCCAAAATCGTAAATACTTCTGCTGACACTTTGGCTTGGATTGAAAAAATGGGTATGGAAATTAAATTAAATCCAACTTCAAAGACAACTCAATTCGCTCATCGCAATGATAATTATCGTGGTGGATCTTATCATATGTATCAAAACAAAGAAAAAAGTTATCAAAAGATTGAAGAAACTTTGAAAAACATTGGAGTTAAATTTGTTTTCAATACATCAATGAAAGATTTGCTGCTAGAAAATAATCAGATTACAGGAATTAAGGCAGAAAAAGACAGTCAAGAGCTCATTATAAAGGCAAAGTCAGTAGTTGTTGCTACAGGCGGTTACGGTGGCGATTTTAATAAAGTATCTAAAACAATGCATACGAATAAATTAAGAAAGCTTGGCGTACCCAATAATGGTGAAGGCATAGACGCAATGGTTAAAGCTGGAGGTGTCGACATAGACAGTCATGCCTTAATCCATGCTTCACAATTAGCCAAATCGACAGTTACTCAAAATAGCTCAACTAAACATTTAGCGGGATTCTCATCTAATCCGTTAACACAGCTACTACTAACACCACAATTATGGGTAAATAAAAAAGGTGTTCGTTTTGCTAATGAAGATGTAGTCTATGACACAGTTGAATGGGCTAATGCAGCTTGGTCACAAGGTGGAATCTATTTCTTCATTGTTGATCAAAATACATTAGATACTTTTACTAAAAACAAAAATCTAGAAGAGGTTTCACAAGCTGGTCCAGGTGCAACCACAGATAGTGGTGACTTTACACAACTAGCCAATGACGCCGTTGCTGGCAAAACAGCCTTTACTGGTCAAACATTGGATGAACTTGCAGAAAATGCTGGCCTTAATAAAGAAGCATTTAGAGATTCAGTTACTAAATATAATTTAGCTGTTGAAAATAAAAATGATCAAGAATTTTCTAAATCAGCTAAATCTTTACTTTATTCAATTAAAAAGGGACCATTTTATGCCTTTATTGCTCAAGCAACATATCTTGGTACCGTTGGCGGTGTACGCGTAGACGAAGACCTGGCTGTTTTAGACAAAGAATTAAAACCTATTCCTGGTCTTTATACTGGAGGAGCCAATGCTGGTGGTTACTATGAAGGCCATAGTTATCCAGCATTTGAAGGTCTAGCATCAGGTTTTACATGGTCTTCTGGACGGATAGCGGGTACAAATGCTGCCATTTATGCTAATAAAATAGGTAAGACAAATGAATAGTAATAAAGCCTACATTTCCAAAACCCGTCTTGGTATCTTAGCCGTTAGCTGCATGGGAATGGCAGCATTAGCAATAACACCATCATATGCGGCGATAGCAAAATATTTTAGTTTGGATAATACTAGTGTTCAAATGCTAACCTCTTTACCTAATTTATTTATGATGCTTGCTGGACTGATTGTTGGAAAACTCACTGCTGGCAAGCTTAACCTTAAAACTTTAACTTTGACATCAATAATTTTAGTGGTAATTGGTGGCTTAATTCCACTAATTTATCATGAGAATTTTGTAGTTCTTTTACTTAGTTCTTGCCTAGTTGGTCTAGGACAAGGTGCTTGTACTAATTTATCGCAAGTACTAATCTCACAAATGCTACCCATAAGTGAGCAAGAATCCACTATGGGCTTAACCACTACATTTACTAATATTGGCGGAATTATTTTTATTATGGGTGGCGGTCAGTTAGCCGCAAAAATTGGCTGGATAAACAATTATTGGATTTATTTATTCTCATTCTTTATTTTGCTAACTGCTATTTTGCTAATCCCTTTACATCCACAAGTTGAGCAAGATACTTCTACTAAAGTAAGTTCTAAAATAAAATTAAATAAATATGTCTTTTACTGCGCTGCATGGGGATTTTTGCTTATGTTATTGAACAATGTACTAAATAACAATATTTCTTTGTTCATAGTTCAAGAAAAACTAGGAGCAACATCTCAAGCAGCAATGACATCAACAGTTTCTTTAATTGGTGGTATGCTATGCGGTTTAATCGTAGGAAAAATTGGAAGTAAGTTCAAATATTCTTCAATTGCTCTCGCTTTTCTTCTATACGGTATTTCTTATTTAGTAGTGGGACTTGGTCATTCATTATTTTTAGCATTTCTAGGCAGCTTCTTTGTTGGAGCAGCTATGAGTGTAGGTATGGGACAGTTTCCTTACTTAATTTCAATCTCTGTTGATAAGAATAGTGTGTCTATGTCTTTAGGAATTTATACTGCAATATATTCAATTGGTGGTATCGTCAGCCCTTTTATAATTAATCCATTAGTAGCATTAGTTAAAAATATTGGACTTAATGTGTTTTCTGTCAGTGGCTTAGTAGCTCTTGCAATTGCTGTTGTTTGTTTTTTATCAAAATTCCAGAAAAATTTAGTAACAGCATCTAATACTCAAAAATAAAGAAATTAAATTATCCAAAAAATTCTGTTATCTATAAATACTTTCGTAGTATTTAATTAACAGAATTTTTTCTTTGAAACATTTTTCCACTAACTTCATGAATTATCATTGATACATCCCTCAAAATTATCCAATTAAAAAAGCCATCTCGGCTTAATACCGAAATGACTTTCTATTAGACTAGCTTAGTCGTCTAATTTTTCTTTATTAGTTACCTTCAATTGATCATCAAAAGTATAAACAACTGGTTCACCAGTCTTCATTTCTAAGTTCATGATATCTTCATCAGAAATATTTTCAATGTACTTAGTTAAAGCACGCAATGAATTACCATGAGCGGCAATAATGACATTCTTACCAGCTAATAAATCTGGAGCAATCTTGTCTTCCCAGAATGGCATTACTCGACCCAAGCAGACCTTTAGGTTTTCAGTCCGTGGGATAATGTTCGGGTCAAGATCAGCATAACGACGGTCATGTACTTGACTGTATTCTGAATCATCAGCCAATTTTGGTGGTAAAACATCGTATGAACGACGCCAAATATGAACCTTTTCATCACCATACTTGTCAGCAGTTGCCTTTTTGTTTAAACCTTGTAGACCGCCGTAATGACGTTCATTAAGACGCCATGACTTGGTTTCTGGTACCCAAAGTTGTCCACTTTCTGCTAGAGCATAATGTAAAGTCTTAATTGCCCGAGTCAAAACAGAAGTATAGGCTTGGTCAAATTCCAAACCATGCTTCTTGAGCAACTTACCTGCATTTTTGGCTTCTTCAACGCCCTTTTCTGAAAGGTCGACATCAACCCAACCAGTAAATTTATTTTCAAGGTTCCATTCACTTTGTCCGTGACGAATCAAAACTAATTTCGACATGAAATATCTCCTTTTGCAAATTAAATGTTTCACTTACTATTTTACACATTTACATTTTATTTTCATAGGGTTAACCATTAAAAATCGTTTTTAAAATTTTGCTTTTACGATACAATAGACATAATTAGATTTCATAAAAGAAAAGAGCAAAATTAATCATCATGAAATTCAAAAAGTTATTCTTAAGTCTTGGGCTAGCCACGGCTCTACTTGCTGGTGGCTGTGCTAAACAAGAAAAGCAAAGTCAACCAGTTTTAAATAAAACACAAGTTATTAAAAAAGCACAAAAGTCATTTAAGAGCGGTGAAGCTACCCAAACGGTAATTTTGGGAACCGATACTGATAAACAAAAGGTTAGTACCAAAGCTACTTTTGGTGGAAATCCAACTGTTTTTCATATTAATTATCAAACAACTAGTAACGGTAAAACCCAAACTTCTGAAGAATGGGCCGACCACTCAAACCATTTATACATTAATGGACAAAGTTCTTGGTATAAAGCTAAGCTCGACCAAGTTACTGGTCACACCTATGCAGATCTGCTTGATAGTATCATGCACAATGAAATGCTAATTGATCCACCAGCTAAGCTGACTGATGCTTACAAGATGAAGCGTAAAGGCAACACCTACACACTAACAGCTAATCTCAAAGATAAAAAGATCATGCAACAAGCTGTTGATCCAGTCTTTATCACTGATACGCAGAGTCCAAAACAACAAAAAGTTTATCGTCAGTTAGAAAAGGCTGGTAAATTTCAAAGTATGACTGTCAAATTAGTGGTCAAGAACCAAAAGATGACTTCATTTAGTTACCATGTCAATCTTAAAGTTGGCAAATTAATGAAATTTACAGTTAGCCAAAGCTATAATAATATGGGTAGCCAAGACTTCCTTAAAATTCCAACTAATGCACTTAATGGCAAGCCGTTACCAAAAGCAAAGCCTAAAAAGAAATAGATTATTCTAAATAATGTCCTCTATTTTAATAGCTATCCTACAACTTTCACTAAAGCTGTAGGATAGCTTTTTTGATATTTTATTACTAACCAAATTGATAAAACTGCTTGCGTACCTGATTACCCCCAATATTTACCCTAATCATGATATACTTTTAGTAAATTAAAAATACGAAGGAGTCCCTCATGAAATTTAAAAAGTTAATTATTGCTGCACTAGCAACCTTAGGTTTAACTAGCATTGCTTTAACAAGCAGCCAACCAGTTGCTGCTGCACTGTCCAAGAATAAAGTTATCAAGATTGCCAAAAAAGATTTAAGTAAAGTTACTAGCGCAAAAGCTAATATTAATCTAAAACTTAAATACAATAAAAACACCGCCAATTTTCAGACCACTGGAATTTTTGGTGGCAAACCAATGGTAATTCACTTAATTAGTTCAAGTAACAGCCAAGCCGATAATGGCAAGACCACCAACAATAACGTTAACCAATGGATTGATAGTGCGCAAAATCAGAGCTATACACTTCAAGACAACGCTTGGGAACCAAAAGCTTTAACCCAAACTGAACAGCAACAATTTGCTCAAATCAAAAATATTCCCAAAAAGTTAGGCTCGAATGCAAACTTTACTAAGCAATTAACTAAACAGGCTAAAGTGAAACACACTGGTAGTACTTATACCCTTACTGCCAATATTACCAACCAAAAGATAGCCAAACAATTAATTACTAGCTTTGCTAAAGGGCTTAACTTAAATGATAAACAACTAGCCAAATCTCTCAAAGTCCAAAAAGTTAATGTTAAAATGATCATCAAGCAACAAAAACTGACTAGTTGTCAATTACAGGCTAAAGCAACCTACAATAAGTCATTAGCACTCAACTTAAAGGCCGATTTAACCAAACTCGGTGCTTACAATCAGTTAACAATTCCCAGCAATATAATTAATGCAGGTAACAATTAGCTAATCTATTATCAAGATGATTTTTTTAATAATATGGAGGGATTAATTATGAAATTAGGAATTATCGGTAGTGGCAATATTGTCCACGACTTTTTGACTACCGCTGGTCAAATTGACAACCTAGAATTAGCAGCTATTTCGACTACTAAGCGTAGTGAACAAATTGGACATGATTTAGCAAAGCAGTACGGTATCAAGCAAGTTTATACAGACAATACCCGCCTAGTTAATGATCCAAATGTTGACACCGTTTATGTAGCAGTGCCTAACTCCTTGCACTATGAGGTAGTCAAGCAAGCAATTGAGGCAGATAAAAATGTAATCTGCGAAAAGCCTTATACCGAAACAACCACTGAAGCCAAAGAATTAAAACAAATCGCTGATGAACACGATGTGATTATTGTCGAAGCCATCACTAATATTCATTTAGAGAATTACAAGGTCATTAAAAAGCTAATCCCTAAAATTGCTCCCATTCACATTATTTCACTTAACTATACTCAATATTCTAGTCGCTACGATAATTTCTTAGTAGGTAAAATTGCCCCAGTTTTCGATCCAGCTAAAGGCGGTGGAACTCTAACCGACCTAAATATTTATAATATTCATTTAGCTGTGGGACTTTTTGGCAAGCCTAGCCACGTGCAATATTATCCCGTTATGCAAAGAGGAATTGACACCTCGGGAATTTTGAACCTAACTTATCCAGATAAACAGGCTGTTTTAATCGCAAGTAAAGATAGTTATACTACTCCACGCTCATTTATCGAAGGAGAAAAAGGTTCTATTTACTTTGACGGTTCCACAGGTGTACTTGATAGCTTTACCGTCGAGCTTAGAAAAGGTGAAACAAAGAGAGTAAAGCTTAATCAGTATGATCATCGAATGGCCAGTGAATTCAATGACTTTGTCACCATTATTGATAATCATGATACTGAAACCGCCAATCAACTTTACGATCACAGTATTGCCGTGATGGATGTCTTAACAGCCGCTAAAGCATCAGTCCAATAATTTTATTCTTAATTAGATAAAAACAGGTTATTGAGCAATTATTGCCCAATAACCTGTTTTGCTTTCTTCAATTATCTGTTACTTGCTACTTTCAGCACGTGATTTATATTCACCTTCAGCAGTATTAATGATTAAGTTCTCGCCTTCCTTAACAAAATCAGGAACTTGTACTACTAATCCAGTTTCCATAGTAGCAGGCTTACCAGAGCCAGTAACCGTTGCTCCCTTAATGCCAGGCTCAGTTTGCGTAACCTTCATTTCGACCGTTGATGGTAATTCAACCCCCAGTAACTTACTATCATTAGCAAATTCCAATTGTACTTCAATATTAGGAATCAAATAAAGTTTATCATCACCAAGTTGTTCACTAGATACTTCATATTGCTCATAGGTTTCTGTATCCATGAAGGTATACACGTCACCTTCATTATAAAGGTATTGTGCCTTCTTTTTGGTAATATCGACTAAATCAACCTTTTCACTTGGGCGCATCGTCTTGTGGACTACTGCGCCACTTTCGATATTGCGCAAGTCCATTTGCATAACGGTATTACCCTTGCCAGGCTTATGGTGATTGGCCTTTAGCACCCGAATCAGCTTACCATCCTGATTAAAAACCATACCTTTTTTTAAATTAATTGCTTGTACCATTGCTTTTGTCTCCTCATAATTTTAATGAAATAATATTTTACCTGTTTAAAAACACGCTGGAGGCAAAGCAAATTTTTTAATTAATAATAAATAAATCGTATTCATACCAATAATTATAACAAATTAAAAGTGTCTGAGGTAGATTTGATCGATTAAATGACCCGTAGTTTTATGCAAAATTAGTGTCGCCCGTTGCTTAGTCGGTGCAATATATTCTCGCAAGTTAACCAAATTAACCATTTGCCATGTCTCTTGTGCCAGTTGTAAAGCATCTTGACGCGGACCATTGGCCATTTGGTAATAAAAGTTATGCGGATTATGCTTATTCATTTCCAAAACTCGGTCAAACCGCTGCATAAACCATTGCTCAATTAATTCTTCAGGCGCATCAATATAAATTGAAAAATCAAAAAAGTCACTAGTAACGATTTGCCCATTAGTTGGTAATTGCAGAGTATTAATTCCTTCAATAATCAGGATATCGGGCTGACGAACATGACCATATTGCCCAGGCACAATATCACTAAGTTCTTGAGAATAAATCGGATAAACAATATCAGCTTTACCACTTAAAACATCTTGCAAAAAGTTATTGAGCAGCTGCATATCATAGCTTTCTGGAAACCCCTTGCGCTCAAATAAATTACGCCGCTTCAATTCTTGATTAGAATAGATAAAGCCATCGGTAGTCATTAAGTGAACTTTTAATTCCGGATAAGTCCGACTTAGCAATAACTGCACCAGTCTTGCCGTAGTCGACTTACCAACAGCTACTGATCCTGAAATGCCGATAATAAATGGTGCTGGCTTGAGCTTTTCCTGCAAGAAATTACATTGTTTTTGTTGTAAAGAGCGTTTTTCTTCATAAGCCAAATGCAGATACTTAACCAAACTACCATAAATCTGACGAACATCGTTTAAGTCCACCACATCACCCAGTGACTTAATTTTGGCCAACTCATCTGCCGTAATCTTAACCTGATCAGCAGACGAAAAAGAGGCCCACTGATCCCGATCAAACTGTAAATAATTCTTCATCTTATAATTGCCCTTCAATTCTATTTCTTTTATTATAAGGTAAATAAGAATAATAAAACAGAAAGGATATCTAAAATGACAGAGATTATTTTATTCGGTGATTCAATTTTTAATGGTTATCGAGCTGGTCACGATACCGATTTAGTTACAAGTAGCTTACAAACTAAATTAGGGGCAGTCTTCGCAATTAAAAATGTTTCTCTTAGCGGCGCAACCACTGCAGATGGACTTAAGCGAGTTAATTTAATTGACTCAGCAGCAGATATTATCGTAGTCGAATTTGGTACCAATGACATGGCAACTTGGGGCATCCCTAGCAACCAATATACCGACAATTTAACAAAAATAGTTACCCAAATTGGCCCTAATAAAGTAATTATAGTCGGGCCATTATCCCAAGATCCATATAATAAAAACATCATGCAATGCTACGACGAACAGAAATCAGCACATTATCAACAAATTGCCCAAATCATTGCGAACAAATATCATATCCCTTTTATTAATATGCGCGATGCGTTCAGCCAATTAAGTAATATCTCAACTTATTTCCAAGAAGATGGTCTACATTTAAGTGACCAGGGTAATGAACTATTAACTAACTTGGTTACAACCGCAGTCAAAGAAAAAGCCGCTAAATAAGCGACTTTTTTACTTAAACTAAACTTAATAGATACCAAAAATATCTTTTACCGCTGCTAAAGCCTGCATTCGCAATGCTTTATTTAAATGATCAATTACTTGTCCATGACGAGCAGAATAGTCATATCCCAGCAAATTACTAAAAATTGCATATCCATTAATTTTTTTAGTTGATATTTTCATACTAACTGTGAATTCACGTGGCACTTTAGAAGTTATTGGAAAACCTACTACCATACCCGTTCGTTCATTATAAATATCTGAGCTAACAACTAACATTGGACGCCTAATATTATTGATGTCACGTGCATGACCACCATATTCATGTCCAGCATGCGGTTCAGCATCGATCCAAATTAAGTCGCCCTGTTTGGGACAGTCGTTATTATTGCCAAACATCTTCTCGTCCTACTAAATCACCGTTATCAGATACTCCTAATTCTTTTATTGCTGCTCTAAGATCATATTCCGGGTTTTGAGCAAAAATATTATCATGCTTTGGAATAAAAGAAATTACACCATTATCCTCCATTACAGGTTGGTATTCAGCATTTGCTTCAACTTTAAACTCTGCAGGTATAGTAATCATTAAAGAATTCCCCTGCTTACGTGTTTTCACCATACAATGCACCTCTCTTGTTAACGTAATTATATTAGTAATTACATGAAAATTCAAAGAAAAAGCCGCTAAATAAGCGACTTTTTTTACTTATAAATCATAATACATCATAATGTGCTTCACGCCAGCTTCTGTAAATACTTCACCTTGTGCTTGATAGCCTAAATAATCATAAAATGGCTTAGCTTGCATTTGCGCATGACAATATAAACGATTAACACCCTTATTTTGCAGGTATTCATGAACTTGGCTTAACATCTTGGTTCCCAAATGTTGTCCGCGTGCTTTTTGAGCAACAGCAACCCGTCCTAACATCCACTTGCCATCTTCTTTAAACAAGCGACATACTGCTTGGGCAGCACTATCATCATCATTTAACAAATAAACTTGAATCGCTATTAAGTCATCATCGTCAAGCTCAGGATCCGTAATTTTTTGTTCTGTCACAAATGTATCAATCCGTAATTTAGCAACACAGAACATTTCCCGTCCGGTCATTTCAGCTATCCGTTTAAACTTAAATTGCTCTTTACCTGTCATTTTTCTTACCTACTTTTCTACATATGTAGCAGGGTCTACTGTAAGCAGCCGGCTCTTTTGACCTACATAAATCAAATCAAGCTGATACATTGCTCGCGAAGCAATCGTATAGACCAGTTGTGTTTCATCAGCTTCATGATAACATTGATCAGAAGCATCCCACATCACAACCGCATCGAATTCCAAGCCCTTGGCTAAGTATGACGGCAAAACTAGTGTACCATCAACCAAACGTTGATTAGCTGTCGCAATTAACGTTGCCTTACTTCCTGTTTGTTTTAGTCGCTTACTAACATCCTTAGCACTAGCTAAATCCTTAGTAATAATAGCTGTTGTTAAGTTAACTTCAGTATTATCCTTTAAAATTTGAACCAATGCAGCAATTGCCTCGTCGCTATTATCGCGTTTCCAGAATGCTGGCTTGGGCCCTTGTCGATTAAACGATTCAATCTTTTCACCTTGACGCAACACTTGCTTAGTAAAATCAGTTAACTGCCTAGTTGACCGATACGACTTAGTTAATTGCACCACATCCGTTTTTTCTGGATCAAATAGACTACTAATCTGCTTCAAAAGGTCGCGGCTATCATCTTTAGTAAAGATTGCCTGGTTTAAGTCCCCTAACATCGTGAATTTTGCTCGTGGGAAGTTAAATTTAAGATAACTCAACTGAAACGGCGTATAATCCTGAATCTCATCAATAAAGGCATACCGCATTTCATAATTGACTTGCCGACCAGTTATTAAGTCATACAGATACAAATAAGCTGATACATCGTTCATGTGCAATTGGTGTTTTTTTAAGCCCTGCTTAACCTGTGTAATATGCTCAGACCAGTCAGCCGCACTAATTTGCCATTTGGTTAAATCAATCATCTTGGGAACAGCTCGCAAAAAGCTCAAATATTGTGCCGGCATATTAAGATAACTATTATGCTGAATTTGTTGATAGACCTTATCAAGTTCTTTCATCACAATCTTACGACCTAGAAACTTCTCTTCTTTTTCTTCAGATTCAAATTCCTGATCAGGTTTATCATACAAAGCATTAAGTTGCTCTTTACTTAAACTCTGAATTGCATCACTAACCCACGGCTTTTTAGTTTCCGAATTAATCTTGCGATTAAGTGACTTGATCAATTCCTCGCGAGTTGCATCAATTCGGTTAGTTAAATTATAGTTTTCATTGTACGAGTAATAGATCTCATTGATCTTTTCTTTAGTAAAATAAGGATGCTTAGTATCACGAAAATAGATATTCTTAAAAATCAATCCTCGCTTATTTAGATGCTTGGCGTAGTGCGTTAATAGCTTAAAGAATTGCGTCGAATCTTTAAAACGGCCAATTGCAGAACTGGCAGCTTGATCTTCAAACTGATCAAAGAGGTTTTCAACTTCCATCTTTGGTAAACGACGAGCAACAAACTGCCAATAGGTCATTTGTACCATATTTTGTTCGCCCATTTCTGGCAAAACATTTTTGATATAATCATTAAACAACTGATTGGGGCTAAACATGATTACGTCACTACTGGTTAAATTACCACGATACCGATAAAGCAGATAAGCGATCCGTTGTAAAATAGCCGACGTTTTCCCAGATCCAGCAGCACCTTGCACAAATAACAAATCTGCACTAGTGTTTCTAATAATCTTATTCTGCTCTTGCTGAATCGTAGTTACGATTGACTTCATCTGCGTGCTTGACTTTTCACCCAAAACTTCTAAGAGCATCTGGTCACCAATTGATTCATTGGTATCAAACATGTTGACAATTTTACCATTTTCAATCATGAACTGGCGCTTCTTAGTCATATCAACAGTAACTTCGCCTTCAGGCGATTGATAAGAAACTTGACCAAGCTTACCGTCATAATAAATTGAAGAAATCGGTGCCCGCCAATCATAAATTAAAAAATGATTATCAGGATCGGCAAAAGACCCTAGACCAATATAAATCGTCTCAGGTTTTTCACTGCCTTCTTTAAAGTCAACTCGCGCAAAAAATGGCTTTTGCTCGAGGCGATTAACTGTACCTAATTGTTTAGCAGATTGCTGCCAAGCATTTTCCCGTTCATCTAGTAATTGCTGTTGCTGATGAATAGACAATGCCGTTTCCATCGAAGTCGAATAGCCATCGTAATCTAATTTAACATCGTCAAAAAAATGTGAATTAAGATTCCTTGCCTCACCTTCAGCAGACTTAATTGCCGAAGTTAATTCTAACTTCTTTTGTTTAATCATCTTTAACAGATAGTCAAGATGTTGCTGCTCAAACTGTTTATCATCTGTCGCTTTTGTCATAAAGTCACCTATTTTCAAAACTTGCATTCCATTTTAACATGAATTTGCAGTTATATATAATATCTCGAGCTGATTTATAAAGTTTAATAATAATTCATGAAAAAGTTAATTTTTTCTTCTATAATAACAAGTGTTGGAGGATAACTAATCAATGAAAAAACCGCTAAAATTTTGGCGTAAATTCATATATGCCATAATCGCTGCCTTAACCTTTACTAGTACCGCAACTGCTCTTGAGCCTGATAATTCACAGTCAAGTTTCCCAGATGAAATCGTTGCAGCTAAAAAAGCTAAGAAGTCTAAAAAGGTCAAGAAAAAGAGCAAAACCAAAACTACTAAAAATAAAAGTAAAAATTGTCACTGGAAAAAGCCAACTGCAACAGTTTATCTTGACCTAAATGATGACCCCGAATTAGTTGATGCTAGCAATGAGGCAATTAAAGCATGGAATGATACCAATGCTTTTACTTTTAAAAAGAGCAAGCAAAAAAAGTCTCAAATTACGATTGAACCAATGTTTGATTCTGAAACAGACGCGGCAGGACAAACCCAAGTTACCTATAATCCCAAAAACAAGCTCATTGCTAAAGCCAAAATTCAGTTAAATACTTTCTACCTGTATAATTTGATATACGGCTATACTCACCAAAGAATTGTCAACACAGTTGAACACGAGTTGGGCCACGCGATCGGGCTTGATCACAACCAAGGCAAATCTGTCATGTATCCATCAGGTTCGCTATATGATATTCAGCCAATTGATGTCAAAAACGTTAACAAAATCTATCAGAAAAAATAATTGGAGCAAATCATGAAAAGAATCTATATCGTACGCCATGGACAAACTTATATTAATCGCTACAACAAAATGCAAGGTTGGTGCGATACTCCGTTAACCCAAAAAGGTATTACTGGCGCTGAGCAAGCTGGTGAAACACTACGGGATGTCCCTTTTGATATTGCTTTATCAAGTGATTTAAAACGGGCTAGTGACACTTGTGACATTATTATTGAACATAATCAAAATCATGATGAATTGCAGCATATAGCTAGTCCATATTTTCGTGAGCAATTTTATGGATACTTTGAAGGAATGGATAGTGACATGGCTTGGCAAATGATTGGTGGGCCTCATGGTTACCAGAATCATTATGACTTGTTAAAAAACGAATCAATCGACACTGCCAAAGATTGGCTTAAAGAAGCCGATCCGTTTCATGATGCCGAAAATGCTGCAGAATATTGGGCACGACTTGATAAGGGATTTAAATTAATTAGTGAGCTGGATGGTGCTGAAAATATTCTATTGGTAACTCATGGATTTACTATTCGTAGCATTGCAGCACGTTACAGTAATTTCGATATTAGTGTCAGCCCACGCAATGCCTCGATTACCATGATGACAATGACTAACCAAAAAATGGAAGTTACTTCTTACAATAAAATGGAACTATAACCATTAACATTTTATTTTTTATAGAGTACAATAAAGTTAAAATAAAACAAAAAAGTCTATGGGGTGCCCGTTATATTGGCTGAGATGATACTCATAAACCTGATCTAGATAATACTAGCGCAAGGGATAGACTAACTTGAAAAGTCCTTTGCACAATCTGCGCAGAGGACTTTTTTATACTACCAAGGAGTAAACGATGACTAACCAAGGAAAACAAACTGAAAAATTAACAATTCTAGCAATTATGATTGCGCTAGACGTAGCTTTATCACCACTTTTTCGAGTCGAAGGGATGGCTCCTATGTCAAGTGTCATCAACGTAATTGGCGCAACTATGTTAGGCCCAGTTTATGTCACCATTATGGCAACCATGTGTGGCATTATCCGCATGCTAATTTTAGGTATTCCACCGCTAGCTCTGACTGGAGCAATTTTTGGCGCACTCCTTGCTGGTATTTGCTATAAAATAACTGGCAAACTTTGGGCCGCCTGTCTAGGCGAAATCTTTGGTACTGGCATTATTGGTTCTCTACTATCTTTTCCAGTAATGGTTTGGTTCACGGGTAGTGCCAATAATCTGTACTGGTTCGTTTACACGCCTAGATTTATTGGTGCAGCCCTAATCGGTTCAACGGTTGCTGCCATCATCATGCTAAAGCTTGGTAAAATCAAGCAATTTCAAAAGGTACAAAAATTATTTTTTTAGATAAATAACCAAAAATAGCATTCCCGCTCAATCTTTCTTGATTTGCCAGGAATGCTATTTTTTACTACTTTTTTAATTAATCATCTTTTGAGTGTCTTTCACCAATTTGAAATTCTGCTTGATGTTCAAACATATACTCAACTGACATTGGTTCGTCTCCAGTCAATTTTTTAAAGTCATCTGTATAAGAACTCATTTTACCCATTCGCACAGCTTTAGAAAATGAAACCATTCCATCTGATGAAAACGGTGCTTCAGAATCTTTTTTAAATTTACCAGAAGTATTTCTTGGAACTCCCATTGCATCAAAAAGTTGATAATTTTCTTCATCAGTAATTTCTTGATACTTAATATTATTACCGGTGACCTTATTAGCAATCGCAACAAAATCACTGATAGTCATCAGATCCTTACCATTAATATTCAAAATTTTATGATGCAAATCGTCAGCTAATGTAGCATAAGCAACCGCTTTGGCACAATCTTTACGTGAAATATACGCCATCTTACCGTCACCTTGACTATTAGCTAAATCCTTACCTTGTTTTACAAAAGTAAAGTAATTGGTAACCATCGCTTCTGCATATTGCGAATTACGTAAGATAATATAGTCTAACCCACTCTTTTGAATATAGTCTTCAGTATAAGCATGATCAATCTTTTCAATACTTGGATTGGTTGGATCGCCAGCGTTAACTAATGAAGTATAAACAATCTTGGAAACACCAGCTTCTTTAGCAGCATCGATTACATTTTTGTGTGCCCGTTGTCTTTTTTCCCCTACAAAAGGCATCGAAATTAGTGCCAAGACATCTCCGCCAGCAAATTTTTCGGCTAAACCATCACTAGAATTAAAATCTGCTTGACGAGTTTCAATTCCTTGATCAGCAAAGTTTTGCAATACTTGTTCATTATAGCCACAAAAGATCAAGTTCTCTTTGTCACTAAGTTTCAATAAATTCTTAGCAGCTTGACCACCTAAATTACCATCAACACCTGTTAAAATTATTTTGTTCATGTTTTCCTCCTATTTAGCAATCGCTTACAGTTTATGTGATTTTAAGAGCAAAGTCTAATATGAATATTTAATACAGTAACACTTTTTCTTATGAAAGCTGTATTGTAAAGTTGCTAAGTAGCTTAACTATTACAAAAATACCAAGGTTAATTTTCAGACAAAAAAAGTAGTTAGAACTAACATAGTCGTCTAACTACTTTTTTAAATTATTCAATTATTTTATAAATCATTGGATAAGGTTTAGCTTCATCCGCAATCTCAATGCAGTCATAAAGCATTTCTTTAATGTCAGTAACATCTTCACGATTAGCATGAATAGTTAACAAGGATTCGCCGGCTTCAACGCGATCGCCGACTTTTTTATTAAGTTCAATACCGACACCATAGTCAAGTGCATCATCGGCCTTTTGACGACCACCACCAAGTTTCATGCTGGCAATTCCAACTTCATCAGCCGTTAATTGTGCTACATAACCACTAGTTTTAGCAGGTAGAGCAATTTGATATTTAGCATGTGGCATTACACTATAATCATCAATTACTGACCCATCTCCGCCTTGAGCAACTACCATGGCTTTAAAGCGATCTAGAGCCGAACCATCAGCAATTGTCTGTTCAAGCAACTTTCTTGCCTTATCAGTTGTCTTAGCTTTACCACCTAAAACAACCATATGACTACCAAGAGTTAAAACCAATTCGAGTAAGTCCTGCGGTCCATTACCTTTAAGAACGTCAAGTGTTTCTTCAATTTCTAAGGTATTGCCCACCTTGTTACCTAGTGGTTGGTTCATGTCAGAAATTAGTGCCATGCACTTCATACCAACACCCTTACCGATTTCTACCAATGCGTGCGCCAATTCCTCAGCCTCTGGCAAAGTCTTCATAAAGGCACCAGAACCAGTCTTAACGTCGATAACCAAAGCATCTGTTCCAGAGGCAATTTTCTTACTCATGATTGAGCTAGCAATCAAGGGAATTGAATCAACTGTGTCGGTTACATCCCGGAGCGCATAAATCTTTTTATCAGCGGGCGCAATATTCCCAGTTGCACCAATAATTGCCAACTTTTCTTGTTTAACTTGATCAATAAACGCTTGCTCACTAATTTCAACTTGATAACCCGGAATTGCTTCTAGCTTATCAAGCGTACCACCTGTATGGCCTAATCCGCGCCCAGAAATCATGGGTACAGGAATGCCCACGGCAGCTACCATAGCAGCTAACGGCAAGCTGACTTTATCACCAACGCCACCTGTTGAGTGCTTATCAACCTTAATTCCAGGAATTTCAGACAAATCCAAGTGATCTCCAGAATTCATCATATCTAGAGTCAAAGTTGCTCGTTCATGATCAGTCATATTATTAAAGTAAATGGTCATTAGCAACGCACTAGTCTGATAATCAGGGATTGTGCCATTAACAACACCATCTACAAAAAACTGAATTTCTTCATCTGTTAGTTCATGACCGTTTCTTTTTTTGTCAATTATGTCTACCATTCGCATAGTATTCACCTCATTATTGATAGGTGAGTAATTCCTGTGCAATTGCTTGATCCAAAATAAACTCGTTAGCGTAGCCTGCTTTAATGACCGCATAGACTGTCGGTGCCTTTAAGATGCCGCTGGCAATCAAAACAGAATGGGCTTTAGTCTTAAGATCGGCTAACTCAATCCCAACTGTACGATCATTCAATTCACGACTAACAATCTCACCATTACTATCAATAAAGCGAGAAACAATGTCACCAACTGCATCTTGTTGCAGGGCCTGCTTTTGTGCATTGTTGAAATATCCCAGTTGAAAGAGCAACGCGTCTTTACGAACAGTTCCTACACTAAAAATAGCAATATTAGCCTTGCGACCAAGCTTCAAGGTATTCTCAATAAACTGGTCTTGTTCGACAATTTCCTTAGTTAACTTATTGTCAAAAAATGGCGGTAATGGTAAGAAATGAGCCGACGCATCTAGAGCATTAGCCAGCTCTGTCACACTCTCGTCAGCATAAGTTTCTTCATTATTGATATTTACTCCACCCTTAAGCTGGACAACAGACACATCAGGAACAGAATGCTTTTCTAGTTGCGAGGTAACCATATGAATCGTTTGCCCCCAGCCAAGACCGATAATATCGTGTGGCTTAACCAACTGAGTCAGATACTGTGCAGCATATGCACCAACACCTTTAATCGCAGTCAATTCACCATTAAAGTTATTAGGCACAACCAAAATCTTGCACTTAAACTTTTCAGATAATTGTTCGCTAAGATTAGTAGTATTGACTAAGGGATTACTAATTTCAATTTTGACCACACCAGCTTCACGTGCAAGTTTCAACAGCCGCGAAACCGTTGGTCTGGAAATACCCATATCACGAGCTATTTCCGTTTGTCCTAAGTTATCTTCATAATAAAGCCGTGCAACTGCTGCACTCTGGGTTAGTTTTCTCTTATCATATTTTTCAGGCATTGGCTATCTCCACCATAATTGACAAAATACATTCTTCAATGAACTATTCAAATTATTGAACTTAATCAAGTTTACCATAATCTAGTTGGGAATTAATCTCTGCCTTTTAATATACCACAGACGCTTATCTAGTAATGTCTACGCCATTTATAATTTCAGTTACCTAAACCTTGGATCTTATTTGTAAAAGAATTACTCTAATTATTTTTTATTTTAAATCTGCCAAAAAGCTGGTACCAACACCATTACCTTCAACCCCAAAGTTATCCAGAACTGTTGCACCAAAGTCAGAAAAAGTATCTCTAATACCTAAACTATTTGGATTCTGCATACTTGGTGAATATGCTAGTAACGGTACATATTCTCTAGTATGATCGGTACCCTTATACGTCGGGTCGTTACCATGGTCAGCCGTAATTAGCAATAAGTCGTCATCATTTAGATTATTAATGACTTTGCTTAAACGTTCATCAAGTTCCATTAAGGCTTGACCATCTCCTACAGTATTGCGACGATGACCATACATTGCATCAAAATCAACCAAATTGATGAAACAAAAGCCAGTAAAGTCTTCTTGCATCACGTGATCGACATGATCCATGCCATCCATGTTACTTTCGTTATGAAAGTTTTCATCAATTCCGTGACCTGAGAAGATATCCATTGTCTTACCAACAGCGATTGTCTTATAACCCGCAGCTTGCAGATGATCTAACACCGTCTTACCGCTTGGTTCCAAAGTAAAATCATGCCGATTAGCAGTTCTAGTAAAATGACCTTTACCACTACCGACGTAAGGCCGAGCAATGATTCGACCAACCATATATTCTGGTCCATTAACTAGACTTCTGGCATAACGCGAAATCCGATACAATTCTTCAACCGGAATTACATCTTCATGTGCAGCAATTTGTAAAACTGAATCACCAGAAGTATAGATGATTAAGTCACCAGTTTCCATTTGGTGTTCACCAAGCTCATCAATAATCTTAGTTCCAGATTCTGGACGATTACCGACAATTTTACGACCGGAAAACTTGGATATTTTATCTAGCAAATCGTCTGGAAAGCCATTAGGAAAGAAACTAAGCTCTTGCATTACAGGCATTTCCATCATTTCCCAGTGACCGTCAAGACTATCTTTACCAACTGAAACTTCTTTCATCTTACCGTAAGCACCGATTGGCCTAGCCTGCACAGGCACACCTGCAATAGGAGTATCACGTAAATTAGATAAACCTAACTTAGCAAAATTAGGTAATTTTAGTTCACCTTTAAAATACTCACCGATATGACCTAAAGTGTCAGCACCAACATCATCAAAATCAGCAGCATCTGGTGCTTCTCCAGTACCAATTGAATCCATTACTAGACCAAAAATACGTTTATATTTCATTTGTTTAGCCTCTTTTAAAAATTAAGCCAAAATGTCAACAGTTGCACTGACACCCAAACGACTAGCACCAGCTTCAATCATTGCCATCGCTTCATCATATGAGTGGATACCACCTGAAGCTTTAACGCCCAAGCGATCGCCAACAGTTTCCCGCATTAACTTAACATCTTCTACCTTAGCACCAGCAGAACTAAAACCAGTAGAAGTCTTAACAAAGTCTGCCCCGGCTTGTTCAGTTAACTTGCAGGCACGAACCTTTTGTTCATCATTCAAAAATGAAGTTTCAATAATCACTTTAAGAATCTTGCCTTGAGCATGAACTGCTTCAGTAACCGTCTTAATATCAGCTAACACTGCATCATCGTTACCAGCAATTAATTCACCAATATTGATTACCATATCAATTTCTTCGGCCCCATCGGCAATTGCCTTAGTTGCTTCATCAGCCTTGGCCTCACTGCTCATAGCTCCCAGAGGAAAACCAACTACACAACAAGTATTAATGTCCGTACCCTTTAATTCTTCAGCCACTAAACTTGCCCAATAAGAATTAACGCAAACTGAAGCGGTATTGTATTCCTTAGCCTCAGCACAGGTCTTTAAGATATCCTCCTTAGTTGCATTGGGTTTCAAAAGTGTGTGATCTAAATATTTAGCTAATGTTGTTTTATCCATGTTCAACAACTCCTTTCACTTTAAAGTATAACTATTTTTTTACAAATGTAAATGTTTTAGTTGAACATTTGTAGCATTTTTGAAATTCAATTTTAGATCAAGCCTTTCATAAAAGCTTATGAACATAATTTCACATAAACTGTTTACATATGTAAAGAATCGTGCTAATCTATGCAAGTCAAGTTAAAAGGCAATTGGTAGCGCAATCCTTTTAGTAATTAATTTAAAATCAACCTACTCCAGATTAATTATTAACCTTGTTTAATTTGGACTGTATTATTTAGTAGAAAGGTTTATCTTCATGCAATTTTTATTCTTACTAACCGGAATGGCCCTAGTCTTCATTATCGGCTGGTTAGTCAGCAACGATCGTAAACATATTAAGTTTAAGAAAATCGGAATTATGTTTGCATTGCAACTGCTGATTTCATTTCTTTGTTTAAAAACTTCTGGCGGTGTCAGTGCAATGGGCGCAATCTCTAACTTTTTTGGTTGGTTAATGACCCAAGCTGCTGCCGGCGTTAATTTCGTATTTGGCGGGGTAGTAATCAAAAAGGGAGCCTCAGTCTTTTTTCTAGACGTGCTAATGCCTATCGTATTCATTTCAGCCTTAGTGGGAATTCTCAATTATCTAAAGATCCTGCCTTTTATTATCAAGTGGACCGGCTTTTTGCTTAATAAGTTGGCAGGAATGGGCGAACTTGAGAGTTACTTCGCTGTTTCGACTGCTATTTTAGGTCAGCCCGAAGTTTTCTTAACAGTTAAAGAGCAAATTCCTAAACTAGATGAAAAAAGGCTCTACACTATCTGTGCATCTGCTATGAGTGCAGTATCAGCAGCTGTATTAGCGTCATATATGCAACTAGTACCTGGTAAGTTCGTAGTAACTGCTGTCTTTTTAAATATCTTATCTGCACTAATTGTTACCTGCATCGTCAATCCATACGATGTAACAGCAGATAACGAACTACATGTTGAAGCAGAAAATACGACTGAAAAGGAGCCCTTTTTCCAAGTCGTGGGCAACTATATTCAAGATGGTTTTAATATGGCAATCACCGTTGCCGCAATGCTAATCGGCTTCGTTGCCTTAATTTCATTTTTGAACAGCGCCTTTACTAATATCTTCCATATTAGCTTCACTAGCATTCTTGGTTATATTTTCTCACCGATTGCCTTTATTATGGGTGTACCTATGCAAGATGTTACCAAGGTAGGTAGCTTGATGGCCACCAAGATTTTAACTAACGAGTTTGTTGCTTTAGGTGATCTAACTAAAATTGCTGCAACTTTGACGCCTAAGGCTAACGCGATTATTTCATCTTATTTAATCTCCTTTGCCAACTTCGGCGTGATCGGTATTATTACTGGCTCAATTAGATCGATTAGCAAAAAGGCCGGTACGATCGTTTCCAAGTTTTCAATGAAATTACTGCTTGGTGCAACTTTGGCCTCAATTTTGACTGGTACGATTGTTGGTTTATACTTCTAATTCAGTTATTTACAAAAATTATAACGAGCGTTTTTTACAAGCGCTCGTTTTTAATTAGCAGAAAACCTACTTAAACCTTAAAGATTTTTATTAAAAAACATCTGCAGTAGTCAAATATCACTAAAGCAATTATAATTAAGATAAGGTTTAATAAGGAGGAGAATTTCCTATTATGAAGAAAACTACAATTTGGGCAATTGTTGCAGCAGCAGTAATTGCCATTGGCGGGGGTGTCATTTATGGCACAGAAAAAGCCAGCAGCAACAAAGTAGATGCTGCTTATGAAAAGGCGATGAACAGTGGCAAGGAAGCTGTTAAAGATCAAGATTATGTTGCAGCTCGCAGTGATTTTGCAAAAGCCAATGAAGTCAAACAAACCAAAACCGCACAAATTTATGAAAAGCAAGCTAATAATATGCAAGCAGCCGTTAATGCTACTAAAGATGGCAAATATAGTACTGCTTTACAAAAAGTAGCTGCGGTCACTAATGAAGATAATGGCTATTCTGTTTTAAATAAGCAAGGACAAAAGTTAAAAACAACCGTTAACGAAGTACAAGACAATTACCAACACGAAATCAAACCATTGCTGGCTGATGCTAAAAAAGCCGAAACTGATAGCAAATACAGTGAAGCAATTAAGCAGTATCAAAGTATCTTAGACTTGCCTTACATTAATGGCAAATACTATGCTACTTATAAACAAGAAGCTGAGGACGGCATTAAGGCTGATCAAAAAGCTAGCCAAGTTAATAATGATTCGACTACCAACAAGCAATCCACTCAAGCAAATACCAATAGTTCTTCTACAAACAAGGCCAATGAAGATACTGGTAATGCTGGTAAGACTGGTGAAGGCTCTATGGGCGATCACAAGGTGCATGGCAAGACCGTAACAGACGATCAAATTACCCAATTGCGTAAACAAGTTGGTAGCCTAGGCTTTGATGCAATGTCTTGGAGTCCGCAAGACTTAATTGATATGTACCGCAAGAGTGGTCGCAGTAATATTAACCAAATAACCAAAAAAGATATTCAAACTTATCTAAAACCCTAACTAATATCCTCGTTTTAAGGATAAATTACCGCAAAAGTTGCTTTTAGTGTGTAAACTCGGTAGAATGACTATTGACTTTCACGTTTCCTATTTTTATTAAAGGAGTGTCTGCTTTGACTGAAAAAGAAAAAAATACCAAAGATAATGAAGAAACAATTGATCTTGAAGTAGTAGTGCCACAAGCTAACTGGAAAACTATGCCGCAAGAAGAATTTACTAGTCAACCTGATTATTTACAAATTTTTGCCGATTTCTATATTGCTCAATTCAACGAGCGTGATTTAGAAATTATGGATGCTTATGACACTGACGCCAATATGGTTGATATTAACCATTACATTATTGATAATATTAACTTTTCACGGCGCGAATTAGTTAAGCATGTTTTGCAATATCACGGACAAAATTTCCAAAATCTAGTTGATGAAATTGTCAAACAAGATAACATTGCACCAACGGAAATGACTACTTATCAAGATTGGGAAAATTGGTATGAGGACAGACGTTCCCACATTACTAATTCTTTGTCATAATTACTTGTAATATAGTTAAAAAAAGAACAAAATAGATGCTTAGAAGAGAATGTCATTATGACGTTCTTTTTTACTTAAAAATAAATATATTATTGTTATCTACAGGGAGTATGCAATAACTATGAAGCAGAATAAGAAACGAATCTCAGCTGCTGGACTTTTGATTACTATTGGGATTGTTTATGGAGATATTGGTACCAGTCCGCTTTACGTAATGAAGTCAATTTTAGCTGGTAATGGCGGCATTGCTTCCGTTAATCGTGAACTAATTTTAGGTTCAATTTCATTAATTTTTTGGACTGTCACTTTGTTAACCACAGTGAAATACGTGTTAGTTGCATTAAATGCCACTAACCGTGGTGAAGGCGGGATTTTTGCTCTTTATGCTTTAGTTCGCAAACGTGCCAAATGGCTGGTAATTCCTGCCTTATTGGGCGGTGCCGCATTGCTGGCTGATGGAACGCTAACTCCCGCAGTAACCGTTACGACTTCGATTGAAGGCTTAAAGAACATGCATTTCGGTGCTAATGTTCCTGTGCCTAACCAAGGAGTAGTAATTATGATTACCATCATTATCTTATTACTGCTCTTTTCAATCCAAATGCTAGGTACTAGTAGTATCGGTAAAGCCTTTGGTCCCGTTATGTTTATTTGGTTTACTTTTTTAGGGATTATTGGACTAATTAATCTGCGACAAGATTGGTCAATTTTGGCCGCGCTTAATCCAATTTGGGCAATTAAGATTTTGTTTAGTCCAGCTAACAAAGTTGGAATTTTCATTCTTGGATCAATTTTCTTAGCTACAACCGGTGCCGAAGCTCTTTATTCAGACGTTGGTCATGTTGGTAAGGCCAATATTCGTGGTTCTTGGCCATACGTATTCATTTGTTTAGCACTAAATTATTTAGGACAAGGTGTCTGGATCTTGCAAAATCCACACTATCAAGCTAATGGAACTGAACTTAACCCTTTCTTTGAAGCTGTGCCAAGCAGTTGGCGGTTATTCGCCATTATTTTGGCAACATTAGCTGCAATTATTGCTTCACAAGCTCTAATTACTGGTTCATTCACTTTAGTTTCTGAAGCTATTGGGTTAAAGTTCTTGCCTAGGATGAATATTAACTACCCTACTACTGAACATGGCCAGATTTATATTCCTGCGATTAACAAAATGATTTGTGCCGGAACCATCGCAGTAGTAATTTTCTTCCAAACATCGCAACACATGGAAGCCGCTTATGGTCTGGCAATTACCGTGACTATGCTAATGACAACATTATTACTATTCGAATACCTAGGTAGCAAACAGCAACCGCTAGTTTTACGATTAGGCTTCTTGTTAATTTTTGGCTTTATTGAAAGCATGTTTTTAATTTCTAGTTTAACTAAATTCATGCGTGGTGGTTACGTAACTGTCTTAATCGCTGGTCTAATCGGCGTAGTCATGTTCATCTGGTACTTTGGTAATCAAGTACGGGATAAACATGAAGGTGCTCATACTTACGTTCGCTTAGACGAATGTACTGATATGTTAACTGATCTTAGTCACGATGAAGACTATCCAATTTATGCTACTAATTTAGTCTATATGGCTAAAGTTAAATATAATAAGTTCATTAAGCGTGAAGTGATGTACTCAATTTTGGATAAGCGACCTAAACGTGCTAAAGCGTATTGGTTTGTTTCCGTGAATATTACTAACGAACCTTTTACCGCAAAATACGCGGTTAACACCTATGACACCAAGAATGTGATTAACGTTCAGCTCTTCTTAGGTTTTAAAAAGCAAACTAGTGTCAACATTTATCTGCGGCAAATTGTTCATGATCTTATTAAGGATGGGACAATTGAAGCTCAGCCCCAAGAATATACTACTACGCCTGGACGAGACGTTGGCGACTTTTCCTTTGTAATTATTAATGACATGGTCAGCCCTTTAACTAAGCTAAGGGGCTATGAAAAGTGGATTGTTCAAGCTCGTGTCTGGCTCCAGAATCTCTCATCTAATCCAGCCACTTGGTTTGGTTTAGAATATACTGATACAGTAATCGAAAAGGTGCCACTAATTTTAGGTAAACCAGAAGGCAACCTGCATATTAAACGGGTTGCTCCCAAAGACTATTCCAATTTAAAAAATGCAGACAATAACTAAATAATACAACATAAAAAAGACCCTACTCCAAACGGAGTAGGGTCTTTTCGTGTAATTCATCTAGCTAAAATAGCTAAAAAACCTAATAAATTTTACCAGATGTGCACGCGCTCAGCTGGATCGAGCCACATACCATCAGTGGGTTTTACACCAAAGACTTCATAAAAGTCATCTTGACACTGAATCTGTACGTTAGCTCGATCTGGACCGGGCGCATGCACATCAACCGCTGTTTGCGATTTAATGGATTCAACTAATTGCTTATTAGCCCAAATCCGTGCAAAGTTTTCAAATAATTTCTTTAAATCATCATTTTCATTCTTTGCGGCTTCAACGGCAGCGGTAAGACCACCTTGATCAGCAATATTCTCTGATACAATTTGCTTACCATTTAATTTAACTGGACCATATTCAAGACCGTCAAATAAGTCAATTTCTGCTTGAGTTCTCTTTTTAAACTCGGCATAATCTTCGTCAGTCCACCAATTAGTCATATTCCCAAATTTATCGAATTGAGCACCATTATTATCAAATGCATGTGAAACTTCATGGGCAATCACAGAACCAATTCCACCAAAATTAGTTGCTCTGTCTTGCTTCAAATCGTAAAACGGCGCTTGTAAAATCGCTGCTGGGAACGTTAGATCATTTCTTTGAGGATCATAACATGCATTAACCAAGTTGGCTGGCATTGCCCAAACAGTCCGATCAACTTCTTTATGCAATTGTTCCATATTATATTTTTGTTCAGCAATTGCAAATGCACGATCATTCGAATACAAGCTTCCGCCTTGACTAGCGGGAGTTACTTCCAAACGGTTATAGATGTCTTCAATTTTTTCTGGGTAGCCAATCTTCAGTTCTAAAGCTGTTAATTTACCAACTGCTTTTTGCTTAGTTGCTTCTGACAACCAATCATTAGCTAGCAAGCGCTCCTCATATACATCAAGCATTCGGTGAATCATATCTTCAACATCTTTTTTGGCTTCAGCACCAAAATAAGTTTGCCCATAATATACACCAACAACTTCGCTAAAAGCTCCATTGGCAATATGATAAGCCTGTTTTTCACCACTAGACAGTTCAGGTTGTCCGGACAATGCTTGACTGAATGGAAAAGCTGCTTCACGAAAATCTTGTGATAAATCAGACGCTGCACCATTAATAAAGTTAACAATCATCCAACCCTTGATTTCAGCAAAATTAGCTTCATTAATGATCTCATTGATATGATCAAGATAACGTGGTTCTTCCACATTAATTCGATCAGGCTCTTCACCAACAACTGCTACCAGGTATTGCTTAATCTTGAAGTCTTTGAACTTAGCTTCAAAGTCAGCAATCTTCATCGGATTATAACAAGCTGGATAATCAGCCCACTCTTCAGCCGACTTAACCACCTTAGCAAGTCTTGCATCAAACTTAATTGCATCTGCTGCATATTGTTCTGCTTGCTCAGTCTCAATTCCTGCCATTTCCAACAGCTTAACAGACTGCTTTTGCAAAATAGCTAACAACTTAGGAGCATCTTCAGTCTCATAAGTAGTAGTGTCTGGTAAATAGGTTCCTGGACCTGAAAATCCCAACAAATTAACCTTAGTATTCTTCATATCAGGATCAACACTAAGTCCAAATGGAATTGAAGCAAAACTAGCTAAATCAGCTGCGTTCAAATTATAATCAGAAAAGTCTTTAAGTTCTGTCAACCTTGTCAAGTCAGCTTTGATTGGCTGTGCTCCATCAGCATTACGCTTATCAAAGTCCTTAGCTAATTTATACAAATTCACTGCTTTGTCGAGATTAGCAATAGCGGGAACAGCCTTTTTGCCAGCTGCAAAGTCCGCAAAGTCTTGCATTAAGTGCTTTTCAACATTGACATCAATCATGTCAAACGCTGCCATTCGTGAACGATCGGCAGGAATGTCAGTCTTTTCTAACCATTCAGAATTTACGGCTAAGTAAATATTATCTTGTGGTCTAGTACCTACTTTAGGTTCAATCACACCACCACTGCCACCGCGGACAGCACTAATATTTTTCATTCAGTAATTCCCCCTCTTCATCTAAAATTTACATAGTCTAATATTATCATTTTATTGAATCATTAAACATTAAAAACTCTTTACAAAATCATTTATACAAAGTAATATCTTTGCGCAATTTGGCATGAAGTGGCACTAATAAAATAATCATCAGTAAAATACCAATCGCTGCTACCATAAAAAACGGCAAATAACCGGCATGGTCAATAATCATCCCGCCAAATAACGGACCAAAGGCTTGTCCGGTACCACGAGCCACATTAATTTCACCTTGATACTTACCTTTACTACTCATTGGCGACAAATCATTGATATAGGCAGGGACAGCCGGAAAGGCGGTTGATTCACCTAACGTTAAAATGAACATCGATAAAGCAAAATGACCAAAATCACGCGCAAAAATCAATGTAACAAAGGAAATAGCGAACATAAATGTCCCAAAAATGATTTGCTGGAATAGGTTTTTAAATAATCGCGGAAAACGAGCCAGAATCATTTGCATAATCACAATTACTGCGCCATTCAACGTCCATAATAAACTATACATATGGAATGGTATCCCAAGTGAAACCATGTAAACGGAAAGATTAGACTCCCAATTCATATACATTAACCAGGTTACTGCTAATGAAACCAAAAATCCCATCATTAACATAAAATTAGGTTTAGGCATCGGTTCAGCTTTGGGAATATTGCCACCAGTCTTTTTTTGACTTTGCCGCTTTTGATGAAAGCTAATAATTGGCCGATAATTAATCGCCGCATTAATACAAGCAATTACAAATAAAGATGCAGCCAAGATAAATAAGAATTCAATCGAAAAATCATACAAATAACCAACAATTAGGGTACCAGTCACTGTCCCTAGATTTTGAGCAAAATAGATTAAATTAAAAACATACCGCCCTGGATATTTCTTTAAACTAGTTGCTATCGAATTAATTAATGTAGCATTCCAACCACTAATAAAGCCAGTAATCGTGAGCCAAACCCAGTATTCTGGCCAACCATGAAAAAAGGCCATTAAAAATAAAACTACTGCATCTAAACCTAGACCAGCAACTATTAACGGATATGGATCACAGCGATCATATAATCGTCCTGCAACCAGCGACCCCAAAACATTGCTAGCACAATTACAAAATAGTACTATTCCAATAACCGACAAGCTAATGTGGAGCTGCTTATTCAGATAAACTGATGTTAACGGCCAAACAAAGCTTTCACCAATCCACGTGGCTAACTCACCTAGAAGTAACCAACGTAATTTGATTTCTGTTTCATTATTTGATCCATGTGTAAGTTTCATTTTTTCAGTCCTTTCTATCATTAAAGTCCATCTAATAGTTTAGCAATAACCCATAAAAAAGAACACCCTCAAGCAAAGAAAAAAGACAACTTCAGCTTGATTCTGAAATTATCCTTTATCATAGTTAGTTTTTCTTACCAAAGAATTGTCCCTTATTAACTTGGTAATATTCCTTATATCGTGCGTAATAATTATGGAACATATACCTCATTAATAACCAACGCTTAAAGCCATGATCTTTATCATAAAAAACCGTCGTACCATAGCGTCCTTCATGGATTAGTTCCTCAGCAATTTGCTTTGCTTTATTATCATAAGCATATTGCTTAAAGATTTTTACTGGAACACCTAGCCATAAAACTTGCTTAGACTTAAGTTTATTCCCGTAAACAGTTGGCTTATCCTTCAAAGTATCGTAGACATAATCATCAATATACCATTTAGCTAGATTATAGCCATTTAGCGTGACGTAAAAGCTCGAACGACCTTGACGCAGATTAATTTCGAAGAATTTAAACTCACCATCACGCTCATCGTATTTCAAATCGAAGTTGGCCATTCCAGTATAATTCAGGTCTTCCAAAAAAGCCTCAACTTGTTCATACAGCTTTTCGTTAAATTCTGGCAAAATCGCCATGTAATTGCCAATTGCCTGTGGTGTTGGATCTTCTAACAATGGATGTCCTAGACACAACATTTTGAGACGGTGATCTTTACCAACATAAGCATTCAATACACGCATGTTAGAATCATCACCTGGAATAAAGTCTTGCAAGATTAAATCAGCCTGATAACCATTATTATAGATTTTGCCTACAATATCTTGGAGTTCTTCTTCATCATGAATCGTAAAGGCCTTTTTACGCCCTTCAAACTGGACATCAAGCCAAGAAACTGGATCTTCTGGCTTAAGTTCTACTGGATAATCAAATGGAAAGTCCAAATAGTCTGCATTCTTAAAGTCAGCCTTAGTAATAATTTTAGTCTTTGGGTATGGCAAGCCATGCTCCTCAGCTATCTGATAGAAGCCTTCTTTAGAGATCAGTTTTTCCAGTAAATCATAGTCGATATATGGCACAACAAAGGTCTGTTGTAACTCTTCTTTATGCTTAGAAAGCAGCTCGGCATACCCGTCACCACAAGCAATCAAAATAACTGGTTCTTGGTGGTCTTGATAAAGTTGCATCTGCTCACGCATGACTTCGATAAAAGTTGGATCCTCACTAAAGCCATGGTGCAATTCAACATCAACAATCTTCGAATAACGTGTTGGCGCTAATTGTGTATCAGCCAATGCCTTGACACTAATTCCATAAGCCTCATTGAATGAACGAGCCATTCCATATACGTTAATATCACTACCAAGAATGATTGGTGTAAAATCTTGCTTCATTTTTAAAATCTGCTCCTAATCAAACTAGCTTTCCTTGTTCAAGTAAACTAGCTACTTCTGGTTGCACGTGCTGATACTTAGCAACTGTTCCTTCATAATCAACGAAGAACAACTTGTACCACACAAGGAAAGTATAGATCGTCCAAATTTGCCGACGTGCTGAACCATCACCTTGATAATTATCATCTAACATTTGCAAAATCTTTTGCTGATCAAAAATATCGCTAACAAAGTCTTCACTAAATAACTCACGTACTTGCTTATAAAAACGTGGCTCTTTTAACCAGGCTTTGATTGGGGTCGGAAAGCCTAATTTAGGTCGTTTAGCCCATTCATCTGGCAAAACCTTTTCACTCGCTTTACGTAAAGCATATTTAGTGTCATGTTTATTAACTAAATATTCCGTTGGAATTGAATTTGCCCGTTCAGCAATCTTACGGTCAAGATATGGCACCCGCAACTCCAGTGAATGTGCCATCGAAATCTTATCCGCCTTTTGCTCAATATCATTTAACATAAAGTGATGCAAATCAATGTATTGCATTTGACGTACATTATCGAGATCTTTAACTTTCTTAAAATCGTGTTGATAAATACCGTTAACAGTTAGCTTGTTACGATATGATGGCTTCAAAATACTATTGGCATCATCAGCAGTGAAGATAGTGGGATAATCCATATCGTAGATTACTGACTGTCCAACATAAAACTCACTTGGCTCAGCTAAATTAGTATACAGGTGAACCTTGCCAGGAAAGTTCGGCATTTTCTTAACCTTGTGCGCTAATCTTACCCGATTTTTCTTTGGCAGTTTTTTCAATTGAGAAGTAAAGACTTTAATCACACTATTATGAGTATGCATACCGTAATTGACATAACCTGCAAATAATTCATCAGCACCTTCACCTGATAGAGCAACAGTCACATGCTTGCGCGCCATTTTACACAGATACCACAGCGGGATGATCGACGGATTAGCATCTGGCTCATCCATATGATATTGCATTTCCGCAAAGTCATTCATGGCCTCGTCTGCATTTACTTTATCTGAGAAAAATTTCCAGCCTTTGATATCTGCTAAATCTTTCGCCTTTGAAGCTTCATCATAAGTCGCATCATCAAAAGAAATTGAGAATACATCATCAGGATCTAAAATACTCGTGATATAACTCGAATCTACCCCTTCTGATAGAAATGCCCCAACTGGTACATCAGCGTTATGATAAAGTTCAACCGTTTCTTTCAGGTCCTCGTCAATCTTTTCAACCGTTTCTTCAAAGCTAAGATTATTAGCTTGATATTCAGCATCCCAATATTGATGAGTCTTCATCTCGCCATCATGATATTCAAACCAGTTCCCAGCTGGAAAACGATAAACTCCCTTAAAGAAGGTTTCATCTAAATCATTATATTGGTTCATTAAGTATGGCTTAACAGCCTCAGTGTTTAATCTACGCTTAAAACCAGGAAAAGCCAAAAAACTTTTGAGTTCAGATCCTACTAATAAATGGCCATTTTCGTTACTATAATATAGCGGCTTAATACCAAAGAAATCTCGAGCACCATACATTGTCTGGTTTTCATCATCCCAAATAATAAAGGCAAACATGCCACGTACTCGTTTAAGCAGGCCATCCATGCCCCACTCTTCAAAGCCATGCAATAATACTTCCGTATCAGTCTTAGTAGTAAAAGTATGACCAGCGGCAATTAATTCTTTTCTTAACGGCTTAAAGTTATAAATTTCACCATTAAAGATAATCGCCTTGGTATTGTCTTCATTATAGATTGGCTGGCTGCCACCCCGTAAGTCGATAATTGATAGCCTTCTAAAGCCAAGTGCAACCTTATCATTAGTGTAAAAGCCATCTGAATCTGGCCCCCGATGTTTAATCGTCGCCATCATCTTACCAATGGCGGCTTGCTTGTCATTTATTGCTGGATCGTAAAAAGCGACAATTCCGCACATATTTATCTTTCCTTAATCAGTTTTTTTAGTTTTATCAGTTCTTTTAATTAACTTTTCTATTATATGCTAAAAGGCGGTGGTTTTCCAAACTCCCCGTTCTTATTTAACTAAATATAAAAGAATCTACGCTTAGAAGCAGCACCGTACCCAAAGACCTGAATCAAGTGCTTAGTCAAATCAATATTTACAATATAACCTGCAAATTCAGTTTGAGAATCAAGCTGACGATGCCAATTTTTATTGTATTTGGTAGTCAGTGAATGACTTTCACCCATTAAAGCTGAGCAATTAAACAAAATATATTGAATGCCATTAATGCGATACTGGTCTTCACGATGCCGATGACCGCAAAAGTAAGCGATAATTCTAGCATTTTTAATTTTAGTAAAGTCGAAATCATTGGTTAGGCGGAACTCTGCCGGAATTCCTTGCACAGAATGCATCCGACCCTTTTCACGCTGGTTAAAAGCCACCAGCAATTCATGCAGCGAACGACCATTATACTTAAGAGCATTTGAACCTTTACGATTAATTGGATTAGCATGACTCATTAAAATAATTTGCTTATTTGATGACTGCGTCAAAATTTCAATAATTTCCTCAATCTGATCTTCACGAATCGCCAAAGTTAACTTCTCATCATATTTTTTTTGTCCCTGAGCATTTAAGATATATGGTACATCCGAAGTATTAACGGAGATGAAACGCAAATTACCAACATCATAGTAACAGACTCCGTGAACCCGTGACACATAATTAATCCCCTTTTGAGCATACATCTTGGGCCACATGATTTTTTCAAATTCGTTTTCAGGAAAAGAGGCACGCAAATCATGATGCTCATCATACTTATCGTTTTCATCATGATTACCTTTAATTAGCACTGCTGGCACTTGACTATCGCAAAACGAATCACGTAGTTTGGTTAATTCACTCTCACTTAAAAATCCAGTATCAGAGCCGTCAATCCAATCACCTAAGTGTACTTTTAAATCTAGTAGCTTTGCTTGGTCAAGATAAGAAAACTCGTTAACATGCGTTAGACCATTCCAACCATAAAAGTCACTACTATTACGGTCTTTATAATGTGTATCAGAAATTAAACTCACGTTAACTGAATTATCACCTTGCCGAATATGCTTGCGCACCCGTTCAACAAATTGATCCAAATATTCTTCTACTACATAGCGCCGCCCAGTCTGCGGACTAACAAAAGCACGATAACGATCTAGTTCCGGATTAAATTCACGCACATATTCTGGAGCTAACTTTTCGGTACTTTCTAAGCTAAGTGCCTGATGTAATAAATCATTTTCATCTTGATAAACAGTTAAGTGATACTCTTGTCCGCGCGGAGTTCTTTCATCAGCGCCAACCTGATACTCGCCAACACTGCGATATGATTGCAGCGGGTCTAAGCTAGCTTTTTTAGAATAAATAGGTCGTTTTCTAACGTCCTTAACATGACTGGCCATACCTACAACTTGCTTAAAAATATTCATTATTTGGCCTCAAAGCTAAAGAAAAAGCCGGACTATACCCAGCTTTTAAACAACTATACCCGATTTGCCAAAGCGTGTGCTGCCAACCCAATTGATAAGACAGCATCTTTAGACAAAACAGTCTGTAAATCTTTACCGGCAACAGCCTGGACAGCACTAATTACCTTAAGGCTATAAGTAATAACATGATAATCAACTTCTGCATTATAAAAATCATCCTCATAAGGATTTTCATGATTATAAGTCAAATTAAGTTGGTTTTGATTAACAAAACCATCCACATGATTAGTTAACACACGATCATGTAAATCTGCCAGTTTTTCTGATAACTTAATCAAGGTCAATTTATGATCACTTTCTGACTCATAATATTGTTCTTGCGTCATGTCAAAGTATTCTTTAATCGGCTTGTGCAGAATTTGCAAGCTATCAATTGCTTCATAGACAGCTTCCGCATTAAAATCTTGTTCATTATTTAGAATTTCAGTTTGATTTTTGGCCAAATTGTCAGCCAAAGTCATTGTTGCTAATTCTTCCATGATTTCCTCCTAAATTAACTTCTATTATAACAAATACGGCTATTAAGTAGTACCTTTATTATTTTTAAGCGATTTCAGACTTAAACATCACTTTTGATTAAATTAACTAATTCAAAAACAACCAGCTAAAACTAACTATATTTTTGAGTATAGTTATAGTTTAAGCCTAAATAAAGTCAAGCAACTTATTATTCGTCAATTTATAGACATTATTAATTATTAAGGATAAAATTAACCTTAAATTGCTAGGTAATTAAAACACAAGATAAGGGAGTAAGATGAAACGTAAATTTAAGTTAATAATTGCCATAATTGTGGCGATTATCACACTCAGTCCGCTTAATACAGCTACTGATACCAATAATAATCAATCAGTAGTACTGGCGGCCACTAAAGCTAAAAAGCAAACCCACAAAAGTACTACTAAGTTGCGTCGCAACTCACGTATTTATAACGCTAAGGGTAAGGCCACTAAGCATAAACTAAAAAAGCATACCAAAGTTAGTGTTGACCAAGCACGTTACATTGGGAGTAAGCTCTACTATCGTCTTGCAGGTAGCAAATATTCGGGTAAAAATCTCTGGATTAAGCAAAGTAACACGGGAAAAGTTACCGGTCCCAAAGTTAAAGTAGTTAATCAGCAACCTAAAAAAACATCCAAGGCAACTATCGGCGGTAGCGGCAATCTGTTGCAACCAAAAGTCGGGACACGTCCACAAGATAATTTGTATTTAGCAGTTAATTCTACTTGGATGCAGCAAGCTAAAATTCCAGCAGATGAATTCCGGACAAGCTCATTTGACGATATTAACTCAAAAGTTAACCAGCAATTAAGTCAAGATATGGCAGACTTTGCTAACGGAAAAAAGGCAGTGCCTAATATCCCAGATCTTAATAAGGCAGTTGAACTATATAAGATTGCCCGTGATACTGATAAACGTAATCACGATGGTGCAAAACCAATTAAGGCAGATCTGGCACAACTGGAAAATATTAAAGATTTCGACGACCTTAATGCTAAAGCAGCAGACTTAGACAACACTATTATTGACTTTCCAATTGGATTCTATGCTAGTCCAGACATGAAGCACGCTCAAACCAATGCGCTTTATTTTAGCGAAATCGGAACTATGTTGCCTGATGCAAGTAATTATAGTAAATCAGAATTCAAAAAACTAAAAAGTTTGCTAAAACAAAAAGCTATTAAGCTATTAACCATGGCAGGCGTCGATAAGACCCAAGCCACCACCTATGTAGCAGATGCACTTAAATTTGATCAATTAATTGCTAAAAATACTGGCTCAGCTGAAGAAAGTGCTGATCTTACTAGCAATTATCACCCAATGAACTTGCAAGATTTTAAAGCCAAATTTACTGACTTTGATATTCAAAAGTTCCTACAAGGAACCGTGGGGCAAGAACCTAAGCGAATCTTGATAACTGATCCAAGCTTCTTAGATAATGTCAATAAAGTCATTAACCGCAAAAATTTTGATGGCCTTAAAAGCTGGCTAATTGTCAACTTTATTAATGATGCCGTTGAAGACCTTTCTCAAGAATTCCAAGAAGCATGTTTACCATACGCTCAAGCTATAAATGGCACAACCAAGTTAGCGTCGGCAGATAAGCAAGCTTTCGCCACTGCCGATAGCGCCTTTGACGAGGTAATTGGGATTTATTACGGTAAAACATATTTTGGCTCAGCTGCTAAAAAAGATGTTACAGCCATGATTAACCAATTCTTGCAGACATATGAAAAAAGGCTACAAAATAACAATTGGTTGTCTGAAGCAACTAAACAACAAGCAATTGCTAAGTTAAAAGCGATGGTTGTCAAGGTAGGATACCCAGACAAGGTGTCAGAATCTTACCATCATCTAAAAGTGACCCCAGCAAGCCAAGGCGGAACTTTATATTCTAACAACCGCGCAATTGCAATTGAAGAAAATAAAGAAAACTATGCCCAGTTATCTAAGCCAGTTGATCGCACTGAATGGAGCATGACTGGTGACACTGTTAATGCTGCTTATAATGTGTACAGCAATGACATTACTTTCCCAGCTGCGATTTTACAAGCACCTTTTTATGATAAAAATCAAAGTAAAGCTGCTAACTTGGGCGGGATTGGCAGTGTAATTGGTCACGAGATTTCTCACGCTTTTGATAATAATGGTGCCCAATTTGACAAATACGGTAATTTAGACAATTGGTGGACCAAGCAAGACTACGCTGAATTTCAAAAACGGATTCAAGCAGAAATCAAATTATTTAATGGCATTAAATATGGTTCAGGAAAAGTAAATGGCAAGCAAACAGTGTCAGAGAATATTGCTGATCAGGGTGGTTTATCCACGGCAATTGAAGTAGCAAAGAGTGAAAACGCGGATTTGCGTGAATTATTTGAAAGTTATGCACGAATTTGGCGTATCAAGACAACTCCTCAAGAAGCCAAATTTCTATTAGCCCAAGATGCCCATGCACCTAGTCCGTTACGTGCCAATGTGCAAGTCCAATGTCAAGATGACTTTTATAAGGTCTTTAACGTTAAGCCAGGCGATGGCATGTGGTTGGCTCCAAATAAACGAGTAAAGATTTGGTAATTTCAACCAACATAATTAAAAAAGCTGCACATATTATTGTGCGGCTTTTTTAGTTTGCAATATTTCAATTTAAAATTAGCGTTTATCTAAGATTTGATACGCCTTAGCTAAAAGTATTTCTAAATCCTTTTCCTTTACGTGACCCACAACTTTTCCATGTCTACCTTGAAAATCATAATTAGGCATCTGAAAAGTAATCACACTCCCTGATAATTGACTGGCTAAATCTATAATTGGATAATAAAGATTAGCTTTCCCTTTATTTAAGTCGTGAGTAAAAAGCATGCAGACAACTAGTCCAGTTTTTTCGTTGTAACTAGTATTAGAAATTACAACCGCTGGTCTCTGAGTATTTCCAGTTTCTGGATTATGTCCTCCTTCTTCATGCCCTACATGAGGTTCGGAATCAATCCAAATAAGATCTCCTTGCTTAGGATACCTTACCATGCAATATTCTCCTTACCCACTTGCATTGTATCGGGATTGCCAACATCTGACATTTCTTTTCTAAAGTCAACATTATCATAATCACCATTAAACCAAGGATTTGCATCAATCGCTTTGTAAATTAATGTGTCACTATCTTCCTGAACTAATTTAAATTTTTGTCCTACTTTAACCTTTGCCTTAGCCGGAATCGTTAATGATACCGAGTTACCAGTCTTTCTAGCTATAATATTACCTAAGTCTTTTTCCATTTTACTTGCTCCATTCCATTTATGTAACTACAAGTATACACCGGTTAACTTGCTTTTCAAACAAAAAATCCCTAATTGTCAGAATTACACTAACAGTTAAGGGATTTTTAGGTTGTTAAAAATTATTAATTAATCATTAGATAATGCTGTATTGTACATATTGTAATGATTACTTGCATTTCCATTATATCCATCATTCATTTATGGAACTAAAATCAAAGTTATCTATTCCTTCGATTGGTCCAAGAACTTTATGGAACATAGCCATCATACTTGTAACTTTCTGCGTTCTAAAATTACTTACATCTAAGCTCTTAAGTTTTGGATAGAAAGCAAACATTTTATGCATATCTGTTACCTGACTAGTATCAACTTTGTCTAACACTTTATGACTTATCTTAGTCAAACTTTTTTTATCGCTATTAGTCAATCTCTCCACCTCCGAATATACCTAATTCTCCAATTTGGCTTTAAGTATATTCCTTTTTTTAATCAAGTTAAATAACGAAAGCTTGCAGCCTCAATTAAGACCAGCTAAATAACATTAATAGCGGTTTTATAAACAACCAGGTACTTTTATAATAGATAAATAGCTCCAAATAAAATAACATATAATATATTATACATTGAGCTATTTCGGTTTAACTCTATACCAATAAAAAAGTGATAGCAGCAAATTGATCAACTTGCCTTACTATCACTATTAAGTAAATATTTTTTATTTTTCTTTATTCAAAATTATTCAACCAAGTAAACTGCTTACTTTGAATAGCATCATAAATATCATTTAATTCTTTAGTTTGATCTTGCCCCATCTTAGAATTCAGATTCTCAATACTATCAATAATACTTACTACATCAGTACCAACTTGTGTCTCTTTAAATGGGTTGATAATTGCCTTAATATCATTATAGATTACTGGCAAGCTAGTTTGCACAGCACTGGGATCATGCAAATTAGTTCCCTGTAATTGTGTCAAAATATGCGCAAAGCTGTTACCCATAGCATCAAAGTCCAATCCCTGCGCATCTTGCCCAATCTTCAAAATTGAATTGTAAATGCTAGATAGATCAGATTGCGAAGTTGTTGCTATATCTCCAATTGCGTTTAATGTAGCATCAGAATTACCTTTTAGACCTAAAATGCTATTATAAGCAGCTTGAATCTCTGCAACTTGTTTATCTTGAACGCTATCGCTAAGAGTTGTTAACCCCTTTAAGATATTGACTACATCCGCTTGAACTTTTTCACTTTGCTCAGGATCCATTTGCTTCAAATCATTATTACCAGCCAAATCATTTTGTAAACTATTTACTGCATAAAAAATTTGTGCTAATCCTGGACGTAATTGAGTTGCAACATCAGCAACTCCCTTTAATGTTTCATCATTACCATGATAATTTTCAAATGCACTATAAATCCCTTTAAGATTATCAATTTGAGTTTGATCTAAACTATTACCAACGTTTTGCATACCATGAAAGATAAGGTTAAGGTCTGCTTTAAGGCCTTTATTAGATAATCCATTAATTATTGCAGTCAACTTAAATCCGATTGAAACAGCTTGTGATTGAGCCTCAACATCCCAAGTAGCTGGTAAACTTCCGATATCAGCCATAACTCCAGCAAGATCTTTTTTAATAGCTTGATATTCGCTAGGAGTCAGCGAACTACGCAATCCTTCCAAACCCTTAGCAACTTGATCAACACCTGGGCGCATAGCAGTTGCTACAGAGCTGGCCTGTTCAGCAACTTTACTTACCTTAGCTGGCGTTGAGTTTGAGTTGTCACTACCATTATCGGGCTTATTCGGAGTAGTTGCTGGCTTATTATCACTTGGTTTATCAGGTGTAGTTATCGCACCAGTTCCATTACTATTACTTGGCTGACTGGGAGCTGCTGCTGCCGAGTTATTGCCACCATTACTTGGTTGACTAGGAGCAGCAGTTCCAGAGTTACTTGGTGCTGCTGAAGTGTTAGTGCTAGTTGCGGAACCGTTTGGTTTATTTGACTGATTATTTTCAGTTGGTTGCTTGTCAGGTTTGGCACTTTCACTTGGGGCAGGTTTAGCTGCCGAAGTTTGCTTTTTAGCATTAGCTACTGGCAAGTATTTGCCATTACCAAGTGAATAATATTTCTTACCCTTAATCTTCTTTGTACCATACGTTGCAACCGATTTACCAGATTTAACGGTTGTCTTGCCAGCCTTTTTACCCTTACTGTTATAGAGCCGTGTCGTCTTAGTAACTGTTACTGTTTTAGCTAATTTTACATTATCTGCCTTAAGGTACTTGCCGTTATCAAGCAAATAATACTTTTTTCCCTTAATGACTTTAGTTCCATATAGGTTTACAATTTTGTTCTTTTTTAAAGCCTTCTTCCCAACCCGTTTACCTTTTTGGTTATAAGTATAAGCGTTTTTCTTCAATTGTCCCTTCTGGACTGTTGTTGCTTTAGTTGCCTTACTCTTAGCTACTTCAGCCACTTGCGAATCTGCCTTTACCAATGCACTATTAGCATTAGTCATTGCTACCGAACCTAGAATACCTCCAGCAACTGCTGCGCTCAGCAATATCTTATGTCCTACTTTTGTTATTTTTATTTCATCATTTTTATACAAAGTATTCTACCTCCGAATATACCTAAATTAAAAACTTTATTTTTTAAGTATATTATATATTTCGATTAAATCAATTTAAATAACAAATGTTTCTCAATCTTTTTAAATTAGTTAAATAACCTAAAAGTTGATAAGATAAATAACATAATCGTTTTAAAATTATAAATAAAATAACTTATATTATTTTAAAAAGCAATCCTTTTCCGTTGCCGTAACATAAAAAATGATAGTAGCATGCCCAACTAGGCTCTCTACTATCATCATTAAGTAAACATTTTTATTGTAAAATTTAAGTTCTAAGGTTTAACCACTGTTCCAGAAGTACCCTGAATAATTTGGTTAACATTATCTAAGGAGCCAATGACTGCTTCTTTGCCACTTGCTTCAACAAAATTAATTGCCGCCTGTACTTTAGGCAACATACTGCCTTTAGCAAATTGATCTTCAGCAATATATTTTTGTAGTCCTTGTACACTCACATCACCCAAGCATTCTTCATCGGGCTGACCAAAATTAATACAAACGCCAGCAACAGAAGTTAAAATAATTAACCGATCTGCATCCACAAGTTCAGCCAATTTAGCTGCACTAAAATCTTTATCAATTACAGCTTCTTTACCCACAAGTTGCTGATCAGTCTCTACCACCGGAATTCCGCCGCCGCCAGCAACAATTGGTACAGTGCCATTATCAATTACTTGTTGAATTGCACGATACTCTTGAATTTTTTGTGGCTTAGGAGAAGGAACAACTCTTCGGTACCCACGTCCTGAGTCTTCAACAAAAACCCAATCGGGATTTTGATGTTTCATTTCTGTCATTTCGGTTTCATCATAAAACGGACCAATTGGTTTAGATGGCTGACTAAATGCCGGATCCTGCCCATCAATAACAGTTTGGGTTACGATTGAAATAACGTCTTTAGCAATCCCATTTTTAGCCAGTTCTGTTTGCAGAGCATTTTGTAACCAATAACCTATACTTCCTTGAGTCATCGCACCAACTGTGTCAAGTGGCATAGCAGGATTTTTAGGACTATTAGCAGCTAATTGCTGTAATAGTAGATTACCAACTTGTGGTCCATTACCATGAGTTACGATGAGCTCGTCACCATTTTTAATAAAGTTAACTAAAACTTTTGCTGTTTTTTTAACTGCTGCTTGTTGCGCTCTAGCTGTTGGGTCAGTTGATAAAATCGCATTTCCCCCTAAGGCAACAACAACTCGACTATTTGTCATAAATAATTTCCTCAATTCTAATTTATTTTAATTGTGCCGTTAATTAATAAAGTAATAGTTAATAGTGCTAACAATAAAATAATTACCATTACCACTTTTTCCATTTTAGTTATTTTGTGCTTATATTCTTTGGATGCTTCCCAATAGAAGTATAATCCTGGTAAATATGCCAGCGTCGTCATTAATACTTGTTGCCATCCAGCTAAAATCATTGCTAATAACTGAAATCCAGCTGCCAATATTCCAATTGCAAACTGACCCCAGTCGCCATTTTGGTATGAATATTTCATTTGATAGACACCAACCAGCAAATAACTTAATAAAATCGCTGCTGTTGCCAATGTATAAGCAAAATTATAAGCATAATCCGTTGCTAGCAAGGTAAACAGAAACAATGTCTGCATAACACCAGTAATTATTAAAGAAGTTGTGGGTGAATTTTTAGCGTTTAATTTACCCCAGTATGAAGGTAGGGTTTGATCCTTAACCATCAATGTTGTGGTTTCAGCTGGTAACATAGTCCATGATAGCCAAGAACCAATTGTTGAGATAATAACACCGACATTAATAAAACTTGCTCCCCAATCACCAACAACATGTTTCAAGATATTTGCCATGGCTGGCTGTTTAATTGTGGCTAATTGTGCTTGACTCAAAACACCATAAGGTAAGATTGATGCAAAAACATAAATAATAATTAAAGTTGCTAATCCCATAATGGTTGCAGCTTGTGCATCTGAACGCCTTTTGGCACGATTGGCTAATACACTAGCACCTTCGATCCCAATAAAGACCCACATAATAATCATAATGCTTTGCTTCATTTGACCAAAAATACTAAGTACTTTACCACCGTGCAATAGATTATTGGCCACATTGCCCCAAAAGTCAGCAGTAAAAATTCCTGCTTTAAAGCCAACTATGGTAATAATCATAAATACTACCAGTGGAACTAGCTTGCAAATAGTTACAATAGTGTTAACAAAACTTGCACTTTCCACACCATTATTTACCAGCCAGCTTAGTCCCCAAACAAAAATAATAGCAACAAAAATTGACGGCAAATTTTGTCCACCCTTGAATACAGGGAAAAAGTATCCTATAGCACTCATCAGCATTGTGGCAAAAGCAATGTTTCCTAGCCAAGCAGACAACCAATATCCCCAACCACTTAGAAATCCTCCAAGTGGTCCGAAAGCTGCCTTAGCATAACTGAAAATACCGGAATTTAATTCTGGTTGTTTTTTCGACAGATTATTAAGTGACAATACTAAAGCATAGATACCAATCCCACAAAATAGCCAAGCTAGTAATGCTGGTCCTGGAGCCGCTGCATTAGCGAGATCACTCGTAATTCCAAAAATGCCTGTTCCAATTGAAGAACTAACAATCAGGGCAGTTAACCCCGTTTTACTAATTCCTGTTTCTTTATCCATTGTAAATCTCCTAGATTTTTTAATAAAAAAACAGCCGCATACCAAAGAACTTCTGAAGTAAAACTGCTGCCTTTTTGTAACTTTATAACAGAGATATTAATTAATTTAAACCTAAGCTTTAGGAATGAATAAATCACCTAATGTTGCAGCCATAATTGCCTTAATACCATGCTTACGATTCTCCCCCTCCTCGAAAACGCGTGAATATTTGCTACGGAAGACCTCATCGGTTACTTCCATTTCGGTGATGCCATACTTTTCTTCAATCTCTTTACCATATTCGGTCTTTGTGTCATGAAAAGCAGGTAAACAATGCATAAAGATCAATTCATCGTCTGGAGTACCAGTTTTACGCATTAAATCCATATTTACTTGATATGGCTTTAGCAACTTAACCCGTTCTTCCCAATCTGACTCACCCATTGATACCCAAACATCAGTGTAGATTGCATTCGAACCTTTAACACCCTTATCAATGTCATCAGTAATTACAATTTCTGAGCCACTTTCTTGAGCATATTTTTTAGCAATTTCAACATGATTTTCTGAAGGTAACAATGATTTTGGTGCTACTATATGAACATTTATGCCAACCATTGAGCCACCAACTAAAAGTGAATTAGCAACATTGTTGCGACCATCACCAATAAAGGTCAAAGTTAGACCCTTGAGATAGCCAAAGTTTTCTTTTAGAGTCATTAAATCTGGAATTGTTTGTGTTGGATGCCATTCATCAGTTAATCCATTCCAAACAGGTACACCCGAATACTTAGCTAAACCATCAACTGTTGATTGTTTAAAACCACGAAACTCGATTCCATCAAACATACTACCCAAGATTTTAGCAGTATCTTCAACTGATTCCTTTTTTCCTAAGTGAATGTCATCTTTACCTAAGTAATCTGGATGAGCTCCGAGTTCAACTGCTGCTGTAACAAAAGATGAACGAGTTCTAGTCGATGCCTTCTCAAACAAAAGAGCAATACTCTTACCCTCAAGATAACGATGTGGAATATTATGCCGTTTGAGATATTTCAAATGTAAACCAAAATCAATCAAATAGTTCATTTCTGCAGGCGTTAATGAAGTCTCAGATAAAACACTTCTACCTTGGAATATACTGTTCTTTTTTCCGTTAAATCTTTTGTCCATTATAATTAATTCTCCATCTTATCAAACTATTAAATATCTTCTCTAACGATTGGCATTGACATACATCTAGGACCACCACGACCGCGTGATAATTCACTCGAGCGAACCTCATGTACTAAAATACCGTGTTCACGTAACAAATCATTTGAAACATAATTACGGTTATAAGTTACTACTTCTCCTGGAGCAATTGTTAATGTATTAGAACCATCGTTCCACTGCTCTCTTGGCGCCACAATTGGATCACCATTGCCAGTTGGGATTAAGTCAATTTCTGATTGATTCAATTCTTTTTTCAGAACTTCAACAATATCGTCATGATAATCAACTTTAATTTGACCATTTTCATCAGCAGTTAAAACGTATACATCAAGTTTTCCATCTGCTTTTAAAATCGCAGGATGCACCGTAAATTGATTGTAATTAATCATCGTAAAGACAGTATCTAAGTGCATCATTGCATGATTATGTGGAATCCGAATCGCCAAAACGGTATCAAAATCAGAATCCTTAAACAAATTATGAGCAATATCCTCGATCGCCTTAGCTGATGTTCTTTGTGAAACACCAATTGCCAAAACACGCTGACTAAGTACCAGTTCGTCTCCGCCTTCTATACGGCTAGTGTGGTTCCGATCACGCCAAACATGAATACCCTGATCTTTAAAGCGTGGGTGATTAGCAATAATATATTGCATAAATAATGATTCTCGGTTACGCGCAGCAAAAGTCATATGATTAATTGATAAACCATCTCCAATTGCAGCTGCCGGATCTCTTGTAAAATACGTATTCGGCATTGGATCCATCAAGAATGGATATTCGGCATCTTCTGCTAATTCTGCTAATGAATTCAGCTTAACATCGATATCAGTCTTGCGAACACCAGCAATAATTTTGTTAACCATTGCTTGGTTATCCAAGCTAAGTAAATATGCTTTTAAGGCATCATGAACTGACCCAGCAGCATAACCTGACTCTGCCAACATCTGATCTAGAAATTGTTCTTTAGTGCCTTCATCAGCCAAAGCTTGAGCAGCTAATTGCTCCATGTATAAGACTTCAACGCCATTATCTTTTAGAGTATTAGCAAAATCGTCATGTTCTTCTTGAGCAATTGGCAGATAGGGAATATCGTCAAATAATAGACGCTCCATTGAATCTGGGGTAATATTCTCAACTTCCTCACCAGGTCGTTTTAAGATAACAGTCTTTAACTTACCAATTTCTGAAGTTACATGAATTGCATGTTGTGACATAAAAATCACTCCTTTGTGACTAGTTTTGATTTTTTTGATTGAAGTGCACTCAACACGTCGAATATTAATACATAACTGCAAACGCTGTCAAACATTTTTTTGATTTGAACAGTAAAAATTACCTTTTTCAAACCTGCTGGAAGTATATTATAATCAAGCTTGGAGGTGTTTTTTATGACCAACAAAATTTTTTCTCCAAAAGAGAAAGTTTATAATTATTTAGCCCAACAACTAACACTAGGAAAAATTAATCGCCATGAGCACATCACGGAACAATCCTTAGCAGATCAGCTTGGAATGAGTAGAACCCCTATACGAGAGGCTTTATTAGAACTTTCCATGGATAATATTCTTGAAAGAATTCCCAATAAAGGCTTTAGAATTAAGTTTTATACCAAAAAAGATTTACGTGAGCTTTATAGTTTAATTGGGTTACTTGATGGCAAAATTGCTGAATCAACTATTGACCAATTAACCGATCAAGATTACTCACTCATGCAATTTTACGTAGATAGCATGAATTCTGCACTAGCCAATCGGCTGTATACAAAATACAATGAGCTACAAGAACAATTTCATGATATTTATTTAGATAAGTGTGCCAATAAATTATTAAGACAAGAATTAAGAAGTAAAAAGAAAAGTTTTATTGGCAAGGATTACGCAAAACTATCTGACACAGAAATTACTAATCTATTGAAGCAAACTATTCTTGAGCATCAACATATCCTTAACTTATTCAAGCAGCATAATACAGCTGACTTACGTAAATATATCGAAGAGGTACATTGGAATCCCAATAATTCTCGCTATGATGTTTCTTGATAATTAGTCTATATAATAGGAAGAAACTAGAAAATTTTGTATAAGTTCATGATAAACTTTCCAGTTTCTTCCTATATTAGGTACTTGTAAAAATACATTTCAACAGAATAAGTTGAAATGTATTTTTTATCCAATCTTTTTGTGATAAGTTAAATTATTATCAATTGTATTTTGTATGTGAATATTTTCTGTTTTTTTCTTTGCATCTATTAAAATAATGTGTTATTATATAAGCGCTTCCAAGATAGTGAATTAATGGACAAGGAATTCAAGGATAATGGAAAAAAAGAAAAAAATAGGCGGTTTCACTTTAGTCATGTTAATTGTAACTGCTTCAATTGGGGCGGGAGTTTTAGCTCTCAACAGTCAGTTAGCGCAAGCAGCCGCACCTGGTCCTGCCCTAATTGCTTGGGGAATTGTTGGCTTAGGAAGCTTATTACTAGCAGCAACACTTAATAATTTACTCAATAAATGCCCTCAACTTGATGGTATTTTTGCTTACGGCAAAAAAGGGTTTGGCGATTTCACTGGCTTTTTAAGCGGTTGGGGTTATTGGATGTCAGGCTGGCTAGGTAATGTCGCAATCTCAACTGTTTTCATGAGTACATTAGGGAGTTTTTTACCAATTTTTTCTAAAAGTAATAGCCCTTACACAATTACAGGGGCTAGTATTTGCACATGGCTGTTAATTTTATTAGTTTCGCGTGGGATTGAAAATGCTGCTTTTCTAGACTCAATTATTACAATTTGCAAATTAGTTCCAATTATCACTTTTATCATTATTAGCTGGGTAGTTTTTAAAGTTGGCTTTTTCTCTCGTAACTTTTGGGGTAATCTGACTAATTCCTTCAATTTGCAGACTACTTTTTCACAAGTAAAAAATTGTTTTGTAGTTATGATGTGGCTCTTCGTCGGATTAGAGGGAGCCACTGTTTTAGCCGCACGCGCAAAAAGTAAAAAAACTGCAGGACGTTCTACTTTAGTAGGCGTTATTTTATTACTCGTAATTTATATTCTAACTTCGATTTTACCTTATGGCTATTTCACTCGAAAACAATTGATTAATGCTCCTCAACCACCTATGGCCTATTTGTTAAGTAAAATAGTTGGAAATTGGGGAGGCTTATTAATTACTGTGGGGGTACTTTTATCTTCACTTGGTACTTTAATTTCCGGAACTATCTTACCTTCAGAAACAATGCAATCAATGGCTCAAGATCAACTTTTAACTAATAAGCTGAATAATAAAAATAGTTTCGGGGCACCAACAACCGCATTATTAGTAACCGGTACAGTAATTCAACTATTTTTAATCAGTCTATTATTTACTAATAAAGCATACAAATTAACCTATAGTCTAAGTACTGTTGCCATTATCATTACCTATCTAATTATTGCTGCCTTTCAAGTCAAGATTTCCTGGCAAGAAAAAAACCTACTACAATTATTAATTGGAGTAGGTACATTGATTTTTGAAGTAATTGGGATTCTCTCAGCTGGCTTAAAATATCTTCTTGCCTGTACAATTATTTATATTCCTGGTCTATATCTTTACTATCGCACAATCAAAGCGAAGCGAAAATTAACTTTACCAGAAAAACTAGCTATCGCAATTATTACAATTATTGGTCTATCTGCCTTAATAGTCTTAATCACTGGAAAACTATCACTATAATGATTTTTAAAAGTGTAAATGGTACTTGATTGTATAAGACTTTGGTCTATTTGGTTGTAACTCAATCTCAGAAAAATCATTTTCTTTTTCCAGACCAGTCAAAGTTTCAGGTTCTAAAGCTATCCCTGCGTATGGCCGTCCAACACCTTTTGTTCTAATTAGATTCATGTGCTCTTCAGTAAAGGAGTTAGCAGTAAAAGCGACTAATCCATTACGCTTAGATTCAATTGCTACACTGATATTGGTTTCTGGATCTGCTAGCTCCGCAATTATTCCACTTTCATCAGGTTGAACTACAAAAAGATCGTCAAGGCCCTTTTCGTTTGTGTCACTCATTGCCGCAATTGCTGTTCCAAGTTTAGTTGAACCTTGAAAATCAAACGATGTATGAGCAACAGGCAATTTTTTGGTAGTTGGGATCTTTTGCTTATCTAATTCTAAAACTTGATTACTGTTTATCTTTAACCAATGCTGCTTAATAGTCTCAGTCTTACCAAGGTTAAAATAGGTATGCTGTGTAGGATTAAAAACCGTCTTTTCATTACTATTAGCACTAAACTTAATCTCTACTACATCATCCTTAGTTAAGGAATACGTAACACAGACTAGCATTTGACCAGGAAAGCCGTCACTGCTAGCTTGTTCGTGATACATCTTGATCACATCTTCATTAGTCGCATGAACAATTTCACCCTGCCAAATTTGTGTATTGAAGCCTTGAGCACCCCCATGAAGAGTAGTTGAACCTTCATTCGTTGGTAATTGAATAGTTTGACCATCAAGCATCAATCTTCCATTAGCAATTCGTCCAGCAGTTCTCCCAATCGCCATGCAAACATAGAAGGGATTATCTAAATAATCTCGACTATGAGCATAATTTAATACTAAATTACGTTTACCAGTTTTAGTTGGAACACTAATTTCATAGATTGTTGAACCTAAGCCCAATACCGAAAGAGTAACTCCATGTTGATTGGTCAAACTGAACTTTTTAATTTTTTGTTCCTGATATTCATCAAAATCTACTACTGTCCCACTCGTTTTATTTATCATTAATACTATCTCCTAAGTATTTTATTAAATACTACCAAAGCTAAAATTGGTAGGCATTGAATTCGCTTACACAATAACTATAAACTGTTTTCTTTATAGTTGCAAAAAATTCCACATTTTTTTGCGTACTTACTTAAAATCAAGTAAAATAGTGAACAAAGGAGACTTTTATCATGACTGAAACAAAACGCTGTCCTTGGTGCACCGACAGTGATACTTTAATGCAGAAATATCATGATCATGAATGGGGAAAACTAAACTTAGATGAAAAACATCTTTACGAAATGCTAGTCTTAGAGTCATTTCAATCTGGTCTAAGTTGGTCAACTGTACTGCATAAACGAAGCAACTTTCGCAAAGCATTTAATGATTTTGATTTGTTAACTGTTGCAAAGATGGACGAAACAGATGTTACTCGACTAATGCAGGATAGTTCTATCATACGTAACAGGATGAAGATTACTGCTGCAATTAATAATGCCAAAATGATTTTAAAAATTGAAGCAACCCAAGGCAGCTTTGCTCAATACTTACAACAATTTGTTAAAACACCAATTGTGCATCATTTTGAGAATACCGAGAGATTACCTACTACCAATTCTGTTGCTACTGACTTAGCTAGGCAAATGAAAAAAGATGGGTTCTCATTTGTTGGCCCAGTTACAATCTATTCATATTTGCAAAGTATTGGTTTAATTAATGATCACTTAGAATACTGTGTATTTAAATATCATGGCTAAAAAATAAGCAATGCAGTCAAGCATTGCTTATTTTTAGTTATTAAACTAGCTTCTTCCGAATCATACCCGAAATCCAGTCAATCACAATTACCATGATAATGATACCTAATAGGATAATTCCTACACGATCCCATTGGCGATATTGCAAAGCAATAATTAACGGATAACCAATACCACCAGCACCAACTAAGCCAAGAATTGAAGCTGAACGAATTGACACATCGAATCGGTACAATGTATTAGAGATTAAAGCTGGCATTAAGTTAGGTAAAGTTGCGAACATCGTTACATTAGTTTTAGATCCTCCAACTGCCGTAACAGCTTCATTTGGACCGTCATCCAAGTTTTCTATTGCTTCAGAAAATAGCTTTGCTAGCATCCCAACTGAATGAAATCCTAAGGCCAACACACCGGCTGCCGAACCCGGACCAACTGCCTTAATAAACATTAAGGCCAACACAATTTCTGGAAATGACCGAACAATTGCTAAAACTATCTTACCTGTACGCGAGACATACCATTTTTTATGTTTCGTATGCGCAGCCCAAAAAGCAAATGGTAAGGAAATTATTGCAGAAATAAACGTTCCTAAAAATGCAATACAGATAGTTTGCCATAATTGTGAAACCAAATCTTCACCGCTACCATTATACACATATGACCAATCAGGATGAAAAATCCCACTAAAAATCGCACCAGCAATCTGTCCAGCCGTTGCCTTAATTCCACCAAAGTCCATTCCAGTACAAGACCAAACAATTAATGCAACAGTGACTATCCCTAGTGACCAGTGCAATAATCTTTTTTTCGAATCAACTGGTTTAGGAGGTAAAGTTTTCATTTTTGTATTCATTAGTCCATCAACGCCTCCCGAGATTTAGACGAAACATAATCGATTAAGACCACAACCAAAATAATTACAATAATAATTGTTCCCGTTTTGGCATAATCAAAGACTTGCAGCGTCTGTTGCAGATACAGTCCAATACCACCAGCACCAATATAGCCAAGTACAGTTGAGGCCCGAACATTAATTTCAAAAGCATACAAACAATATGAAATGAAATACGTAATTACTTGTGGTAAAACAGCAAACATAATAATTTGTAATTTATTGGCACCAACTGCGGTCAATGCTTCAATTGGACCAGGATCAATCGTTTCAATTGCCTCATAAAACAATTTAACGACAATTCCAAAAGTACAAATTGCTAACGCTAAAACACCGGCAACTGGCCCAATTCCGACAATTGCTACAAAGATTGCTCCAAGCAGCAAGTCCGGAATTGTTCTGATAATATTCATAATTAATCTTAAAACGCCAGTAACTGCCTTATTTTTAATAATATTACGTGCAATTAACAACGAATAGACAAAGGCCAAAGCAGAACCAATGACTGTTCCCAAAATAGCCATCTTGATTGTCTCTAAGAGTAAGGGAACAACCGAACCTAAATAAGACCAATCAGGGTGTAACATCTGAATAAAAATATCCGTAAATTGACTAAAGTTGGCAAACAACGCCCCTAAATTGGTATTAGTAACATCTGTTGAAACAAATAATCCAGCTACAAAAATAATGACCCACAGCAAATTCATAACTTTGAATTTTTTCTTAGGTAATTCCAGTAGCATTTCCTTATTGGTATCAGTCATCCTGCTCACCGCCATTATAAATTTGGGCAAAAGTTGCTTCAGATGTCTCACTCATTTTGCCATCATAAATAATCTCGCCACTACGCACACCGATTACTCGCTTACCAAATTCCCGAGCCAGATCGACACTATGTAAATTAATTACGACAGTCATGCCATGCTTTTCATTTAACATTTTTAGATCCTGTAATACACGACGTGAAGTTTGCGGATCTAGCGAAGCAGTTGGTTCATCTGCCAAAATTATATCTGGATTCTGAGTTAAAACTCTGGCAATCGCAACCCGTTGTTGTTGACCACCTGATAATTCATCAGCTCGTGCATAAACCTTATCAGCTAAATCCACCTGCTCTAAAGCTTCATATGCTTTTTGCTTATCTTCTTTAGTAAATAAATTCAAACTACTCTTCCAAGTTGGATAGTAGCCTACACGTCCAGTCAAAACATTCCGCAGGACACTTGAACGTTTAACTAAATTAAAGCTTTGGAAAATCATTCCAATATTACGCCGTAATAATCGCAGCTTCTTACCTTTAGCTTGCGTAATTGATTTACCATTAATTAAAATGTCACCTGAAGTAATATCAATTAACCGATTAATTGATCGTAATAAAGTCGACTTCCCAGCACCTGATAAGCCAACAATAACTACAAACTCACCTTGATTAATTGTTAAATTAACATCCTTTAAGCCAACAATATCTTTGCCATAGATTTTTTGTACATTCTTTAATTCAATAATTGGCTGTGTTGAAGAATTTGCCATCAGATATATCCTCTATTTCTTTTTGGTTGATTCGATAATCTTTTCATATTTACGCACAACGTTAAAGTCGCTATCTTTAGCGCGAACATAACCTTCATGAGTATAAATACTTTCAATTACCTTCTTACCCTTCTTGGTTTTACCAATATCAATGAAGGCATTAGCTAATTTTTTCTGGAAAGATTTTGACATGCTTGGAACAACCGAAATCGTATCGTTAGGAATTGGCTTTGTAAAGTAGATTGGGACAACCTGATCCATAATCTTTGGGTTATCTTTTTGAACGATTGTACGGGCATCCTCAAAGACAAAGGCTGCATCTGTATCACCATTTAAGACATTCAAGACAGCTTGGTCTTGACCAGTAACAGTTACCAATTTACAACTCTTAGGAACATCCAAGCCTTTTTCCTTTAATTCAGCAATTGGAAAAACATAACCAGCAGATGAAGTTGGGCTTTGCACAGAAATTGACTTACCCTTTAAGTCTTTCCAGCTCTTAATTTTAGAACCTTTCTTAGCAACAATCTCTGCTCGATAAAAATCAACTAAGTCCTTAGTTGGTCGACCATTAGGTTGTTTGACGCCATATCTTTGTGCTTGCAACAACACATCAGCTGCACCTTGTTTATGCGCTAAAATATACCCATTTGGTGGCAAGAAACCAACATCAACTTTTTTAGACTTCATCGCTTCGACTACCGTGTTATAGTCAGTTGACATTGACACATGAACTGGAATTCCTAAACGGTCGGAAAGCATTTTTTCAAGTGGCTTAGCACGTGATTCGAGCTTAGTTGCAGCTTGACTAGGTACGAATTGCACTTTTAAAGACTTGGGTGTGTAACTATCTTGGCTTTCTTGCTTACTCTTATTGGAACAAGCGGTTGCCATTATTGCTACCAAAAAAACAGCAGCACCAACTAGAACTTTTCTAAACTTCTTCATTATGCCCTCCTAGACACAAAAAAAGACTTAATGCAAAAACACAAACGTGAATTAATCTTAAGTCTTTCAATAATTCTTTCAAATAAAACGCGAACAATACTCTTATTCTGTGGGGAATAAAAGCAACAACTGCAAAAACACTAATGAACGCGTTGCGCTCTTCATATCTTTGCATGGCTTTCACTCCCTTTCAGCTATACTGTATACATTCTAATCAATGATAACAAAAATATTCGTTTTAGCAAAGGAATTTCAGTCAACTTTTTCGGATAATTTTTGGTTTATTTAGTTTAATCGTTCTTCTTTTTAGTCGAGGCAATTACCTTATTGTATTCTCTAATGACATCATAGTCACTATCCTTACCGTAAGTATAACCCTCGTGACTATAAATTCTTTCGATAATTTTCTTACCTTTTTTAGATTTTCCAATTTCAATAAAGGCTTTGGCTAACTTTTTCTGGAAGGATTTAGGCATATTCGGCACAACCGAAATAGTATCGTTCGGAATTTGCTTAGTAAAGTAAATCGGCACTACCTTAGACATAATATCTGGGTTGTCCTCTTTAACACTATTACGAGCATCTTCGAAGGTAAAAGCCGCGTCTGTATCACCATTCAAGACGTTTAACACAGCTTGATCTTGACCTGTCACTGTTACCAACTTACAACTTTTAGGCACATCCAGACCTTTTTGCTTTAATTCTGCCACTGGAAAAACATAACCAGAATCAGATGTCGGATTAGAAACAGAAATTGACTTACCTTTTAAGTCTTTCCAGCTCTTAATAGCAGAACTCTTTTTAACAACAACTTGACCACGATATGAATTAACTAACTTATCAGTTTGCTGACCATTAGGTTGCTTGATACCATACCTCTGCGCCTGCAACAGTAAATTAGCTGCATGTTGCTTGTGTGCCATTACATAGGCATCAGACGGCAGGAAGCCAACATCAACTTTCTTAGATTTCATTGCTTCAACTACCGTATTGTAGTCAGTTGACATGGTTACATGAACCGGAATTCCAAGCTTATCTGATAACAATTTTTCCATCGGTTTAACCCGAGACTCCAACTTATTGGCTGAAATACTTGGCACAAACTGTACATTAATTGATTTAGGAGAGTTACTCTTGCTTGAAGTTTCCTTTTTGTTTGAACAAGCTGTTGCACCTACAGTTAACAACAACAAGAAAAACGTTATAATTACTTTTTTTAATTTGGTCATTTTAGCTACTCCAGAAGATTATTTTAAAAAATTATGTCTTTTTACGTCCACTACATATAGTTTTCAATATCACTATACCACAATATATAGTATTTACCAGTTAAAATTTAAAATTCAGCTCCCACAAGATTGCTATCCCAATGAGCAGTAAGGGTTAACGTTCCTGTTTAATTATTTTTGCATTGTCTTAACAATTTTTTCATATTTGCGTACAGTATCAAAGTCACTGTCTTTGACTGGTACATACCCTTCATGAGCATAGACGTTTTCAATGAGTTTATGGCCTTTTTTGGATTTACTAATCTCAATAAAAGCCTTAGACAGCTTTTTCCGAAATGCTTTAGACATGCTAGGTACTACCGAAACAGTATCATTCGGAATTCGTGCCTTGGTAAAGTAAATTGGCACTACTTTACTCATAATCTTCGGATAATCCTTTAACACCTTGTTACGAGCATCTTCAAACACAAAGGCAGCATCCGTATCACCATTTAACACATTCAAAACAGCCTGATCATGACCTGTTACTGTCACTAATTTACAATTTTTCAAAACATCAAAGCCCTTTTGCTTCAATTCTGCAATCGGATAAATATAACCAGCAGTTGAGGTGGGACTTTGAATCGAAACTGATTTTCCCTTTAAATCTTTCCAATTCTTTACTTTAGAGTCCTTGCGTGCCACAATTTCTGCCCTAAACGATTTAGTTAACGTATTAGTCCAGCGACCACCTGGTTGCTTGATATCGTAGCGTTCAGATTGCAATAATACATCAGCTGCACCGCGTCGATGAGCGACCACATAACCATCAGGCGGCAAAAAGCCGACATCCACTTTCTTAGAACGCATTGCCTCCATTAGCGCGTTATCACTAGTTGAGACTAATACATGTACTGGTATACCTAGTTTTTTAGAAAGCATTTTCTCTAATGGCTTAGCCCGTCCCTCCAACTTATTAGCTGCAATACTGGGAACGAACTCTACAGTTAACGATTTGGGCGTATAACTTTTACTTTTTGATTGTGAAGTTTGCTGTGAACAAGCTGTTAACAATACTGTACCCAAAATCGCAACAAAGCCTAATAAAAACCGTCTTATTTTTTTCATTTTGCCCCTCCATGGCATAATTGCACACGTAAAAAGGCATGATGCAAAATCACATCATACCTTTATTTAATATTTCAATAAAAACGAACATTGTTAATTTATGTGCATAATCAGTCAAGCAGTAATAATTCTTTGCTAATTCAAGAATATTATTCATCATTGCCCTCAACCTCCCACTAATATTTACGTTCGTTACGATTATAATATAGCATAAATATTCGGGTTGCTGCAACAATAAATTTTAACCAAGTTAATGCTTTTTAAGTGATTGGGCGATTTTCTCGTACTTACGAACTATATCATAATCACTGTCTTTAGCCTTACGATAACCATATTGGTCATACATTTTTTGGATTAATTTTTGACCGTCTTTAGTCTTACTAATATCGATAAAAGCATTAGCCAACTTCTTACGAAATGCTTTCGGCATACTTGGAGAAACCGAGATAGTATCATTAGGAATTGGTGTAGTAAAGTAAATCGGCACTACCTTTTGTTTAATCTTAGGAGCATCTTTTAAGACTTTATTACGTGCATCCTCAAATACAAAAGCCGCATCAGTATCGCCACTCATAACATTTAAGACTGCCATATCGTGACCATTAACCGTGACTAACTTACACTTTTTGGTTACATCTAAGCCTTTTTGCTTTAATTCTGCCACTGGAAAGATATAACCAGTTGTTGAAGTTGGACTTTGAATTGAAATTGATTTACCTTTTAAGTCCTTCCAACTTTTGATGTTAGAGTTTTTTCTGACAACTATCTCAGCACGCAGCGTGTGTACCAATTTCTTAGTCCAAGTTCCGCCTGGTTGCTTAATTCCATAACGCTCAGATTGCAAAAGTACATCGGCTGCACCTTGCTTATGAGCTTGAACATAGGCATCCGCCGCCAAAAAGCCAACATCAACCTTCTTGGATTTCATAGCTTCGATTTCGGCATTATTGTCAGTCGAAGTAGTCACATGAACTGGAATACCTAACCGTTTCGAGAGCATCTTTTCTAACGGTTTACCCTCACCTTCCATACGACCAGAAGCATCACTAGGAACAAATTGCACATTCAACGACTTGGGGTCATTACTTTTACTAGTTTTTGACTCTTTTTGATTAGCACAAGCTGTTAAAGTCACTACACTAATTGCAGCTAACGCACTTATCATTATCCGCTTAAATTTCTTCATCATCGGCCTCCCTAAAGCTCAAAAAAAGACTCAATGCAAATTACCTAAGTAATTCACATCAAGTCCATCTTGAAATTACACTTTAAATTATTTAATTTTGGAAACTGTAAAAGCTGAACAACAAAATTGATACTGGAATTTTGAACATTCATCGTCATTGTTGCCATCTCCTTTAGCCACAAAATTAACCAATCAAGATGATAGCAGATTTTAAGCTAAAATGAAAGAGCATTCAGCAAAAAAATCATTTTTGTTTAAGAGGCTGATTGTTAATATCCGTGCGTACAATCAATACGTCAGCCAGAGCATGCTGATTAACATATTCTGTTACTGAGCCCATTAACATTCTCTCAACTCGATTTAACCCTGTTGCTCCCATAATAATCAAATTATTATGATGATCTTTAATAAAGTCATAGGAAATTATCGCCTTTGGACTGCCATAACGAATGTGATAATCGATATCATCAAAGTCAAAATTATCATGAGCCCATGCTTTAAGGCTTTTGAGGTATTCAGCTGCATCTTGAGTCATCTGATAAAAAGTATCACTAGTAATCACCGTATCTTGCATTTCACCCAAAAATTGTCTGGTATCAATCACATTTAAGATATCAATGTGCGCCCCCTCTGATAGCGCAATCTTAACTGCCTTATCAAAAGATCTTTCAGCAGAATCCGAGCCATCAACTGGAACTAAAATATTGTTTTTTTTCGTACTCATGTAATCATCCTCTAAAAATATAGTATTCTACTTTAGATTTTATTTTAACATAGTTTTGAATTAACTCGGCTTTTTTGTAATTGTTTATAAAAAGGTTTATTGCTAAAATAGAACTTAAAAGTCAAAAGGCAAGGATGGAAAAAGATGACAGAAAAACTTAAAAACCAACTAATTGGTGTCAAAAGTGGACGGAACTTTCGCGAGTTGGGTGGTTACCAAACTAAAGACGGCAAAACCGTAAAGATGCACAAATTATTGCGGACGGCAAACTTAGGAACACTAGATGAAAATGATCAAAAGCTTTTGCAAGATTACGGTGTGAAATACATCGTAGACTTCAGAAGTAGTACCGAAGCTGAAGCCGAACCCGATCGAATTCCTGAAGGTGCTAGCTATGATTTTGATCCTGTTTTTAGCGAAGATTTAACTAATGCTTCTAGCAGTGTTGAAAATGTCGTTGCCATGGGCGAAAAAGATCCGCAGGCTGGTTTTAAGCATATGTTTATTGCCTACGACGACATGATTACTAGCGCTTCCGCACAAAAGGCTTACCGTCATTTCTTTGATCTACTACTAGCCAATGATCAAGACGGTCAAAGTCTAATTTTCCATTGTACAGCTGGAAAGGATCGGACCGGCTTTGGTGCATTGCTCATTTTGAGCGCTTTAGGTGTTCCTGCTCAAACCATTAAGCAAGATTACTTATTAACCAACGTGACAACCGCGGATTTTGTCGAAGATTTCCTAGCTAAAGCCAAAGCAAAAGGAGCAAACGAGGCTACCTTAAATATTATTAAGGACTTCCAAACCGTTCACCCTGAATACATTGACCATGTTTTCGAAACGCTTGATAAAAATTATGGTGGCGTTAACAACTATCTGCGTGATATTATGAAATTGACTGATGATGAAATCAGTCAGTTGCGTAAAATCTATTTAGAATAAAGGAGCAAAAGACCGATGACGAAAACAAAAACCGTTTATTTTGGTGCTGGTTGGTTTAATGAAAAGCAAAATGATGCTTATAAGGCAGCCATGCAAGCACTAAAAGCCAACCCTACGATCGATTTAGAAAACAGCTATGTCCCACTAGATAATCAATACAAAGGGATTAACGTAGCCGAGCATCCTGAATACTTACATGATCGCGAATGGGCAACTGCTACATACAATGGCGATTTAGTTGGTATTAAATCAAGTGATGTAGTGCTTGGCGTTTATCTGCCAGATGAAGAAGATCCAGGTTTAGCAATGGAAATGGGTTACGCCGTAGGTCAAGGAAAATACATTTTATTAGTTATGCCAGATGAAGATTATGGTAAGCCAATCAACTTAATGAGTTGGGGTGCTTGCGATAACGCCATTAAAATTAGTGAACTAAAAGATTTTGACTTCAATAAGCCTCGTTATAATTTCTATGATGGAGCTGTTTATTAAAGAAACACAATTTAAAAGTTAAGCGACTTCTGCTTAACTTTTTTTGCATTCTAAATTTAAGGAGTTTTAAATGGAACAACAAATTAATATTTTAACCACAACTGATTTGCATGGCTTTATTTCAAATACTGACCAGCAACCTGCACTGGCTCTTCAAAATATCAAGCAAAATTATCCTAATTCGTTATTAATTGACAGCTGATACTTTTTATTTAACAATTAACATTGCACTTCAGTTTTAAATTTGGGATGCTTTTAAATAGGCTACTAAAGAAAAAGGCTTCTTAAGATTAAACTGAGAAGCTAATTTTGATTTACGGTGGTATCGCTTACTTCTTTAATATTTGTAGGTCATCTTCAGCAGTGAGATTGAAAATTAAGCTTTTGAACGTTTTTCTGGAAGTATACAGTGCAAATAGAATTAAGTAGTTATTATACGATGATGATTTCATAACCTAAAAATCAAAATTCTGAAGTTGCTTTTCCCTAATTATAGGCACATAATAGTCTGAAACAGCACTATATAAGGCAAGGAATACTTTTATGACAGATGATCTCGTATATTTAGAAACATACTTATTATAAAAGGATATGATAATTAGGCTTCCTAAGAGTTTTTTATTAAATCTTGGTGTGGAGACGGGAAAAACGAAATTTAATGTATATTATGATATTCCAAATAAAGCTATTATTTTAAAAAAGTAATAGTAAATAGTTAAAACAGGGGAATGTATGAAACCTATTTTAAAATGGCCAGGTGGCAAAGAAAAAGAGTTAGAAATAATAAGAAAAAAAATTCCGACTTATAGCGGAAGATATGTCGAGCCCTTTGTCGGTGGTGGAGCAGTTTTTTTTGATACAAGTAATCCATCTTGCTACATTAATGATAAATCGTCAGATCTTATAAACTTTTATAATTGTATAAAGGATAAAGATAAGGATTTTGTAAGATGTATTCAACAAGAGTACGAAGAGTTTTTATTAATCAGTAGTATAATTGAGGATAATAAAAGTCTTGTTTTGGATGTATATAACCAAAATATTCCAATAGATACTTTTGTCAGAATATTTTTGGAAGAATTCAAATTATTTACTAGTGATTATAGCCGTATTTTTGTAAAAGAGTTAAAAAGTAACCTTTCTAGAAAAATAAAAAGATCAGCAAAGTTAGAAAAAGAAAATGGTGCTATTTCTAGTAAAGATAAAATGGCCAATATAGAAGCTGCTGTTAAATCTGCTTATTATATGTATATACGCTATCTACTAAATAATATGACTTCTTTTTCTAAAGGTAGGCAAGCAGCTATTTTTTGGTTTATACGTGAATACTGCTACTCTTCAATGTTTAGATATAATAAAAATGGAGATTTTAATGTTCCTTATGGTGGAATAAGCTATAACAAAAAAGACTTTGGAAAAAAAATAAGATATGCTTTATCAACTGAAGTTTTTGACAAATTAAGAAATACGTCTATTCAAAATAAAGATTTTGAAAAATTTATTGATGAACTAAGACTTAATAAAAATGACTTTATATTTCTTGATCCGCCTTATGATAGTGATTTTTCAACATACGATAAAAATAAATTTGGCAAATCAGAGCAAAAGCGATTATTTAATTGCTTAAAACATACATCAGCACGATTTATGCTCATAATAAAAAACACGGAATTTATTTATGAAATGTATCATGATACATTTCATATTGAAAGTTTTACAAAAAATTATTTAGTCAGTTTTATGAATAGAAATGAAAAAAAAGTAAAGCATCTTATAATTACAAACTACTAATTATTAAGATGCTTCAGAATTATTTTAACTTGCTATTATAAGAAAAGATTATTTCAGCTATTGAAATAATCTTTTTACTATATTTTTAATCTATCTTTTGCTGCATTGAAATATATATCATCAATTTCACAGCCTATAAATGATCGATTTAGCAAGTTAGCTGCTACACCGGTAGAGCCTACACCCATAAATGGATCATAAACAATGTCACCTTCATCACTTGCTATTTTTATGAAATGCTTTAGCAATTTTAAAGGTTTTTGTGCAGGATGTTTTGGATTCTTTAAGCGCTCGTTTCCCATGCATATTGGTGATTCATAAAAATTATGCATTTTTGTTTGAGAAGAGAAATTCCATTTATGCCCCTTGTTCCAAAGACAGATAATCATTTCACAACTATTTAGAAAGCCATTTTTATATATTTTGGGTATAGGATTAGTTTTATGCCATATAAAGAATTGAAAAGTGTCAAATTCTGGGTCAAAAACAGCATGCCATTTACCAATTAAATTGTAACTGGTAAAAATAAAAATATTTCCGTCAGGCTTAAGTATTCTCTTAAAATCATATAAAAAATCAGCAGGATTAATAGCATTTAAATCCCATTTCCCTACATCGTTATTTATTGAACTTCTTCCTGAAAGGTTTATATTACCTGTAGAATACTTTGCTATGTTGTATGGAGGATCTGTTAATATAAAATCAACGGAAGAATCTTTAATTAACTTAATTTGTTTACGACAATCAGCATTATATATATTGTAAAAACTCATTTTACGATAGTTTCTTCTACTTTTGCTTCTTTGAAAGCTTTATGATAAATTTGTATAAATTTGTCGTAGGTTAAACTTTTAGGAAGTATTTCTTCCCAAAAGTTTTTACCAACTGCTTGTTCTTTAGAAGATAATTTATTAAATATTGTTCCCTTAGGTGTATTACCTTCTCCATTGTTATTATAGCATGTTGCAAATTTAGATTCATTGTTACCGAAGATCTTAAAAATAAGTTTCAAGTTTTCAACTTCGCTCACGTTTGACTTAGTATTTTTGGTATCAAGATTACCGCCAGCTTTAAGCTCAAATGTGTGTGCATTATCTTTTTTATCGAAGAATACCAAATCTACTGGAATTCCATTTCCGTTTTCATCTATCTCGTTAATTTTGTTTTTTATAGTTAATATTTCATCAATTGTACAATGAATACTGTCGTTTTTGATACAGAATTTACTAGGATCTTTTTTATAAAGCTTTATAAGTTCATGTGTAAATACACCCTTGAAGTCAAAACCTGGTTCTTTCCAATATACTTTTTGTGTCATTCCAAATTCAGGACTCAAGTCATATGCTATACGAACAACATTAACAATATCTTGATTGTTCTTAGAACTCATTAAAATAATATTTGGGACGTTTTCTTTTCCATATTTTCTTCTTGCAAGATATAAAGCTATTTTTTGCAGTCGTGTTCCTAACTGTGAATCAAAACTTCTTCCTAATCCCATATGCTTTCCAACTTCATCAGATATACTATTGAATGGATTATTAGTTCTAGATTTAATGTTTTTTTCTGTATTTTTAACAATAGTTTTAGCCATATCTTTAAGTTGATCAATGATAAAAGTTTTAAGTTCCGTTTCTTCCGACATTGTAATTACCCTTCATATAAATTATAAATTTTCAAATAATTCGCTAAGAGATATTCCAAATCCATCTGCAATTTTTTTAATATTAAATAAGGATATGTTTCGCTTACCTGCTTCTACAGAAGCGTAGTAAGTTCTATCCATATCGATCTTTAAAGCAAACTTTTCTTGGCTAATCCCAGCATTAACTCTGAGTTCTTTAAGACGCTTACCAAAATCAATAGATATCATACTAATACCTCCTAATCTAAGATTAAAATTTAGTTGCTTATCAATCAACGGCTTATGAGTAACTTCACTTTTGATAAAGTAGCAACAAACTTTTCGAGTATTTTGAGTGATGTGGCATTTAAAAAGAGACCTGAAATGAAGCTTGGCTATTCGAGACGATACAGAAAACGGTTTTGCTGGCTAAAACGTTGAGAATAGACTTGCACAATGGAGAGGCTCACTTTTGGTAATTTTAAAAATATAAAACAAGTAGTAATTCTCTCACACGTATTGTGTTTCGTAATTTCTCTATACTTACGGTATGAAATATTAGTCTATTCAATGCCAGATGCTTCTGCCAAGCTAACTCTAACATTGCCATAGTCTGTTTTAAATTAGGATGACGTGAAATTGTGTAAGAAATAATTTCCTGCGTGCAACCGTCAATAATTGGTAACAAATAAGTCTTTTGACCATTAAGTTTGAACTCGGTGACATCGGAATACCACTTGTGATTAGGTAAAATAGCGCTAAAATTACGTCTAATCAAATCTGGTTTAATTGGACCTTGAATACCGCGATAACTGTTGTATTTACGCCAGCCCTTGATGCTAATGCCAAATAATTTCATTTTGAGCATTAATCGCTTTACTTTTTTATGGTTAACTTTAATCCCTAAATTATTAATTGCTAAAGCAATCCGACGATAACCGTAACGATGCTGGTTAGCTTCATATATCTTACGAATTAAAGTCATTAACGGCGTATTTTTCGCATCTTTATCTGCTTTGTTAATGGTGTAGTAATAATTACTACGCGACATGTGTGGCAGATCTGGATTTGCATTAATCGTTTCAAGAATAAAAGTTACACTGACTTTAAGTTCACGTCTTAGCTGGGTAACTGACTGCGCTATTTCTTCGGCTTTTGGTTCTTGGTCCTTTGGTTGACTAAGACGTGCAATTTTTTTACGTATTCGTTCTCGATGGTAAGCTGCAAGTTCTGCTCTTGTAAGTCCTTGACCCGTTGTTTGAGACGATGATTTTCCTGCTTGATCAGCTTTTCTTTGGGAGTCATGCTTAGGGCGTCCTTTCGGTTTAATAACAACATTAGATTATAAATATCAATTTTGTCTTGTTTAGATAATTTGGACATAATAAAAACCCCGAAATTAATTTGTCTTAATTTTGGGGTTCAGATCAAGCTCAAAAAGCTAGGTTCTATTTTTTTGCACAATATTTTTAAGCTTGATAACGTGATTCACCATTTAAATAGGTTTCACTCAAGGTCATATCTGGATTAAGCACTAAGAAATCGGCGGCCTTATCTGGTGCAATCGAACCACACTCATCTAAAATATGAGCACTCTTAGCTGGAACATAAGAAGCCATCATAATTGCTGCTTCTGGAGTAGCTACATTCCAGTCAACGATATTCTTAACAGCTGTATTCAGTTGCAAAATACTACCAGCTAAATTATCACCGTCTTTTAGCCGAGCCATACCATCCTTAACATAAACTGGTAATTCACCCAAGCTATAATCGCCGTCAGGCATCATCCCAGCTTCCATACAATCAGTAATTAGGGCAATATGTTCTGGGCCTTTTAATTGCACAAAAGCACGCACCAATGCTGGCTTAACGTGATGACCATCACAAATCAACTCTGCCGTAACATTATTTAAGGCCATTGCCGCATTAGACATTGTTGGTGCATGATGAGAAGGATCTGGCATCCCATTAAAAGTATGAGTAAACATCGTTGCACCAGCTTCTATGCCATCAGTAGCTTGTTCATAATTGCTACTAGAATGTCCTAAAGAAACCACTACGCCTTCTTTAACAGCCTCACGAATAAATTCCTTGGCTCCCTTTCTTTCAGGTGCTAAGGAAATTTTATTTAATAAACCACTTGATGCATCGCGCCAAGCATTAAACTGATCAATATCTGGATCAAGTAAATACTTTGGATTCTCTGCTCCTGCATGTTCAGCGGTAAAATACGGGCCTTCAAAATGCAGTCCTTGAATTTTGGCACCTGTTTCTTCACCTTTGTGCTTGCCAAACATTTGACAAATTTGCATGAGTGTATCGGCACCAGCCGTATAAGTTGTTGGCAGCCAACTAGTTACACCCGACCGTAAAAAACCCTCTGACAAGTGATTAATTCCTTGCCAATCACTCTTCATGACATCTTCTTTGAGCGAACCGTGAACGTGAGTATCAACTAAGCCCGGTGCAATCCATTGACCTGTGTAATCGATAATCTTGCCAGCCGGTTTTTCATTTTCACGATAATAAAAACCAAATTTGCCATTATCTTGAACTTCCAGATAACCACCCTCCTCAGTGGTATTTTCTAAGAAAAATTTATCTGCATGGATATAATAAGTCATTGTTTCCCCTTTCCTGAATTAAAAATTTAAATTGTTATTGCTAAACTTATTTTAGCCTAACAGATTGGTCTTGACCAGTTTAATCACAAATAGTAACGAAAATAGCAAATTTTTAGTTATAATGGATACTAGGTAAAACTATATTAGGAAGCAAAAGCATGATACAAGATATTCAAAATCCAAAACACCAGTTAGGCTCACTAACTGGTGCCAATCGCTGTGAAAATTATTACGAACTGCATTATTCAACAGGAGAAGTCGCCCGCTTTTACATATTAGCTGACGGTATTTTCCGATTTTTACTTGATCCAACTAAGATTTTTGAGGAAAATCAGACTTCGTTAATTCAATTAGCTAACTTTGATCAATCTCATTTTAATCAGTCTACAGTACGAGCAACTAATGACTCACTTATTATTCAAGCTGGGCATTATCAAATCTTATTTGGAAAAGAACCAGCTATAATTAGTATTTTTGATGAGGAATTACATAGAACTCGGATGGCGCAAGCTAAGCCTTTAGAACTTAACGCTAACCAGACAAGTGAATTTTTGGTTCAGAATAAAAACGAATTTTACTATGGTGGTGGTTTGCAAAATGGCTATTTCGGCCATAAAGGTCGCCAAATTGAGATTAAGCACGATCAAATTACTGGTAAAGGCGGCGTAATCACGCAAACTCCTTTCTTTTGGTCTAATACTGGCTATGGCGAATTGCGCAATACTAACCAAACAGGCACCTATGATTTCGGCGTTAATGATCATCGCCTAACAACTATTAGTCATCAAGATCGGATTTTTGATACTTTTTACCTAATTGGTAAGACTACTCAAGATATCTTAGTAAAATATTATTCCTTAACTGGTAAACCGCTAATGCCGCCAAAATATAGCTTAGGCCTAGGTCATATTGGTAATTATGAAACTACCTTATGGCAACCAAGTCAGGCTAAAGACCGCAATGCTAGCAAAATTGCTGGAAATTATTACACGCGTACTCAAGATTCTACAGTTGCCACCAAGAAGGCCTCTCTTAACGGCGAAGAAGATTATCAATTCTCAGCTCGCGCAATGATCGATCGTTACAAAAAACTACACTTTGCTTTAAGCTGGTTTATCCCTAACTATAATACTCAACCCGATCACGAGGCGCTTGCGAGCTTTAATGAATATGCACACAGCCAAGATGTGCAACCAGGATATTGGCATGCAAAAGAAACTGACTTACCAAACACCACTAGCTTCACATTAACAAATAATAGCGCAGCAGTGACATCAGATAATGAAAAGTTGCTAGCTAGTCTAAACAGCAAGCGACCGCTAGTATTAAATACTCACGGCAGCATAGGTATGCAGTCAAAAGCAGCCATCATCTTTAGCGACATCGGTGGTAATTGGGAAAACATCACTACCCAAGTTGCTGGACTCATTGGAGCTAGCTTGTCTGGGATACCCTTTGCTAGTACAGCAGTTGACGGCGACCAAGGCGGCGGTAATGCGCAAATTAATATTCGTGACTTTGAATGGAAAGCCTTTACCCCACTATTATTTAATCTTGATGATCAAGGTGAGTTTAGTAAAACACCTTTTGCTTTCAATAAAAAGATAACTGAGATTAACCAAGCATATTTACAATTACGTTATCAGTTCCAAAGTTATCTATATACACTAAGTTATCAAGCTCAAAATGGTGCTACAATTGTCGGCCCAATATTTATTAACTTTCCTAATGAGTTAGTTAATTATACTGAACAGTTTAAAAGTGAATTTATGCTTGGTACCAATTTACTAATTGCTCCAATTACCAATGGTCGTGAAGATGCCAATGGCCGCTCACGCAAAGATAACCTATATTTACCCGATCAGCGCACCATGTGGATTGACTTGTTTACTGGTGAAAAATATGCTGGTGGTCGAGTTTATAATCATCTTACTTATGCTTTGTGGCACTTACCCGTTTTTGTTCGCGGCGGAAGTATTTTTGACTTTGGTCAGCGCAATTTTGTCTTCTATCCACAGGGACAAAGCAGTACCACAATTTATGACGATGATGATCTGAACGATTTTATTCATAACCATACTGAAACCAAAATTAGCAGCATTAAAAGCGCTAATGAGCTAACGATAACCATTGATCCTATTCAGGGTAATTATCCAAGTCTTGAACCAGAACAACCTACTATGCTTACTATTATGTGTGATGCTTATCCTGATCAAATAACGGTTAAGATTAATGACCAAAGATTATCACTACAAGAATTTGGAACAATTGATGCCTTTAACCATGCTAAAGAAGGCTTCTTCTACAATTCGAATTACAGTCCTGTACCAGCATTCAACTATTATCAAGCTCCTAAACAAGCGGCACTACAAATCAAATTAGCCGCTCGCGATATTACTACTAGCAAGTTTGAAATCATTATTCATAATCATGTTTATGGCGATAATGTCCTCGTTCACGCCATTACTGATAGTTTATTACCATCACCTAAGTTGCCAGCAGTTGATCCAAGCAAGATTACGGCACACTCTTTTGAACTTGCATGGTCAAAAACCAGTCAGGTAGAAGTAGAGATTAATCAGATTCTTTACCAAGGAATTGTTGGGAGTTCCTTTACTTTCCATGAATTAGCTCCCAATACCCGTTATATTATCCGAATGCGCTATGTCATGGGCAATAAAGTATCTGAATGGTCAGACTACTTCGGAGTTATCACTAAACATGCCGCTAGTGAATATGCAATTAAAGATATCGCTGTTACCGCTAATTTTACCAGTGAACCTAATCATCCATTGCAATACTTAACTGACCTAAAACTAGCTAGTGAATGGCAAACTAACACTGTTGCTACTAAAGAAAAGCCTCTGCAATTAACTTTTACCTTTAAAGATATTGAGAAACTGAGCCGTATGGTACTAGTACCACGCAATATTGACCATAATGGTAATCCTACTGATATTAGTATTGCGATTTCTACCGATGAGGTGAATTACACTACTTACGCTGAACATATTCACTGGAAAGCCGATAGTAAAAACAAGGTTGTTGGCCTCCGTGACGTGCGTGCTAAATCATTACGCCTGACTATTCATGAAGCATCTGGTGCAATAGTTGCTGCTAAAGAAATCGAATTTTTTAGAGCCAAGAAATAAAACGGTCATTATTGAATTAACAAAATAGCTTTATCTCCTGTTTAAGAGGTAAAGCTATTTTTAGTTTGCTAAATTCTTACTTATTTTTTTCGACAAAGTCTGACAGTTGTTGACCATATTCTGGCATCCCCAAAATCGTGAAATTCTGTAATGCCAGCTTGACATTAGTCAGATAAATTGGCTCATTTTGTAAATGATACTTAAGCAGATTAGCAAATAAGTAAATTACATTTTTAAGGAAAAAGATTTCTGGTCTAGTCGGGATCTGGTCAGCAAACTCTAGCAATTGTGCAGCTTCATTATCACGTTTTTGTTCGATACAATTATCAGCTACATTAACAATAATACCCAATAAAAGTTCTTGAATATTTACATCTGTCGTCTTTTGAAACTGCTTAATGACTCTCTTGGTAATTACTAAGTTACTATCAAGATCATATAGGTCAATAAAGTTACAATATAATTCCAATTTTTCGCGATTAAAGTCAGGAATATTAAAAATTAGCTCTCTTAATTTATTCTGCTTATCCTCGCTCAACTCTGACAAATCTCTATCAGTCATTGCCATAAACGCGTCAATATACAATAACTGCTCATCCTTATCAGGCAAATTACTGTTTTTAACAAGTTCTTTAACAGCCAACAATTCATTATTGGATTTGTGATAAAAAGCATATGTTACTGCCTGACTAATCTTTTGCTTCAATTGGCGTTGATTATCGACGTTTTGATCTAGTTCACTAAAAAAGTCCATTAATGGAACTTTATTAAACTGCAACAATTTAACTAAATCTTGGGCGGTAATTCTGTGGCGATCTTGTTCCACTTTACCATAATATGAAGGACTGATAACCTTGCCGGCCCAGTCTTTTTTAGTTTTGCCTTGTCTAACACGATATGATTTCAATAATTCGCCAATCGTCATTTTAGCTACCCACTATCTTAAAAAGTGTCAAATACGCTACTTTCGTTTTTTTAATTATAACTTAAATATACTTAATATATCGTTAAATAAAGGAGAAACTTATGGACATTTTTTTAAGAAACAAAAATTATCGTAAACTTTCAGTTGCTAGTTGGCTGTCTGGTGCTGGTAATATTCTATTCTACTTGGCCCTCATGACCTATGCTAGCAAATTAAAAAACTATTCATTAGCACTATCGCTAATTGCAATTATGGAAGCTATTCCTAATTTATTATCCAGTATTGGCGGCTATTTTGCTGATCGCACCAAAAACAAATATCATGTGATTGTTACCCTAGCCTTAATCCGCTGCGCGCTTTACCTAGTTGTTGGTCTGCTCTTTGCTAGCAACTTAGCGGGTTGGAATTTGGTTTTACTAGTTATCGGACTTAATTTCATCTCTGATTTAGCAGGTACCTATTCTGGCGGATTATCAACTCCGTTAATCGTCGATCTAGTTGGACAAAACGATTTAGCTGAAGCTGAAGGCTTTACTAACGGAATTAATCAAGTTATTACGATGCTAGCACAGTTTATCGGTTCCGGACTATTGCTTTTCATGTCGTATACCAACCTGGCAATTGTTAATGCTGTCACCTTTTTAATTTCAGGATTACTTTATCTCAATGTTGGCCGTAACTACCAGAAGCAGCAGCCAATCAACACTAATGTTAATCAACAGTCCTTTTGGGCAACCTTAAAATCATCCTATCACCAAGTAAAAACAGCTCATGGCTTACTAACTATCGTCTTAGTATTCGCCTTGCTTAACGGTATTCTCAGTACGATCGAGCCATTACTTTCAATTCTAGTTGCTGGTAATAAAAGCATGCTAGTTGGTACTTATAGTTTCACAATTGCATTATTTGGGGCACTTGATTCAATCGGGATGGCTTTAGGTAGTGCAATTGGTACCAAAATTTTTAAGCAAACCTCATTATTTATTATTTCTTTGCTAGACACCCTTGCTAGTATTGCTATGGTAATAGCTTTACTTACCAAAAATATGCTTGCCTGTCTAGTCTTTGGTAGCCTGTTAGGATTCTTTGCTGGAGTGGGCAGTCCCAAATTATCACAATGGTTGATTACCTCGGTTGATCACGATATTCTGGCTTCTTCTGTGGGGATGCTCAATACTATTTTATTGATTGCTGGGCCATTAATGACCACTATCTTTACCAGTATCGCGGGAACAACTAGAGTTAATTACGCATTATATGGCATAATTGCTGTTAGTATTGGTGTTTTCATAGTTACCTTAGCCGTCATGCATTCGGCTAAACAAAAACAGTAATTTAAAATTTCTTTTGACGAAAGATATTAAAATCACAATACAAGACTACCTAATAATTTTAGCTATTGACTTTACTTTTTTAATAATTTATAATTCTCTCATCAAGTGTTGGAGGTAATTCTCATGGCTAGAACTGAATGTCATCAATTACAATTGAATACTCGTTATTACTTTAGCTATTTTAGATAGCGTTTGGATTCATCTAGATGAGTTCAAGCGAAACGTAAGTTTGAATTTATCTATGATGGCTAGAGCGATTTGTTTGCGGTTAGTCACATAATTCTAAGTGGCTAAGCACAACAATGAATTTTAAAAAATGACTTTGTGATACCTGCTTAGAAATAAGTGGGTATTTTTTATTACAATTTTTTATGGAGGAACAATAATAATGAAGATTAAGAAGATGTTACTGGGACTTAGCCTAGCTGGATTACTATTATTAGGTGGCTGCAGTAATAAGTCAGACAAAAAAGCTGAAGTTAAGCACGTGGGCGTTTTGCAAGTTGTGCAGCACCCATCGCTTGACCAAGCATACAAAGGCTTTAAGGCAGGCCTAAAAGCTGGCGGTTATGTCGAAGGTAAGAATCTGAAAATTGATTATCAAAATGCGCAAAATAACCAAGATAATTTGAAAAGTATGAGTGACAAACTAATCAATGATAAGTCTGATCTGGTATTAGGAATTGGGACGCCAGCAGCACAAAGTTTAGCTAATACAACTCAAGATATTCCTATCGTGGTCACTGCCGTTACCGACTTAAAAGCTGCTAAATTAGTAAAATCGAATACTAAGCCAGGCGGCAATGTTACAGGAACAACCGATATGGTTTCAATTGATAATCAAATTAAACTATTGCTATCAATTGTGCCAAAAGCTAAAACCATTGGCATTATGTACAATGCTGGTGAATCCAATTCAAAGATCCAAGCTGATTTGGCAATTAAAGCACTGAAGAAATCCGGGGTAAAAGTTTTAGTTAAAACCGCCAATACTACTAATGACGTGCAACAAGTAACTGAAACGTTAGCTGGAAAGGTACAAGGAATCTACATTCCTACAGATAACACCTTTGCTTCCGCATCATCCCTAGTTGGTAAAGTAGTCAAGAAGCACAAAATTCCATTAGTTGCTGGTTCAGCTGATCAAGTTAAAACTGGTGGTTTAGCCACTATTGGGATTGATTACAAAGCTTTAGGTAAACAAACTGGTAAAATGGCCGCTAAAATTTTATCCGGCAAAGCCAAACCTAAAGACATGCCAGTCGAAAAAGCCGATAATTTAAAATTAGTAGTTAATAAGGACATGGCTAAAGCTTTAAAGATTGATCCAAAATCGATTAAAGCACCTAAGTAAGCTAGAAAGGCAGAAAACAGAATTACTATGAGTACTTTTACAGATTTATTGCTATCATCGACTTCACAAGGACTGTTGTGGTCACTAATGGCGATTGGCGTCTATTTAACTTTTCGAATATTAGATTTAGCTGACATGACAGCCGAAGGAAGTTTTCCGTTAGGCGGAGCAATTACCACAATGTGCCTGATTAGCGGAGTCAATCCAGTTCTAGCAACTATTGCTGCCTTTGGCGGCGGCATGCTAGCAGGACTAGTAACTGGAGTGTTAAATACTAAATTAAAAATCCCTTCTCTATTAGCCGGGATTGTAACCATGACGGGATTATATTCCATCACTTCTCGAGTAATGAAAAATGCAGCCAACGTTTCTTTATTAGGCAAAAGAACCCTCTTTTCAATTGCCCAAGATTGGGGGTTATCTCACAACAATGCCGTGATCGTTATGGGACTAATCGTTGCCTTACTAGCAATTATTTTACTAGTTGGCTTCTTTAGAACAGAAATCGGCTTGGCCATGCGGTCAACAGGTGACAACCCTGAGATGAGTGCTGCTAATGGGATTAACACTCAAAGTATGAAAATCTGGGGTTATATGATTTCTAACGGTAGCATTGCCCTTTCTGGTGCACTATTGGCCCAAAATAATGGTTTCGCAGACTTGAACTCTGGTGTTGGAACCCTAGTTATTGGCTTAGCTTCCATTATTATCGCCGAAGTTTTACTGCGGCATTTGCCAATTGGCATGCGCTTAGTTACGTTAGTAATCGGCGCCATTATTTACCGGCTAATCTTGGCACTTGTCTTCCAAATGAATGTTGAACCTTCTGATGCTAAATTAGCTTCTGCTCTAGTCTTAATCATCTGCTTGGCATTACCTAATTTTCATTTATCAAATAAAAACAAAGGGGAAAAGAACAATGTCTCAAGTATTGAAAATTAAGAACTTACATCAAACTTTTGAACAAGGAACCGTTAATGAAAATCGCGTCTTGCGCGGTGTCAATTTAGAGCTAGCAGCCGGTGATTTTGTTACCATTATTGGTAGTAATGGTGCCGGCAAATCAACTTTGCTCAACAGTATTGCTGGTACTTTGCCAATTCAACAAGGAAAAATTATTCTCAATGACCAAGATATTAGTAAACAGTCAGTAACTAAACGTTCAAAACGAATTAGTCGCGTTTTTCAAGACCCTAAGATGGGGACTGCTGTGCGGCTAACTGTCGAAGAAAATCTTGCTTTAGCAATGAAACGCGGTCAACGGCGAACTTTCCGTGCTGGCGTTAAAAAAGCAGATCGCAGCTTTTTCAAAGAACAATTAGCCCAGCTTGACTTAAACTTAGAAAATCGGTTAGATACCGAAATCGGCTTGCTATCTGGCGGCCAGCGTCAAGCTATCACTCTCTTAATGGCAACACTCAGGCGTCCCGATTTAATTTTACTGGATGAACACACTGCCGCATTAGATCCGCAAACTTCGATCACAGTAATGAATTTAACCGAGAAATTGATCGCTGAGCAAAAACTAACCGCCTTCATGGTAACCCACAATATGGAAGATGCCATTCGCTATGGCAATCGGCTTATTATGCTCCATCAGGGACGTGTAGCCTTAGACCTTGCTGATGAAGAAAAGAAGCAAATGACAGTCCCAAAGCTCATGGAATTATTCCAAAAACACGTTGGCACAGAACTAAAAGACGATGCCATCTTGCTAGCTTAAAAAAGTTTCATCTTTATATTGGACAAAATAAAGCCTCACAGATTTATCTTCTGCGAGGCTTTTTGCTTGGAAACTTTTATTTTCCTAAATATTTGATACCTTTCAATTTTGGTTGTTTTGATAAGCCAGCACTCTTAAACATTACTCCATAATCTGATTTACCAATTTTTATAATATAATAAAGAATATTTCCAGAGCCTTGATTATCTGATTCTATAGATATTAATTCTGTATTTTCATTAATAAGTTTTTTATCTGTTTTGGTATTCACACTATATTTGTGAACGGTGTTTTTTTGTTTAATTTTTGAATATACTGCATTCTTAAGTAAAGATTCTCCATAATCATCAAATACTTTAAAACCTGCTATACCAATAATTATCAGTACAAATAACGTTATTAGAAAGTCGCATATTCTTTTCAATCTTTTATTCAAATCGATCCTGTTTAAAAACACGGTATATCGCAATTACTAACACTAAAATTGCACAAAGCATAGCAACATAAGCCATTGGCCCCACATGCACAGCTGCTTGTGCCTGTGCATGAGTCATTTGATTCTCCATGGCATAAGCCACAATCCATTTATTCATTAAGTGAGGCGTTAAGATAAAGCTAACAGTTGCAACTGCCGCTGATATTAAAACAACGTTTCTTGAATACGGCTCCTTAAAAAATTGTGCTAAGAACGAAATCGCTGGTGCAATCATCAATAATAGCACCCACATAATGATTAATCGTCCCGCATCACTATTCATCATTTGAGCGCTATTAGCCGCATAACGATATTTCCCCCAAAGTTGTCCGCCAGTCAACGTATTAAGCAGGCTTAACAAATACGAGCCTTGTTGACCATAAAACCCGCCGCGATTAGACAATACACCTTGCACAACTTGCAAGCCATCAGTTGAACCAGCCGTTGAAAAATTAACGGTGACTACTTTCTTCATATAAGTAGCCAGAAACATTACCATCGAACCACCAAATTGCAGGGCCCTTAGCATACTTAACTTTTTGGTAGCCTTTAACTTAAATTCTAAACTAAGTACGCGGTCAGGATGGTGGCTGCGGCCAATAATATAGATACCAACTACCACGATAATTAATAATATTCCTAATAACCACCATAATTTGACCATCACTAAGAAAATTGCTAAAACCGCAATTGCCACTGCAAGATATGGTCGATCAGAAAAAACTTCCCAAAAATTCAATTTCAAATGGCGATAATTGGTTCGCGTTTGTGAAACCTCAACCTTTTCTTGAACATAAGAGTTCGTTTGTGAAATTTCCACATCATGTGACATCTGCTTACGATACTCGCTTCTAGTCATGCGTGAATTTTTACTCATGCTGTAACTCTTCCTTTCAGAAACATCATCCTAACACGATTATCTTGCAAATATTACAAATTTAATAATTTTTTAGCAATTCTTAGTGCTATCATAGAAATGATATGTTTTTTTACAAAAGGATGAGTGAATTTTGACCAAAAATATTAAATTATCAGCCAATTGGTACAAGGCATTCTACACCTTATGGCTAGGCTGTTTTATCACTGGTATGGGCTATTCAATGACCATGCCCTTTATTTCGTTATTTATTGCTGATCTTGGCCATTATAGTCAATTGCAAATCAGCATGTATTCTGGTTTGGCCTTTGCCGTAACTTTTATTGCACAAGCAATTGTTTCTCCTTATTGGGGCAATTTAGCTGATCGTAAAGGACGAAAGCTAATGTGTATGCGTGCTTCTGGCGTAATGGCGTTAACAATTACTGCCACTGGTTTTGCACCAAACGCAGGTTATATCATTGTGATGCGCTTTATCCAAGGTGCCTTTTCCGGTTATATTAATAACGCCACTGCCTTAATTGCTGGTGAAACTCCCCACCAAAAAAGTGGTTGGGTGATGAGTCAAATGATGACTGCAGGAACTGCTGGTAATTTAGTTGGGCCTTTACTTGGCGGAGTGTTATCAAGTTTCTTTGGTAATTTGTTAGGCGGTGCCTGGGGTTATCGAATTCCTTTCTTCATTACTGGCTTTTTAATGTTATTGGTGTTCCTTGGTTCTACCTTCTTAGTTCATGAAGATTTTACTCCAATTTCACGAACAGAAATGAAACCAATGAAGGAAATCATGCATACGCTGCCTAATACCAAGTTAATCATTGTTATGTTTATTACAACCTTATTGGTACAGGCAGCTAACATGTCAATTGATCCAATCGTCTCACTTTACGTTAAGTCAATGATGCCAAATAGTAAAAACGTCGCTTTTATTGCTGGTATTGTTGCTGCAACACCAGGCTTAGGAACACTGCTAGCTGCTTCTAAAGTTGGTCATAAAATGGATGAAATTGGACCCTTAAAAATATTACGACTTGGCTTAATAGCTGGTGCCATCTTGTTTGTGCCAATGGCTTTAACTAATTCGCCATGGGTTCTAGCCGGTTTACGCTTTTTATTAGGAATTGCTAGTGCCGCAATGTTGCCAGCTGCTCAGACTGTACTAACACTCAATACTCCTGCAGAAAGTTTTGGACGGATCTTTAGTTATAACCAATCTTTTCAAGCAGTTGGTTCAGTCTTTGGTTCACTGATGGGCTCGACTATTTCTGGAGTCTTCAACTACGCTAGTGTCTTTTGGACAACCGGAATTACATTGTTACTCAATTTTATTTTAATTATCTTTTTCAGCTTCAAAAAATCAGCTAAGTAAAAAAATACTGCCTATAACTCTAAAGTTACAGACAGTATTTTTATTTTTGAAAGGGTATAAAATTATCGAGTATTATTTATTTTTACCAGCGTTATAGTATTCCAAACTACCAATCTCACCTGATAGTTTAAATTTACCATTGCGGTAAGTTAACTTCGTGACTGAATCATTAGCTAATCCAGTTCCTTCATATTGTGGATAGTCTTGTGTTGATAAGAATAGGTTGATTGACATGCCTGAACTTACAACTAAGACATTGCCACCTTTTTTCTGTTGTTTTTTAGCGATTGCTTTTAGAGCAGCTGTCATTCTCTTTTCAACTGTTTGAGAGCTTTCTGCACGATAAGCGTCTGGCAAAGTCGTATTCAACTTATTTTCTTTATCTAAGCCATAGTAGCCATCCTGCATTTCATTCTGTAATCTCTTACCAGCCTTAGTTTGGAATTCTTCCATGCTACTATAGCCCAAATATGCCGAAATTTCTGGCACATTTTTAGCCATATCAGGACGACCTTCATAACTACCATAATTGCATTCACGTAAACGTTGATCAATTTGTAATTTTACTTTTTTCTACTCAAAGTCAAGTATATCAAGGTATTAAATCATAATTCTTGTAGTCCGTCATTAGAATTATCTTTAAGTAGATTAAACTTAGATAATATGTTGTAACCCAAATAAGCTTAGTCCAATTGCATTTTTGAACTAAGCTGTTATAGTAATCTTATGATCAATTGGTTTTAGTTAAAGCCCTGTTTATTTTTGACTACGCTATAATCATATAATTGATCATGCACAATCAAATAGTAGACAGTCCGTGTTAGTTTGTGGACTGCTGCGATGGCGATCTTCTTGAAGTTTCTACTTTGAGAAGATCGTTTTTTCTTTTCGTAATAATCGGCAATGTGACAAGGCTCAGAATATCTTACTGAATCCATTTGTCCAATCGTACGGTAGAGAATCTTACGACCAATGGGATTGCCACGTTTACTAATATGATCAGTCAATTCCATTTCGCCCGACTGGTAATGACGTAAGTCTAAACCAACAAAGGCATTTAAGGCATTAGGATTACGAAAACGTCTGATATCGCCTAATTCACCTAATAATCTAACTGCGGTAATTTGTGAAATACCTGGAATACTTTCAAGAATTTTTAGATCACGGTTGGGTAATTTACTAGCTAAGTCAGACATCTTTTGAATGACATTTTCACGCTCTTTAGTTAGTTTGGTTAGTCGTTGAGCATAATATCTAGCTTGTTCAACTTCAAAAGCAGCTTTATCAACTGCTGGATAAGCTGTGTCAGCCAGTTCAAGTAAGTTAGTTGCCAACTTATTTGCACGCTGCTTACCAATACCATGGAAGCTTAAAAAATACTGCATAACTCCTTCGTAACCTAAATTTTTAACGATTTGTGGATGCGTAAAAGTTTGGACATAGCGCCAATAATTCGTACCGTCAGGATGACTAGTTAAGGTTTCTAGCTCAGGAAAAGTAAACTGTAATACGCGGTGTAACCGGTTCTTAGCTGAAACCAAATCATGAGTTAATTGCTCATAAAAACGACTCATGGCACCTAACTGCTTATAGTTAGGGTCTTGTAGATAAGTTGGTCCGCGATGATAAATAAACTGTGAGTAAGCTAAATCTTTAGCATCGCGGCGATCAGTTTTATTGCGTCTAAATTGATCTAATTGCTGTTTGGCTTTAAGTGGGTTAAGCATAGTGTAGCGATAATGATATTGGTTAAGAAAAGCCTGCAATCTGCAAGAATAAACCCCAGTTGCTTCAAAGACAATCTGTGGTTGTTGGTGATAAAATTCTAATTCATCAAGTAGCTGCTGAAAACCAATGGCATCATTGGTGATATTAAACTGTTTAATGACTTGCTTATTAAGCATGATACAAACAGCAGATTTACGACTGCTCACGTCAATTCCCACTACAACTAAATTATTCATCTTCAAATACCTCCAACTAACTTAATTGTGCAGGGTAGAAGTTACAAGCTAAACTATATCTAATTTTCTATACCGGACATCAAGTGCCAACATACTACGAAGAGATTTAAGTTTAACTGATGAAGCTGTCAGTTTTATTTAGGGCGTCAAGTACTAGGTACAAGCGTCAAAAGTAACTAGGGCATATTAACTTCAACCCTGCTTCAATTTTAAAACAAAGAAAAAGCAGTGAATCAATATTCCGTCGAATATTGACCCACTACTAGGTTAGTATGTTTTATTGCCGGAATACTTGAGAGCACCTTCAGCTGTCTTTTCCTGACGAGTTAAATCGCCAGAATACGCAGCCTTGAACTTAGTGCCCTTTAGGCCTCGACCAAGGTATTCTGCACCTTTGACCCCGTTATCAGTCAGGGTAAAATCACTCCAACCTTGAGCTAGATGCATTACGTTAGCAGTTGTTTCTCCGTGACGAGTTAAATAAATTGTCACTGGCTTAGTTGTATTCTTACTCTTGGCCTCAGCGGGATTTGAGCTAATCAGAAAAGTGGTGGATAAACTTGAGATTAAAAGCAGCGCTTTTATCAATTTGTGTTTCATTTCTTTTTGCCTTTCCAAAGTTTTAACTTTGTTATTTTAGGTCGGAACCGTTAGTTTCAATTACCTTCTTGTACCAATCAAATGACTTCTTCTTATAACGATCAAAACTACCATTGCCTTCATTATCTTCATCAACATAGATAAAGCCATAACGTTTAGACATTTCACCGGTTGAAGCACTGACTAGGTCAATACAACCCCAAGGAGTATAACCCATTACATCAGCACCATCATCAATCGCTTGTGAGATAGCTTCAATATGTTCACGCAAATAATCAATCCGATAATCATCTGCAACATAATGATTTGTATCTGGTTCATCAAATGCACCTAGACCATTTTCAACAATAAATAATGGCTTTTGATAACGATCTGATAATTGATTAAGCGCAATTCTTAGACCAGTTGGGTCAATTTGCCAACCCCAGTCACTAGATTTTAAGAACGGATTCTTAACTCCGCCCATCAAATTACCATTAACAGTCTCAGCATCCTGATTAGTAACGTCAACAACTGATGACATGTAGTAACTGAAGCCAATGTAGTCCACCGGATTCTCAGCCAGTAAGTCTAATTCTTCCTGGGTAACATCCAAATCTTCTGGCTTTACACCATTACGAGCTAATAAACTCTTGGTATAAGCTGGATAATGACCACGAACTTGTACATCTGCACAGAAGAAATTATTAGCTTGATTATCCTGCAATGTCGCTAATTGATTGGCAGGATTAGCATCATAACTATAAGTAGTTGCATACAAAATCATACAACCAATTTGTAAATCAGGATCAAGTTCATGACCGATCTTAACAGCCTTGCTGCTAGCAACGAACTGATTATGCCAAGCTTGGTAAACATTCTTCTTATCATTAGCACCGTTAGCAGCAACTAGCCCTTGGCTCATTACCGGAAAATGCGCTGCACTATTAATCTCATTGAAGGTCATCCAATACTTAACTTTATCGTGATAACGAGTCAAAACAGTCCGTGCAAATCTTTCATAGAAGTCAATTAACTTTTTGTTCTTCCAAGCACCATACTTTTTAACCAGATTTAATGGCATTTCGTAATGTGAAATGGTAATCACCGGTTCAATATTATACTTCAAACATTCGTCAATCACTTCATCATAAAATTTCAAGCCAGCTTCATTAGGCTCGGTTTCATCGCCATTAGGAAAAATCCGTGACCACGCAATTGAAAAGCGATAACATTTAAAGCCCATCTCGCCGAATAAGGCAATGTCCTCTTTAAAATGGTGATAATGGTCAATTCCAACATGGTTAGGATAGTACTTATCTTCATCAATAGTAAAATCAAAGTCTGGTGCATTGACTACCTTCATCCGATCGCGACCTTCTGGCAGAATATCAGGTAAGGACAACCCTTTGCCATCTGCTTGATAGGCACCTTCTAATTGATTAGCAGCGGTTGCTCCGCCCCACAAAAAGTTCTTAGGAAAATTATTCGTCTTCATATATACCAACCTTTCTTATTTAATTTATTCTAAGTCAAGCAACTGATCACCGATTTTGACCTGATCGTTAGCCAGCACTTTAACTTCCTGATAACTATTAGTATTAGTAACAATTACTGGTGTTGTAACTACATAGCCAGCTTTTTTAATAGCCTCTAAATCAAACTCAATTAATGGATCGCCAGCTTTAACAGTTTGGTCTTTTTCAACTAAAGTCTTAAAGCCCTTGCCATCTAATTCTACTGTATCCATTCCAATATGAATCATCACTTCAGCGCCATTATCTGAAATCAAACCAATGGCATGTCCAGTTGGGAAAACCATCGCAACCTTACCACTAAGTGGTGAACAAACTTTGCCATCGCTAGGATTAATTGCTACACCTTTACCCATTGAACCGCTTGAAAAGACTTCATCTTTAACCTGCTCTAATGGTACTATTTCACCATTTACAGGTGCTGTCAACTTTTCTGGGATAACAGTAGCTACTTCATTAGTGACCACCTTATCAGCTTCATGAGTAGCGTCTGCGCCAGTTCCTGCAGGCGCTGCTTCTACTAATGGTTCATCAACTGAACTCTTGCCAAAAATCATTTGTAAAACAAAGCCTAAAACAAGTGCCAAAGCCATTGCAGCGATTAAACCGTAAAATCCACGGTCCATACCGTTCTTGCCCATGGCATCCGGAATCGCAAAGATTCCCATTCCGGCCATAATATAAACCTTAGTACCTAAAGCACCAATCAAAGCACCACCAACAGCTGAAGCAATACAACTAATGTAGAATGGTTTCTTACGTGGCAAGGTTACCCCATAAATAGCAGGTTCGGTAACCCCAAATAGTCCAGAAATTGCAGCCGAAATTGATAAACTCTTAGTTTTTTCGTCTTTAGTTTGGAAAATAATAGCTAATACAACACCAGTTTGCGCAAATGAAGCGGCCAATGAAAGACCCAAGATTGGATCGTAGCCCATTGCTGCAATATTGGCCATCATAACGGCCACAAAACCCCAATGAACGCCAAAGATAACAAAGACTTGCCAGAAGGCTCCCATCAAAATACCAGCAATAATCGGGCTAAAGTTATAAATACCACTTACGATTGCCGAAATCCCGTCACCAAGCCAAGTAGCAATTGGCCCAATAATTAATAAGGTAATTGGTACTGTAATTATTACTACCATTAATGGTACTAAGAAAGTCTTGACCACATCAGGAATAATCTTACGCGCCAGCTTATGTACCTTAGACGCAAACCAAACTGCTAAGATAATTGGAATAACTGTTGAAGTATAATTCATTGAAATTACGGGAATTCCCAAAAATGTCATATGAATTGGTGCTTCAAAAATGGTTCCTTTAAATAGTGTAAATAATGTAGCTTTACTACTAGTCATTGCCACAATTGATGGATAACAAAGTGCTGCTCCGATTACCGCACCCAAATAGCTATCAATTTTGAACTTTTTAGCAGCTGAAATTCCTAGAACAATTGGTAAGAAGTAGAACAAACTATCACCAATTGCATTTAAGACAATATAAGTACCGGACTTTTCAGTGAGCCACCCAAAAGCAACAAACATGGCGTTGAAGCCCTTGATCATTCCAGTAGCACACATTGGTCCTAAAATTGGTGTAAAAATACCAGAAATTAAGTCAATGAACTTATCCATAAGACTCATGTTGCTATTATCAACATAGTCATCAGCTACAGCTCCGCCGTCAGCAAAGCCACCAACTTTAATCAAGGTATCATAGACATCAGCAACGTTATTACCGATTACGATTTGATACTGACCACCTGACTTAACCAGCGATATTACGCCATCAGTCGCTTTAACTGCCTCATCGTCAGCTTTTTTCTCATCTTTTAACTTAAATCTGAGTCTAGTAGTACAGTGAACAACGCTAGCTACGTTATCCTTGCCACCGACTCCGTCGATAATCTTTTGACTTAATTCTTCGTAAGCCATAACTTCCTCCTTAAATTTACAAAACAAAAACCCGAGGGCTTAAAGAAACTCCCTTTACTAACATGTAAAAGAATCTTCTCTAAACCTTCGGGCTAATGCCTGTTAATTACAGTAACACGCCTTTTGGCTAAAAAACATTTGTTATTTTACTTCTTTAATATCACTTTGTCTATGGGTAACTCGCCAAACATGTAAGGTTAGATAAACTTCATCATCAGGTTGCAAGTCCCATCCGGCTTGTTTATGCAAGTAAGTTCCAATTTTTAATACCGTAGCATAAGCCTTCGGATATTTATCCTGCATTAGTTTTAGCAACGCGCTATCCAATTCTTGACCACTACCAATATCATCATCGCTACTAGTGATATGACGTACCATGAATGAACGTAGATGTGTCATAAAGCGACTAAAATTAAACGATTCTGTATCTAATTGAATTCCATATTGGTATTCAATAATTGCAACCACACCACGCACCAATTTAGTGATTTTAATCGTATCTTGCAGCTTGGTCTGGTCCGAATCGGCATTAATAAAGTGATAGGTTAACAAAACTGTCTCACTTTTGGGCAAATCTAATTTGCTCTCATCACGCATTAACTGCAGTGCTTTCTTAGCAACTTGAAACTCTTTAGGAAATAATTTTCCTACTTCCCAACGCACAGTTTCTTGACCTAATTCCAAATGCTCATCGGCACGCTTAAACATAAAATCAATGTGATCAGCTAGAGATAGGTATTGATAATCAGAAAAGGTAATATTTAATTCTTTTGAAGCTAAATCAATGACGTCAGTAGTTAAATTCAAAGTCCTTGCATCAATATTGCTGACACTATCAATCATTTTGATATTCTTTTGGACAGCGACAAAACGCCGAGTAATTTTCGCTTCATCAATCGCATCGCCTGCTTTTTTGCCAAAGCCAATTCCGTTACCAATTACAACCCAGTCAACCCCAGATTCATCTGACACCAAAGCAGCGTTATTGTTAAAATTCTTAATAAATTTCACTCAGCCAACTCCCTTTTCCAATAAAAAAGCCTACAAATAACCATTCCAATTATGGTAATGCTTATTCATAGGTTAATGCCTGATCGAATCAGTAACACGCTCAATACTTTTTTAATTATAAACAAGTGTTAAAGCGATTTCAATACTTATTTGCAAAAAAATTTTAAGTATTGCAAATTAGTGCTACGTTTTAGTAGTCATTAGGGTTAGCTTGGGCAGGTTGATACCTATCTGCATCGTTATCTTGATAATCCCACCATTCACTTTCATACCCATGAAAACCAGCTAGCTGCATCGCATTATCCAAAATTTGGTAATTACGCTCTTGCTGCCCAGTTCTGGGATAATTCCTTAATGCCTTACCCGTAAAATCATCAAAACCGCTTTGCATCGGCAGTTCCTTGCCAGCTAGATCCGTAATTGTTAAATCAAAAGTAACACCTTTTTCATGACTGTAATTAGGATTAGGAGCCGCCACCCATTCATCGTGTGGATAAATCTGATACATTCTTTTTTGCGCACTGTTAGGACGAAAAGCATCCCAAACCTTAATGCGATAACCTCGCTCATACAATATTTTAGCAGCAATGCCTAGCTTTCTAGCCGTACCCGCCCTAGCAATGGCAGTAGTAAAGTCATAAATTTTATGTCCAGTAAAATTATCTGGTGTTGCGTACTTTAAATCGACGATTATGTTCGAATCAACTTTTTGAATATTTAAAAATCCAGGATCTGGCTTAATTGCAGCTACTTGAGCCTCTATCTGTTTTATGTTCATTCAAAACTACCTAACTTTATTCGTTAACTGGATATTTGTGTCTAAAGTAATAATAAACCCCTACCGAAAGTGCTGGAATTAATAGCCCTAGTAATGAAGTTACTGGATCATCAAAGAAATTATTAATCAAAATAATTAAAAACGCAATTACTGCAATAATCACGGTCCAAGGATATGCCCAAACCTTATATGGTCTTATAGCATCTGGCTTACGATGACGTAAAACTGGTACAGCCAAAATTGATAATAGGTTAAAGATTGCCCCACTAAAGACTACTAAAGAAGTCAGTTCATTTAGATCACGTGTTAATACTAAGATAATAGAAATTATCATTTGCATTAATAGACCATGATCAGGAGTGCGGTACTTAGGATGAATATGACCAAAAGTTTTCCATAATAATCCATCCTTAGAAACTGCATAATAATAACGTGAAAATGCTAGAATCATCCCATTTAATGAACTAATCATAGCCAAAACCATGGTTACTGCAACCAAAATAGTCCCAGCATAACCCATAAAACTCTGGGCAACATTTGTCCCTAAATATAACTGACCAGCTTTAATCGATTTAGCAATGGCTTTAGCTGGTAATGAGCGATAAATAGCAAAATTAAATAAGACATAAACAATTGTCGTAAAACCTACCGACAGAATCAATGCTTTAGGTAAATTCTTTTGGGGATTTTTCATCTCTCCAGCCACTGTATTTAAATTGGTCCAGCCTTCAAATGCCCATAATGAAGCAATTACCGCAAAGGCAATCATCTGAACAATATCCATTAAATTGCCATTACCTACAGGCATCTTTAAAGATAAGTCTGGTAAATAGTGACCGCCAAAAATTCCTAAGCCAATAATTAAAACTAACGGTAAGATTTTTAATACCGTAAAAAAGTTTTGCACTACTTCACCGATATTTACGCCAAAGTAATTGACAATTGTAAAAATAATTATCAACAAAATCGCGATCATTTTGACCGTTAAATCATTAAAATGAAAAAAGCTCGTTAATGCCATCGGCAAGGCAATTGCAATCGCAGCAATAGAACCTGGACCACCAATGACCATGCTTTGGAAGGTAAACATATAACCAACGACTGGTGAATAGGCATCTGAAAGATAAACATAAATTCCACCAGTTTCTGGATTCATTGCTCCCAGTTCTGCAAAGCAAAGACTGCCCAATAAGGTAACTAATCCGCCAACTAACCAAGCCAATAACGCATAACCCATTGACATGTGCGAACGTTGTAAAACATACGATCCGATGTAAAACACACCTGAACCAATCATTATACCGACTAAAATACTACTTCCACCAAAAACCCCAATCGAGCGTTTCAAATGTGGGGTATTTTCTTCTTGTTTTGCTTTCAATATCCTGCTCCCTAACATAATAACGATAATTTAAAAATTTTGATCAAAATAAAAACCTCATTGTAAATACAATGAGGTAAAAATTGAAATCCTAATTAGATAGCACTCCCCAAAAAGCTTGGGACAGTCTACAAGATATGCTCTTGTAGCCCAACCAAAATACTTTGCGAACAATATTTCAGTTTCGGCAATAACTCTTAACTTAACCATCTTCGCTCTTCGCACGCTCAAGTAAAGCTAATAATCATTGCAACCTCTATTGTAATAAAAATACTAGACTCAATATCTTACTTTGTCAATAAGCCTTATCTAATTAATAATTGGCAAAATTAGCAAGTCAATTATGCTATTATTAAGCTAATCAATTCTAGAAAGGAGTCTTATATGAAAACAATCTATCATTTTAAAAAGCAACAGCTAATAGTGATTAATAGTTACTCTGCTACCTTAATGAGTAATCATTTACAAGTAATCGACAGTCTCGAGTATGCCAGTCAATTATCAGCACAAGAGCTAGTCCAAGATAACGACGGTAAACTCTATTTTTCAACAACGACTGGCCTAGTAGCTTTTTCGCAGGCTTATTTTCGCAACTTTAACTTTTTTCATGAAGTCAAACTTTATCCACAATCAAAGTGGGGACGTATAAAGCGGAGTCATGGTAGTCAGCTCTATTCTGACCAGCACCAATTATTAGATCATTTACCACTAAAAAGTCCTGTCCAAATAATCGGCAATGGGTACGATCTGTTCCACCAACCATGGCTTAAGACAATCGATGGTGGCTGGCTAAAGCAAGCTGATATTTGGCTCGATAATGAACCTTTAATTACACATCAGCATGACTTAATCCAGCAAGCTACCATGGTTATTAATCCGCAAGGAACGTGTTGTTTTAATCAAGCAGGTCAGCCAATAAATATCATTCCTGCCAAAACCAAGTTTAAAGTACTAGCAGTAATGGATGATCAATTTGGTAACGAGTTCTTGCAAGTTGGCGAAAATAAATTCTTGCCTACAACAGACTGCCTATTAGGTCAGCTACCTGCTGAACTGCCCAACCAAGATCTCTGGCAATTACCAACTGAAAACATTAACCAAATGTTTTGGCAAATTGAAAATGGTTGCGAAGCTGCAGCCTTATTAATGGGTTTGCACTATCACCACCATCTAGAATCAACTGACTATCAAAGCTTCATTGATAAAATGCCAATTGCACCAGATTACAATCCTTATCATGGTTTCGGCGGATCACCCTACAAAAATGTTAAGGGTAGATTTGAAGCAATCTTTCCACCTGCATTGCTGAGATGGGGACGCAATTATACTTACCTGCGAGATCTAACTGGCGTAACTGAGTCAGGTTTAATTACCGCTTTAAAGCGTGGCAATCCCGTTCTAGTTTATGTAACAATCAACTTTGACAAACCAGAACCAGATACGTATCCTTGGGGTAAAACTTATAAGAATAATCATGCAGCCTTGCTTGACGGCTTTAGCCAAGATCTATTCCACGTTTCTGATCCAATTAATGGTCATTATTGGATTAGTAAACAGCAATTTGGGCAGGCTTATCAAGTCAGAAAATGGGCCATTGAAATTTATTAATAATTGAGAAAAGGAAGTAATATTATGGGACTTAATAAACCACTTTTAAACGCTAATAGCGATACACAACCAGGTATCAACAACTTAATCACTGATGTAGCTGGAATCACTGTTGGTCACAAAACCATCAGCAATGACAAATTCAAGACAGGTGTTACTGTAATTGAATCCTGTCAAGACAATATCTTTAGAGAAAAGATGCCAGCTGCTGTCCACGTAATTAATGGCTTTGGTAAAAGCACCGGTCTAGTACAAATTGAAGAATTAGGCACAATTGAAACCCCAATTGTTTTAACCAATACACTTAGCGTTGGAACGGCTTATACTGCTTTAGTCAAAAGAATGCTGGCTCAAAATCCAGAAATCGGCTTATCTACTGGTAGCGTTAATCCAATCGTAATGGAATGCAATGACAGTACCATTAATCATATTCGAGATCTAGGGGTAACTGAGACTGATGTTACTGAGGCTTTTGATAATGCCAAAATAAAGTTTACTGAAGGAGCTGTCGGCAGTGGTACAGGAATGAGCTGCTATGACCTTAAAGGCGGCATCGGTTCTGCTTCCCGCCAAGTTAAAATTGATGATAAGACTTTTACCATGGGAGCACTAGTTATGTCTAATTTTGGCTTTGGCGAAGACTTGAACATCTATGGTCATGCTATTGGCCAAAAAATCACGCAACTAAAAAAGGAAAAAGAAAAAGGTAGCATTGTTACAATAATTGCTACCGATATTCCTTTTAACTCACGCCAACTTAAGCGGATTGCTAAACGCTCAAGTGTTGGTATCACTCGGACAGGATCCTTCACTGGTAACGGTAGTGGTGAAATCACGCTAGCCTTTTCTACTGCTAATCGTGTTAGCCATTTTCCTAAAGATGAATTAAGTAATATTCAGGCAATTACCGATGACAAGATTGATCGCTACTTCCGCATGACTGTTGACATTGTTAACGAAGCCATCTTAAGTTCTCTAGTCCATGCCGAAACTACGCTAGACCGTGAAGGCAAGCCAATGTTATCGCTAAAAGATGCCTTGAACAAGTTAGGAAACGATCGACAAGCACTCCAGCTTAAAACAGAACTAGGTCTTTAATCATTATTAACAACTAAAAATAAGACAACCACAACTTATAGTTCGAGGTTGTCTTATTTAGTTTGTCCTATTACTTGCTACTCTAAATACAACTGTTGCAATTTCGTTAAATCAGCTTTACTAAAACCCAATTCTTTTTCAAAAAAGGTTGCAAAATCGCCCCAGCCACCACGAATTGTTTCCGTAATACCGCGAATCGCGGTTCCTTCACCTTTAGTCACATTCATTTTAGCAACCAAATTGGCAATTTCATCGTTAGTAGGCAATTGATGAGACACCGCAAAACCATACAGTTCATTAGTTAATAAATAATCGCGAGCAATCGTATCATCATCCATCCCCAATGCCATTAAGATTAATGCTGATACCATGCCAGTTCGATCCTTACCCGCACTGCAATGATAGACTAGGGCTGCATCAGTTGGCAAAGTCAATAACTGCATAAAAATTTGACTAAACATCTGCTGACTATGCTTATCCAACAAAGTTTGCTGATAAATTTGACCAATAAAATTATCTTTCATATCTGGAATATGATGTAAAAAGCGATAAACTTGGTGCTTTCTGGGACTAGTATCTTCGGCGTAGATTGGCACATCAATAAACTTTACCCCTGACCACAATTTATCTGGTGCAGTTTCTTTTTCATAAGCCGAACGCAAATCACAATCAACGCTCACATTCATTGCAGTTAGCTTAGCCTGATCAGCATCAGATAGTGCACTAAGTGAATCAGAACGATATATTTTATGCCACTTAAGTCTTTTCCCTGCTTCATTTTGATAACCGCCAAGATCTCGAAAGTTTACTGGCCCGTCAAATGCAACAATTCTCTCCTGTGCCATTTTGCCCCCATTACTTAAACATCGTCGTGAGCAAAAGATTGGGTAGCTTTAACTGCACGTTGCCAACCATGATAAAGTCGATCGCGCTCAGGCTGCTCCATTTTACTTTCAAAGGTCTTACCAACCTCAAAAACATCTTTTAACTCATCAGTATTTTTCCAATAGCCAACTGCCAGTCCAGCTAAAAACGCCGCTCCCATTGACGTGGTTTCAAGGGTCTTAGAACGCTCAATTTTAGTTCCTAAAATGTCAGCTTGAAATTGTAATAAGTAATCGTTATTAGAAGCGCCACCATCCACTCTCAGAGTAGGAATTTTAATTCCTGAGTCTTCCTGCATAGTATCAACTACATCACGAGTTTGATAGGCCAATGACTGCACAGTAGCTTTAATAAAGTCGTTCTTATCTGTTCCACGTGTAACACCAAAAACCGCCCCGCGCGCCTCAGAGTCCCAATATGGCGCGCCTAAGCCAGTAAAAGCTGGCACAACGTAAATTTCATTTTCAGACTTAGAAGCCCGCGCCGCCTTTTCTGAATCAGCAGCGCTCTTAATCATCTTCATTGAATCCCGTAGCCACTGCACCGCACTGCCTGCCACAAAAATGGAACCCTCTAATGCATAAGAAACCTTACCATCGATGCCATAAGCAATCGTTGTTAACAAATTGTTATCAGATTCCGTCGGCTCTTCGCCGGTGTTCATCACAATAAATGACCCTGTACCGTAGGTATTTTTAACCATTCCTTTTTTCAGTGCAAGTTGACCAAACAGGGCTGCCTGTTGGTCACCTGCAATTCCTGAAATTGGCACTTTCCCACCGAAAAAGCGATACGACTTAGTACAGCCATAGACTTCCGAATTAGACTTAACAGTTGGCAACATTTTCTTAGGAATATTAAGCAGTTTTAGAATGTCATCATCCCACTCAAGATCATGAATATTAAACAACATAGTTCTAGAAGCATTAGTATAATCAGTAACGTGTACTTCGCCATCAGTTAGCTTCCACAACAACCAACTATCAATTGTCCCAAATAATAAATCGCCTTGCTCTGCCCTTTCCTGAGCACCAGCAACATGATCTAAAATCCAGCGAATTTTGGTCGCACTAAAATACGGGTCAATAATTAATCCCGTCTTTTTATGGATCATTTCACTATAACCATCGTTTTTTAGCTTTTCTGCTAATTCTGTAGTTTGCCGAGACTGCCAAACAATTGCATTATAGATTGGTTTGCCTGTTTTCTTATCCCAAATAACCGTCGTTTCTCGTTGGTTAGTGATACCGATACCCACAATCTGCTCAGGCCGAATACCCGAACTGATAATGGCATTGGCAATCGTAGTTTGCACTGCATGCCAAATCTCTTCAGCCTTATGTTCTACCCAACCAGGCTGGGGAAAATACTGGGGAAATTCTTTTTGTGAAGAAGCAACTTTCTTACCCTGATGATCAATGATCATTGCACGAGTTGAGGTGGTACCCTCGTCAATCGCCATAATGTATTTTTTCACCGTAATTATCTCCTTTTGCTAGGAAAGCGTTTTAGAATAATTTTACTACCAAGTTGCAGTTTTACAAGAAATAATTATATCATTATCGCCTTTTTAAAGTTATACTAGCGGATAAAGAGATCATTAAAAGAGGTGTTCAATATGGAAGAAAAAATTATTGCTCTAACAATTGCCGGTAACGATAGTGATGGTAGTGCCGGGATGAGCGCGGATTTACATTCATTCTATGCACGCGAAGTCTATGGTATGGGACTGCTTACTGCAGCAGTTGCTGGTAATACCACTGGCATTTATGCCCAAGAAGTCTTGCCAATTGCCTTTATCCAAAAACAATTTGAAGTACTTAATGCTGATTTTACTATTAATGCATTAAAAACTGGGATGCTAGCTAACAAAGCGGTCATTAGTTGCGTAGCTAAAAATTTGCGCAATTATCATATGGGGAAGATAGTCATTGACCCAGTAATTATGACTAAGCATGGCGATACATTACTTGACGACGATGCCTACCAAACCTTTTTGACAGAATTATTGCCACTAGCCGACATTATTACTCCCAATTTTTATGAACAACAAAGACTTACTGCTTCTACCCTAGGCAACAAAGCAGCAATTAAGCAAGGAGCTATCAAATTACAAAAGATGGGTGCTAAAAACGTATTAATGAAAGGTCGGCATGATGATACCAGTCAAGATACTGTCACCGATATTTTCTTAGCTGCTGATGGCCAATTCTACGAGTTTACCAAGCCATTTATTAATACTGATAGAATTAATGGTACTGGCGATACCTTGTCTGCCGTCATTGCTGCAGAGCTAGCTAAAGGCTCGTCAATGTTTAATAGCGTCAAAATTGCTAAAGATTTTACTTATGAAGCAATCGCTCATCCAATTGCAGTTGGATCTAAATATGGTCCAATTAATCATCTAGCAGCGCAACAAGAAATAAAATGATTTTTTCTAGATAGCAATATCAGTTATACTTTAACCAAATTAATTATGGGGTTGATAAATAATGAACAACGAAGCAATTAAAATTGCCTATTTATATGAAGACTTGATGAATACCTATGGTGATTCAGGCGACGTTAAAATCTTACAATTTTTACTAAAAAAACAGGACTATCAAACACAAGTCGATAATATCTCATTAGGCGACCCTTTCGACGCCTTTAATTATGATTTTGTCTTTTTTGGCGGTGGACAAGATTTTGAACAGACTGTCATTGCCCAAGATTTACAACGACATCAAAAAACACTGGAGCGATATATTAATTCGGGTCATCCCATGCTAGGGATTTGCGGAGGCTACCAATTAATCGGAACATATTACAAGACCAGTTCTGGTACCACCATCAAAGGCCTTGATATTTTACCATTCCACACAGTTTTTAAGGCTGACAACCGGATGATTGGCGATACCTACTATACAACCCAATGGGGTGACGTTCGAGCATTTGAAAATCACTCGGGCCAAACTTATTTTGATGATTCGCAATTGCAGCCACTTGGTAAAATGATCACAGGTTATGGGAACAATCCTCAAGACGGTGTTGAGGGTTTGCATTACCGCAATTTTATTGGCAGCTACTCCCACGGTCCGATTTTGAAAAATCTTAATATAGCCCAAGCAATTATGCAAATGATCCTTTCTTGGCATGGCAAGCGTTTGGCAGATTAACAATTAGGCGAGAAAGATCCTCGCCTTTTTGCTTGCTTAAATTAGTATTTTAGTAAACCAAAATATGCAATAATTAACTTTGGTATCTCAAAATATTCTTTATTAACTAATGGAAAACACAAAATGGATTATTCAACATACTTTACCAATAATACTACATCGGCAATTGCTGCTGACTTAATTGGCCGGCCTTTAACATATCATGATGGTGCTCATTTACTCGGTGGTTACATCGTTGAAGCCGAGGCCTATCTTGGCATTCACGATCGTGCTGCCCACTCCTATGGCGGCCACCGCAGTCCCGCCAACGAAGGACTTTATCGGACAGGTGGGACCATTTACATTTACAGCCAGCGGCAGTATTTCTTCTTTGACGTTGCCACCCAAGCATTAGATGAGCCACAAGGGGTTTTAATCAGGGCAATTGAACCCGCTTGGGGCATTGAACAAATGACTACTAATCGCTCAGGTAAAAGTGGCGTCTTACTAACAAATGGCCCGGCTAAAATGATGCAAGCGTTTGGTATTCACGACAAAAAGTGGAACTTACATTTTTTAAGTGACTCACCCTTTTCAATTGATTTATCCGAAACGCAAAAAAAGCGCGCCATTGAGATAGCTGCTGGGACCCGAATTGGCGTAAACCAATCTGAACTTGAATGGGCCAATAAGCCGCTGCGCTATTATGTTGCTGGTAATCCTTACGTTTCCAGAATGAAAAAACGCGATTATGCCGAAAATAACGGTTGGCAAAGATAATTTTTTAGTTATCGGTTTACCCCCCAAAAAAAAGAACTATAATAATTACATACTAAATTAATTTTATGAGGTGAAATAATGAAAATATCTACTAAGCTAAGTATCGGTTTAGCTGCTATGATAATGACAATTAGTTCCTTAGCAACCAGTACAGCTAATTTACAATCGGTTGAAGCTAAAACACAAGAACAAACAATAGTATTAACCCATCCCGCCTATCTCTATAATAAAAATGGTCACAAAGTTAAGGAAAAGATTGATGAAAATAATATGGTGATTAATCCACCCGATGCTGCTACTAGCAATGATCCTAATGGCTATTATTATCTTGAAAATTATGATGTTACTAATTTTCCATATACTGGCAAGACACGCATAATTAACGGGCAAACTTATTATGATACAGGTAAAAATTATTATGTTAATGCAGCTGATGTTAAAGAAATAAACGGCAAAAATATTAAACAGGGTAAGTTAGTTCTTAACCACAAATCAGCTGTTTACAATAAAAAAGGGCAAAAAGTTGGACAAACTTATGCCAAAAATTCAATTATCAACTATGCTGGCAAAGTTAAAACTACTACTGAGATGCCTAAGTACTTCTTTTCGCAAGCTGAAACTAAAACGTACTCATATTTGACTACTCACCAAATTAAGGGTCATGATTATTATGCCCTTGGTCACAATCGCTATCTCAATGCCTATAACGTTGATAGCATTAATGGTGAACCCGCACGCTATAATGGCGTTACCACAGCTAAAGTTATTAGTGACACAAAAACTCAAACTTTAACTAATGCCAGGACCAAGCATATTCTGAAAAAGGGACAAAAAATCAAATTGGATCTAACAGTTACGCCATGGTCTGAAGACTTTGGCGGTTACATTTACAGATTGCATGATTATCCAAATGAATATGTTAATGAATTTTACGTTCAACCTCGTGCTGCTTTACCTGTAACTGACTACACCAACCTTGCCTATAGCTTTGTTAAGCCTAATACAACTAATAATGTCCAAATCTATGACGTCAATGGTAAAGCTACCGATAGCAGTATTAAATATCATCAAGATGCTACTATTTCAGTTGATGGCTTAATTTATCTTTGGAATGCCAGTGAAAAGAAAGCAGAATTATTCTACCACCTGTTTTATGATCATAATGATACTAGCAGTGACACTGTTAACCCCGCTGACAAGCCAAACATTCCTACTAATAGCAATCCCAATACTGTAATAGCGACTCCAGTAAGTACGCAGCAGCCTAAAGCTGCAGACCCTAGTCTAACCAACAGATTTATTAAAGCTAGTGATGTTACTTTTACTAATGGTATTAAGCTGACACCAATCAATACGGCTAAAGAAGTAACTGATGAGGCACAAAAACCAATCACTGATAGTACCAAGAAAGAATTGCAAGACCTGATTGCCCAAAGCCAAACTATTAAAAACAGTGATGCTTATCATTCAGTTGTTCGCTACAATTACGATAATGCATTAACTTATGCAAGCAATCTACTTAAGTCTAATAAAGCTACTGTTGCCCAGGCTAAAGAAGCTATCTGGCTACTTAAAACAACACAAACTCAATTAACGACACTTGACTTCGAAGATTGGAGCTAAAGCTCACACAACATTTAAAAGAACCAGTTTACCAAAGTAGACTGGTTCTTTTTTATTAGATCTTGGTAAACTAAATAATATTAGTCTTACCTTCCTCTTGGACTAACTTCCAGCCAGTAACAAAATGCTGCTCACGCAAATTACACAAGTCGTGATAATCACTTTCCAGGCTATCAATCGCATCCTGAAGCTGCTTGTTTTGTCTGCGTATTTCATTCAATTCAGGATCGTTAACCACTCCTTTAAGATGCATTGTTGCAGCTAGCGAACGTCTTCTTTCCTCAAACTCACCTTTTAAGGTTGCCAGCGTATTCTCATATGTTACTAGCTTTTGATTAACCTGCGAAATCTGGTTATTTAACTGCATAAATAATTTAAACGGCATGTTGGATTTTATTCGATTGCACTCTTTACACGACAGTATCAAATTATCAAAGTCATTATTATGCGATAGCGATACTGGGTCCTTATGATCCACGCTATGACCACGGCGACCACAATATTGACAACGATAATGATACTTGGCGCGAACTCTTTCACGATCAATATAATCAACTTCATTTAATTGGAAGTTAACTGCTAAGCCCAATTTTTCTAAGTTTTCAGCAAAAGTTAAATCTTTGCGCGGCACAAAACTTATTTTTCCTGTTTCACTAGCAATTACCGCCTTATTAAAATCGGATCGCGGTAATTGCTGCTGTGCTAGACTATTACCGTCATAGTCTTGAATCAGAGCCTCATAACATTTTCGTTGTTGTTTATCAGTAATCAAAAATTGCCTATCTTCGCTAGCATCACTGCCGGTAAAGGTATATAGCATACTTTGCGCAAAAATCTGTACTGCAATATTGGCAAAATCTTCGGGCCTTTGACCTCGCTCCAGGCACAGATCACAAACACTAGTCAGTTTAGGATTTATTAATCCTTCCTGCTTAAAATGAACGGAATTCATGCGTAAGCCGCATGCACTGCATTGGAATTTCACTTAGGTCTCCTTTGATAGTGTTAATTATTTATCTTAATTCTACTCAAGTTAAACAAATAAAAAAAGCCGCATTACTTTCGTAAGTCGACTTTTATTTTTTATAGATTTGGAACAAACTACTTAGTTTCGTCTGCTTTAGCCTTGTTCAAGAAAGAAACAACAGCTGCAACGTGAGCAACACGCTTCTTAGCGTTCTTCTTGTTCTTAGGTCTTTGGTTTGGTTCACAACCAGTGTTGTAATTTTCACCTTTACGCATAGTACTATACTTCCTTTCAGATTTTCGAAAATCTCACTTAGTTTACCATGTTAAAGCTTTCTAGGCAAGATTTAACCGATTTTAATAAGTAAGATCCAGCAGAAAGTAGGATTTCAAAAAAATAACCTGCCGTAATTGCAGATTATTTATAAAGTTACATCTTTTTAAACTAGCAAGTCTTACCCTCTTGCATATCTTTAGCAGTTACTGCCGATGGTTCATATTCATTAATCGAAACTGCACCGTCAATTACGCCACTGTCATCAGCTAAATTCAACGTAGCATCTTTTTCATCAACAACTAAATCGTTGCCTAAAAATTGCATCTCAGCCGGACTAGTATATAGGTCAAGACCAGCATTATTGGTTACCTTTATTGTGAAAGCTGGATCTTTGGCAGCTAAAATAACAAATTGAAAATTAGCTCCAATTGAGCAGGTACCACCAACTTTAGAATATTCATTAGAACCGTCATTTAACGTTAGTAAAACCACCTGACCAGCTTGAACACGTCTGTTAAGCTTCTTTTCGGCAGCTGGCTTTAAATTCATTTGAACATTATCCATAACTAAATCCCCCTTATCTTTAACTACTAACTAAAGTATAGTATATAATAATATAGGAAAGCAAAGTTCTTGTTTATTAGCCAGACTTCATTATGATTACAAATTTATTATTGCATACAGCAAAAAAAAAGCTCAAAATAGAAGTAATGACTTTAGATGATTGTAACTTGCGAAAGGGGACATTTTATGACCGTCTTGAAAAAAATCGCTAACGACAGAATCTTACAAATTACTGCTGTAGTAACTATAATCAGCCTTTTTTTTGCTAGACCGCGGCTCGAGGACATTAACTTACACACGATATTTTCGGTAGCCGCGATGCTAGTCATTATTCAAATATATGCCTACTTGCATGTTTTGGACGTGCTGGCGTATAAATTAACGAGTATTGCAGATAACACACGTAAACTAAATATTCTATTTACGCTATTAGCTATTATTGCTGGGATGTTTTTAGGTAACGACATAACAGCGCTTACACTAATTCCATTATATCTCAATATTGCCAAAAAGTATAATTTACCGCAAATATTGCCTGTTACCTTAATTGGTATGGGAGCAAACATTGGAGCGGCATTTACGCCTTGGGGTAATCCACATAACATCTTTTTAGTCAGTAAATATTCAGTCAGTGCCCTAAAATTCTTTTCTTGGTCGCTGCCTTATCTGATTGCTTCGTTAATTATTGCCTTTATTATTTTTCACTTTATTCCTCGTAAACAGATTCCAATTCAAAAAACTACACCAGTTAAAATAAGTGTTCGGCCAACAATCATCACTACAATGGTTTTTGCCTTTTTCTTTTTGGGCGTTTTTAAGGTGGTTAATGTAGCTTGGCCAATGATAGCTGCCATCATTTTGGCACTATTAATCAATCCTAAGATACTACTTAGAGTTGATTATGCTTTATTGCTAACTTTTACCTGTTTCTTTATTTTTATTAGTGATATCCAACAGATTCCGGTCATTGTGACCTTAATTCACACCATGATTAATTCAGAGGGGTCAACTTATCTTACCTCGATTGTTTCTAGCCAGATTATTAGTAATGTGCCAGCTACGATTTTAGTTGGGAAGTTCACGCCGTACGCTGAAGCCCTATTTTTGGGATCAAATATTGGTGGCTTTGGCTCGCCAATTGGTTCAATGGCGAACATGTTAGTTCTAAAAACCTTTACTGAAAATGGGACAGTTTCAAAAGGTGAATTCTTTAAGAAATGGCTATTGATGCAAATCGCTGGTTTAGTTATCTTAACAATTATCGGAGGAATTTTATTACTCATTTAAAACCAGTTCGTTACTATTTCCAAAAAAAGCAGAAGTTAGTTATAATTAGATTAAGCTAGATTAAAAGGAGAAAAATATGTCACCATTAATGTGGATAATTCTAATTATCATTATTCTGTTAGTTGCTATCTATATTACCAGCTATAATTCACTACAAAAATCTAAGGTATATACTGATGAATCTTGGAGTCAAATTGACGTGCAGCTAAAGCGGCGTAATGATTTAATTCCCAATCTTGTAGAAACCACTAAAGGCTATGCTAAACATGAAAAAAGTACTTTAGCCGAAGTGGTGCAATTACGGAATCAATTGACTGCGATTCCTAGTGATGACCGGGCGCAAGCGTTAAAGGTATCAAACCAGATTTCAGATGCGCTGAAATCAGTTTTTGCTTTACAGGAAAATTATCCTGATTTAAAAGCCAACCAAAACTTCATGAAACTACAAGAAGAATTGACCAATACCGAAAATAAAATTGCTTATTCTCGGCAACTTTATAATTCTTCAGCTGCCCTTTATGATCAAAAGCTATTAACTTTTCCATCTAATATGGTTGCGCGAATTCATGGCTTCCAAAAAGTCGATTATTTGCAAACAAGTGAAGCTGAAAAAGAAGCACCTAAAGTTAAGTTTTAATAATAGGATCAACCATGCTATTTCAACAAATCGCCAGTAATAAGCGTAAAACAGGCTTGATTATGGTGTTATTCATAATTATTCTTGCTTTAGTTGGTTCAGGATTAGGCTATCTTTTTGGTGGGACACCTTGGAGCGGTTTAATCCTTGCCCTAATTGTTAGTGCAATCTATCTATTGATAGTTATGCATGATCCTGCAAATATGGTAATGAACCTTAATCATGCCCAAGAAGTTCACGAATCAGACAATCCAGAATTATGGCATATTGTACAAGATATGGCCTTAGTGGGTCGCGTGCCAATGCCGCGAGTTTTTATTATTAATGATCCTAGCCCTAATGCTTTTGCGACTGGTCGTGATCCCGAGCACAGCGCTATTGCAGTCACTCAAGGTTTATTAACCATGATGAATCGTGAAGAGCTCGAGGGAGTTCTAGGTCATGAAGTTTCACACATTCGAAACTATGATATTCGCCTTTCAACCGTAGCTACTGTTTTAGTGGGCGTTATTTCCTATATTTCAGGTATTGCTAGTCGTTACATCTGGTGGTTTGATGATGATCGCGACAATGACGATCATGATGACAACAAGGCGGTTTTAATATTTAAAATTATTGCAATTTTATTTGTGTTAATTCTCGGTCCATTGTGTGCCAGTCTGGCCCAAATGGCGTTATCACGTAATCGCGAATATTTAGCCGATGCTTCATCAGTTGAACTAACCCGAAATCCACAGGGACTAATTTCTGCTTTAACTAAGATTGAACACAGTGAGCCAATGCAACAGGCTGATCCAAGCAGTCGTGGATTATATATTGAGAATCCATTACATAAGAAAAACTTATTTGACAGCCATCCAGCAACTGCAGACCGAATTAAGCGACTAGAAAAAATGTAATTTTTCACTGCCCGACCAGAGAACTTATTCTTTGATCGGTTTTTTAGTGCAACAAAAATAGCGATTCTGACCGAATCACCATTGATACTATTCTATTTTAAATTAATATTAGCTTGTCTAAATAACTCCGACCTCATCTGAACCGGTGTTTGATGATAATATTCATTAAACTTCTTATAAAAAAAGGATTTTCCTTGATATCCCACTAAAGTGATAATTTCCTTAACCGAGATATCTGGTCGGGCTAGCAAATTACGGGCTTCTTGCATCCTTCGCTCATCAACATGTTCGACAAAACTCTTCCCCGTTTTTTGTTTAACTAGGCTTGAAAAATAATTAGGATTTAAGCCAAAATGTTTGGCTGCTTCTGCTAAAGTAATATCAGCAAAATTGGCATCAATATAGCGATCAAGTTCTGTTCCGGCAAATTCCATAGTTGTTGCTGGTGCAGCGTTCAAGTCTTGCTTTCTGATAGTAGTAATCAACAACAATTTTAATTCGGCCGCAATAATTTCTTTAGCAAATAAATTTGCTTGTAGATATTCATCAATTATTTTATTTATTAATTGAACTGGTTCTGATAATTCAGTATTTTTAAGATATAAAAATCGCTGTTGTTCCAATTTCTGTTCCAACTGCTTGATAATTTCCCGCTCTGACGCAGTACGCGAACCAGTATTTCCTGGGAAATACTGCCCTAGCTTTTGTAAACTAAATTCTAGTTTAACCAATACCCCACTATTTGTTTGCTGTTGTATCTCATATTCACACTTATTCAACAAAAAAAGCATATTTCCCGGCTTGAGCCGATATTCATAGTTATCGACCTTAATTTTTATTTCACCTGCTGCCACATAAAGCAGTTGATAGCTGCTTGCTTGATAACGATGGACACCAGTATTATGATTTTCAAGCAAAATTGTAAATAGGTCAAAATTTTTATTTCCTGAATTTAACCGTAACTCATTGGTATCTGCTGTAGTTGCATGCAAAATACTGAGTAAATATTGTTCCAGTTTAACTACTGCCATGATTTCACCACCTAATCTTAGTTTATTTTCATAGTTCAATTATATAACAAAAAAGCAGTTTAATGATGAAAAACTAGACAAAGGACATTTTTTCTTGTACAATTTAGCCAAACAACATCGGGGTGCCGTTTGGCTGAGAAGATACCCATTGAACCTGCTATGGCTAATACCAGCGAAGGGAAAATTAACGTTTTTGCGTCGTCGAGTTTTTCCTTGACGACTTTTTATTTGGTGAAAAAATGTCAATCACAACTAACAATCTCTGTTTTTCATATAATCAAAATACCAAAATTCTTAATCAAATTAATTTAACAATCCCAACAGCTAAATTTTCGCTTTTAATTGGACCAACTGGCTGTGGTAAATCAACTATTTTAAAAATTCTTGCTGGTTTGTATCCTAAATACGCTGGTCAAACTACTGGAAACGTTGATCTTGATGGATTACAAGCCGGCATGATGTTTCAACACGCTGGTGAACAGTTTACTATGGCCACACCTCGTGAAGAAATCATCTTTGCACTTGAAAATTTACAAGTCTCTCCTGAACAATATTCCCAGCGATTGGCTCACGGTGTAGAATTTACCCAAATTAAGCAGCTACTTGATCAAAAGATTAATACTATGTCAGGCGGTGAACAACAACGGGTTGCCCTCGCTGTTTTGGTCGCAATGGACCTTGACCTTTTTCTATTAGACGAGCCTTTTGCCAGTTGTGATCCTGAAGCACGCAGATTTCTAATTGACAAGCTCGGACAATTACAAACTCAGGGTAAAACTATTATTGTTAGTGACCACCTATTAAACGATTATGCCGGCATTTGCGATTATCTCTTTCAATTCAAAAATGGTACAATCACTAAACTATCTGATCATGAAAAAGACCAGCTGTTGACACAGGGGCAGACTGCTGCCTCCTACTGCTTCGCTGTCCCAAATAACAAGGCTGCTTGTTTCACCTTAACTAATGTCCAAATTGCTCACAAGCGACTGCTATTACAACAACCTGAGCTTAAAATTGCTGCTGGAAAAACAACTCTCATTACTGGGGCTAACGGTACTGGTAAAACTTCATTATTTAATGCACTCACCAAGATGATCCCTTACATTGGCAGTATTGCATATTATGATCAGGAGATTAGCAAGTTAAGCGCTCGAAAATACTTGCTTAACGTGGCACAAGTTTTTCAAAATGCCACGGATCAATTCTTAAGTGTCACAGTTGCCGACGAAATTGCTTTGAGTAAAAAACAAGGATTAAATCCATTCTTTACCTCTGAAAAAATCAATCAAACATTGAACTATCTTGATTTAGACCAGCACCTAGATCAAGTTGTTTACACACTTTCGGGAGGTCAACAAAAGAAACTACAAATCTTTTTAATGCTACTAACTAATCAAGACGTATTGCTATTTGACGAACCATTAAGTGGATTAGATGAAGCCTCCAGTAAAAAAGTTGTCCAGCTCATGCAAGAAAGTCAGCAAGCTCGCCACCAAACCTTTTTAATTATCAGTCATGATTTACATAACTTAGCCCCTTGGTGCGACTATCATCTAGTCTTGCAACATCAGCATTTGAGCTATTCTACTAAGTGAGGTCAATCATGAATCCTAGTTTCAAATTTATTTTAGCGTTAATTATTTCTATCGAAATCTCCATCAAGGTCAGTCTAACCACTAACTTACTAATTATTTTATTTTGTATTGGTTACTTGTTAGTTCACCACACTACGATAAAAAAACTGCTAACTTTGCTACTTGCACCATTAATTGCTGCTATCACCGTTTTTGCTACTTTATACTGGTTTACCACCCAGCCAAATCTTAATAATGCTTTGAGCCTATCAAGTCGAATTTATGTTTATACGCTCTCGATTGCCTGTGTTAGCTGCAATACTAGTGCTGAATCATTGGCACGTTCATTTGAACAAAATTTTAAGCTGCCAAGCAAATTTGCTTATGGTGTGCTAGCTGCTCTTAATATTATCCCTTTAATGAAGCATGCGGTTAAACAAATCCGAACTGCTGGTATGATGCGCGGTGTTTATCTGAGTTTTTGGTCACCAGTACTTTATTTTAAAGCCATTCTGGTTGCCCTTAATTCAGCCGATAATTTGGCCCAAGGAATGGAATCACATGGATACCGCGAAGGCGGTCAGCGTTCTATAATTGCGCCAATCACAGTTAAACGCAGTGATTGGTTATGGAGTATACTTTTACTCTGTTTAACGAACCTCTTCCTCTTTACATTGAAATAAGCAAAAAGACAACAGTTTAATTCCTGCTGTCTTTTTGCTAGTTATTAACCTTTTAATCCCGTGACTGCTTTTGTCCCCATTCTCTATTTTCCTTAACAAAGATCTGCAATAAATCTACAGCCTCCATCTTCTTTCGGAAAAATAGTGGTAACTCTGCAATTACCAGTTGGTCCACTTCTGCTACACTACGATACTTCGGATTAGTTATGGCAGCTTCAAGATTGTCTAAATAAAAGTATTCAAAAAATACTTCTTGCTTATCATAAGTTGTATACCAATAAGCCCAAACAACAAAATTACCACAATTAGAAATATCATCAGCCAAGTTGTTAGCCAACCCAACATAATCAAAGTCAGAATACTTATCTACCATATAATCACCTTTATTCTTTTAAACTTATATTTCACAATCATTATTACATTATATCTACTGGTATTTACTTATCTGTTAATAATACTTCCACTAGCTTCATTGTTCAACCAAATTTTTGATTAAGCAACTTGCAATTAACCATCAGTAATTCAATTACTTATGATATGGACTGCCACTATTAATCATAAAACCACGATAAATCTGTTCAATTAGGACCACCCTCATTAATTGGTGCGGCATAGTCAACTTACCAAAGCTGAGCAAACTATCGGCACGCTGATTCACTGCCTGACTAGTCCCCAGACTACCACCTATCACAAAAGTTAGCGTTGAATGTCCATAAGTAGCCAAATCTTGCAATTCATGGGCAAACTCCTCACTACTACGTTCTTTTCCCTTAATTGCAGTTACATAAACATAGTCTTTTGGCTGGATCTTACTCAAAATTCGGTTACCCTCAATTGCTTTAACCTGTTCTTGCTGAGCTAAACTGTATTTTTCTGGTGCCTTTTCATCTGCAACTTGTATTAGTTCTACTTTTGCAAAACGACTTAAACGCTTGCAATATTCCGCAATGGCAGCCTGAAAATACTTCTCTTTTAATTTACCTACACATACAATCTTAATCTTCATAACTTCTATTTTATCCCCTAATTCGCATTGTTTCCACCCCAGTTTTCCACAACTGTGTAAAAGCAAAATCTACATTTTGTAGTCAAAACTTCTGTTCGCCACCTAATTTGTGATTGCAGATTTTTTAAAATTTTTTTGTTAAAAAGTTGCCCACATATTATCTCTAATTCGCAAATTTACAAACGTATGGCAATAAATGCTATTATACTAGGATATTTGACTAATTATTCCTAAAAATAGTACCTGTAATCTACACACAATCAACAGATTATCCACAGCTATCTAGCAGCCTTTTTGGCAAAGTTATACACAATCCACAAAGTTATACACAGTTATCAACATCGTTTTATTGCTTTTAAAAAACTTGACAAGTTATAATTCCGAACATAATGATGTTTCGCAATAAAATTATTAATAAAAAAGCTATGTTAGCGGATAAAACCTAGCCAGCATAGCCTTTTTTTATTTAAATAAAGAATATTAGCAACTTTAATTAGCCTGCAACTTAACCTTTAAATTCAGCATTTTTCCATCCCGATTAACAGATAAATTGACGGTATCACCGACTTTATGACTATACAAGATGCTGTGTAACGAAGCGACATCTGAAACAGATTTATTGTCAACCTTGGTAATAACATCACCCGATTTAATCCCAGCTTCCGCAGCAGAACCTCTCTTAGTTACTGAAGAAACATAAATCCCCTTCTTCAAATCAGATTTTATATTGAGCCTCTTCTTGTAGCTATCAGGAATTCCTTCTAGGGCAATTACCTTAACACCTAATTGTGGCCGCGTAATTTTACCCTTCTTAACTAGCTGGTTAACAATCGTAACCACTTCGTTAGATGGAATCGCAAAGCCCATTCCTTCAACTGAAGTACCATCACTAGATTGGGCTAACTTCATTGAGTTAATTCCAATTACTTGGCCAGCCGAGTTGACTAGAGCACCACCGGAATTCCCTGGATTAATTGCCGCATCAGTTTGAATAACCGTCTGCTCATTAGCAGATGACGTAGTAATGTTACGTGCTGGTGCTGAAATAATCCCTTGAGTGACCGTAGACGCGTATTCACTACCTAAAGGTGAACCAACCGCAATCACATTTTGTCCAGGAGCTAGGCTCTTAGAATCGCCAAATTCAGCTGTTTGACTTACATAACTAGCATCAATGGCTAGCACAGCAAGGTCGGTTGTTTCATCAGTACCAACGATTCGGGCATTGACAGTCTTACCATTGGTCAGCATCACTTGCACCTTATCACTACCAGAGACAACGTGATTATTAGTTACAATATAACCTTTTTTGCCCGACTTCATATAAATAACGCCGGAACCTTCACTATAAGTCTGTAACTTACCTTTGCCCTGACTGTTACTATTATTGTCGTCATCATCACCAAATAGATCAAACAAAGAATTACTCTTATTATTTGCCTGTCGCTTCATATTAATAACAGACACAACTGCACCCTTAACGTTGTTATAAGCTGGGGTCATTGCACCACTAGTTTTAGCACTCTTTTTAGAGAGCTTAGCACTATTAGAAGTAACACTAGTCTGGGCACTGTTATTATTTAAGTTAGCATTATTAATTTGATCAATGGCAACATAAGAAACCCCGCCGCCAATGATCCCTGCAACAACGCCAACTACCGCTGTTTTAACAAGACCATTTTTCATGATTAATTATCTCCTTTGTCTATACTTTCTAATATACTAATAAATTTTGAACAAATTATGAACAATGCTGCTAAATTTCAACTAAATTAGTAGGTTGTTGTGGATCAGTCAAGTTAATTTTAACATCACTGGGTAAATTCGTATCCCCGGACAGCAAGATTTTTTCAGCACTGTCTTTAGCTAACTGCGCAGTATTATTATGTTGACTTAAATGAGCCAAAAAAATTTGCTTAGTTTTATTGCTTACAACATCTCGTAAAGCCTCTCCAGCTTCTTCATTGGACAAATGACCAACATCTGAAAGAATCCGCTGCTTCAATTCCCACGAATATGGCCCATTACGCAGCATCATGTCATCATAGTTAAATTCCATTAAGTAGGCATCAGCATCTGTGATTACCTCTTCAACTTTTTGCGAAACATAACCGGTATCTGTCAAAAAAGCCATTCGCTTGCCCTGACTAGCAAACACATAATATTGCGGCGCAGCCGCATCATGACTAGTAGCAAACGCTGTAACGTCAAGATCACCTAAAGTTAATGTCTGTCCAGGTTCAATGACATTAATTTGTGGCATTGGCAACTTACCAATCTTATTGGTTTGCGATAGATAGTTCCAAGTCGCTTCATTAGTATATGCCGCAATTTGCGGATACCGCCGCATTAATACCCCTAATCCTTTACTGTGATCAGAATGATCATGGCTTAAAAAAACTAGGTCAATATCCGCAATATCAACTCCAACTTGCGCCAATAACTGCTGCGTCTTTTTACCAGACAGTCCAGCATCCATCAAAATCTTGTGCTGCCTCGTTTCGATTAAACTGGTATTTCCAGTTGAACCACTAGCTAAAATAGAAACTTGCAAATTTTTCCCCTTCTAAAATATTCATTATTAATATGAGCTACCAACTTGCAATAACTGAGCAGTAAAAGCATTCACTCGCTTTATCGTAACATTCTTAGTGGCCTTACTTTCAATCCAAATAATCCATGTCGGCAATAAAATTGTACTGCCACGCACTTCCGTTAACTTAGAATATCCTAGTTTAACTTGCATTACTCGTGAATTATTGGCAATTTCACGATCAGTATACATTGCTTTAACCGCATGCCACGCACTGATAATTAATTGTGGTTCACGTACCGCGTGAATTGGCCCGAGATACGTAATCATATAATTAGTGATCTGATTTTTATGAACATTAATCGTTAGTTGCGCACTACTATCATAGATTTGCCCATAAGGTGAACTTTGAACATAACAATAAGTACTTTTATTGGACATGCCGGCATCATAATTAAATTTAGCGCCAAACGGAACATTCTGTGAGTCATTTTTAAAATTATTTAGCTGCTGCAATATTTGTTTTTGATTGCCACTTAACATAATTGGATTCTTAGGTGTCACAGTTAGAGTATTGTCATTTTTGGAAAAATGAGTAGTCATCTGAGTTAAATCGTTTGTTTTATTACCTAAATAATCTTTGTTCTTAGCCGCCAAATAATAACCCGAACGCTGTTTATGCGATATGTGGCGAGGAATATCAATCCCGTCTGCCCTCATCTCATTACGAATACTAGTAGTTGTCGTCCCTGAACTACTGCTCAAACTGATTGGAGAACGCCAAATTTCTATTCCTAGGTATAAGTCAATTAACAAGAAAATAATAAAAAATAGCCATTCTATTCGTTTATGGTCCATTTTATTGCGTTCCTCCTTGCTTTTTACCTACTCTATCTAATACACTAAAGTCTTGCTTTTTCCATTCAGACAAGCTTTTCCATTGATCATACGCTTTAACATAATATGTTGGAATCAAGTTAACCAAGTTATCATGACTGTTATCTTTTTCTACTTGAAAAGCAACCACTACACGTTGAATCTCTGTTCTCTTAAGTCCACTATTAACTAAGTTTTGCACCACTGAATCTGTTGACTGCAAATTACGAGTTTGTCCATCAAAGGGAATCGGAATCTGTAATTCCAAATTATTAAAAGTCACTTCAACAGCATCTTGGCTGTAATTAGTATTAATTTGTAAATCATGCTTATTTAAAAAGACTGGTATACCTTCAACATAATTAGTATAGTTGGTGATGGCACCGTTAGTATCAAAAAAGCGTAAATCTTGTTCATTTAAGCCAGTCTTATGCACGTAATCAACACTATCAAGCAGCTGCTCATTAACAGTCATATTCTTTCTTTTTTCATAATTAGTATATAAGAAGTCATGACGGTTAGACTTAGTCTTAGGTACCCGCAGCTTAGTATAATAATTTAGCGAATAGATCGTCCAGGGGCCTTTGCCAGTATGAGTAGTAACATTGGTTGTGCCTAATAAACGTGAAACAAAATAGGAATCCGTTTGGCTATTAGTAAGGTAGCTGTAAACGCGCCAGTCTTCATTATTAAGATAAAAAACTTCGTAGCATCCCTTTAGGTGCTCAAACTTAACCGGAATCTTGCTGCGTGCTTGCTTGGCGTACCCGCGCAGCCGCTTAAAATTAACATTAGCTAGCTCAAGTTTTAATACAGTATAAGTTTCATCATTACCTAAATACAGATATTTGTTACTGCTGGAAACAAAGACACGGCGAAACTGCTGACCAGTTTTTTGTAAATTTCGCTTAGTCAGTAAATTTAAATTAACTTCATCTGGAAATGTTAACTGCAAGTAATCTGGATCTTTCAGTAACTGCTCATACTTTAGCTGACTACTGCTAACTTTTTTTACCTGCTGATATTTAGCACCTTTTAATTCTTTGGTAAATTCTAAAGGCAAGTTGTTCTTAGCATCATATAATCTGCACAGTTGACCATCTTGATAACCATAAGAACTAGTTGGGATATATAAGTCATTAACTGATTGAGTCTTATGCATTCGTGACTGCTGAGTAACATTATTGTCTTGTTTAATATGGCTAAAATATTGATCATTAGTCATAATAAAAATCCACAGCACGATTGATAATATAAAAGCTGCACCTGTACCCAAAAAGAGCAGTGTATCACCAATTTTATGCTTAAACTTCATCCCAATCATCCCCTTCACTCATTGGCTCATACGGTAGTGCAATATGAAAGACTGATCCTTTTCCCTCACTACTGGTGGCCCAAATCTGGCCATGATGATCTTCAACAATTTCTTTAGCAATTGCTAAACCAAGACCCGTACCACCTTGAGCTCGTGAACGTGCCTTATCAACCCGATAAAAACGGTCAAAGATTTTGTGTAAATCTTCACGCGGAATACCTAATCCCTGATCAGCAATATTCAAAATAATCTGCTGTTGATCTTGTTGCAACTTAACAGTAATCACACCGCCATCAGGTGAATATTTAATCGCATTATTTACAACATTATCAATTACTTGCGCCATTTTATCAGTATCAATCTCAACCCATAGTGCTTGCGGGGCTAGATGTCGTTTAATCGTGTATTTCTTCTTACCCGCTTTTTGATCGCTTTTCACAATCATATCGAAGCGATCCAAAATATGCGCAACAAAATCATTAAAATTAACCCACTCAAAGTCAACTTTAGAAACGCCTCGATCCATCCGTGACAAACTAAGCAAGTCATTAATCATTCGAATCATACGTTCGGTTTCTTCTTGAGTAACCTGCAAAAACTGTGGAGCAACCTCGGGATCTTTCCAAGCGCCAGCATTCAAGGTCTCAATATAGGCATGTAAACTTGTTAGCGGCGTTCGCAGTTCATGAGACACATTAGACACAAATTGTTTTTGCGAATCTTCATTTTTCTGCTGTTCCGTAATATCATGCAAGACACAAACACTACCTGAAACAAAGCCAGTTACCCGCTTAATTAGTGAGAAGCTTGCATGCAAAATTACTTCATCACGTGTTCCTTTGTTAACAGTTAGGACAATGCCTTTTTGCTCGGCAATTAAGTCTTGTGAAGTTTCATCAATTCCCAAAACCACCGCAATTGGCTTGTTAATAATCTGCTCTTCAGTAGTATTAAAAAAACTAAGCACCATTTGATTAACAACACTAATATTGCCATGACGATCTGTAGCCAACACGCCATCACTCATATGTGACAAGACACTATCAAGTCTACGCTGTTCACTTTCTGACTCTTCTTGGGAACGTTCAATTCTAACTGATAAGGTATTAAAAGCCTGGCCCAATTGCCCCAATTCGTCATTTGAGTAAATCTTTACTTGGCTAGAATAATCCCCTTCGGCAATATTTAACGCCTGTGATTGCATTTCTTCAATCGGTCGCGTAATTGCACGTGAAACTACTAGTGACAAAATTGCTCCTAAAACAGCTGCAATTAGCGAGGTCACTAAGAACATTAACGAAACATTACGCAGATTATCAAAGACACCCTGCATTGACGCACGAACATAGATTGCACCAACAGTATTAGCGGACCCATTGCCCGCATTGAGCGGTGTAACTTGCACCATGTAATCGCCATGATCCTCAACCACCTTGGTCGCTTGCTTGCCAGTCGAAGTCACCTGCTTAACCAAAGCATTATTGACTCGCTGACCAACTCGGCTTTTGTCATTAAAGTTAGATACTGCGCGAATAATATCCTTATTGTCAACAATGATAATTTGACTAATTGCACTAGTGCCGTTGCCATAATCATTGACAATCCGATTAATGCTACTATCCGTATGCTTGTTGTCACGCAACAACTGCATCGCCACTTGATTAGTAACAATTGGTGGCACTTGAATGGTTGACTGAAAGTTTTCAATGCTACTTTGTTCTAGCTGCCTAGTGAAATAAGCCCCGATAACTTCAATCGTGGCAATAATCATCGCCATAAAGACAATTGCTAACGTGGTATTAATGGAAATAAATAAATGTTTGAACTTGCTCTTAATCTTTTTAATCATAATCATATATTATAGAGATAAAAAGAAAGCCACGCATCAAAAATAATATCTGCGGGCTTTCTTTGGTTATTCTTCATTTGGATGTTTAACATAATAGCCGACACCGCGACGTGTCACCAGAACTTGCGGTTGAATCGGATTATCTTCAATCTTTTCTCGTAATCGGTGAACTGTCACATCAACGGTGCGCACATCACCAAAGTAGTCGTATCCCCAAACAGTTTGCAATAAATGCTCTCGGGTCATCACTTGTCCCATATGTTGAGCTAAATAATACAGCAGTTCAAACTCACGGTGAGTAAGCTCAATTTTTTTGCCATCTTTTTCAACGATATAGGCATCTGGCATAATTACCAGATTACCGATAGTAATATTCTTAGTAGAATTATCTTGGTTAGTGGTTTCAACTTGTTTGACAATTGCCCGGCGACGTAAATTAGCCTTAACTCGGGCAACTAATTCACGATTAGAAAATGGCTTGGTGACATAATCATCAGCTCCCATTTCTAGCCCCAGAACCTTATCTATTTCGGTATCCTTGGCAGTGACCATGATAATTGGCATATCATGCTTCTGACGTACTTCACGTGCAACTTCCAATCCATCTTTTTTGGGCAACATCAAGTCCAAAATCATTAAATCAGGATTGTACTCATCAACTTTTTTGACGGCTTCCTCGCCATCGTAAGCAGTCTCAACTTCAAAACCCTCTTTAGTCAAGTTAAACTTGATAATATCAGAGATTGGCTTCTCGTCATCGACCACAAAAATCTTTTTTGGCATCGGAAATCCTCCTTTGCTACTTATTATACTGGTTTTTGCGCCATTAGCAAAAAAGTCACCGGAATTTAATAAAAAAACTTGCATTTCTTAGTAAATAATAGCATAATAGTTTCTGTTGATTATTTATTGCAACACTTGGGTGGCTAGCTCAGTTGGTAGAGCAACGGACTCTTAATCCGTGGGTCCAGGGTTCGAGCCCCTGGCCACCCATTAACCTAAAGGAAGACGATCATTAAGTTGATCGTCTTTTTTTTGCACTTTTTGGATTTTCAACTAAAACTATTTACTCTTATTCAGCATCAATTAATCAGGATATCACCGCAATCTGATTCAACCTTGATCAAACTATTACTCTCAACAATCTTCTGATTAAATTTATTATCATATTGCTTGCCAAAGAAGTTAATGTCGCAGTCAACTGCTCCCAATTGGTAATTAACTTTTTTAGAAGCTTGATGCATAGTGAAATCACCTGTGTCTGTCTTGAAATTTAGGTCTTGCAGCTGTGAATCTGATAATTTGCAATCACCTACATCCGTCTTAAGATTTAACTTTTGCAGTTGTAACCCCTGCAAGCTAAAATCTCCCGCATTATCTTTACCAGTAATTGTTGACAAGATTGCGTTAGTTGGAACAGTAACTTCAATCTTAAGTGCATAGTCAAAGCCTTGATTAGCCCAACCATGCTTGCCAAAGGGTCTTCCAGGACCGTGATCACTAATTTCTAGGGTCCCCTGCTTAACTTTTGCCGAAACAGTAACATTTTCAAAGTCAGTTACTTTGACTTGATATTTATCACCGCGATGGATATCAACGTCAGTTGCTGCTAGATTTAGTTTGATTTTATCAAATTTAGCTGTTGAAACAGTCCGTTTTCGTTGGGCTCCTAACTTAGGCTTTTTTGTACTTGTTTGCTCTATGTTAGCTGTTCTAATGTGTCTATTCTTGAAATGCTTTGCAATTCTTGGTGAATGCTGTATAGCATGTTCATCATGGTGATGGATAACGCCTCCTATTACAATTAGACATAACCCAATAGCGATAACGATAACACTGTTTTTTATAAATTTCTTCATGATTGTTTAAGCTCCTATATAAAGTTAAGTCGAGTTCACTTCACTGTATTATTATCTTATCACAATAAAATAGCAAAATGAAATACTTTTAGATCATAAAATGACACTATTCAAACTATCAAGGCTATTATTAACTGTTGCTATATGGGCTTTAAAAATTTTATCCTGAGTAGTTTACTAGACATTTTGCACTTTTTTAGCAAAATGACTTGCCAAAGAGCCAATTAATTGTTAACATATTTAATTGTCAACAGAAATATTGACATGGGTGGCTAGCTCAGTTGGTAGAGCAACGGACTCTTAATCCGTGGGTCCAGGGTTCGAGCCCCTGGCCACCCACCATAATAGAAATGGCACTGCAAGTAGTCGGTGCTTTTTTTATACCCAATTTTAGAAATAAGTACTAATAAATCGCCAAATTTATTAATCATCATACATATTGTCTTTAAACTTACCCACATAAAAAGGAACGTTAAACTTTAGTCTAACGCTCCTTTTTTATTATGTTTCTTTTGCCTAATAATTAGAGAAACAGGCTCAAGATCTTGCAAATACCTGATGCCATACCCAATGCAGCTTGTACGATAGCAACCCAAGACATGAAATCATCTCCTTCATAAATAAAATGATACTCCTATATAGGTAATTATTTAAATACATCAAAAAATGCACTAATGCCATCAAGAACTAAGGCTGCAATAGCAAAAAATCCTTTAAGAATCATCTTTATATACCCTCCCTTCGATGCTTTTAAATTAAATTACATACGTTATCTACAAATATATTGTAGAATGTTTCCGCTGTCAAGTGGTTATTTTATATTTGTATACAACAAATTAATAAAAGCCATTAAATAACACAAAATAATTTTTTATTAGTTATTTAATTTACTTTTCTTGATAAAAACCACTTGACAAAATAAGCTTCAGACAATATTATATCTTGTATAATATTAGAAAGGAGCAAAGCAATGGCAATTCAAATTCCGACACGCCTGTTAGATGGTGCAGTATTAGCATTTCTTAAGACTGAAGACCTCTATGGCTATGCGTTAACCCAAAAAGTTCAAGCGGTTTTCGACATTTCTGAATCAACTATCTACCCAGTTTTAAGGCGGTTAAAAAAGAATGGCTACTTAGAGACTTACGATGAACCCTTTCAAGGACGTAATCGGCGATATTATCGCTTAACTTCTCTAGGCTTAACATTACTGCAATCGATCCAATTAGAATGGTGGCAATTCAGTCAAAAAGTTAACACAATTTTGGGAGAAAAACATGGAACAAGCAATTAATGACTATATTTTAGAAGTCGAACAGAACTTAGCGACTTTACCTGAAAATGATCGTAAAGACGTGTGCGAATTTTACCGAGAATTCTTACTTGATGGTAATTTTACTGATCGCGCTGCTATCGAACAAAACTTAGGAACGCCAACCCAACTGGCACACAAAATTGTCGCAGATTATTCGATTAATGATTCACGTGAAACAAACGATAAACAAGAACAAACTGAGCCATCTTCTTCAAGCAATATGAAGACCATTTGGCACATTATTGTCGGTATTTGCGCTATTCCGACAGGACTAATTCTCATTATTCCAATTATCGCTGTACTAATTGCCTTGCTATGTGCCTTATTCGGCATTTTTCTTGGCCTAATTGGCGTGATTTTTGCATTAACAGTGGCTGGAATTGTTATTGGCTATGTGGCCTGTGGTTTTATCTTTACTGCGAGTTGGCCCGTAGGCGTTTTTTATCTTGGCGTAGGTTTAATCTTAGTTGGGATTGGTTGTTTCTTATGTCCTGCCATCATTATCGTTATTAGATTTTTAATTAATAAATGCACGCAATTTGCCCGTTATCTCGGTAGCAAGTTATTTAAAAAACAATACTACCAAACCACCTCACATAACAAGGAGAACTAACCAATGAAGAAATTTTACAAAATCGGTGCTTTTACCATAGTTATCGGCATAATTCTAGCGATTATTGGCTTTGCTAATCACGGATTTAAAACCATCTCTGGTAACAAATTTAACAATTTTCATGTTGTCACGCAAAGGCCTAAACCTAAGAAAAAGGTAATTAATGTTCCGAAATTTAAGCAAATTGATATCGATGTTGATGAAGCCGATGTTTATATTCATCGAGGTAATAAATTTCAGGTAACCACTACCAACTACTCAGATACACCTATTACAGCAAAAGTTTCTAACCAGAAGCAGCTCTCAATAAGTGGTAAAGAATCATCTTATTGGATTAACTTTGGCAACTCCAATCACAACTCTCGCATCGAAATTACACTGCCAAAAAAGGCTGCTTTAACTAAAATTACTAGTAAAAACGACGAAGGGGACTTAATTTTAGAATATTTGACAATGGATCAACTGGACTTAGATATCGATGAAGGAGACATCAGCCTAAATAATGTTACGATTAACAAGAAAGGGACTTTTAACTCTAGCGAAGGGAATTTTACCATCGACTCATCCCGACTAACTAACAGTGATTTTGATAGCGATGAGGGTGACATTGACATTAAGAATAGCAAAATTCAAGCTATTTCAACTACTCAAGATGAAGGAGATCTTACTTTTAGAAACTGTTCTCTAAGTGGGCATAATTCTGCCACGCTTTCCGAAGGCGATTTTAGGCTTAATCCATTACCAAAAAACACTAGTTTCAATCTTAGAACTGATGATGACACGATTATCTTTGGCAACAGACATGTTTCTAGCCACTTCATCAAGAACACTAATAATTCTAAAAATAAGTTAGCGGTTACTTCTGATGACGGGGAGATTATAATTAGGTAATAAGCAAAAAGCTTGGTTCCTTAAATAGTCACTTACTTGGTAAAAAGCATATAATTAAATTAAAGGATTTTTGATAAAGTAAGTTATTTTATCTTTTCATTGTAGGGGGAAAAATGTCCCAAATAACTGATAATTACATTACGAATTTAGCAAAATATTTAACAGATTTGTCTGATATCGAGCGAACAAATAACCTTAATTTTTACCGTGAATTTTTGCTGGATGGTGACTTTCAAACCAAAGAAGAAATTGAAAAAGAATTGGGAACCCCTGCTGAATTAGCCAAGTTAATTAAACAAGACTACGAGCGAATCAAAGCGAAAACAGCAGTTTCTAAAAATGAAGCATCAGCCAGTGACAATTATGTACGCGGCTTTCATGTGGAGAAGAACCCTTTACGTAAACGCACCATTTTACCAACTAAATTTGGCAAAATCAAACTCAGTTTGATCAACGCAGATGTCTTTATTCATCAAGGTGAGCGCTTGGCAATTTTTATTGCTGATTATAACAGTCGTCCAGTTAATGCAGTGGTAGCCAATCAAACTCTACTAATCGATGAATTGCCTAGCAAAGAAGAAAATCATCACCTCCTACTTAATTGGCAAACCGGCGGCAGCCGGATTGAAGTGATCATCCCTAAACAAAATTCAATAACTAAGATTAGTGGTACAAATATTGATGGTGATATCATTTTACAGAATCTACAGTTGAGTGAGATTTCTCTAACTCAAAGAAACGGTAATACCCTGATTAACAATGTCAATGTTAACAGAAACTTTCAGTTATCCTCAAAAAACGGTGACTTAACTTTAGTTCAAACCAAGATTGTCAAAGGAATTTTTGACATTCACAATGGCGATACTAACATTAAGCGTAGCATTTTAAAACGATTTACTTTAGAAAGTACAAACGGCGATGCTAGCTTTAGCCAATGCAATCTTACCCTAAAATTTCAGGCTAAAAATGGTGATATCAAAATCAAACAAAGTCAATTTATCAACAAAACTACTATCATCTTAGCTGCTGGGGATCTATATTTGAACCAATTGGCGCATGATATTAGTTATCAATTGGCAACTGAACATGGCAACATTATTTATCACAGGTCAAGCATTGGAACTAAATTTGACAGCAAAACCTCTCTGAATGACTGGCTTAAGGTAACTGCCAATACTGGTGACATTATCATTTATTAATTAACAATTGAGCAAACAAGATTTTAAAAGCAGGCTAGATTTCGCTAGTCTGCTTTTAACGTTTATTCTTCTTAAAAAATTTTGCTAATTCTTCTCCGTACTCTGGCATACCTAAGAAAGCACAATTATCAATTGCCTTAGTACATTGATTTAAGTAAGCTTCTTTACGATCATATTGATAATTAATCATATTTTTAAGCATAACCAAGACATTCTTGTAAAAAAACAATTCTGGTTTAGTTTCTATCTGATCAGCCGCAGCGATAAAATATTTTGTTTCATCATATTTTTTATTTTCAATACATTGAATTACCAAATTAGCTATGATACTAAGCAAGATTGTTTGAACTTTAACATCATTACTATTTGAAACCTGTTTAGTTATATTTCTACATATTAATAAATTGCTTTCTAAGTCATAGAACATCATAAAGTTGCAATACAGCAATAAAGTTGCTTTATCAAAACTGGGACTACTGAAGATTTTATCTTTGAGTAATTCCTTTTCTTCTTCATTCAAATCCTCATTATCTACATCAGCAATATATGCATCAATATAAAGTAAATCATCTTTTTGGTTTGGAAAGTCATTTTCACTAATGACTTTTCTAATCTTTAAAAGTTCTGCTTTAGAATTCCGATAATAAGCATCATTTATCAAGTGGATTAAATCACGTTCTTGGTCATATTTTGACTGCCTTTTTTTATTTAATTCACTAAAAAAGTCTACAATTGAAATATTATTATGATTTAGGATAGCCAGTAAATCATCTGCTGAAATTCTACTAATATTTTTTTCAACTTTTGCGTAAAATGATGAACTTATCACATCACCAACCCATTCTTTTTGTGTTTTTCGTTGCTGGATACGATAATCTTTTAACAGTTCACCAATCGTCATTATTCATTCCTCCTTAATTTGTCAAATATAGTTATTAATTGTCAAATATGCCGTCTTTACTAACTCTTATTATAACCAAAACATACTTATATATAACATCGAATTAAGAGAAGCTGAAAATTATGGACATTTTAAAAAAATAAGAATTATCGTAAATTTACAATTGCTAGTTAGGCTGAACTATGCTTTATTCGGATTAATAATAATTAGCATAGTAGTATTTCTTGTTACTTTAACTGTTATGTTCAAAACAAGAAGTATTCAGCAATTAACAACAGATAAGCCCGCAGAATAAATCAAACGTTCAAAACTAATTGACTAACTTCTGTCCTTTGTGAAAAATGAATGATCTATTTAAAAAAAGTCCGCCAATGCGGACTCTTTCTTTTACAGTTAGACTAATAAAAAATAGTTAATTTTAGCTGCTCCAATAATTTTTAACCCAATTTTACTCTAAGCGCATCAGTTAATACTTTTGAAAAATTGATGCCCATTTTTTCTCCTTTAAGAGCTAGATCCCTAGGAATCGACGTGTTTTTCTTAACCATAACTGGCTTAGTAATTGCTTTTGCTTCCAGCATATCAGCTGTTATATAACTGACAATTTTACCAGGATTAGCCTTTTGAATCTCTTCCAGCGTACTACTAGTAAATTTTTTATCCGAATTAATAAGAATACCTTCTAATCCTTCTTTGCCACTTGTTATAGCTTGCGCAATACCTGTGCCATAACCATATGCTCCTGGAACATCAGGAAAAGTTACAGTGTAATCACCTTTAGCATCTTCAGAATCATCAATCACTGCTGGAAATGCATAATATCTGTCTTCAGTATAAGCTGTCATTTTATATCCCCCTATTAAATTTAATTACATTTTTATATTATCTTGTTTTTTATTTTACGTATTAGTACGCACCTTGTCAAAAGCAAAGATTACCTAAACTTCTCCCTTTATTTGCTTAAGTATTGCCTTATAAAGACCCGTGCCAATGCTATCTTTGCGACTTGAATAGGGCACCGTAACAAGATGACCAGCTGCATCTTTAAAGTTATGGTGATCTCCAGTTATGTTGCGTTCTGAGAAACCGTATTCCTTCAGAAGTTTTAATACATCTGCTGCCGTATATTGGGTCATAAGATTTATCCCTTTACTTTAAAATAAAGTTATTTGCTAAAAATGGCGTTTTCATAATACGCTCTAATACGTATAATTATAGCATAAAATTAAGTTATTCAACTTTTTTTATTTCTCTATATTGTTCATCATCTTGTAACTTTATTTATACTCATTTAGAAATTTTTCGATTTTCCCTTTAGTTTTTCAAATATGGTTGCTAAATGTCAAATATGCCAATTTCTCCCAACTTATTATAAACAAAATATACTAAAAGTAACGTTAATGGAGGAGAAAATTATGGGCATTTTTTTAAAAAATAAGAATTATCGTAAATTTACAGTTGCTAGTTGGTTATCAAATGCTGGAAATATTTTATTTTACTTAGCTTTAATGACCTATGCTAGTAAACTTAAAAACTATGCTTTAGCATTGTCGTTAATTTCCATCACTGAAGCAATTCCTGATCTATTGCAAAGTATTAGTGGCTATTTTGCTGATAAAACTAGAAACAAGTTTAAAGTCATGATTTGGTTGGCCATTATTCGCTTTGTACTATACGTAGCTGTTGGAATTCTTTTTGTTACTAACCTTGCAGGCTGGAACCTAGTCCTAATGGTAATTGGGATCAACTTCATTTCCGACCTTGCAGGTATGTATTCTAGTGGCTTACAGACCCCTATCATTGTCGATCTTGTTGGTGAAAATGAAATATCTGAAGCTCAAGGCTTTACTGGTGGAATTTTCCAATTAATTACTATGGGAGCTCAATTTGTTGGCTCTGCTTTATTATTATTTATGTCCTATTCCACTTTAGCCATAGTTAATGCCTTAACGTTCTTAATGGCCGGTCTTATGTTTGCCAATATTGCAGCTAGTCTTAAAAAGAGCCAAACTACAAAAACAATTCAAACAGTTAATGAACGAAACTTTTTCACTACCTTTAAAACTTCAATTAAGCAAGCTAGCGAAGCTCATGGCTTATTGACTGTTGTCATAGTTGTCGCATTACTAAATGGCTTACTAAGTGCCATTGAACCGCTAATCTCAATTTCCTTTGCCGCTAACAGAGGTATGCTACTTGGAACCTATAGTTTTACCATCGCTCTTTTTGGAGCAGTTGTTTCCATCGGAACAGCTCTAGGCAGTGCAATCGGAACAAAATTACTCGAAAAAACCTCACTATTTATTATCATTTTACTGGATACTATTGCCAGTACCTGTATGATAATCGCCATGATTAACAAAAATACCATTGCCTGCCTAATTTTTGGGGCTATGCTGGGCTTCTTTGCCGGAACTGCTGGACCTAAACTAATTCAATGGCTAGTTACCTCAGTTGATCGTAAAATCTTAGCTTCTTCAATGGGGGCAGTTAATACTATTCTTGCAATTGCCGGGCCAATAATGACTACCATTTTTACTAGCATTGTTGGTGCAAGTAGTCTCAATTATGCCTTGTATGGGTTACTTGTAGTAGGTGTGATAATTTTTATTGTTACCTTTTATGTAATGCTCAAATCTCAAAAAAGTAGTGAGATTGATCCTGAAGTTGAAGTAAACAACTAGACCAATTAAAAAAGGCGCAAGAAATTTTACGCCTTTTTCTGCAACTTACTTAAACAAATTCAGTATTTTATCCAAAATGTCATTAAGAGCATCAAGAATACTTTCTGTCTTAGCAAAAAGAAAGCACAGTAGAATAAGTAATACAAACTCATGCACGATAATCACCTCCTTAAAGAGAAGTTGACCAAACTTCTCAAGATGGCGCGCAGAGCGTGCTGTTAGTGTAAAGTATTTGTGGGGAAAACAAAAAATAGAAGATTAGCTTCTGCTAAAATGTAGTTTGAACAAGATTACATTAAGAGAGGTTTTCTTCTATATGATTAGTTTACTACAAGACTTACAACTTTTGTTAGATAATTTGACTGCTAATACTAATAAGCTGCTTGGTAACCAGCTTACTTTTGATGATTTGTTAGAAGCCTTTATGCAAGAATTACGCCATTGGGGCTTAAACTTAATTAGGTCTTATCTTGAGCAGCTCGATGATAATTATAAGCAGTTGCCCAGTCGTAAACAGAAATATACCGTTAAAGCTACGCGAACATGTATTAAACAAACCCTGTATGGTCAACTTAGCTTTAAGCGAACTTATTACCAAGATAAGAAGTCTAAGCAATATTTCTTTTGGTTAGATCGAGCATTATCCTTTGAAAAATATAGCCGTATGACTCTAGGCTTTAAGGCAGCTGTCTTAGAAAATGTGGCTAAGTATCATTATCAAGCAGCCATTGACATGATTAAATACAGTGAAATTCATTCTAAAACCACAGTCATGAATATTGTGCATCGTGAGGGACAGCTGTTACCTAATCAGCCAGATCAGGTGCGATCGCGTGATAATCAAATCATTTATTTAGAAGCTGATGAAGATCACGTGGCCTTTCAAGATGGCAGTAATCATTTTATGAAGCTGGTTTATGTCCATGAAGGTTATGATGAAAGGCAGAAGCGGCATCATTTAATCAATCCGAAGTATTTTACCGGTACTTATCCTGGAGTAGCCAATGAACAACTTTGGGACGAAGTCTTGTGTTATTTAGAAGCTAATTATCCCCAGGCTAAACAAGTTTATCTGGCTGGCGATGGTGCACCCTGGATTAAAGCTGGAGCTAAATATTTACCTAACTGCAAATTTGTCTTGGATCGGTTTCACTTGTTAAAGTATTGCCGTAAAGCAACCGTTAATACTAAAGCCAGTGCGGCTTATCGGTTATATCGTTGGGCTTTAACAGGTCAGCGGGATAAAGTAGCGTTATACTTTAAAACCCGTTTTAGTGATCCAGAATTAACCAGAACACAAATAGAGGCGCTAAAGCAGGCAAAGACCTATCTATTAGGCAATTGGCAAGCCATTCTAAACACCCAGGATCTAGATTATCAGCGCTGTACGGCTGAAGGACATATTAGTCATTATTTGTCAGAACGCCTAAGCTCAAGACCAATGGGTTGGAGTAAAAGGGGCGCTGAAGGTGTAGCTAGGAGTATTATCTTCCAGTTAAACGGTGGCGATATTATGCAGTATTTGCTTAAAAAGCAAAAAGAAACAGCTAAAGCGCAAAGAATTATGCAAGTAGATCGGCGGTTTAAAGCCAAGAGCTTACCGTACTATGAAGAGTTGCAGGCTGAGTTTGGCGAAGCAGCCAAGCCCCATTATTGGAATCAGGGAATTATCAATGGTGGACAATTAATTGAGCTGCCAGAACAAATAATTTAAAAAAGCAAAAACTACGAAAAGCAGCAGGTAAAGGCTAAAAGTTTATTACCCACAAAAAGTTGACACTAACGAGCGTGCTTAATTAGTTTACCAGATTTATTTATCTATGGTATAATTTCATCAGAATAAGTAATATATTTCGTCATGTACGAAATAGAGTGTGCATGCAAGTTTGACCGCTTGTAGGGTACCTGGAGCAGCCTTAATCGACTGCTTTTTTGATGCAAAAAACAACCTAGACAAAAGTCTAGGTTGCCTTGTATACTCTACTTAAATAATTTTACTAAATCGTTTAAAATACAACGAAATGCATTTAATAAATTAGTTATTTGCTTAAGAAAGATGTATGTTATGAAGAATTTAATGCGTTTTTAGCATCAGTAAAAAACGTGCATGCAATCCAATCAATCGTAAGACGTCTGGAGCAGTCGCAATTGACTGCTTTTTGCATTTATTTTTTCTAGATACATCATTAGAATACTTTGCAAGAGAAAATTACAAAAACTTATTATTGTTTAGAGGCTAGTTTAGGTCCATACATATATCGAGTATCAGAAGCTTTAACAAATCCAGACTCTGACTCATTATAGCCATTATATGGATACAATGACCTCAACTGATAGCATAACTCAAATCTTTGTTCACTAGGTAGCCACAAATTAACTGCTTTAAGAGTAACTTCTTGTACACCTTTAGGAATAACAATATTCTTTGCAGGAGCAATCGCACTCGACTGATTAGACCCATCATTTAAAATAATTTCATTACTCTTAGGATATGATATATAGGGTTCACCATTTTCTCTATAAACTTGTGCATCGCGGATGGTAGCTACATTCATAAAATTACTAAATGGTAACAGCAACTGTCTACTCTTAACTGTTACTGCATTCTTCCAAAGATATTCTTTTTTGTTTTGTATACCATAATACTCTGGATTATCATCACTGCCACCTCCGTTATTACTTAATAAGCTTTGAGTAGTATATCGGCTAACAATAACTTCTTTGCCGGGGTTATAATATTTACTCATTTGCTTAGCATCATTATCAAAAACTGGTATTTTTTTAGGTGGATTAAGGTGCTCTACATCTTTAATTACTCCAGTAGTATAATTCGTATACAAATCGTTACCATTAAGCTTATCAACATTTACAGCCTTAATATAGCCACCATGTCCTAGGCTATAATATTCCTTGCCCTTGATCGTCTTATATGGCAAATAGAACCAATTCCATTTATCATCATGGAAGGAATATCGTTTAGTACTTGGATCAGCAATTGGCTTGACTTCTTTGGCGTATTCAACTGACTTGTTCTTCTTTAGTAATGAACTTTTACCTTGGAATTTTTTTAGTTTCTTGCCTTTTTTGTTGTATACCCGAGCATTATGATTAAGCTCTAAAGTCCCCTGTTCATTAACTGGATCTTGAGTTGTACTTTCCACTGCGTGAGCTTGATTAGTGTTGGTCATTAATGATACTGCCGGAGTAGTTAGCAGCAATGTTGCCGCTAGTCCTAGCAGAGTCTTCTTGTTTTTCATATTGATTCTCCTTATAGCATTTTGTAGCTTTCTATTTTTAGTTTAGTAGTTATCCGCTTACTTGTCCATTCTTACAGGATCAGCACTCCCGCCTAATCTTGTAAATCTTCTTTACTGATTTCTATAGACGGATAATGTTCTAATTCTGGCAAATATGTATCCTCATCACAACTATAGATCATATAAAAATCATCATTTTCTTTATGTTTAGTTAATTTTTCAAATTGCTTTTTTGCTAACTCTACATCCCTAGTTATATATATCACTGAAACAACACCAATTTTTTGATCATTTTTTAGTTCCGTAGCACCTTTAAGAATCAACTTGAGCTTACCATCCTTTTTAAGTGCCAGTTTAATATAATCATCCTTAACAGTTTTACCTATCATTTACTATATTGATACTTACAAAATCAAATATCAGAATATCGTCACTTTAGCATACATATAAAGCGATTTCAATTTTATAATAAAAATAATATCAAAATTGCATACCACTTTTAAACATGCTACAATACCAGTGTAAAGCAAAAGAAGCTCTACTGTTAATAGAGCTTCTCAACGTAGAACCGTCTTCAAAGGACGGTGGCTACCAAACAATATTTGAAACAAATACGTCCTGTAACTACCAAGTTATTATTCAGGGCGTTTTTGTTTGCGACTATTTCTTGCGATTGTCGATATACGTCAACAAATCAATGAGAAACGTAACTGATAACAACACTAATGTTGCTACTTCGTATCCACTCACAATGACTACCTTTCTACTAAGAAATTGGATTATTAGTCCATTGAATGCCATAAGCATCATCTTCTTTCAAACGGTAGCCACCGCCCTTTTTAACTTTTCTACGCTGTTTTATTATAACCTGAAACTTGAAAGCAGTAAAACTAGCCAGATTCCTTATTGAGTCTGGCTTTTTTGGTTCTTAATTATATTTTAAACGCTTCTCTGCAGCTGCTTTTGAATAAATCCTGGCAGTAATTTAATAAAATTATTTATTATCCGCTCGACTTCTGTAGTTATTTCTTCTTTAACTGCTTTTAGGGCACTTAGCAGGTAGACCAATGCTTCTTCAAACGCCAAATCCGGCAACGCATCATTCATCAAATAGAATAAATCCCCAATTGTTCGCTCATCAACTGCTTGTCTCTCTTGCCAAGCCAGCAAGTCATAAGTTAAGGCGGTAATTGCAAAATATCCGCACTGACCATCGTAACTTTGAATTTGTGATTTATCTAAAGCTAGGTATTGCTTAGCTGCTTTAAAGTAGGTTTCTATCTGCCATCTACGACCATAAAGCTGAATGACTTCTTTAGGTTGCAGCTGATATCTGGTGGTAGCCAAGACCAAGTACTTTCCCTTATTACCACGTTTAGTAACATATACTAATCTGATAGGAAAACTATGTCCTTGATACTCTGCCTCGACTACACAACTATAAAGATAGTCATCTTTGGCTTTCAGCTTTGAGCCAGCTAAGCGTTCATACAAACTTTTTACATCATAAAGGCGACCACGATAGCAGTAGTATACCTTCTTGCTCAACTTAAGCATCGAGACACTGTCTAATCCTAACTGCTTTAACTGCCAGAACATTTTGGGCGAGGCAAACCAGCTGTCAAACAGTACATAGTCTGCTGGTACACCTTCATTGATAGCTTGCTTAAGCAATTCAACCGTGACATCATTCATTTGCCTTTGGGCTTGGGTTCTTCTTCTGCCTGCAATAGAACGATTATCGGTTGTAGTGGCTTTACTGCCAAGCAGATTTTGTTTTCTCTTGGTGGACATCAAAGCAAAATTAACTGGCAAAAAAGTATTGCCGTCACTCCAACCAACGGTCAAGCCACGATAACCATTAACATATTTATGCTCATTATGATCGTAAACTTTGGCAAGTAATTCCGCTTTCTTAGAATAGGAACGTGCTAGCAAAGTATCATCTACAATCAAAGCTAGTCTTCTACGCTTGTCGATTACCGGTTTAAGTACCTTAATTAGTTTGGCAGCAGCTAAGCAAAGCAGTTTTTGCCAATTGATGCGGCCATCATTAAGGATATTTCTGCCAGTCTTAGAGGTAAATTCAGCTGGTTGGTCAAAACGATACAGTGATTTACGGGCAAAACGTGATTGGATTAACCATTTGACTACCATGAGCAGGCTAACTAAAGAATGACGTTTAAAATTAACCTGTTTACTTAAGTCAGCTAGACCAATTAATTTTGTAAAAGATGAAATTAAGGAAGAAGTGTCCTTTTCTTGATTGAATTGCGGTATACTGTTCATAACGTAAGAACTCCTGTAACTTTAGTTTTGGTTATTTAAAGTATAACGCAGAGAGGGCTTGCGTTTTTATTTTTTAGGCAAAAAAGCTAGAAATCACGCTCTTTTGAGGTGATTTCTAGCTTTCAAGTTTCAGTTATAACAAAAAATATCCCGCAGAATTCACTCTAACGGATATTTTTTATTCCAATGGACTTACATTAGTTATCTGAGGTCCATAACCATACTTAACATCTGAAGCTTTAATATAATCGTAGCCCCCTGCATCTCCTTGAGGAGCTAACTCGTAACAAAGCTCATATTTATTTTCATCTGGAAACCAAATATTAACCAACTTTGTCACTTCAACTGAGCTTCCTTTATCAAAACGATAAGCATTTAAGTTTTGAATGTTCGTAGGTTTTTGGGCTTTTCCGTTTTTATTATAAACATACGAATTATTTATAAAAAATACATGCGGATAAACACTATAAAGCAAAAGATGCTGTCTAGGTCTATTATCCAGGTTAACATCGTCAATAAAGAAGCCATCTGTACCCTTTATTCGATAATTTGCTGTAGAATAAGTCAAATTACCATTGTCATCTCCCATCAGATCAAATGTACTTGATTCACGATCAACCAGAACCTTCTCTCCCTTTTTTAAAAGCTTTTTTGGTGCTCCATTTGCAAAATCATAAGCATAAATTTTATTTTTACTATTCATTTTAACAATAACTGTAGCATAATTAGTTATAAGATAATGGACATTAATCTCTGCAACATTTATAGATTTAATATATCCGTCATGACCGATACTATAATATTCTTTTCCCTTAATAGTTTTGTATGGTAAATAAGAACTATTCTCATTGTCATCATAAAAAATATCGCAAGGCTTCTGACCTAACGATATTTTGTTTATTTTTCTAATGAACCATCCGGATATTTCCCAATTAATAGTACTGGCGTTTCCGATAACGTATTATTTTTAAGGAACTGCTTCAATTGTTTAACTGAAGTATTAGCAATTTTTCTATTTTTACCAGTTAATTTACTTGCTAATACTTGAACTTGGTTTAACAGGTCTGAAGTAGGCTCATTGCTATCCTTAGCAGTCATTACACGTAATTCCGCTTTAATCAATGGCTGTAAAGCTTTATTGGATAGGTTTTTGTTACGAATCCCATTAATATAATTAGTGTAGCCTTTATATTTACCATCCTTAGAGACTAAATCAACAGAAATACCATTTTTAATAGTCGAAAGCCGCTTTACTTTAAATAGTGTATGATTCTTAACAAGCTTCTTTAGCACCTTTTTACTGTATGATTTACCACCATTAGCTGCTGTATTCTTATACAGTGCTCCTTTAGTAGCATGAGGTAATTCAAAAACGTATCCTGCATTAGCTAACTTTTTAGTCCAAGCTTTATCAGTTACACGCTTAGGGTTCTCTACTTGCGCAGCTTGAACCGGAGTATTACTTGTGATAGCTAATAGCTGTCCTGTTGATACCATTGTTAGTACAGCTAAAACTTTAATTATTTTTTTCATATGCTTACCTCACTAGTACCATTAATGTGATTGCCAAAATTTATAGTTCAACATATTTTATTGGAAAAATAATTGAAGACTTTTGGGTAGATCTTTTCTAAAGCACAAAAGATTAATAATAAGTAGCAAAATTTTATCAAGACATTTGGTAATTCACTAAAAATATTTATATTATGAATAAGTATCTGTATTTGATAGTCAAAGAAATCAGTTACTGCCAAAACTAATACGGTAACAACAAAATGTACAGCAAATTCAAAGTGTAGCAATTTTTTAGAATTATTTTGGACTTTCTTTAGCTTCTTCATGAGTTACATCTACTTTCTCTATAAGTTATTAATCCAACTTCTTATACGTATTACCTTTATATTTATAATATACCATTTTAAATAAGCGCTTTCAATAAAAACATAAAATAATTGTAGACCAATTCTAAAATTATTGGCTATACAACAATTTTTTCTATAATCTCATCTTGACATCTTTTAAACAATGGGCTTAATAATAAAGCACTTTTTTGACTTACCAATTTAAAGGATTTTTATTTTTTAAAAATCATACCACTTGATGATTTAATTATGAAAACATGAAAATTTAGCCTATATACTATAAACCACTAAAAATATGGAATATTACACTAAAAAACAGCAAAAAACCAATCCGCAATGGATTGGTTTTTTAAAACATTATCTTTTATGTGTAATATACATAAGTTTATCTTAGTTTTGACTTTGAGAATTACTTTCACTAGCAGCATGAGCAACTGGAGCGGCAAAAGATGCGGCGCCACCAATTCCTAAAATAACTGCACGTCTAGCTTCATCTAAAAGACGTTGGCCAACATTTACTAATGAGTGAACAGTAATTACAACACCATCAACAATTAATGGAGCGATTCCAAGAACAGGAATTGCACTGAATACACCGAGTACCCATTCAGCTACATCAAAAACTACTTCAGTTATAGCATGAGCAATAAAAGTAACACCTTGTGCAGCTGCATCAATTCCGATAGAAGCTAAGTTTACAACAGAGCCATAAACACTTTCAGCTAGTTCTCTATCAGCTTCGTCAGCTTCGTCAGCTTCAGTAGTATCCTCTTCTTCATCCTCACCATCTTCATCAGTCATATCTAAATCAGGGTCGTTTTCTTTAGCCTTTTGATTTTCATCATAGATCTTCAATGGACCGACAATAGATAGTGCTGCAACTGGTGCTAAAACAAGAGAGCGGCGAATTGTACTCCAAGCATATTGGAATCCATGCCACAATGAGTCTACTCCTATTAATACCCCATCAACAATTAATGGTGCAATACCAACAACAGGAATTGCACTAGCAACTCCTAAAACGATCATTGCCGCATACGCAACAGCATTAATTGGTTCTGCGACTAAGCTTTCAACTACATCAGCCGCTAAGTTAATCCCATTTGCGACAGCAAGTGAACTACAGATAGCATCTGCCTCTGACATTGCTTTGTCAGATTTACCTTGATTACTCGGATCAGTTGCAGTCTCATTTGCATCTTCATCAGTAGTAGCTGCTGTGTGAGCTTCTTCATTATTGGTAGTATTTTCTGCCGGCTTATCTTGATCAGTAGCAGTATTAGATGAACTAGTACTATCTACTGCTGACGAATTATCAGTTGTATCAACATCTGATTCATTGTCATGATTAGCTGTTGGTTCTTGATTACTATCAACAACTTCTGGCTCTTGAGCTGCTGAATCAGTATTCTCATTTGCATTAGAATCTGGTTCAGCAACACTAGTAGCCTGATTTTCATCCGAAATAGCTGTTGTAGTCTGCACTATATCGTTGTCAGATTGTGCTGCATATACTTTTGAATTGTCATTTGACATAAACATTAGTGATGCAGCAACTAGTGAGCCTGCAATAGCTATTGGAACAGTATTTCGACGCATTATATCCCCTCCTAAAAATTAAATCAACTATATTTTCCATTTTAAGTATATTACATCTACAAATAATACAACACTTGTTATTTTTAGTCAAACTAAGAATTAATTAACTCAATTGCTTAAAAGTCTGGCTATACTAGGCTTCATTACCAACTATAATTTTCTCATTTACTTACTGCTGAACATCAATCACAAAGGAATTAATATCACCGCGATACTTAGCGATCGAATACTCAATTGGTTGCTCATCAATCGTCATCCCCTGAGTATGAAAATTAAAAATTGGCTTACCTTGAGCAACATTCAATAAACTTGCTATTGTTTCATCGGCTTCAAGTACTTCCAACTTACGAATTACATGGGTAACTTTTAAGTCATATTTTTCCAGCACTTTATATAAGGAATCTTTAGCAAAATCATACTTGATTAACTCTGGCACCCTTTTTTGGGGAATATATGTCGTAACTAAAACAGTAGGCTGATCATTTGCATAACGCAGTCTTACTAGTTTAAAAACAGCCTCTGCTTCTTTGATATGTAGACTATTTGCCACTTCTTCTTTAGCTGCTTCTTCTTTAAAGTAAAGCAAGTTAGTTTTGGGATACATACCTTTAGCACTCATTTCACTGCTATAACTTTCGATTAGATGCGTGAATTCTTGCTCAATTTTGGTCTTTTTTACTAAAGTTCCCCGTTTACGGCGACGCTCCAAATAGCCCTGATTAACCAAATTAGAAATTGCCTGACGCACGGTTGGCCTGCTAACCTGATACTTTTGTGCCAATTCAGTTTCAGCAGGAATAATGGTTCCTAATGGATAAATACCTGTCTGGATTTTCTGCAAAAGATCATCTGCGATTATTTTATATTTGGGAAGATTCGGTATTGCCATATAGATTCTCTGCTTTCTAACTTGTTAATTTATGTTATGACATAAATACTATACCATGCAAAAAGCCGGTGTTAAAGCAAAATCTCCATTGCTTACATCGACCTTTTTAAAAGCAGTTACAACTTTTAAACTTCTAAAAAACTTACCTTATCTTCAGCAAAACGTTTCTTCAACGCATCAATAATTTTGATACCAGAACTAGTCCCAATTCGTTCTGCCCCTGCACTAATCATCGCCAAGAAGTCATCAGTATTTCTAATTCCACCTGCTGCCTTGACTTTAACCGTCGAGCCAACCGTTTGCTTCATTAATTTAACGTCTTCTACTTTAGCTCCCGATGTGCCAAAACCAGTTGACGTTTTAATAAAATCTGGCTTAACTTTTTTCGCAACCAAAGCTAATTGTTCAATTTCAGCTTTGGTTAAATAACAATTTTCAAAAATCACCTTGCAAGGCACTTGTTGGTCGTGACAAGTAGTCACCATTTGTGTCATTTCATCTTCTAGATATGCCCAATTGTGCGCCCGTACTTGAGTTAGATTAACTACATAATCAATTTCATTGGCACCATTTTGGATAGCATCCTTAGTCTCAGCTACCTTAGCAGCAATTGATGTCTGCCCTAGTGGAAAACTAATTGCCGCACCAGTATCAATATCAGTTCCCTGCAGTTGCTCTGAACAATATTTTGACTGCACCTGATTAATTGCCACCATCTTAAAATGATATTTCTTAGCTTCAGCACAAAGTTGCTTCATATCTGCCTCAGTCGCGTCAGCATGCAAATTAGTGTGATCGATTAAACGCGCAAAGTCATCAACTGTATATTTCATTTCCAAGTCTCCTTTTGTTATTACATATTTTAATGGTGTAGCTGTAAATATTTGAAATTACTATTTTTTGTAATTACATATTATTAATATAACACAATTTTATAACTATTGCATTAAACATTAGCAGCTTTAGCAATCAAGTAATAATAAAAATTTGCTTATAAATTTACGTGGATATAATTACAATCGTTATGCTTTACACAGCAGCTCTTTTTCTTATTAAGTAATTCATGATAAAATTACTTAGTAACATTATTGTAAGGAAGGCATCCATGGTTAAGCACCAATATTACTATCACGATCTAAGCGATGATCTGGTCACAACTAAAGATCAAGACTATCACTTAGCTTCTAACTACACTATTCTTCCTACTTCTACTGGACATAGGTTTTGGTCAGCAATCATCAAGCGGGTTGCTCATTTAGCCAGTATAATTTATAATCGAGTAATTGTACGCGTCCATATAATAGGAAAAGAAAAACTAGCAGCAGCTCATGGACAGGGATATTTTATTTATGGCAATCATACCCAAGCCTTTGGCGATGCGATTTTGCCACTAAGCTTTTTACCAGCTAATAATTATTACGCAATCTGTGCCCAAGCTAATTGGAGTATTCCCATACTTGGTAAACTAGTCGTGCCCTATTTCGGCTTACCAGTTGGTTATAACTTACAGGAATCTGGTAAACTAGTTAAGGCTGTTAAAAAAATTATTAAAGCCAGCAAAACAGTGGTCATTTATCCCGAAGCGCACGTTTGGCCTTATTACACTAAAATTAGACCATTTAATGCAACTAGTATGCATTTCCCAATTGCACTTAATGCACCAAGTTTTGTCATGACAACCACTTATCATCGTCCTAAAAGAGGTAAGCAGCCACAAATCATAGTTTATCTTGATGGTCCATTTTATCCTGATAATAATTTAAATAAGAAACAAGCTCAAAATAAATTGCACAAGCAAATTTATACAATGATGCAGAAACGAGCAGCATTGAGTGACTATCAATATTGCACTTACACAAAGAAAGATTAAGGAGTTCTAAATGAATATTCTTTTTTGCGGCGATCATCACGCTGAAGACGGTATCTTGATTGCTATCCTATCTTTATTAAAAAATTCTGGAGCTAAAGAACTACATATTTATATTTTTACAATGTATGCTCAAAGCTACAAAAAGCAGTTTCAGCCTTTTAGCAAACACACCGCAGATTATTTAAATTCACTTTTAACTAAACAAAATTCCAAAAACACATTAAAGCTAATTGATTGTACTGGTGTCTTTGTTAAGGAGCCACCTCTAGCCAATATGGGAACTCACTTTACTCCTTATGCCATGTTGCGCTTATTTGCGGATCAAATTCCACAATTACCAGACAAGGTTTTATACCTTGATGCAGATGTAATTATTAGACAAAATTTATCCGAGCTTTACGAACATGATCTAACCAATACTGAATTTGCCGGCGTACTTGACTATTGGGGTCGCTTCTTTTATCACAACTTACACGAACACAAAGCATTTGACTATATCAATTCTGGAGTTCTGCTGTTAAATTTAGCAGAAATTAAACGTACCCGCTTATTTGCCAGAATCAGGCAACTATTACAAACCAAAACTGTCTTAATGCCTGATCAAGCAGCACTTAATCGCTTAGCACGCGAAAAAAGGATCCTGCCACGCCGCTACAATGAGCAATACAAACTAAAACCCGATACTGTTATACAACACTTCACTACTAGTTTTCGTTTCTTGCCATTTTTCCATACACAAACAGTCAAACCTTGGGAGGTTGACCGCGTTCACGATGTGTTAAAATTACACGAATATGATGATTTATTAGACGATTACCTTGCTATTAAAGATAATTTAGTTAAAAGTTGATATTTTAGAGGAGATTACATGATGACTATCCCAGTTTTTTATACAATTAGTGACGATTTTACCAAATATGCCGCTATCTCGCTTAATTCTCTAGTTAAACATGCAAACAGCACTAACGACTACACTGTACATTTTCTGAGTCAAGATTTAACTGCCAAGCATCAGCATGATCTACAAGAGTTAGGCAGTGATAACGTTCATATTGAGTTTTGTAAAATTAACGATGAATTAGTTGCTCCGATTCAAAATCGCAAAGAAAACTATTTACGAGCAGACTTTTTTACAATGTCGATTTTCTACCGATTATTTATCCCTGACCTATTTCCTCAATATGATAAGGCCATCTATATTGATAGTGATACCATCATTAATGATGACATTGCTAAGCTATATAACACTGAGCTAAATAATAACTTATTTGCAGCTTGTACAGATTTGTCAATCCAATATGTTGACAAAATGGTGACTTATATTAAAGAGGTCTTAGCTCTTGATCCCAAAAAATACATTAATTCTGGAATGCTTGTACTAAACTGTCGTGCCTTTCGTGAAGAAGGGTTTATCGATCACTTCATGAGCCTTTTAACCAAATATCACTTTGACTGTATTGCGCCTGATCAAGATTACTTGAATGAAATCTGTGATGGACGGATTTTGCACCTTGATCCTAAATGGGATGCAATGCCAAACGATAATACGGAGCCTCTTACAGATCCTAGTCTAATTCACTACAATCTTTTCTTTAAGCCATGGCATTTTTATGACGTGCAATATGACCAATATTTCTGGGACAGTGCTAAAGAAACTAAGTTTTATGACGAGCTACAAGCCGAGCGCAGCAACTACACTGACAAGCAGCGCACTGATGATCGACAAAAACTTGATAAAATGTTAACCAAAAAAGATCAAACTATCAATGATCCCAATAATTGGGCACGGATCAAAGAACAAGGACCAGTTAATTTATGATTATCGGCGACAAGCGCGAACAAGTAATTCAAAATATCAAGCAAGCAGCTAATCACGAACACTTTACCGCTAAAACTGAAATTGGAGATCCTGTTTTGTCTTTAAATGAGCGAACAAGATTAGTCAGTGATTTTTGGCAGGATCAAAGTAGCTTAAAAGGTAAGATAAATAACAAAATTGGCCATGCAATTTTTAATATTTTGGTACATACATTAACTGCTTCTACCAAATTCGATGGATTAGAAAACCTCAAAGATATCCCTACTGGCGGTGCAATTGTTACAGCTAATCACTTTAATCAAATTGACGAATTTGCCATTAAACACCTTGCAAGTAAAACTCACCATCAATTAGCAATTGTAATTGAAGATACCAATTTAAAATTGCCTGGTTTTTTAAGTTATTTAATGCACTATGTCGGAACTATTCCCCTAATTAGAAGCACTAACTATATGGGTAACGAATTTCCTAAACACTTGCATGATGCACTTGCCAAAAATAATTGGGTTTTAATTTACCCAGAGCAAGAAATGTGGTGGAACTATCGCAAACCACGCAAGTTACAGCGCGGCGCCTATTATTTTGCAGCTAAACAAAATGTTCCTATTATTTCAACTTTTATTGAAATTCAAACTATAAATAAGAAAGAAAAAGATCACCCTAACTTTTACAAAACCAAGTATATAGTCCATGTTTTGCCACCAATTTATCCGCAACCCGAGCTAAGTCTTAAACAAAATTCGCAGCAGATGCTTGAAAAAGACTACCAACAAAAGGTAGCAGCTTATGAGAAGTGTTATCATAAAAAACTAGACTATCGCTTTACACCATGGGACATCGCTGGTTGGTGTAATGAATAAATATATAAGCTAATTAATAGACTTTATGCCGTTAAAAGATTATCATAATCATAAGAATAACGTTTGAATAAAAGAGAAAGAGATGTTTTTAATGGAAAAATTCACAAAAGAATCTTTAGCAAAATTTGATGGTAAGAATGGTAACCCTGCATACGTTGCGATTGACGGTACTGTTTACGATGTAACTGGCAATTCTCATTGGACTGATGGTGAACATCACGGTGTTGAAGCTGGTCGTGACTTGACTGAGGCAATTGCTCAATCTCCTCACGGTAAGAGTGTATTAGGTAACTTAAAAGAAGTTGGCACATACAGCGAAGACTAATTAAGTTTAATATAATAACAAAAAATGTCTGGATACTTCCTCTTTATAAGGATTATTCAGACATTTTTGTTTTGGTTTGTTATTTTATACTAACTAGTTAAAATTAGCTTGCTTAACATAGCGATTATTATCAATTGTATAGTAAGCTTTATTTTTAATAGTTACCGGCTTGCCGTATGTACGCAATGTTTGACCTGCCTTGACAACCTGCCGACCAACTCGTTGACCATACCGATTATAAATATAAGCATTATGAGTAAGCCCACGTTTAGTGCCATCAATGTTATCTGCCGGAATTCGTTCACCATTACCGAATTCATAAAATTCTTGACCATTAATCGTTTCAGATACAGCAGCATAACACATTGACCCTACACTAAGAATTAATTTATTAGTCCGCTGACCATTTTGATCATAGATATAAGTATCTCGCTTAACATTGCCATTGACTACAATTCCCTCAATATAGCCAGGACGCTGCGGTGTAGCAGCGTTATCATTAAGATCTGCCTTTTTAACAAATTGATCATTGCCAATACTATAATATTCTTCGCCATGCATGACTACAGGATCACCATAAGTCGCAATACTAGTGCCACCTTTAAGTTTACCCTGACTAGTAGCCTCACCATATTGATTATAAATAACAGAATTGTGAGTCACAGTCCAAGTTTTATTATCAATATTACCGGCAGCCAAATATAAATCTTGACCTAAACTATAAAACTTACGTCCATTAATAATCTTAGTGCCATAAGTTGCAACCTTAGTACCAGTTTTCAAAGCAACGTCGTTAGTTCGTTGACCATTTTGATCATAAATATAAGCATTATGAAATAATTCTTTTTCGACCCCTTGGTCAGCAGTCGCAGTTTTAGTGGCTGTATTCGTAGTATCGGCTGCCTTAACTACTTGATTATTAAGCATTAGTGTGCTGCCTGCAGCAACACCAGTTAAACCTAAGCTAGCAACTACCAATGTGCTAACTTTAATATCTTTTATCTTTCCCAACATCATCATATCCTTTCAATTAGTTTCCTAAGTTATATAATACAGTATAACTTAACTTTATCAAATATTTATTTTGATTTGTTATATAACAAAAAAGGTACAATATCACTCAACATAGCAATATCATACCCTTTGGGCTCAAAAAGATTGACTTTAAGAATTCATTTGTAAATACTTTTCTGCGTTACGCAAATCAACAATTGAAAGTTGTCCTGGAGCTGAAGTTTGACCAACAGCTCCAAACGATAAGCTCGATCCAAAGACTTGCCCTGCAATCCGACTTACCTTACCTAAATCTCCCATCGCCATCGTAATCAATGGATTGGGTAGTTGGTCATGGACATTTGTAGTTGCTGCTAAAAGCGTTAAGACATCTTGTGGTGTTTGCGGCATACATGCTAATTTAGGTACATCCGCACCTAATTGTGCCATCTTTTTTAACCTGAACTCAATCACATCTTGCCCAGGAACCTTTTCAAAGTCATGATTACTCATAATTACCACCACATTATACTTATGAGCTAACTCAACTAGTTCCACTATCTGTTTTTCATTATGAAAAAGTTCAATATCTACCGCATCACCTAAGCGATTGGTAATAATCGTCTGCAACAATTCAAGATAGGCGGATTCTGCTAAATCACACACGCCTCCTTCGTTCTTAGTTCTAAAAGTTACCAAAATAGGTAATTCACCAACTAATTCACGTAATTGCTGTGCAGTAGCAACCAATTGCTCATTATCTTCAATACCTTCAGTATAGTAGTCAATCCGCCACTCCATAAGATCAGGACTAGCCGCAACTATTTCCTTGGCATTAGTAATGATTTCCGCCTTGGTTTTACCAACATTGGGGACAGCAATTTTAGGTAAGCCTTCACCTAAAATTATATTTCTGATTTTTACAGTTGCCATGGGTTACCTCAATTATTTGTCTTCATCAGCAAACATAATTTGTTTAATATAATCAGTAGGCATATCTTGACCCGTCCACAACTTAAACGAAGCAGCACCTTGTTCGATCATCATTCCAATTCCGTCAAAAACATGTTCAACTCCGGCTTTTTGTGCAACCTTCATCAGTTTAGTTGTTCGCGGAGAATATACTGTATCAAAAACAACCATATCCTTATGGAACCAAGTTGGATCTTCAACTAAAGTTTTATCTTCTAATGGTTTCATCCCCACGCCAGTTGCGTCACAATAAATATCACTAGCTGCAATTGCCGCTTTAAATGCTTCTTGATCATCAAGATTAGTCAATGAAGCTTTGCAATTGGTATTTTCTTGGATAGTTTTAACAGTCTTTTCCGCTTGTTCCCATTTAGCATCTTTAATATTGAAAATCTTAATTTCCTTAACTCCATCAAGAGCTGATTGAACTGCAATTGGAGTAGCAGCACCACCAGCGCCAGTTAAAGTCATTACCTTGTCTTTAACAGAAATGCCTTCATCCTTTAAAGCTTGCACAAAGCCAATTCCATCAGTTGTATAACCGGTCAACGTCCCGTGATCGTTAACAATCGTATTAACTGCATCACACATTTTTGATGCTGGTGATAGCTTATCCAAATATTGCATAACTGCATTTTTATTCGGCATTGACACATTCGAACCACGCATATCTAACGTTCTAATTGCATCAACTGCTTTACCCAATTTGTCATTACCCACTTCAAAACAAAGGTAAGCATAATTTAACCCTAACTTAGCAAATGCATTGTTGTGCATCGTCGGTGACATTGAGTGCCGAATTGGATCTGCCATCAGTCCGATTAAATACGTATGTCCATCTAACCAACCTGTAATTGGTCCATTTATACCTGTAATTTTATTAGCCATAATTTTTTCTCCTTTATTTAAATAATTTAATTACCATTAATCAGCGTTAGTATTATCAGCTGCTGCTGTACCAGCAACAAAACCAGAAGCATAGCTCCAGGAATTCATCATACTTGGCATTGAATCCTTACCATTAGCTCCGCCCACAATCTCACCAGCAGCATAAAAATCAGTAATTGGTTCTAGTTCTGTATCCAATAATTGCATTTGCGGTGTAGTTTCATAGCCACCTAAGGTTGTACAAAAACGCAACTTTTGTTCAATAACATAATAGGTATCACCCTCATACTCATGCATAAACTTAGCCGGACGACCAAATTCTGTGTCGCAACCTGTCTTAACTGCAGCCGTATAATCCGCTAGCGTCTTTTGTAGATTAGCATAATCTATTCCAGCTTTTTGGGCAACCTCGGCTAAGTTACCTTTAACCAAAACTGGACTCTGTTTTCCTTCCAAAGCAAAATAGCCAGCAATTTCTTCAGCAGTAAAACCATATTTTAGTAATAAGGCATAGAATCTCTGCCAAATTCGCTCATCCATTACAATGTAGGCTGTTTGATCTTTTTGAGCAACAATGGCATCCCTAAAATGAGTATACGGCGCAGATTCATTGACAATTCGTTTACCAGCATGATTAACAAAGATTGCACCCATATCAGTAGCTTCTTTAGTAGAATATGTGGTTAATTTAGCAATGCCCGGTTCTACTTCCAAGCCATGTGGATATACCTTATACCAATCCAGATTACGTGTTACTAAGTTCATGTTTTTAGCAAAATCAAAATAATCACCAGTCGAAGTCATTGGCCCATAGTAAGGAATATTCGTCTTGTGTTCGCGATAATCACGTGCACCCCAGCCACCAGCCGCTAAAATTAATGACTTAAAATTAACTGTAGTTGTCTGATGCTTACCCTCTGCAACTAAGGATACTAATTTATCACTATCATTTTTAATTAGTTCTTCAACACGCGCATCCAATAAGATCTTCCCGCCTTTTGCTTCAAAAGCCTTGGCCACCTTAGTTATAACTTCATACGAACTTTCAGATGGCATTTCAATCTGCCGATCAACCGAGTGCTCTACTGTTTGTGTTTCAGCCTTTTGATATTGTAAATCAGCAAATTCAGTAATAAAATCAACTGCTTTACCAATATTATTGGCAAGTAAATCTGACAACATTGGATAATTAGTCCCGCGACATTCACGCGCAATATCTTTGACTAAGCGGCTAACAGAATCTTTTTGAGCTTCTGCACCCAATAACCTAGCAGAGACTTTTGAACCTGTACCAACCACGTTTGAACCGTTTAAGGCAGTTGCACCACCTAAGTAGCCGTTCTTTTCTAATACTAAAACCTTTTTACCCATTGCTAATGCCCGCGATGCAGCCATTAGGCCAGCCATTCCAGATCCAACGACTGCAACATCAACATCTAGAGTAACACTTTTATGTTCTGGCTTATTCTGCGACTGGGCAGGTTTAATATCATTATCCTTAAGTGCCTTTTGTCCTGCATCAAGCATAGCTTGCGTCATAATTGAAGCACCTGAAACTGCATCAACAGCAAAACTCTGTTCATCCAGTACATTCTGCTTTAATTTACCAAAAACTTGATCAAAAATAGCTGGAGTTTCTGAACTCTTTGTTACCTGCAAATCGGTAATTTTATTTCCATCTACAGCAATATCAAAATCAATTTGACCATTACGCCCTTGAGCCTGTGCTTTAATTTTTTTAGTTGTCATATTGAACCTTTCTTTTTAATTGTGCCTATTTATTCAGCGATATTAAATTTACGTCCCCGCATAATTAAAACACCAGTTAAAACTACTGAAATAATAGCGATAATCGTGGTAATCCAGAAAACCATTAATGTACTGGCCGAGTTGGCTTTTAAGACAAAGGCTGCCACTAGTGGGGCAACAAAATAAACCACTGCTGGTGCAAAACTATAATAAGATGTAATTTTCCCGTGACCTTGTGGAAAATATGAAGTCAAAACAGACAAACCAACCTGCCAAACACCACCAGCCGCAAAGAAACCAACTAAAACCGCACCAATTTCACCAGAAATAGCAGATGGATTAAGTACCATTAATAGCAAACCACAAGCTGAAATAGCAGCATAAGTCAAAATTAAATATAGCCGCTTCACTTTTGTAACCAAAGCTGAAGTCACAAACACAGAAATTAGCGATGCAATTGAATACCATGACACTAGTTGATTAGCATTAGCTGCTGATTCATTTAAAACATACTGTCCATAGTACGGCGCATATAGTGAAAAAATATAAAAAGTAAAACAAAGGGTAAAACCTAAAGTAATAATCATAACTCCATCAACTGCCAGCTTAGGCTGATTACCGGTTTGGCCAGTTGCCTCAACTTCAGCTTGGTCACTTGAGGTTTCATCTTGAGTCTGTGGTGCATAAGCTACTTTTAATGTTAACACTATATCTAGCAATAAAATAACTACTAAAACACTAGCAGTAATTTTAGGATCCTTAATCAATTTAACCCAAAACGGAAACAACATTTGCATTACCTGCATAGCTGCCTTAACAAACGAATTCATCGTTGCAGTTTTATCTGGAAAAGCATCAGCTAAGGCAGGATACCCAGCAGTATCACCAAAGGAATTAGTTGCTCCAAAAAACATGGCTGCAATTCCAGCTAACCAAACATTATTAGCAAAAGCTGCACCTAATAAGAAAACGATATCACAAGCAAGTGAAATCAGTAAAGTATGCTTACGTCCAATACGATCAGAAATTGAACCAGCAAACAGAATTGTAATAATTCGACCTAAACCAACCATTGCCATCACGATTGAAATAGCCGCTTCACTAGCATGCCAAGCTTGAGCCAAGACTTGCCGATACTGACTAATAAAGATTGTCGCCGCACCAACTACTGCATAATTCAAATACACAGAAGTTGCTGCGCCAACATAACGTTGTCGTTTCATAAACTCTCCCTATAAAAATATTTGTTTTTTTAATCAGTATCAATATACCGCTTTCTAAATAAAAACAACAATTAGTTTTGTTCTAGACTTTATTTAATAAAACTATATCTTATCAAGGCTTTAACTCTAGGATTTTACCATTTAAGAAATTGCACTGCTTACTACTAAAATTCATTTACTGAACTTTACACTATTATTTTGATTAGTTAATATAAATTATCTTTGCGATTTTATAGTTAACATTTATAATTTAGGTATCATACAAAAACTTTTGAGGTAAAAAATGAATTTAAATCAACTTTACTATTTTCGCGAGTTAGCTGATCAAGGACAGTATACTAAAGCAGCGAATCAACTTTTTATTAGTCAACCTACCTTATCCGTTTCAATTAAGCAATTGGAAAACGAGCTTCACTGTCAACTATTTAGACATGCTGGTCATTATGTAAAATTAACGCCCTATGGACAAATCTTCTACGACACAGTCGTCAATTCATTAGATACACTTGATAATGGCAAAAAAAAGCTAAAACAAAAAATTAGCCAAGACCAAGGAAACATTCATATCGCCAGCATCCCTACTGCAATTGGTACTATTTTGCCTAAAATCATTAAAGTTTATCAACAAGAAAGTAATACTTCAGCCCATTTTATTTACCATGACAATCCTTCATACCAAGTTTGTGAAGGGATTGAAAACGGTTGGTATGACATTGGAATTTGTTCTTTTGTCCCTAAATATCGCTCTTTTACCTATATCCCACTTTATACCGAAGAAATAATTGCTATCGTTGCTAAAGAAAACAGCCTTACAAAGATTAAACAAATTTCACCAGAAGAATTACGTGGTGAAAATATCATTACCTATTCCCAGAAAATTCAAATTGGTAAAGATGTTACCGATGCACTGTTAGCTGCCGCTTCTGATTTAACAATTACCAATCGACTTCATGACGAATTAGCGATTGCTGGTCAAGTAATTACCAATAATCTAGTTGGAATTGTTGCTAATACTATTTATCTTAGTGGTTTCGACATCCATAAAATAAAAATTGATTTACCGAAAAATACTCGACAATTATATTTAGTTTATGATCCTGTTAATCAGCTTTCGCCAGAAATATTTGATTTGATTAATTTTTTAAAAGGAAGCAGACAAATGATTCAAGACTTAGCCGATGAATCTGTTATGGATAGTAATTATCATGACTAATTCAATCACACAAAATGCCTTACGCGCACTTTTATATGAGGTTGCCACTCAGCCTAAACCTGGCTTAGTTGACCCTGTTAGCTCAGGTCCACATCCTGACATGGATATCTATACCTTTATTGACAGTAGCCTAAGTCTAGAAAGCTATTTAAAAGCAGCTGAAATGCTAGGGCAAACATTCAGACAAGATAATTTAACCGACATGTTCTTTGAATTACGCCAAAAAGGTCTTGCTGCTGAACAAGAGATGTATGCCGCCACTAATAACGTCAATACTCATAAGGGTGCAATTTTTGCATTAGGAATTTTCGTTTGCGCCGAAAGTTACGCACAAACGCAGCAAGCTGAATTATTCACTACTATTAGACGAATGTGCGCAGGTTTAGTCGAACATGATCTAAATAAAAATCGTGATCTTCAAACTGCTGGAGCAAAAACCTATCAAAAATACGGTTATGGTGGTGCCAGACAAGAGGCACAAAGTGGTTATCCAATTGTTGAACGAGTCGCTCTGCCTTTCTTAAAGGAGCAAACTGGTCCTATCCAAGCGCGAATTTTGGATACTCTAATGAAGATTGCCTCGGTTGCAATTGACAGTAATTTGATTAAACGAGCAGGTGGTGACATTAGTGCTGTAACTTGGATCCAAGAACAAGCTAAAAAGTATCTTGCTTTAGGTGGATATCAAACTGTACAAGGAAAGGAATTTTTACTGGCATTTAACCAAGAAATGACTGATAAAAATTATAGTCTAGGTGGCTGTGCTGACCTGTTAATCGTGACCATTTTTGTAGCATTAGAGCGTAATTATTTATAAACAAAAAGAAGTTGACTTTGATCAACTTCTTTTTAATGATTAAATTTAATTTTTAATGTGTTGAGGCGCCAGAAGCAGTATCTGGGATTGACGCACAAGCCGTATCTGCTGCAATTCGGCCAAACGTAAAAATATCTGCCAACGAATTTCCACCTAACCGATTACCGGCATGTAATCCGCCAGCCACTTCACCAGCAGCATACAGACCAGCAATTACTTGACCATTTTGGTCAAGAACTCGCGTCTTAGGATCGATTCGTAAACCACCCATTGTATGATGAATCGCCGGTTTACGTGGAGTTGCATAAAACGGTGCTACTTCACATTTCAAATTAAAGGTACTCTTACCAAATTCAGGATCTTTACCTGCATCAACATAAGAATTATATTTTTTAACTGTTGCTACTAAAGTTGCTGGATCCATACCAACTTTTTCAGCCAATTCTTCAAGCGTATCGGCCTTAAATAAAGTGCCAGCTTCAACTTGAGCATCAATTGACTCCTGTGTAGTATTATAAGCGGTTTCCTTAATCTTATCATCAGCAATTAGGTAGAACAAGCCACCATTGTCAATCGCTGCTTTAGCCAAAGTATCACGCTCAGCAAATTCATTAACAAACCGTTCACCCTTTTGATTAACCATAATAAAGTTTTCAGGTGGAGTTTGCAGTCCAGAGAACAATTCACCGGTTTTTGGATCAGAAACTGGCATCAATTGGATGAATCCCATACCAACCAAATCCGCTCCGGCTTCTTGTCCTAGAGCAATCCCGTCACCTGTAATTGCAGGTGAATTAGTTGTTGCAATATCATCAGCAATTTCTGTCCAATAAGTATTGTACTTTTGAACCATCGGCGTATTAGCACCAAATCCACCAGATGTTAGAATAACTTGTTTAGCATGAATCGTTATTTGGCTGCCATTATCTTGTTTAGCAACTACGCCGACTACTTGTCCATTTTCAATTAATAAATGCTGTGCCCGAGTTTGAGTTAAAACATTAGCACCGTGCTCTTTAATCCAATCACCTAAAACATGGACAAAAGCATAACCCATTGGTTCAACTGGCTTGTGTCCTCTGCGCCATAAAGCACCTACTGGCATCGTAACTTGCTTACGATCAAACTTAACTCCTAAATCTGTTAGCCATTTAACAGAATCAAGTACATTTTCAATTAATTCCTTAACCAAATCATAGTTACCATGAATTTCTTGACCATTAAGATCCGTTCTTTTACCACCTAAATAAGTTTGAATTTCATGTAGTAATTTTGAATCAAATAAATAATCCGCTCCTGTTGCCAAGTAATCATTAATCTGTTTTTGTAATTGTTTAAAATCATCCTGGTATTCAGTATCAATTTCAGCAATTGGAGTTTCTGCTAATTCTTTTAAAGTTTCCTTTTCACCAGGCAAAGCCTTAAACTCTTTTTGCCAGTCAGGTTCAGCAGCATTCATTGGGCCACCGGCGCGAGTAGTATTACCACCGATTTGTGGATATTTTTCTAATAAAATAACCTTTTTACCATTTTGAATTGAACGAGCTGAAGCTGCTAAACCAGCACCACCAGCACCAATCACTACAACATCTGTCGTAAGCTCTTGATCGCTAGCTTGTGCCAATTCTGGTTTAGCCCTTTGTTGCCACTCGTTTGCATCGCCATCAGCTTCTGTAATTGCCTGTGCAACACCACTAACAATTCCGTTACTGGAAATAGTAGCGCCACTGATTGCATCAACATTTAGAGTTTGATAATCAACAATTTCTTTAGGTAGACGCTTAAATACTTCATCAGCCACGCCTTTAGTTTCACCACTTGAATCAACCGTGATATTAGTGATTTTATCATCTTCGATTGATACTTCCATTGGCATAGAGCTTGAACCATGACCCTTAGCCTTAACTTGATATTTTCCTGTTTTCATCGTAGTAGTTTCCTTTCACTTTGATTACTTTTAATTAAATTTTACTAACTTTACCGAAATCTGTGAAATAGTTTTCTAGCAAATAGGTTATAATAGTTTTGTTATCGAAAGGAGCTCACTAATGAAAAATCCAGAAACCTTGTTACACTATCTTGATGTTCTACTAAAAGAAAGTAATTTTACCAAAGCAGCTCAAGAATTATTTATTTCGCAGCCCTATTTAACTCAGTTAATTAAACGTATCGAAAAAAAATTAGGTACAACAATTATTGACCGACAGCAGATTCCTTTCACACTAACAAAGGCTGGAAGTATTTACTATAAATACCTTGAAAAAGAAATTGTAGATAAAGAAAATTTAAATCGACAGCTTCTTCCTATCATTCAACCAAACACAGAAGTCATTAGAATTGGCATTTTGGAAAGCCTGGGAAGCTTTTTACTAGCACAACTATTACCAGATTTTCTAGATAAAAATCCTAATATTAATATTCAACTCAAGGAAACTTCTCCCCGAAATAATGAAACAAATCTTCTCAATGAACAAATAGACTGTTATATTGGACAAAACCCAGAATCAATTAATCAAGAATTTGACCTCCACATAAATGGTAGTGAAAAATACTTTATCATAATTTCACCTAAATCAAAATACTTTAAAAGAGGAAAGTTTATTCTAGAATCTGATGAATATGACTTGCAAGAACTATTACAAGAACCATTTGTTGTCAGTAATTCAAATTCTGCAATCAGACATCAACTAGATGCAATTTTTCACCGCTTTAACGTTAAGCCCAACCTAGTATTAGAGAGCAACAGTATTATAACTGTCACTAATTTAGCAATCAAGGGAGTTGGCTTAACGATCTCGGCAGCAAGTATTATTAAACGCATGGCACAAACACCAATTAACCTATTACCCCTAGACCCAAATTTAATTAATATTAGATACTTCATTGCCACCAAAGCAAAAAGACCTCAAACTCCAGGGATAACAAAACTAATTAATTCATTCAATGAACTAGAAATCAAACCAAAAATCAAGTAAAAAACCGAGGATGATATTCATCCTCGGTCCTCTTTTGCTCCGGCTGACAGACTCGAACTGACGACATCTTGATTAACAGTCAAGCGCTCTACCAACTGAGCTAAGCCGGAATATTAAAAAAAGCACGGCAACGTCCTACCCTCGCAGGCAGTTTCCCACCAACTACTCTCGGCGTTAAGAAGCTTAACTTCTGTGTTCGACATGGTTACAGGTGTTTCCTTCTTGCTCTTGCCACCGTACTTTTTATTCTCTTTGAGTTTTTACACTCAAAACTAAATATAATCTACTCTTTTACCGTTCCACTCTCTTACCAAATTGCACTCGCTTTTGGTCAAGTCCTCGACTGATTAGTACTAGTCCGCTCCAAGTATCACTACTCTTCCACTCCTAGCCTATCTACCTCATCGTCTTTGAGGTGTCTTACTACTTTACGTATGGGAAATCTCATCTTGAGGGGGGCTTCGCACTTAGATGCTTTCAGCGCTTATCCCTGCCATACTTAGCTACCCAGCTATGCCTTTGGCAAGACAACTGGTACACCAGCGGTATGTCCATCCCGGTCCTCTCGTACTAAGGACAGCTCCTCTCAAATTTCCTACGCCCACGACGGATAGGGACCGAACTGTCTCACGACGTTCTGAACCCAGCTCGCGTGCCGCTTTAATGGGCGAACAGCCCAACCCTTGGGACCTACTACAGCCCCAGGATGCGACGAGCCGACATCGAGGTGCCAAACCTCCCCGTCGATGTGAACTCTTGGGGGAGATAAGCCTGTTATCCCCAGGGTAGCTTTTATCCGTTGAGTGATGGCCCTTCCATGCGGTACCACCAGATCACTAAGCCCGACTTTCGTCCCTGCTCGAGTTGTCTCTCTCGCAGTCAAGCTCCCTTTTACCTTTACACTCTATGAATGATTTCCAACCATTCTGAGGGAACCTTTGGGCGCCTCCGTTACTCTTTAGGAGGCGACCGCCCCAGTCAAACTGCCCGTCTGACACTGTCCTAAATCTCGCTTAGAGATCCTAGTTAGAGTAGCCATCAAACAAGGGTAGTATCCCAACATTGCCTCTGATAATACTAGCGTACTATCTTCTCTGGCTCCT